>QWIH01000061.1 GCA_021405315.1 Leptolyngbya sp. PLA1
CAACTAGCGCGCGACAAGTGGCGGGCGCGGGCAGAGGGGTATTGGCGTGCCCCCTGCCCGCAGCCCGCGCACGGAATCGCCAGGCCCCGCCGACGAGAGCCTGCCGCTCGTCCGGTTGGGGCAGGGCGACTTCACCCGCGACCTGTGTGCCGAGAACCTCGATCCCCATCACCCCAAGAACGGAGCCACCATGCCCTTGCTCGATTCGGTGATCACGACCACGACGCCCTCGCCGCCCAAGATCCTCGTCTACGGCACCCCGGGCGTCGGCAAGACCACGTTCGCCGCCAGCGCGGGGGCGCTACTGCTCGACTGCGAGAACGGCGCCGGCGCGGTGCCCGGGCTCACGCGGACCCCGTTCCTCAAGAGCTGGCCCGAGGTGCAGGCCTGGCTCGCGGAAATCGAGGCGCAGCCACCCGAGGGGCTCGGGGCCGTGGCGATCGACACCCTCGACTGGCTCGTGCAGCGCATCGTCGAGTACGTCGTGATGGACCTGGACAAGAAGAGCAAGGGCGAGGTCACGAACACGCTCTCTTCGGCCCACGGCGGCTACTTCAAGGCCCGCGAGATCGTCAACAACATCGTCAGCCGCGACCTGCTCCCACTGCTCAACGCGATCACCGACCGGGGCATCGCCGTGATCCTGCTGGCGCACGCGGCCAACACCAAGATCACTACGCCCGAGGGGTACGACGTGCGGCTCGCCGCGCCCGACATCCCGCAGTGGATCGCCCCGACGTTCGTCGAGTGGGCCGACGCCGTGCTCTACGCCTCGCGCGAGACCACGGGCGAGCGCGTGCTCACGACCGAGGGCACCAGCAACGTCACCGCCAAGAACCGCTACGGCCTGCCGTCGAAAGTGGGCCTGTCGTGGAAGGACCTGTCGGACGCGATCCAGCAGGGGCTGGAGCGCCAGTCGGCCGGTCGCTGAACCCGATCCCCATCACCGCACCACCCATTCGCTCATAAGGAGTCCGCTCAATGGCAAGCCTGAACAACTTCGATGCCAACCAGGTCGATCCGTCCGTCGCTCTCGACCCGCTCCCCGCGGGCAAGTACATCGCGGTCGTCTCGGAGTCCGAGCTCAAGCCGACGAAGGCCGGCGGGGGCAAGTACCTGCAGCTCACGTTCCAGATCATCGAGGGCGAGCACAAGGGCCGCCTGGTGTGGGCCCGCCTCAACCTCGAGAACAAGAGCGAGATGACGGTCAAGATCGCCCGCGGCGAACTCTCCGCGGTCTGCCGTGCCGTCGGGGTGATGCAGCCGCGCGACTCGGTCGAACTGCACAACGTGCCGCTGGAAATCAATGTCGGGCTGAAGAAGCGCGACGACAACGGCGAGTTCACCAACGTCATCAAGGGCTACGCCAAGAAGGGCGGCAACGGCGCGGCGGGGACGGCCCCGCGTCCCGCCGCGGGCGCGGGCCCGGGGAGCACGCCGCCCTGGAAACGCTGACTCCATCCGGTCGGCTCCTCGAGCTCCCGTACCCGCCGAGTGTCAATCACATCTGGCGGCGCGTGGGCGCGAGAACCATCATCAGCCGCGAGGGCCGGCGCTACCGCAGGGACGTGTGCGCCGCCCTCGCGGCGATGCGAGTGGCGCGGATGAACGGGCGCTTGGCGGTGCGTGTCACGGTCTGCCCGCCCGATCATCGCCGGCGCGACATCGACAACGTGCAGAAGGCGCTGCTGGACGCGCTCGCCAAGGGCGGCGCGTACCGCGACGACTCGCAGATCGATCGGCTGGAAGTTGAACGCGGCCCGGTGACGCCGGGAGGCAAGGTGCTGGTGGAGATCACGGAGATCAATGCGTGATGCGGATTGCCACAGACCGGTTGAGATCAGCGAGCAGTGGCTATCCGCAGTCGCGCAGTGATCGCGTCTTCGTTGGGCAGTCCGCCCTCATACATTCGGCAGCCCATGCTCGGCGTCGTTGGAACAGGAAGCCCAAACAGGTCTCGTCCGTTCGCCAGCGCCGTCGGCGTTGGGTATCCGCGACGGACGTCATGCTCGGGCAGTGCTTCCTGATCGACGTACACAACTCGCGCGCCGTCCACACGAGTGGCCGCCATCTGCACGCGCCGGAGAAACTCTGGGGTGTTCGGACAGTCACCGAAACCCAGAACCTCAACTTGAATCATGGCCGCTCCCGTCTCCAGTACGTCGGGCGTCGAACGGCACGCCGAAAGCGAGGCTGCCGCGAGCGTCAGGATCAATACGGTGACTCGCATCAGGTGATTGTAGAGAGCGGCGTTCACGAAGTGGGAGTCCCCTGATGGAGCTTCGTCCCTACCAATCCGATGCCATCGCCGCGGTGTACGAGCACCTGCGGGCACGCGATGACAACCCGTGCGTGGTGATCCCCACGGGCGGCGGTAAGACGCCGGTGATCGCCACCATGTGCCGCGACGCGGTGTCTCAATGGAGCGGCCGCGTAGTCATCCTGGCCCACGTCAAGGAACTCCTCGAGCAGGCCGCCGACAAGTTGCAGGTGATTGCGCCCGATGTGCCCATGGGCATTTACTCGGCAGGTCTTAAGCGCAAGGACCTCGGCTACGCCGTCACGATCGCCGGCATCCAGAGCATCTGGAAGAAGGCGTGCGACCTGGGCCCGGTGGACCTGATCATCGTAGACGAGGCGCACATGGTCCCCGCCGAGGACGACGGGATGTACCGCCAGTTCATCGCCGACGCCAAGGTCGTCAATCCTCACGTCCGCATCATCGGGCTAACGGCCACGCCCTACCGGCTCAAGTCCGGCCCGATCTGCGCCGCCGAGAACATTCTCAACCACATTTGCTTCGAGGTCGGGGTCCGCGAGCTGATCGTGCAGGGTTTCCTGTCGCCCCTGAGGACGAAGGCGGGACTCCAGAAAATCTCCACCGACGACCTGCACGTCCGCGCCGGAGAGTTCGTCGCCAGCGAGGTCGAGGACCTCATGGACAAGGACGGCCTGGTCGAGGGCGCCTGCGCCGAACTCGTTGAGCACACGAAGGACCGCAACGCCACGCTGATGTTCGCGTCGGGCATCCGGCATGGACAGCACATCGTCGAGGTGCTGAGGTCCAAGCACGGAGTTGAGTGCGGGTTCGTCTCGGGCGAGACGCCCTCGGGAGTGCGCAGCGCGATCCTCGATCGTTTCCGCGCTGGGGCGCTCAAGTACCTGTGCAACATGAACGTGCTCACCACGGGGTTTGACGCCCCGCACATCGACTGCGTCGCGCTGGTGCGGCCGACGATGTCGCCCGGGCTGTACTACCAGATGGTGGGCCGGGGTTTCCGCCTGCACCCGGGTAAGGCCGACTGCCTCGTGCTCGACTTCGGCGGCAATGTCCTGCGGCACGGGCCCGTGGACGCCGTGCGGGTGGAGACGTTCGACCGCGGGGAGGGCGAGGCGCCGGCGAAGGAATGTCCGCAATGCCAGGCGTTGATCGCCGCCGGGTACCAGACCTGCCCGCAGTGCGGGCACCAGTTCCCGGAGCCGAGCAAGCAGAAGCACGAGGCGCAGGCCAGCACCGAGGGCATCCTCTCCGGACAGGCCACCCGCGAGGAGCACCACGTCAGCGAGACGACGTACCACGTCCACATGAAGCGGAGCGACCCATCGGCGCCGCTGACGATGCGGGTGGAGTACCGCGTCGGATTCAATCGCTACTTCCGCGAGTGGGTCTGCTTCGACCACACCGGCTACGCGCGCACCAAGGCCGAGGCGTGGTGGCGGACCCGCTCGGTCGAACCCGTCCCAGGCGGCACCGAGGAAGCCGTCGAGATGGCCAAGGCGGGCGCCCTCGCGCCCACCGTCCACATCACGGTTGAGAAGAAGGCCGGCGACCAGTTCGAGCGCGTCGTTGCGCACCGGCTCGGCGACAAGCCGTCGCGGCTGGATAGCGAGGAAGGGCTGCCCGAGGTGCCTGCCGAGCCGGTGGGCATGACGTACGGCATCCCGGATGAGGAGATCCCGTTCTGAGCGCCACCGCCGAACTCCAACTCGGTCCCGCGGCTACGGCGTACCTGAGCGCCGGGCTGTGCGTGCTTCCCGCTCTGCGTCGGGGCGACGAAAAGCGTGTCGCGCTGCCGCGCTGGTCGGGATTCCAGAAACGCCTCCCCACCCCCGCCGAACTGGCCGCGTGGATTGAGATTGGTCCGGACGCGATCTGCATCGTGTGCGGTTCGGTGTCGGGCAACCTGGAGATGATCGACTTCGACAACGGGGGCGAGGCGTTCAACGCCTGGCGCGCCGCGGTCGAGGAGATCGAGCCGGGCCTGACTGACCGCCTGTACGTCGAAACCACCCCGTCCGGGGGTCGCCACGTGGTGTACCGGTGCGAAGCGGCGGTGTGCGGCAACACCAAGCTGGCCCAGCGTCGAGTGGATGTCGAAGGGAGCGCGCCGATCCAGATCGCGGGCAAGACCCTCACGCCGCGCCAAGACGCCGGTGGCGGCTGGTTCGTGGTCGTGACCCTCATCGAGACCCGCGGCGAGGGCGGCATGTTTCTGTGCGCGCCGTCGCTTGGCTACGAGACGATCGCCGGCAACCTGGCAAGCACGCCCGTCGTCACAGCTGAGGAGCGCGAAGTTCTGCTCGGGTGCGCCTGGCGGCTCGGCGATGCCGCGCCCTCCGTCGTCGGCGAGCAGCCCGCGCCCTGCGGCCCGCGGGTCCGGCCGGGTGACGAGTTCAACGTTCGGGGCGACGCCCGGGAGATCCTGCGCCGGCACGGCTGGAAGATGGTCAAGTCGGGCGACAACGAGCACTGGCGACGGCCAGGCAAGCAGCACGGCACCAGCGCGACGCTCAAGGGAGGGGTGTTCTACGTCTTCTCCAGCAATGCGGCGCCCTTCGAGCCTAACCAGGCGTACGCGCCCTTCGCGGTCTACGCCATGCTCGAGCACGCAGGTGACTTCGCCGCCGCGGCGTCGGCGTTGCGGGCGCAGGGCTTCGGAGATCAGCCGCCGGAAGCGACGGATGTCGACCTGTCGGCGTTCTCGGCCGAGCACCATGATGGGGACGCAGAGAAGGTAGAGCGTCCGGACGACCCCGGGCCATTTCCGCCGCACCTGCTCTCCGTACCTGGACTCATCGGCGAGGTCGTGGCGCACAACGTCGCGTACGCGCCGCGGCCGCAGCCCCAGTTGGCGCTCGCGGGCGCGATCGCCCTGCAGGCCGTGCTCGCCGGCCGCAAGGTCTGCGACGAGCGCGGCAACCGCACCAACGTCTACTGCGTCGGCCTGGCCAAGAGCGGCGCAGGAAAAGATCACGCGCGCAAGCTCACCCGTGACATCCTCTTCGCCGCCGGCGCCGACGACCTAGAGGGGAACGAGGATCTCGCCAGCGACGCGGGACTGTTCACGGCTGTCGAGGCTCAGCCGGCGATCCTGTTCCAGCTCGACGAGTTCGGCCGCTTCCTCCGCACCATCGGCGACCCCAAGAAGGCCCCGCACCTGTTCAACGTACTGACCGCGTTCATGAAGTTCTACAGCTCCGCCGACACGTTCGTCCGGGGCAAGGCCTACGCGGATGCCAAACGCAACAAGGCGGTCGACCAGCCGTGTGTCGTGCTCTATGGCACGACCGTCCCCGATAGCTTCTGGGAGTCGCTCACGTCGGAGAGCCTCAGCGACGGGTTCATCGGACGTCTGCTGGTGTTCGAGAGCCCGGAGCGCCCGAGGCGGCAGCGTCGCGCCCGCGTTCCCCCGCCCGCGTCCGTGGTCGACCGCGTCCGGTGGTGGTCGGAGTACTCGCCCGGTGGCAACCTCCGCAAGGAGCACCCGGAACCGCTGGTGGTGACGGCGACGCCCGAGGCCGCCGCGCGGTTCGATGCGCTCGCCGACCACGCCGACGCGGAGATGGAAGCCAAGGGCGAGGGGATTGCGGCGGTTTGGTCGCGCGCCGAAGAGAAGGCCTGCCGCCTCGCCCTGATCTACGCCTGCTCCGCCAACCCGCAGAAACCCGTGATCGACGAGGCCGCCGCGATCTGGGCGTGCGAGATGTCGAGCTACGTCACCCGACGCCTGCTCTTCGAGGCGCATGTCCGGATCGCTGACGGGCAGTTCGACGCCCGCCAGAAGCGCGTGCTCCGGATCATCGACGAGCACGGCGGGACGCAGGGGATCAGCCACACCCAACTGCTCTGGAAGACGCGGTGGCTGAGCGTCCGCGAGCGGCAGGAGGTGATCGACAACCTGATTGCCACGGGGCAAATCAATGAAGTTCGAGTTGCAACCAAGGGAAGGAGCGCAACCCGCTATGTATCCCGAGCCTGAACGCCCTTCGATGGCTTCGCTGCATCTTTGCAGGTCTGCTCCGTTTCTCTCTAAGCGCGGGGAGGCATCGGGGAGGTATGCAAACAAGCAATCATCTTTCTCTTCACTCATCTCCCCGCGTATTCCCCGTGCGAAACCCACCTCCGCACCCCGCCACGTTCCCGCCCGCCCAACTTCATTGATGGTCAGGGTGGCAATCCCGGGTGGGAGCCTTACAGCCGGAAGCCTTACGGCGAGGGGGTCGGGGGTCGGTAGGTACTTCCCGGGCCAGGACGCGAAGAGACGCCCGCGGGAACAGCCGCGCTTGGCGACAGAGTTTGTTTCGCGTCCGGGCGCGGGGAGCCCCCGTGGCGGGGTTGGTACGCCGTCCCGCCAGGTACGCGACGTGGGCCAACGTGGGCGGACCCGTGGCCAACGGGCGCGCGCCGTAGCGGGCGGGATTCGGGGCGCTGTGCCGCCCGCGGACGGGCCCGTTAGCCCGAGCGATCCATCGAGCCAGCGATCCCCGGACCCGCCGCGTGGCGGCGGGCCACCACCACGCCACCCGCCCGGCGCGATGTCGCGCCGCGGCTAACGACGGAGATCGCCGTGAACATCGAGATACTCCCCATCGACGCGGTCAAGGAATACGACCGCAACCCCCGCACCATCAACGACGCCGCCATCGATGCGGTGGCCAAGTCGATCGAGGCCTTCGGCTTCAAGATCCCGATCCTCATCGACGGCGACGGCATCATCATCGCCGGCCACACCCGTCTCCGGGCGGCGAGGAAGCTCGGGCTGAAAGAAGTGCCGACGATCCGCGCATCCGACCTGACGCCCGACCAGGTCAAGGCGCTGCGCATCGCCGACAACAAGGTCGCGTCGCTCACGGCGTGGGACATGGAGCTCCTGCCCATCGAGCTCGCCGACCTCAAGGGCATGGACTTCGACCTCGCCGTGCTCGGGTTCAGCGCCGAGGACCTCGCGGCGATCATGGCGCCGGCCGGAAACGACGGGCTCACGGATCCCGACGATGTGCCGGCGCCCCCGGACGCGGCAACGACGTTGCCCGGCGACATTTGGGTGCTTGGCAATCACCGCCTCATGTGCGGAGACAGCAGCAAACCCGCGGACCTCGACCGGCTCCTCGACGGCCAGCCCATCCACCTCGTGAACACGGACCCGCCGTACAACGTGAAGGTCGAGCCGCGTTCGAACAACGCGATCGTCGCCGGCCTGAGTTCGTTCGCGTTGCCCGGCAAGGCCGACCAGCACGACCAGCAGAGCGCCGACCTCAACCGTTACCCGGAGAAGAGCCGCGCCACGCACAAGAAGCTCCGCGCGAAGGACCGCCCCCTGGCCAACGACTTCGTGTCCGACGACGAGTTCGACCGGCTGCTCGCGGCGTGGTTCGGGAACATCACCCGCGTGCTGATCCCCGGCGGCACGTTCTACATCTGGGGCGGATACGCCAACTGCGGGAACTACCCACCCGTGCTCAAACGCTGCGAGCTCTACTTCGCGCAGGCGATCATCTGGATCAAGGAACACCCGGTCCTGACCCGCAAGGACTTCATGGGCAACCACGAGTGGTGCTTCTACGGCTGGAAGGAAGGGGCGGCCCACCGCTTCTTCGGCCCCGCGAACGTGCCGGACACGTGGTCGATCAAGAAGGTGAACCCGCAGAGCATGGTCCACCTCACCGAGAAGCCCGTCGAGCTCGCGCGACGCGCGATCGAGTTCTCGTCGCGGCCAGGGGAGAACGTGCTTGACCTGTTCGGCGGCTCCGGCTCCACACTCATCGGCGCGGAGATGACCGGGCGGCGGGCGTTCCTCATGGAACTCGACGCGCTCTACTGCGATGTCATCGTGCAGCGCTGGGAGAAGTTCACGGGCCGCAGGGCGGAACGGCTCTCCGCCGCGCGGTCAAACTCTGTGGCCGAAGAGAAAGCCCCGGCGAAGGCCGAGGCGTGAGGGAGGGGGCACCGATGCGGTCAGGCGCTGGGGCCCTTCTCCCGGAGGGCGTGGAACTCGACCATCGCATCCTCGTAGGGCGTCGTTCCCGCGGCGGCGTGGTTGCGCCCGCCCGCGGGAACGACCACGCTCCGCTCCTTGAGGAAGGCGAAGGCGACGGCCGCCTGCGTCCAGGGGATGTTGGCGGCGTGCCGGAGGTCTTCGAGGTTGAACGGGCTCGTGGCCTCGGCCACCGCATGGGCGACCGCCTCGAAGGCGTCCTCCGGGCACCGGTGCTGGTACGGCTCGCCCTTCATCGGGACGACGCTCCGGACCAACGCCCGGGTCGCGTCGACCGCGAAGGTCTCCGCGCGCTCGTTCGCGGGCGGCTCGTTGCAGGCCGCGACCGCGTGCTCCAGCGCGTCCCACTCCTCGGTGGTCAGCATCTGGACCTCGCGTGCGTTGAGCAGGCGCTCGGCCGCGTCGAGCAGGACTTCGAGTTGGGCGCGGGTGGCCTGCATGGGTCAGGCTCCCTTTCCTGCGACAAAGACGCCCTTCTCGTGCTTCTTGAAGCGGGCCTTGTCGCCCTTGGCGGCGATCTCGCGGATGATGGCGGCGTAGAGCGTGGCCTCGGGGGTCTTCCCGCCGGGGCTCTTCCACAGGCCCTTCGCCTCCATCTTGGCGATCATCTCCTTGGCCCGCATGGGGACCTCGCTGGCGGCCAGCACCTGCGCCGCGGCGTCGAGGGCGCTGACGCGCTTGGGCTTCTGCTCGTTGGGGGCCGTGGGCGCCTTCTCGGCCTTGGGCGCTTTGCCGCTCTTGGCGGGCGTCTTGCCGTCCAGGCGGTCCTTGATCTCGGCGAGCGCGGCCTTGCGGAGCCGGTCGGTCTTCGCCGCCCCCTCGGCGCGGGCGGCGCTCTTGGACATGCGGGTCTTCGGTGCCTTCTTCGTCTTCGTACTCATGCGAATCTCCCAACTACGGGTGCGGAATCCCGCCGCACGTTGCGGCGGGGAATCGCGTCCGGCGCGGTTCCCCGCGCCGTCGCGTGGGGCGGGTCAGCACCCCGCGACGCGCTCCATCTCGTTGAGAACGTCGTGGACCATCGAGTTGGTGGCGGCGGCGCGGCCGCGGCGGTCGGTCCCGTAGACGACCTTGGCGACCTCGACCGCCTTGGCGTAGCGGGCGTCGCGGTCCTCGTCGCGGGCGATGTGGGCGATGCAGATGTCCTGCCTGCCCGCGTGGCGCGTGTTCTGCTCGATCGTCACTTCCGCGCCGCGCTCGGTGCGGCTGATCGTGACGTCCTTTTCGTGGCCTTCGATCATGATCGTCTTGATGTTCATGGGCGTGTTCCTTCGTGGGGGGGCGTGGGTACGGGGTGGTTACTCTGCGAGGAAGCGCTCGACGTCCTCGCGGTCCATGCCGCTGAGGAAGGCGACGGTGTCCATCAGGTCGCTGCGGACCTTGCCGAGGTTGCCGGTGATGCCCCAGTTGGTCGGGTCGGCCTTGGCCCGCTCGTCGTGCTTGTCCAGTTCCATCTGCAGCACGTCGAGAAGGCGGGCGATGTCGTTCCGCCGCGCCGAGTACATCTCGACGGCGGTGGGTTGCGCGGGGGCGGGCTTGGCGGTCTTGTTCGTGCGGTTCTTCATACTGGTACCTCTCGTCGTGTGGGGGGCTTGCGGTGCGTAGTGACTCCGGTAAACAACGAAGCCCGCATTTCGCGGGCTTCAGGCGGTCGGGCGGGTTGTGCGGTTGGGCGGGGGCGTCTTGGGTCGGCCCACCGCGTCGAGGTAGTCCACCAGGTCGCTGGCGAACCAGGTATCGCCGTCGACGGCGTCGTGCTCGTCGGGACCGCGGCGGCCGTCGGGGTCGATCTCGAACAGGCGGAAGCCGCCGGCGCTCGCGGCGTCGACCGACCAGGTCCGGCCGTCGGGCGTGCGGACCTCGATGCTGGCAACCGCGAACCCGCGGCGTCCCAAAGCGGTGGCGATCTCGATCGTGTTCTTCGTTGTCGTGTTCATCTTCGTGGTCTCCGTCGCGGGGTTCCGCCCCGCGTTGTGACACATGAAGCCATGACATCCGCGAACAGGCAAGGCGAATCCGAGCGGCTTCGCCGTCATTCCGCGGCATGTGGGCAACTCGGCGGGACATGTGGGCAAGTTCGAGCGGGAGGTCCGCGATGACTCCCGAACACGCGCCTAGTCCCGCCCCCCACGCCGCCAATGCCGCCGGGCAGGGGATGTCCCGGCTGAACCCCGCGGCGCTCCCCGTGGCGGACGCCGCCCGCGTGCTCACGCGCTTGGGCGGCAAGCCCGTGAGCGACGCCATGCTCCGCGCCGACATCGCCGCGGGCGCGCCGGTGAACAGCGACGGAACACTCAACCTCGTGCACTACGCCGCGTGGCTCGTGAAGGAGATGACCTCGGGGGGTGGCGGTGGCGATTGACCCGCGCAAACTCAAGCCCGGCGAACTCGCGCGGCTGCTCAACAGCACGCCGCTGGGCGAGGTCGTCAGCGAGCGTCAGCTCCACAGGCACCGCACGCGCGCAGGGTTCCGCGTCGCGGCGGACGGGGATGGTGGCAAGGTTGACTTGTTCCGGTACGTCGCCTGGCTGGTAACGACGCGGCACGAGGCCCTCGCCGAAGCAGCCCGCCAGCCCGAGGGGCTCACCGGCTACGAGGCGATGAAGGAACGGGCGCGGCAGCGCAACGCCATGCTCTCGCTCTCGGGGCGCGACATCGGCGACCTGCCACCCGTGGTCGATCCGGCACGACGGGAGCGGGCGGCCCGGGACTTCCGGTTCTTCTGCGAGACGTACTTCCTGCAGACGTTCCACCTCAAGTGGTCGGACGACCACCTCAAGGTCATCGCCAAGATCGAGCAGGCCGTTCTCGAGGGCGGCCTGTTTGCGATGGCCATGCCGCGCGGCTCGGGCAAGACCTCGCTGTGCGAGGTCGCCTGTCTCTGGGCAATGCTTTATGGCCACCGCGACTTCGTGGCGCTGATCGGATCGGATGAGGAACACGCCGCCGGGATGCTCGAGTCGATCAAGGCGGAACTGGAGAACAGCGAGCTTCTCGCCGGCGACTTCCCAGAGGTCTGCCACCCGATCCGCTCGCTCGAGGGCATCCACCAGAGGGCCTCGGGGCAGCTCTACCAGGGCAAGCAGACGCACATCGGGTGGACTGCCAGGGAGATCGTGCTGCCGACGATTTCCGGCTCGGCAGCCGCCGGCGCCATCATCCGCGTCGCGGGGATCACCGGCCGCATCCGCGGCATGAAGCACAAGCGGGCCGACGGCACCTCGGCGCGGCCGTCCCTCGTGCTGATCGACGACCCGCAGACCGACGAGAGCGCCCGCTCACCCTCGCAATGCGCCAACCGCGAGCGCATCCTGGCCGGAGCGATACTCGGCCTCGCGGGCCCTGGGAAGAAGATCGCGGGCCTCATGACACTGACGGTGGTTCGCCCCGACGACCTGGCCGACCGCATTCTCGACCGCGACAAGCACCCGCAGTGGCAGGGCGAGCGGACGAAGATGATGTACGCCTTTCCAGTGCGTGACGCGCTTTGGCAGCGGTACGAGGAACTGCGCGCCGACGGGCTGCGGAACGACCGCGGCATCAAAGCCGCGACAGAGTTCTACGGCCAGCACCGGACCGCGATGGACGAGGGCGCGGTCATCGCCTGGCCCGAACGGTTCAACCACGACGAACTGTCGGCGGTCCAGCACGCGATGAACCTGAGGCTGCAGGACGAGGCAGCGTTCTTCGCGGAGTACCAGAATGAGCCACTCCCGGAGATCCAGGCCGCCGACGACCTGCTGAGTGCCGATCAGATCGCGGCGAAGGTCAATGGCCAGGCCCGCGCCGAGGTGCCGATCGGCTGCACACGGCTGACGATGTTCGTGGATGTGCAGGGCAAGGCGCTGTTCTACCTCGTCGCCGCGTGGGAAGACGACTTCACGGGGTACGTGATCGACTACGGAACGGAGCCGGATCAAAAGGCACCGGGCGGATACTTCACGCTCCGTGACCTGCGGCGGACGCTCGCGACGGCGGCCCCCCGCGCCGGCGTCGAAGGGGCGATCTACGCCGGGCTGGAGCGCCTGGTGGCCTCGCATCTGGCACGCGAGTGGCGGCGAGACGATGGCGCGATGGTGCGCATCGACCGCTGCCTGATCGACGCCAACTGGGGATCGTCCACCGACGTGGTGTACCAGTTCTGCCGCCAGAGCCCCCACGCGGGCGTGCTCATGCCCAGCCACGGCCGGTACGTGGGCGCATCAAGCATTCCCTTCAGCGACTACAAGCGCAAGCGGGGCGATCGCGTCGGGCTCAACTGGCGCATCCCCGTAATCACGGGCAAGCGCTCCGTCCGGCACGTCGTGTTCGACACGAACTACTGGAAATCGTTCGCACACGCGCGGCTTGCGGTGCCGATGGGTGACCCCGGGTGTTTGTCGCTGTTCGGCAGCAAACCCGAGCCGCACCGGCTGCTGTCCGAGCACCTGACCAGCGAGTACCGCGTGAAGACAGAAGGTCGCGGCCGCACCGTGGACGAGTGGAAACTCCGCGTCGAGGGGCTCGACAACCACTGGCTCGACTGTCTGGTCGGCGCGGCGGTCGCGGCATCCATGCAGGGCGCCGTGCTCTTCGGCACGGACCACAAGGTGTCGGCGCGTCCCCGGCTGCGGCTGTCCCAGTTGCGAGGAGATCGCCGGTGAACCCCCGCACGCCAGCACGCCCTGCCAAA
>QWIH01000087.1 GCA_021405315.1 Leptolyngbya sp. PLA1
GTCGATCATGAGGCTCGACTGCGCGTGGAACGACACATTCACGCAGCAGTGGTGTCCACCTGTCGTGGACTTCCCGAGCATTCCAGCCCTCCCCATGACTGCCTACCAAGGGTGGTCGGTCTATCGTGGCGGGTACGATCGCGATCCCTTTGCGCTCGGGCCGGACGTTCGCTGTCCGCCGTATGGCGACGAGCTCGTCGCCGGGTGCGCAGGAGGCGGCTCCTGCCCTTGCGATTTCGATCCGGCCACCGACAACCACCGTTGGTGGAACTACGGCCTGGTCGATCCGAGCTGCGTCGTCGACTCGACCAACGACAACGGGAGCACAGACGACCTCGTCCGCACCAGTTGCTCGACTACGGGCGGGGCGTCCGGCTCCCCGCTGCTCGCGGACCTCGGCACGCCCGTGCTCCTGGGGGTCGAACACGGCATGGGCATCACGGTCGGCGCGTGCAACCCGCCGGGCGGTTACGACGGGATCGCGCCCAGCGTGAACCGCTTCGCCAACGTCCCGCGCTTCGCGGCGAACGTGGCGCTCACTCGGCACGAGAGCGGCTCCAATCGAACCCAGGTCTGGGCGACCGACAGTGACTCGGGCCGCGTCCGCACACGGTCGCGGAAGTCCGCGAGCCTGACCGCTGGCTGGCAGGCGTGGTCCGACTTCGGCGCGGTGGCGAACGTGGACCGCATCGCGGCCATGTACCTCACCAACGGGAAGCCGCAAGTCATGGTCACGAACACGAGCGGCGCCATGTCCTTTCGTTACGTCGACCTCGCGGGCAACTGGACTTCCTGGGCGAGCTTCGTGGTGCCGTCGGGCCATGTCGTGAGAGACATCGACGCGGCCTACGACGGATCTGGGGTGGCACATCTGTACGCCGTGGACAACGTCGCGGGAGGCTGGGCGTGGCGGAGGCGCCGGAGCGGAACGGCAGCCTACAGCCGCTGGCTCGATTGGCAGCTCTTGATCTCTGGCTGGGTGCCCGATGCGTACACCAAGGTCAGCGCCATTCGCCGGGCCGGCGATCTGGTCCAACAGGCGTTTCTGGTCACCTCTACTGGGACGGTCAAGTGGATGGCCGAGCCGTTTCCGGTCTCGACTCCCTCGGACTTCGCTGCCCCCGCGACCATGGTGGACATCGACGCGGGCTGGCTCTCGGACAACCGAGTCTTCGTCATCGCCGTTGATGCAAACGGCGGGCTCTGGTGGCGAGGGCAGACCTCGACCAGCGGCAATTCCTGGTTCGGTTGGCTCAACTACAGCCCGAAGGCGTACACTCCGGACCAGAACTGCGCCAACCCGCTGCCGCCGCGGATCGTCTCGGTCACCATCAGTCGCTGGCAGGACGATCCTCAGAGCACGGTGATCCCGGTGGTGCTCGTCACGGACGACAAGGGCAACGTCTACTACACGACCTGGGAGGCCGGCCCCTGCAAGACCCCATCATGTGATTGCGGGACCCAGTGGCACCCGTGGAAGTCCTTCTATCACTCGGGCCGCTGGGCCGACTTTTGAGGAGCATGCGCGTTCGACAGCTACTCCATTCGCTCGCGACTGCGTCCGCGCTGGCCAGTGCCTGTGGCGGCAGCACGATGTCGGACGCTCCCGGCGACTCGGGAGCGCAAGGCGATTCGGCCACGGGTGGCGACGGGGCCGCTCCCCCGGACGTCACGCTCGACCTTCCGCCGGAGAGCGATGCGGGCGCGGAGGACTCACCGGCCGAGGAGGCGGCGTCGTGCGACTGTCCGCCGGATCTCCCCGCGGACGGAGCACCCTGCTGCGCGCCCTCCGGGTCCGTCCCATGCAAGTACCTGGTGTGCCCCGCCGGCGAGTTCTGGATTGCAACTTGCGTCGATGACAGCTGGACGACCCAGCTGAACGGTTTCGACTACCAGTGCCCGGACGCCGGCAAGTAGCGAACGAAGGCGACCGGACCCACTTGGTCGCTTCTCGCGCTTCGTTCGGGCACCCTCGCCGGAGGAGCAGGCGGCACGGCCTTCGAGGTGCCGCCGTCGAAGCGCCCAGCCCGTGGCTCGCCATCGCGGCCGGCCTGCTCGTGTACTCGATCGCCGTGCTGCGCGTCGCGTGGGTGCAGGGCTTCACGAACCCGCTCTGGACCCTCCTGCTGATGCCCGGCCTGCGGCTCGGGCTGTCGGCATACTGGGCACAGCTTTCGCTCGGGCTCGTCACCACGAGGCGACTCAATCGAGGCAGCGTGTGAAGTCGATCGCTGCGAGCGCCGCGGTGCCTGCACGTGTCATGCCCGCGCTCCTGCTCCTCGCGGCCGAGGGCGCCAGCGTGGCCTTCTTCCTGCGGGCGCTGCGGGGCGCTCGATGGCTACCAGCGTTCGTGGCGAGGAACGAGCTCTCCCCACACGGTCGCGATCACCTCATCTCGTGG
>QWIH01000013.1 GCA_021405315.1 Leptolyngbya sp. PLA1
CTCCGGGAAGTCCACGCTGCTTCGCGCCGCCGCGGCGCACGCCCGCACTCTGCGCTGGCGCGTGACCGCTCCGCCGTGGGACCGACCGGGCGCGGCACCAGATCGGCCCGTGATCGACCTTCTGCGCGGCCCGCTCGCGGAGTGCATCGCAAGCCTCGCCCGCGCGGGGCTTGGCGAGCCGGCCCTCTTCGCCCGCACGCCCCGCGAGCTCTCGGAGGGCGAACGCTTCCGCCTTCGCCTTGCTCTGGCGCTGCACGAATCCCAGTCGGACCCCTCCTCCCAGCCTCTGTTGCTCATCGATGAGTTCGCCAGCGCACTGGACAGGGTCACGGCCCGAACACTCTGCGTGTGCCTGCGACGATGGGCGGCCCGCCACCGGGTGCGCGTGGTGTGCGCCACAGCCCACGACGACGTGGCGGGCTGGCTGAGCCCGGACCTCCGGCTCTCGCTCACTCTCGGGGCGAACCGTGCGTGACGCGCCCGGTTCCATCGCGCGCGTTGGCATCTCCTCGGGCGCCCACTCCGACCTCGAGGCCCTGCGCAGATTCCACTACTGCTCCGGGAGGCCGAGCCCGCCGGTGCTGGTGCTGCGGGCCCGCGTGGGGCGTGAACTCGCCGGCGTGCTGGTCGTGAGCATGCCCACGCTCAACGGCTGGTGGCGACGAGACGCGTTCGGGCCGGCCTTCGGCTCGCCCGGCCGCGCGAGCGCCGGGAGGCTCAACGCGGCGGTGAGGCTGTTGTCGCGGGTGATCGTCGATCCTCGGTATCGGGGCCTGGGCGTCGGCGCGGCGCTCGTCCGGGCCTATCTGGCCAGGCCGCTCACCCGCTACACGGAGGCGGTCGCGGGGATGGGCGCCTTCTGCCCGCTCTTCACCGCCGCGGGGATGCGCGAGGTGCCTCTCCGCACCCCCGCGCGCGATGCGCGCCTCGCGCGGGCGCTCCGCGCCCTGGGCCTGAGCGCGCACACCCTCGCGGACCCCGTCCTCGCGCGCGTTCGCCTTCGCGGCAGCGCCACGCTTCGCCGGTCGGTCCGGGCATGGGCCGCCTCCAGCCGCGCCACGCGGGCCCGGGCCGCCGGTCCGCTGGCCCCGTTGCTCCACAGCGCCATCAGCCGCCAACTCGCGCCCCCCCGCGTGTACGTGTTCGACGCCGAACGCCCGAGCCGGGCAGGGGGAGACGCATGGAACGCCCACGAAAGCGGAGGAAGCCTCGCGCCGGGAAGAAGCCCGCCGTCCCGGAATCGCTCCGGCCGATGCCCGGAACGCCCGACGAACTGCACGCCTGGCTGATCCGTGTGCTGGGGCTGCGCATCCCCAGGCGGGCCATCACGGAGGGGCACGCATCCCCGTTTGAGTATCTCTCGTGGGCGTTCCTGGGGCCTGAGCAGGGGCCGGACCGCCCCCTCTGCGATGCGGTGATCTGGGCGAACCGGGGAGGGGGCAAGACGTTCCTGGGCGCGGTCGCGACCGCCCTCGACCTGATCTTCCTCGGCGGCGTGCACGTCCGCGTGCTCGGGGGCTCGCTGGATCAGTCCAGGCGCATGTACGCGCACCTCAGGCGACTGTTCGACCCCGACCGGCACCCGGACCTCGCCTCGATGGTCCGGGGCCGTATCACCGAGCGACGACTCTGCCTTACCAACGGGTCGGAGGTCGAGCTCTTGGCGCAGTCGCAGACCTCCGTGCGGGGCACCCGCGTCCAGAAGATCCGCTGCGACGAGGTGGACCTCTTCGATCCCCAGGTCTGGGACGCGGTGCAGCTCGCCACGCGCAGCGCCCAGGTGCAGCTCCCCGACGGGTCCACTCGAACCGTGCGCGGGTCCATCGAGTGCCTCAGCACCATGCACGTGCCCCACGGCGTGATGCACTCGCTCGTCCAGGAGGCCCGCGAAGGCCGACGCCGACTCTTCCGGTGGGGCGTCATCGACGTTCTGGGTCACTGCGGTCCGGAGCACGCGTGCGCCGACGGCACCGACTCGCCGTGCCCGCTCTGGAACGAATGCCGCGGGCGAGCCAAGGCCCGCCCCGAGGACCGCGCCGGACACATCACCATCGAGGACGCCATCGCGCTCAAGCGGCGGGTCTCCCTCCCCGTCTGGGAAACCGAGATGCTCACGCGGCGCCCGCGCCGGTCGCACGCGGTCTTCCCGGAGTTCGCACGGGCCGTCCACGTCGTGGGCGAAGCGGGACGCGAGCCCGACGCCGACGCCACCCTGAGGGCCGGGGCGGTGCTCTGGGTCGCGGGCATGGACTTTGGCATGCGCGGGGCTACCGCCATTCTCTGGGGCGCGCTCGATCGCCGGGGGGTGCTCTGGATCCTTGACGAGCGCCACATGGAGGGCGTCATCCTGGGCGAGCACGTCGCCGCGATGCAGCGCGGGCTCGAGAGGCCCGGCGTTCCCGCCTGGCCCCGGCCCGCGTGGACCGCCATCGACCCCTCGGGCCGCTCCGTTGACGGTCAGACGGGCCTGTCGGCGCACGAGGTGCTCAAGCGCGCCGAGCTGCGCCCCGTCTACACGAACGAGGGCATCTCCGCCGGCATCGCGCAGGTGCGGGCCCGGCTGGCCCCCGCGAGCGGCGACACGCCACGTCTGTTCGTGCACGCGCGCTGCGTCAAGCTCATCGAGGCCCTGGAGCGGTACAGCTACCCCAGGCACGACCCGCTGACCGAGAAGCCCGAGAAGGGCGAGTTCGACCACGCCGCCGATGCGCTGCGATACCTCGTGCGACATCTCGACCGCCCCCGCCCCCAGGCGGCCTCAGGGCTCTATTGATGCCGCGCCCACGACGCGCAGGACGCCCATCACTTCAGGCGAACGAGCTTGCCCTTGCGCTTCACGATGTTCTTGTAGTCCCACTGAATCTCGACGGACTTCTTCAGCCAGCGCTTGAGGTCCCTCAGAGGAATGTCATCAGCAGCGGTGAACCGAGCCGCGGCGGCTTTGAACTTGCTCTTGGGCGGGTCGGCGGGCAGGCCGGGCTCGTCGAAGGATTTCCCGCTCCAGAACATGAGACGGACGCAGCCGGGCACGCCCCTCGCGCCTCCCTTGAGCTTGTGATAACCGACGATCGGGTTGCCCTCGATGAACCAGACCGGGTGGCGATGCCAGACCTTGCACTCGGCGCCGGCAACAGGCTTCTTGCCGAAGAAGTGAGCGTCGATCACCCCGGCCAGCGTCTCGCAGATCGCGCGGTCGGCAGCGGTCTGTGCCTTGTGATACGCGAGTATGTCCGCGGGAAGGGGCATGGGTGCGAGTTCGGCGCGGGCAAGCAGGGTCTAACGCTACTTCTTGGCGGGATTCGCAGCGGGCTTTGGCGCGGAGGCAGCCTGCGTGGGAGATGCGGCTGGCTTGGGAGGTGCGGCCGGCGGCTTGACCGCCGCGGACATCGCCTTCACCTGCCCCGGGAGCTTCTGAGCCGTCTTGAGCAGGTTCTGCATGTTCGCCGAGGGCGGTGCGGCTGGCGCAGCCTTCGGCTGGGGCACACGCAACGACGAGTTCTTGGAACCGGGCTGGATACCCATGGCAAGCTCCCTTTCCAGTGGCCCGGCTGGCATCCGAACGCGTGCGGAGTCTACCCAGAATCCACTGGCCGAGTGCGGGGAGGGGAGCCGCACGTGGTTAGATCCGCATCACACAGGTCGGGGCTGTCACACGTACCTCGCCACTTCCTTCGCCACCTCGATCGTGGTGTTCTTCCCGCCCATGTCGTAGGTCTTGACCTTGCCTTCCTTGATGACGCGTGCGACGGCGGCTTCGAGTCGGGCGGCCATGTCCTTCTCGGTCTTGCCACCCCCGCCGTGGCCGTCGCCCAGCCAATCGAGCATCATCTTGGCGGTGAGGAGCATGGCGTGGGGGTTGACCTTGTACTGGCCCGCGTACTTGGGGGCGGAGCCGTGGGTGGGCTCGAAGACGGCGTAGGTATCGCCGAGATTGGCGGAGGGGGCGAAGCCCAGGCCGCCGACGAGGCCGGCGCAGAGGTCGCTCACGATGTCGCCGAACATGTTCTCGGCGACGATGACGCTGTAGTCCTGGGGGTTCTTGAACATCCACATGCAGATGGCGTCGATGTTGGCTTCATCGGCCCAGATCTCGGGGTACTCCTTGGCCAGCTTCTTGAAGACACGGGTCATCAGGCCGCCGGTCTCGCGGAGGACATTGGGCTTTTCGACGAGGGTGACGCGCTTGCGGCCGGTCTTCTTCGCGTATTCGAAGGCCTGGCGGCAGATGTTGGTGCAGCCCTGCACGCTCACGATGCGGGTGGAGAGGGCGACGTTCTCGAGCCCCTTGTCCTTCCAGGGCTTCATCTTGGGGTTGAGGCAGAGCGCGTCGTAGACGGACTGCGGGAGGGGGAAGAACTCCACCCCGCCGTAGGACCCTTCGGTGTTCTCGCGGAACACGACCTGATCGATGGGGACGTCCTTCACCTTGCCGTCGGGCCCCGCGGGGTTGGCGATGGAGGTGCCGCGGTAGTTGAGGGGGTTGCCCTCGTAGGACTTGCAGGGGCGCATGTTGGTGTGGAGGTTGAAGAGCTGGCGGAGGCGGACGATGGGGGAGAAGTAGACGAGCTTCTTGTCCTTGAGCTCGGGGGCGAGCTCTT
Organism: Leptolyngbya sp. PLA1; assembly: GCA_021405315.1. GTDB lineage: Bacteria > Planctomycetota > Phycisphaerae > Phycisphaerales > UBA1924 > RI-211. Next base: position 4,599 of record QWIH01000013.1, read on the forward strand.
CCCTGGCCTCGTCCTGGGGCTTGCTGGTGATGGCGCCGAACAGGCCGCAGGTGGTGGACTGCAGGGTCTTGATCGATCGATCGGGGAGGGCGTTGCCCTCCTTGCACCAGAACTCCCAGCCGATGTCGGTGTGGATGTATTCGGCGTCGAGCTTGAGGGCATCGAGGACGAGACGAGTGGCTTCCATCACGTCGTTGCCGATGCCGTCACCGGGCATCCAGGCGATGCTGAACTTGGCCATGGCGCGGGTCCTTTCGGGTGCAGAGGTCGCTGGCGCACCGCACGTTTGGGTGCGGGGAGAGTGTATCAGGCGTTGAGCGGGTGCCGTGGCGCGTGACCCAACGGGGCGGGCGGGACTCAGGTATCCTCGGCGCGTGAACGCGGTCACGATCTATGAGTACCTGGCAAGGACGCGGGCGAGGATGCTCGACGCGGTTCGGCTGCTGGAACCGGAGCAGCAGCGCCGGGCATTCCCGATCGGCCTGTCCACCATCGCCTCGACCGTGACACACATGATGATCTCAGAGGGGTACTACGCGGACCGCCTGCAGGGGCTCGACGTCCCCCCGTATGAGCAGTGGCCGATCAGGTACGAATCCCCGCCGGATTTGGGCGTCGTCGAACAGGTTTGGCGCGTCCAGACGGACCGCGTGCGGGGGATCGTCGCCGCGGAGCGGGATTGGGCCCGCCCGGTCACGTGGGTTTCGTTTCCTGATGAGCACGGCCGCCGGAGCCGCATCGGGACCACCTCAGGCGGGTTGTTCACGCAACTGGCGCTGCACGAGGTGCATCACCGGGCCCAGGTGATGGCGATGCTGAAGCTTCTGGGGGACGACCTGCCGGCCGGCGCGGCGCTCGAGGACCTTGATTTCAACGCGTGGATGTTCGAGCGCGTACCCCTGTGACGTGGCCGATACCATCGCCCATGTCGATCGGCCCCCGAGTCCAGCCCCACGAAGTGCGACTGCGTCCTGTCCTTCCGGATGACCTGCCGTGGCTGTTCGAGTTGCAGAGGGACCCGGAGGCCAGCCGGCTCGCGGGTGTGAAGCCCCGCACGCGCGAAACGTACTTCGCGGCGTGGGAGAAGATTCTGAAGGATGAGGCGATCCGGCCGCGGCTGATCGAGCTGGTCGGGCCCGGCGGCCCCGAGCCGGTGGGAGCGCTCTCGATCTTCCAGGCGGAGGGACGCAACTGCACCGGGTATTGGATCGACAGGCGCCACTGGGGGCGGGGCATCGCGTCCCGAGCGCTCACGCTGCTGCTGGAGGAAGACGCGAGGCGGCCGATCCATGCGACCGCGGCGAGGACCAACCTCGCCTCCGTTCGGATTCTCACCTCGCACGGGTTCAGGCTTGTGGGCTACCACATGGGCGAGGAGACGGAGCGCTACGAGGCGCGCGAGGTCGCCGAGTTTGTCCTCGACGCGACCGAGGCGGACCTGCCCATCGAGCGCTTGTCGCCCCTCGGCCCGACCGAACGCGACCTGGACGACCTTGCGGCGCTGCTGGTCGACGCGGTGGAGTCCGGGGCCGCGGTGAGCTTCTTGAAGCCGCTGGAACACTCGACGGCGCGCGCCTGGTGGCAGCGCACGCTGAAGGAGATGTCGCCCCGGAGCACCATGCTCGTCGCGCGGTCGTGCGGACGCATCGTCGGCACCGTCCAGGCTGTGGCGGCGTGGGCGCCGAACCAGCCCCACCGGGCCGAGGTTTGCAAGATGATCGTGCATCGGTGCTGCCGCGGCACGGGGTTGGGCCGGCGCCTGATGGACCGCATCGAGCAGGAGGCGGCGGCGGCCGGATTCACGCTCCTGACGCTGGATGCGAAGGCCGGCGGCGCGGCGGAACGGCTGTACGCCCGCTGCGGGTGGGCTCGCGTCGGGGAGATCCCCCGCTACGCCCTGGACACCGACGGCGTGACGCCCCACGCGACGGTCATCTTCTACAAGGTCGTCGGGGCTCGGTAGCGTGAGGCAACCGGACCTGCGCCACTCGCGGGGCTGCTACGCTGCACGGCACGACCATCACGCCACACGGAGAGCACACATGGCCACGTACGTTGACGGATTCGTCATCCCGATCAAGAAGAAGAACCTGCCCGCGTACCGCAAGCTCGCGAAGCTGGGGGCGAAGGTGTGGATGGAGCACGGCGCGCTGCAGTACGTGGAGGCCGTGGGCGACGAACTGAAGACCAAGATGCTCGGTGCGCCATTCCCGAAGATGGCGAAGCTCAAGGCGGGCGAAACGCTCGTCTTTTCGTTCATCATGTACCAGAGCAAGGCGCATCGGAACCGCGTGAACGCGGCGGCGATGAAGGACCCTCGCCTCGCGGCGCTGTGCGACCCCAAGAAGATGCCCTTCGACATGAAGCGGTTGGCGATGGGCGGCTTCAAGTCGCTCGTCGAGGCCGCGAAGCGCTAGCCCGGCGGGCTTTGAGGCTGCTCCGCGCGGCCCAGGGCGGCCTGGCGGGCAACCTCGCGCGCCAGCCGCACGAACAGCACCGCGCTCCAGACCATGACGCCGGCCCGCATGAGCGTGATAGGCGTGGTGAACCATGGGTACGCGCGCCAGAACCCGCCCGATGGGTTGCCGAACCGGATGGCCACCTGGACGGCGACCTGGGAGATGAGGCCCAGCCCCGCCGCGACGAGCGCAAAGACCAGCACCGCCATCAGGGACGCCGCGAGCGGCTCGGAGGGCACCCGGCGCGCGATCCACATGAGGTAGCGGACCAGCAGGATCATGAACACCACGTGCACCAACTGGGCACCGACGCCGGTAACCGTCTGAAGAACCGGCGGCGCGCCCGCCCACTGGCCGAAGACCGCAGCGGCGACCTGCAGGACCGCGAGAAAGCCTGCGGCGATCATGAGCGAGACGCGGAGTCCCGAGGCCTGCGACTCCGAGAGTTGGCCGGGGTCGGAGCGCGCGAGCAGGAATGAGGCGCCCACCTCCGTCAGCACGAGCACGGTCCAGAGCGCGGCCCACACCACCAGGGTTGTCGGGTTCCACAGATTCGCGCCTGTGAGCGGGGGGAGCACGGACGCGGTGCACGAAGCCAGTGTGAGCGCGACCTGGGCGCCGGCGGTGCAGGCAAGAAGCATCAGCCCGACGCGGAGGGATCCCAGGTATCCCGGCTCGGCGTAACGCAGCAGGTCGCCCGCGAGGGACCTGGCGACGGGCAGCGAGCACTCCGGGCACCTGGCGCCGTGGTCCAGCCCGGAGAGGTTGTAGCCGCAGCGGAGGCAGTGGACCGTGCTCATGGGTTCCCCATTGCGTTCACTTCAGCAACGGCCTGCTCCCGGAGCGCCGCGAGCTTCGCGCGTTCCATTGCCGCCGCGACACCCTTGCTGAGCCGGTGGAGCATGATGAGGAAGAGAATGGTGGCCGCAAGCGGACCAAGCCCGCAGAGCAGGATGCCCACGGTGTTGAGGATCGGCAGGAGCCAGAGATTTCGGGTGGCCTCCTTGTGAAGCGTGGCATCGGGGACACGCGGTGCCAACGTGCGGATGTACGCCACCGCCGCGAAGAATCGGCCGGTGGACGCCGCGATGGTCGCGAGCCCGCTGACGGCGACGATCACGAGCCCCATGGAGATCACGGGCGGCCCGGTGCCGGACATGGCGTTGGCCATCGCGGCCTGCCATCCCGGCACCATGGCGACCACAAAAGCGCCGAGCGTGGCGGCGATCTCGGCGACCAGAAAGATGCGGAGCCAGTTTCGGGACTTCACGCCGGCGTCCTCGCCGAGTTGGCCGGGATCGGGCCGGGAGAGCAGCCACCAGCCCGCCAGCACCACGATGGACCCGAGAAACTCGGTGATGCGGGGGACGACTTCCGTCCAGCGTCCCCCGGTGACGTTGGCGCCGCTCTGCGCGGCGATGCCGAACACCGCGGCGGCGAGACCGACGGCGAAACTGAGCCCCATACCGACGAGGGTGCCGATGAAGACGATCCGGGCACCGAGGCGCATGTCGCGGAGGAACTCGGTAGCGGCGAACTCGAGAAGGTTGCCTCTGAGGGAACGTTCGATGTTGGCGCCGCACTCCGGGCAGGCGCCGGTTGAGACGAGCCCTCGAAGGTCATAGCCGCACGCCAGGCAGGGGCGCGACTCGGCGAGGACGTGGGGCGCGATCGGGGCATGGACGACGGGCGCGACATCCGGCCGGCTCGTCATGGCCTGGGCGGCGAGTTCCGTGCGGGTGTGGAAGCGGCTGCACGCGGGGCAAGCCCACCCGCCGGGCTGAGGCGCACCTCGGAATGGCTCGCCGCAGCCGGCGCAGCGGATCATGCGTCACTCCCCGTACGGGCAGAAGGCCTTTCGCGCCACGACGGTGATGGTACACGTGGTCAGGTCGTCCCTGGAGAAGTTGAAGGGCGGCGCCATGAGGTGGGGCGGCGGCTCATTCTTGATCTTGTTGGTCTGCCACCCGGCGATATCAAACCCGGCCTCGATGACGAACTGCTTGAGTTGGAAGGGCGTCACCTTGTTCAGCGAACTCTTGGCAAAGCCGGTGGTGAACGCAACGTGCGGAAAAACCTCGCGGAACTCGCCCTGGCAGGTGAGGTGCGCCCAGGGCTGACTGCGCTTGAAGTACGGGCATCGGGTGCAGTCTTCGGGGGTCAACCTCTTTTCCATCTCGTCGGTCCACGTCCACCAGAGCTTCTCCTTGACCCCGGCCCGGTGCTGGGCGGATGCGGCGCACTTGTCCGGTGCGTCCCAGCAGGCGGGTCCCTGGCGGACGATCGCGGGACCGTCGCCGTAGTTCAGGAAGCCGTGGTCGTGCGACCCCACGGGCTGGTAGTAGTTGTCGTGGTTGGTGATGAACAGCCCCCCCGGCTTCAGCAGCCGCCCGATGAGCGGGAGTTGCCTGGGCAGGTCGAGCATGTGCTCGGTGACGGTGTTTGCGAAGATGAAGTCAAAGGAACCGTGGCGCGAGGAATCGCCGGCGTAGTCCACGATGCCCATCTTCTCGAAGCGCAGGTTGGGGATATGCCCCATGGCCTTCTGACAGTCCTCGACCTGGAGCCAGGAGTCGATGGCCTCGCACGCGCCGGCGCCGCGCTCGATGAAGAGGAGCGCGAAGATGCCCGCGCCGCACTCCCAGTCCAGCACGCGCTTGCCCGCGAGGTCCGCGGGCTTCAGGTGGCCCTGCGCCATCAGGCGGTCGAGCTGCGCCGTGTAGCGCTCGTACATGTGTGCGAGGCCGGGGGCCTTCTCCAGAACCTCGCGGGCGATGGGGCTGTTGAGAACGGGCATGGTCGCTCCTTGTTGAGCGACCAGTCTAGAGCGATCAGGGCCGGGCCGTCGGACGCGGTCCCAGGACCTCCGCAATCCGGCCCGCGGCCCTTGGCTGGGCGCTGCTGAAGTCCAGTCCCGCCGTCGCCGCGAGCGTCGCCGCGAACTGCGACTGCGTGATGGGCTCGACGTTGGTCCGCTCCCCCAGGGGCTGGATGCCGGGGCCGAGGATGGCCATCCAGATATGCTCGGAGCCGGGCGTGGCGCCGTTGTGATCCCCCCAGGCTCGGTCCTTCAGGAACAGGTCGCCACGCCCGTGGTCGCACGTGATCATGAGCGTGGTCCTGCCCGCGTACTGCGCATCGGACTGCAGGAACTCCCACAGGCGGCGGAGATAGGCGTCGGCCTGGTGGGCCGCGTCGAGGTACCGGGCGTAGTCATATTCGTGCGCCCACTCGTCGGTCTCGCCCATGCCCAGGAAGAGCGCGCGGGGCCTGTTCACCTTCACCCACTCCAGCGCCGTGTTCACGGTGAGCGCGTCGAACGCCACGCCGGGCCAGCGATACGGCACCTCGGTGCGCAGCCGGTTCAGCACAGCGAGTTCCGGCGAGCCCGTGCCGGCGGTGAAGGCACCGTTGCCGTCGTCCACCGGGAAGCCGCAGGTTTCCGCGCGGAAGATGAACCGGAAGGTCTGCCACGACCCGAACGCCGCCGCCGTCCCCCGGAAGGCCTCCTGCTGGTTCAGGAACTCCAGCACGGTGGGGTTGGGGTTCACGATGTGGCGGTTGTCCTTGATGACCGGCTCCGCCACGCCGCAGAGTGCTTCGGCGTATCCGGGGTAGGAGACCCCACGCCCGTTGGTGATGTCCGCGGTGCTGCCCTTGTAGCGGTTGCCGAAGATCTGGCCTTCCTTCGCGACGACGGACCAGAGGAAGGGCATGAGAGTCTCGCGGCGTTCCTCGGGCGTGCCGCGGTGCCAGCGTGCGAGCAGCGGCTCGGGCTTCTCGACCTTGCCGACGGCGTTGGTCATGTACCTCTCATCGGCGCCGGTGAAGACCTCTTGCCAGCGGAGGCCGTCGATCATGACGAGGACGAGGTTCTCCGCCGGCTGGGAGGCGGGCTGCGCCTGTGCAACGTGAGCGGAGCAGGAGACCGCCGCGATGAGAAGGAGATTGCGAAGGGCCATGGCGCGAGTATACAGGCCGCCCCGAGGTGGGACGGCCTGTCGTGCGTGAATCAGAGGGTTGAAGAGGTGACCTCAGGGGCACCCACCGCCACCGATGGCGTTGATGAGTGCGGCGACGTCGTCCTGATCGACGTTGCCGTCCTGGTTGAAGTCGGGGTCGATGCCGGAGGGGTTGTCGCCGCCGCCGACGACGTTGATGAGGTAGAGCACGTCGTCCTGATCGACGTTGCCGTCCTGGTTGAGGTCGGGGTCGCAGGAGGGGTTGACGGTGAGGTAGAAGCCGCTCCCGACACCGCTGCAGTTGTTGCCCACGCTGTAGTCCCACTGGCCGGCGTGCTCGGGGCCGACGGCGAGGATGACCAGCGTGTCGGAGTCGGAGCCGATGATGTTGCCATCGTCGAAGACCTGATCGCCGTTGAGGAACCAGCTGTAGGTGAGGGGCATGCTGCCGGAGCCGGTGAAGTGGAACTCGACGAGATCACCGGGGTTGGCGGACTGATCGAAGATGAAGGAAAGCAGGTCGGTGTTGAGGCAGCCCTGGGAGTTGCCGAACCGCCAGGTAAGGATGTCCTGGTTCGCGAAGACGGCGCCGGTGCCGCCGGTGAAGCCGACCCACGCGGCCTCGCCATCGCTCATGTCGGCGAAGTCGACGTTGGCCTCGGCGATGGGCAGGCCGTCCACGGCGACGCGGAGAACCCGGCCGTCATAGGCGATGACGGCGCGGTGCACCTCGTTGTCGTTGATGTCAAAGGGCAGCACGCCCAGGCTGAGCGAGTCCGCGTCGTCGGCGCTGTTGGGGTCGCCGAATCGGGTCTGGATGCTCACGTGGTCCGCGGGGGCTTCGACTCCGGTGAAGGAGAATGTGTCGAACTCGACCGCGAGACTGCGGGAGATGCCCGTGGGCCCGTTGGTGGCATACCCCAGGCCAGAGCCGCCCGCGCCGAGGGCACCGGTACCGGAGTCCTGAACCACAAACGCGAAGCCGTCGGCCTGGCCGTCAAGCCGGAACTCAAAGGTCGTGACCCAGGGCTCTACCACGATCCGCTTCTGCAGGTTCCACGCGGCGCCGGCCTGCCCTGAGACGGCTTGCGTCAGCCGCAGCGCGCCGCCCTGGAAGGTGGCGTCACCCACCGGGAAGGCGTCGTCGAGGGTCGAGAAGGAATCGACGTTGATTCCCAACTCGCCGAAGGCCCAGTCGGTGATGATCTGGGCTGCGAACGCTCCCCCCGTGGAGGCGGTGAACCCGGCGACGGCGCAGCCGCCGGACGAAACGATGTCTTGGGTGAACGCGATGGGCTGGGTGAAGAGCAGCAGGCCGTCGACATAGACCGAGAGGTCGGTGCCGTCGTACATGACGCGGGCGCGGTGAGGCAGGTTGTCGTTGATGTCGAAGGGGAGGACCGCGGCGACGATCGAAGACCCGTCGCCGGAGCTGTTGGGCGAGCCGAAGTTGGACTGCACGCTCACATGGTCTTCGGGGATCTCACCGCCGAACGCGAACGTGTCGAACTCGATGGCGAGTGACCGCTCGAGCCCGTCGTAGCCCAGGCAGGAACCGCCGCAGGTGCCGCTGGTCCAGGCGTCGACATCCTGAAACACGAGCGCGAATCCGTCGGACTGGCCGTCGAGCCTGAACGTGAACTCCGTGAACCAGGCATCGGTCAGCTTGGGCTTGAAGGGTGCGAACCAGGCCGCGCCGACCTGATCGGGCGCGGCGGGGGTGAGGTGCAGTTCGTCGCCGACGATCTGTGCCGAGCCCAGCAGCCGGATGTCCGGCCTTCCGGCAAACCCGGGAAAACCGAAGGCACCCTCGTAGCAGGTCTGTCCGAGGACGGGGGCAGCGAGCAGGAGCGACGCGAGCGCGAATGAACTGCGAGTCATGGATCCCTCCGGGAATGGGGCGAGGCAAGAGCCTTAGCCCGCCCGGAGGGGGGTTCTGACAAAAATCGTCGGGGAAACCGGAGGAGCCTAGGGGCAGGGGCCGCCCGCGATGACTCCGATGAGGGCGGCGATGTCGTCCTGGTCGGCGTTACCGTCCCGGTTGAAGTCCGGGTCGATGCCGGTGGGGTTTTCGCCGCCGCCCACCACGGAAACGAGGTAGGCCACATCGTCCTGGTCGGCGTTGCCGTCCTGGTTGAGGTCTGGGTCGCAGGGGAAGCCGACGTATCGAACGGCGACGGCGGACCCCGGGAGAAGCTCAAAGCCCGGCGCATCAAGCGCGTCGAACGCGCCATTCGGCAGGAACGTGATGAGCGTAAACGGCTGGCCAATCGAGGGTACAAATCCCGGCGCGAGGCGAACGCGCAGCGTGCCCGCGCGGATGCTGGGGAACGAGACCTGCAGACGGTCCGCCTGTGCGAAGGCGGGCCCCGCGATATCGAACTCCAGCACGCTGGAAGGGCCGAGGATGAGGCGGTCGACCTGGATCTCGCCGATGGCGCCCGGGCCGACGCCGGGCGCGAGCGTGCCCTGGAGGGTGAGGTCCGCCTGCACGGCGCCGCGGCCTTCCAGCCGGATGCCGGGCGCGGTCGTCACCGGTCGGCCCGAGGCGCGGATCACCGCGAAAGGCAGCACGAGTTGCGGGTGCGCGTTCAGCACGACGCGGCCCGTGCCCTCGAAGAGGACGAACGGCGGCACGAATGCCTCGACCGCGGCAGGGCTGCCGAACACCGCGTCGCCGATGCGGAGCACGCCGTCCACTCGGTGCGTGGTGCCGTGGAGTTGGAGCGTCTCGCCCCCGCGAAGGGCGAGGGTGGCGTCGGGGTTGAGCAGAGAGAACCGGGAGCAGTACGCCACGCCCGTGCTGAACCCGACGGTGTACTGGCCGGGGACCGAGATGTCCACCACGCTGGTCTGGTTGGGAACGGAGGGGGGGCCCCAGTTCGTGGGCGTGCACCAGCAGCCGCCGGCGGGGTTCACCCAGAGGTGCGTCTGAGCCTGGGCGATTGAGGCCCCGCCCGCGGCGAGCGCCAGGGCGAGCACACGACACGATGGACGGTCTGCAAGCACGGAGGGGCTCCCCGGGGTTCGTGAATCCGAGCTCGGATTGTCCCACAAACGCCCGGGTTTGCAAGCCCCGGCGAACGGAGCCGGACGCTAGTTCCCTGCCGTCGCGGGCGGGTTCTCGGGCTCCGGGGAGGGGCCATCGACATCCCGCGGGACGCGGGCCGCGGCGACGACAGTGTCGCCCTCGTTCAGGGAGGCCACGCGGACGCCCATGGCACCCCGGCCGCACTCGCGGATCTCGGACGCGGGGATGCGTACGAGCTGGCCGAGCTTGGTGACGATCACCACGTCGTCCTCCGCCCTGACGCTGAGCGCCGCGACCGACCTGCCGTTGCGCTCGCCGGTGGCGATGTCAACGCGGCCCTTGCCCCCGCGGGACTGGCTTCGCATCTTGCCGCTCTCGGGCTGCACGCGGTACTCGTCGATGGGCGTGCGCTTGCCGAAGCCCTTCTCGCAGATGGTGAGGAGCCCGATGGCGGGGTCGGCGGTGGTGGTGTCCCCCGCGGCGTCCTGGAGCATGGGGATGCTGACCACGCCGATGACCTCGTCGTTGTCGGCGAGCTCGATGCCCTTGACACCGGCGGCGGCGCGGCCCATGTCTCTCGCGTCCTGCTCGCTGAAGCGGATGGCCATGCCCTCCGCCGTCGCCAGCAGGATGTCGTCCATCCCGCCCGTGAGGGTGACATTGAGGAGCGAGTCGCCCTCCTTCAGGCCGACGGCGATGAGTCCGGCGCTGCTGACGTTCGCGTAGGCCTTGAGCGCGGTCCGCTTCACGATGCCGCCCTTGCTGACGAAGGTCAGGAAGTGGCTGCCGGCCTCGAAGTTGCCGATGGAGAGGTACGCGCAGGTCTTTTCGCCGGGGCGGAGCTCGATGAGGTTGACGATGTTCCGCCCGACGCTGGTGCGGGACATCTCGGGGATCTGGTAGACCTTGATGCGGAAGACCCGGCCGGTGTTCGTGAAGCAGAGCAGGTGATCGTGGGTGCTGGCCAGCAGCACATGCTCGATGAAGTCGTCATCGCGGGCATCGCCGGCGCGGATGCCCTTGCCGCCCCGGCCCTGCTGGCGGTAGGTGTCCAGCGGGACGCGCTTCACGTAGCCCTGGTGGCTGATGGTGACCGCGACGTCCTCGACGGGGATCAGGTCCTCGACGAGGATGTCGGTGTCCGCATCCTCGATGACGGTCAGGCGGGGCGAGTCGTAGCGGGCGCGCATCTCATCGCACTCGGCGCGGATGATGCCGAGCACGCGCGCGGGGCTCGCGAGGATTCCCTCGTAGTCTTCGATGTCCGCGACGACCTTTGCGTACTCCGCGACCAGCCTGGTGATCTCCAGCCCGACGAGCTGGATGAGCCTCATGGCACCGATGGTTTCCGCCTGCACGCGGGTCAGCACCACCCCGCCGGAGGTCCTGGCGGCGCGGACGCGGGCGACCAGCGACGCCGGCAGTTCCTTCATGTGCGGGTGATCGTCGGGGATCCTGAACCCACGAGCCATGAGCCGCTCGATGGCCTCTTCGCGGGTCTCGCTCTCGCGGATCTCGCGGATCACCTCGTCGATGTCGCAGACCGCGTAGATCATGCCCTCCAGCACGTGGGCCCGCTTCTTGGCCTCGCTGAGCAGGTGCGTGGTCTTGCGCCGCGTCACGTCGATGCGGTGATCGATGTAGATCCCCAGCATCTCGGGGAGCGAGAGCGTGCGCGGCTGGCGGTTCACGAGCGAGATGTTGATCATCGAGAAGGTCTGCTGCAGGGGCGTGAACTCGCAGAGTTGCTTCTCGACCACGCGGGGGTCGGCGCCCTTCTTGAGCTCGATCACCACGCGCGTCTGGGCCTCCCGGCCGGACTCGTTGCGGACGTCGGCGACGTCGAGCACGCGCTCTTCCTTCACCGCCGCCACGATCCACTCGACGAGGTTGTTCTGCGCGAGCATGAAGGGGATGGAGTCGATGACGACCTGCTGGCGACCGCCGGCGAGGTCTTCCACGTGGGTGGTTCCCCGGAGGGTGACTTTTCCTCGCCCGGAGAGGTACGACTCGATGATGCCGCGCTTCCCGGCGAGCACGCCGCCGGTGGGGAAGTCCGGCCCCTTGATGCCGCGCCGGACGACGGCGCCGGAGGCGTCGGTCACGTCCTGCATCAACTCCTCGACCGGCAGGCCCGACCTGCCCGCCAGGCGCGCGTCGATGGTCCGGATGATCGAGTCGAAGACCTCCGTGGGGTTCTGAGGGCAGAGGCTGGTCGCCATGCCCACGGCGATGCCGATCCCGCCGTTGATCAGCAGGTTGGGGAACTTGCCGGGCAGGACCACGGGCTCCATCAGGCGGTCGTCGTAGTTGGGCTGGAAGTCGACGGTGCCCAGGTTGAGGTCCGCGAGCATGTCCACCGCCGCGGCGGTCATGCGGGCCTCGGTGTACCGCATCGCCGCGGGCGGGTCGCCCTCGATCGAACCGAAGTTGCCCTGCGGGTCGATGAGGGGCGTGCGCATGCGCCACTTCTGGGCCATGTTGACCAGCGTCGGGTAGATCACGCTCTCGCCGTGCGGGTGATAATCGCCCGAGGTGTTGCCGGCGATCTTCGCGCACTTGAGGTGCTTGCGCCCCGGCCGGAGGTTCAGGTCGTTCATCGCGATGAGGATGCGTCGCTGGCTGGGCTTGAGCCCGTCGCGCGCGTCCGGGAGCGCACGATCCATGATCGTGCTCATCGCGTAGGTGAGGTACGAGTCCTTGAGCTCCCGCTGGATGTCCTGCTCGACCACGCGCGACTGCGGGGCGCCGCCCTCCGGGTCCGGGCTCAGGCGAATGGCGTCGTCGTGCTCGGGCATGGGCGTCGCACTCCTTGCTCGCCGGCCGGTCCGAGACCGCCCCGAAAGGGGCGAAAAACCCCGCCGGAACGGGCCCGAAAAGGCCGTCCGCAATCATAGCGATCCCCCCGGCTCTGGGCCGGTTTTGACGCCCGTTCAGACGCCAGATCTCGCCCCGTTCAGCGGGGGCTCTGGGCCTTCCGGCGGGCCGCGAGCCGCTTCCCCGCGGCGTCGATGGCGTCCACGGTTTCGCGCAGGGTCAGGAGCCCCATCGCGGAGGCATCCACCGGCTGGTGGGCATCCCACGTCGCCGCCCGGATGCCCCAGGCCGCCCGGGCCGGCTCCAGGGCCAGCGAGGTCACCGCCTCGTCCGCGGCGAGTTGCCGGGCGAACCGCGCCCCCGCCACCACGCGCGCCAACTGGGGCAGCAGGTCCTCGTCCCCGGTCAGCCTCTCGTCCGCGAGCATCCGGGCGAGGAACGAGAGCGGACGCAAGGACTGCCAGGTGGGGCGCCGGGCCCCCTCGCCGGAGAGCACAAGCCCTCCCGCAAGGTCCAGGGCGTCCGGCTCATCGCCCCCAACCTGCACCCGCCAGCACTGCTCACGCATCTCGCGGAGCGCGATCGAGGCGGGCAGGTCGCCGGGTCCCGCGAGCATGAGTTCCGCCAGGCCCAGCCAGGGCATCTGCGCCACCAGCTTCTCCGGGGGCGTCTCCCGGAACACCGATCGCACCGCGCGCTGCGCCTGCTCCCACGCCGGGTTCACCTCGGCGGGCGACGCCTGGGCGGCATCGACCGCTCGCGCCGCCAGCGCGAGCGCCACCACGCCCCGATGTCTTGGGTCGGTTTTCTCATCCCACTGTGCGTTGCCGAACCTGCCCGACACCGCCGTGTCGAGCCGCGCCAGTCGCGTCTCGTCGACGCGTGGCGTCTCTCCTCCCGCCAGCAACTCGCGGATGGCCAGCAGCGAGAGCGCTTCCGCCGCGGGATTGCCCCACGCGCTGGGGATCGCTTCCTTTGCCTTGAAGCCCGTCACAGGAGCGGGGGCCGCGGCGGTGGGATCGCGCAGCACAACCTGCACGAGCGTCATGGCCGCCGCCCGTGCCGAGCGGGCCTGATCCGAGGCGCCGCGCCAGTTCGCGTACTCCGCGAGCACATAGGCCGTGAGGGCGGCGTCGTCGGCGTCGGCATTCTGGGCATTCCCCGTGAGATACTGGTACTGCCCGAGACACCCGTCATCCCACACGCGCTGGCACAGGTGGTCTGCGACGCGATCGGCAAGCTCCCTCAACGCCGGGAGCGTGATGCCGCTCGGGGGCACGACGCGCCCGCCACGGGTGAGAAACACCGGCTCCCCGCCCGACGCGAGCGTCGCGATCTGCGAGGTGCGGGCCCGGTAGTAGGTGAGCCCGAACTTCGCCGAGGCGGCGCCGGCCTCAGAGTCCGGCACGCCGGGGATCGCGGCGGCCGCGTCACCCGCGGCCGAGGCCACGCACGCCTGCAGCGCGCGGGGGGAGTCCAGCCCGCTCCCCAGCATCCACAACGGAAGCATGCCGGTCGTCACCTCGCCCTTGCGAACAACGATCGCATCCAGGCCCGGCTCGGTCACGGTGGCGGCGTCGGCGAAGGTCTCGCACCGGATCGGTACCATCGCGCCCGCCAGCTCCATCGTCATCGTCGAGGACGCGATGAGCGACGCGCGATGGTCGGCCTCCACCACATCCCTGCCCGGCGGCAAGCTTCGATCCAGCTCCGCGAGCAGCGCATCGCACGCCGCGGCCAGCGAGCCGTCCCCCTCCCACGACTGCCCGCGCGCCACCGGCGTGTTGTTGATCCGCAGGATGACCTCGACCCCTGTCAGCCTCGCCACCCGGGGCGGCTCGGGTTGCTCCCCACGCACGCGCGCCTGGGCAAAGCGGAAGGCCCGCATGGCGTCCGCCGCTCCGGGCGGCGAAAGGTCCGGGAAGGTCGGGGCGGGCGTTTGCGCCCGGGCGTGTGTTGGCCAGACGCACGGTGTTGCCAGCACGCCACACGCCACGATGACGGCGCACCACGCGCGACACCCGCCGCCGGCCCTCAGGACCGGTAACCGTGTGGAAATCCCGGTCGGCAGGCCACCCGCGGAGGGATCGCCTTGCTGGCACGCCGGTTGCCAAGGTAGAGTGACAATCCAAGAAGAGAGGGATGCCATGAAACTGATGCTCGCCATGACCGACTCTCGCAAGCGCGTCCTCGTGCTTTGCCTGTTCAGCTTCCTCGCCCTGTGCTAGCCCGCCCCGCAGTGTAAGACCCTCGCAGCCGTGGCCCGACAGGCGCGGCCCGTGCCCGTTTTTGCCCGGTGGGTACCATCCGGGCCATGTCACACCCGACCACTCCCGGCGTCTTCCGCGACCTTCCGTTCATGGGGGTCATCCACGTCAATAACCAGGCGATGCTCGCGGGCTGGAAGATGGGCGACCCGGCGTGGTCGAACCTCGGCCAGGGTCAGCCCGAGGTCGGGGAGATGGCCGGCGCCCCGCCCCGCTTCAAGAGCCTCCAGATCGACCCCGCGGATCACGCCTACGGCCCTGTCGAGGGCATCCCGGAGTACCGCCAGGCCATCGCGGACCACTACAACCGGCTCTTCCGCGCCGGCAAGCCGTCCAAGTACACGATGCACAACGTCTGCGTGGCGCCGGGAGGGCGTGCGGCCCTGACGAGGCTCGCCGCCACGCTCGACAGAACGCGACTGGGCTTCTTCACGCCGGACTACACCGCGTACGAGGACATGCTGACCACGTTCGCGCGCATCGAGCCCGTGCGGATCGAACTCCGCGCCGAGCGGGGCTTCCGGATCGATCCGGCCGAGCTCGACCAGCGCGTGCAGCAGGACCGGCTCAACGCCCTGCTCATCTCCAATCCCTGCAACCCCACCGGCGTCGCGATCCGTGGCGAGGAGCTCGGCGCGTGGGTCCGCATGGCGCGGACGCGTCGGACCGTGCTGCTCATGGACGAGTTCTACTCACACTTCGTATACGCCCCGGACATGCAGGGCCCGGTCTCGACCGCCGCCCACGTGGAGGACGTGAACGAGGACCCCGTCGTCATCACCGACGGCCTGACCAAGTGCTTCCGCTACCCGGGGTGGCGCTCGGGGTGGATCCTCGCGCCCGAGCACATCATCCGGACGCTCACCGCCGCGGGGAGCTTCATCGATGGTGGAGCCAGCCGCCCCATCCAGCGGGCGGGCATCGAGGTGCTCTCCCCCGCCCGGGCGGACCAGGAGACCAACGCGCTTCGCACGGTCTTCGCCCGCAAGCAGCAGATCACCGTGCGGGCACTCCGAGAGATGGGTGTGAAGTTCCCCGCGGAGCCCGTGAGCACCTTCTACGCGTTCGGCGACGTCTCCGGCCTGCCCGCGCCCCTCAACACGGGCGAAGGGTTCATGCGCGAGGGCTTCAAGCACCGCGTGCTCACGGTGCCGGGCGAGTTCTTCGACGTGGACCCGGGCCGAACACGCCGGGGCCCCTCTCGGCTGGGGAGCATGGTGCGATTCTCCTTCGGCCCGCCACAGGAGAACCTTGAAGCAGGGCTCGGTCGGCTCGCGGAGATGGTGCGGAAGCACCGCGGGTAACTTCCCGGCTCACGGGGAGCAAGCCCGGTGCCTCAGGGGTGCTCTTGCCGGAGCAGCTTCACCGGGCCCACGCCCGCCAGCCGCTGGCGGAGCATCGCGAGCGCCGCTTTGCAGGCCCAGTCCCGGACCGCACCGCGCGCGCCGGACATCCGAAACCGCCGGGCATCGACATCACGCCCGCGCGAGGCGAGCGCGATCCACACGGTGCCCACGGGCTTCCCCGCGGAGCCCCCGCCCGGGCCGGCGATGCCCGTGACCGCGAGACAGTGATCCACGCCCAGCCTCGCAAGCCCTCCCCGCGCCATCGCGGCGGCGGCCTCCTCGCTCACGGCGCCGGGGCCGCCCTCGGCGAGGATCGCGGCCTCGACCCCCGCGAGCGCCGTCTTCATCCCGTTGGAGTACGTCACAAGCCCGCCCATGAAGACGGTCGACGCGCCCGCGGGGTCCGTGAGCATCTGCCCGAGCATGCCCCCGGTGCAACTCTCCACCACACCCACCGTCTGCCCCGCGGCCTGCGCGAGCCCGAGCACGGCATCCGGCAGCGTCACGTCCCCCTCGCCGAAGACAAACTCCCCGGCCCGCGCCCTCACCTCTCTCGCCGCGGTCTCCATCAGGGCGTCGGCCTCTTCGCGCGACAGGGGCCCCTCGTATCGCAGGCGGCAGGACACCACGCCGCCGGACGCCGTCGTGCCCAGCAGCGGCGAGCGATCCCGGGCCATGAGTCCGCCCAGCCTGGTGGCCAGGTCCGATTCGCCGATGCCGAAGGTGTGGAGGACCCTCGTGCGGACCGTGCGGCCCGGGGGCGGTCGCAGCCGGGGGACCACGCACGAACTCCACATGGGCCGCGCCTCCCCGGGCGGGCCGGGAAGGCAGAACACCTCGCACGAACCGATGGACGCCATGAGCCCCGGGGCTGTGCCATGCAGATTCTGGAGCGCCACGGCGGAGGCGGGCCGGAGCGCCTGCACCGCGTTGATCGCCGGCATCTCCCGCCCGCGCCCGGTGAACCACGCACGCACCTGCGCCATCGAAACCGGGTCCTCGACCAGCGCCTCCCCCACCGCCTCGGCGAGGGCCTGCCTCGTGAGATCATCCGCGGTGGGCCCCAGCCCGCCCGTGGAGACGATGAGGTCCACCTTCGAGGCCAGACGGCGGAGCGTGCCAGCGTGGGCCTCCAGATCATCCGGCACCGTCACGTGCTCGACGGTCACGATGCCGAGGTCCGCCAGCGCAGAGGCGATCCACTTCGAGTTGGTGTCCAGGGTCTGCCCGAGCGTGAGCTCATCGCCGATCGAGAGCAGTGCCGCGGTGCCGTGCGCCGTCGTCGTCATCCCGCAAGCGTAAGGCCCGGACGGCGCTAGCGGTCCTTCACCTTGTAGCCCTGCCCCGCGCGCTCCATGGCGATCATCGCGGCGCCGAACACGCCCGCGGTGTCCTCCAGCGTGCTCTCCACCACATCCACCTTCTTGCAGGCGTCCGGGAACGCCACGTCGCGCACGACCTTCTCCACCCGTTCGACGAAGGCCGGCCCCAGCGCCTCGGTCAGTCCGCCCCCGAGCACCACCCGGGGCAGGCTCAGCAGCGTCACGATGCTCCCGATGGACTGCCCGAGCAGGACCGCGGCTTCGTCGATCACCTCCACCACCAGCTTGTCCTCGCGCTCGCCCTCGCGATAGTGCCGCGCCAGCGTGCGGGACTTGATCTTGCCGAGGTCATCGCCGACCTCGGCGGTGATCTTGGTCTTCTGATTGGCCTGGATGAGCCGAACAAGGCGATCGACGATCGATGTCCGCGAGCAGTTGTTCTCCAGCGAACGGATGCCCCGGGGCAGGTTGGGGAAGAGGATGGTGTGCCCGATCTCGCCCGCGGTCCAGAAGTGCCCGTAGTAGAGCGAGCCGTTGAGGATCAGCCCGCCCCCGATGCCGGTGCCGAGCCACACGCCCAGCAGGTTCTTCGCGTTCTTGCCGTTGCCCAGCTTGTTCTCGCCGTACACGGCGACGTTCACGTCGTTGTCGAGGTACGACTTCACGCGCATGCGCTTGGTCAGCAGATCCGCGAGGGGGACGTCGTCCCACCGGAGGTTCACCGCCTCCAGCACCACGCCCCGGTCCGGGTCCACCGCGCCCGGCGCGCCGATGCCGAGCCCCCCGAGGTCCGACACCGCGATCCCCGCGGCTTCGCACGCCTCCTCAACCCCCGCGAGGATGCGTCCCAGCACGCCCTCGAGCTTTTCCTCGGCCTTGGTCTTGCGCTTGGCCTCGGAGAGGAGGCGCAGGTCCGGCGAGATGATCCCGATCTGGATGTTGGTGCCGCCCAGGTCGACACCGGCGAAGGGTTTGGGGGGCATGAGGACTCCTCGGCCCAGAGTATCGGCCCGGCGCGGGCGCGGGTGCAGCCGGGGTTGTCGCCAGCAGGCGGACCGTACGCTTCGGGCATGACGCAGCAGCCCACTCCGGAAGGCCCCCGCGCCCTGCAAGCCCCGTGGAGGCTGGACTACCTCGAAGCCGCGGACAAGTCGGAGAGGACCGCGGGCGCCCCCAAGGCCGGGTCCGGGTCCTTTCTGCTGGACGCCTGGAGCGCCCCGTCGGATGACCGGCACACCCACGTGATCTATCGCGATGCGCACGGCCTCATCATGCTCAACCGGTACCCCTACGCCAACGGACATCTGCTCGTCGCGCTCGGAGAGCCCCGGCCCACGCTGCTGGACTACACCCCGGCGCAGCGCACCGCGCTGTGGGCCCTCGTGGAAACCGCGACGGACCTGATGCAGCGCACGCTCGAACCGCAGGGGATCAACCTGGGAATCAACCAGGGCCGGGCCGCGGGCGCGGGCGTGCCGCAGCATCTGCATGTGCACCTCGTGCCCCGCTGGTCCGGCGACGTGAACTTCCTCACGACCGTGGGCGAGGTCCGCGTGATACCGGGATCACTGGATCGCATGGCGGCGAGGTACCGGGCCGTGGCCGCGACCCGCTAGCCGAACTTGTGCCCGCAGTTGCCGCAGAACTTCGCGGTTCCGGAGTTGTCCGCGTCGCAGTTCGGGCAGGTGAGACGTCGCTTCACCTCGGCGCCGCACTCGCCGCAGAACTTGCCCGTGACCTTCGCACCGCAGGCACACGTCGCCGCGTCGACGGGCTTCCCGTCCGGCTGCATCATGTCGATGTTCTTGGCCATGTCGCCCTGGCGGGCCTGGCGCCACATGTGCTCCGCGGTGACCGTGTTCTGGGCCGCGACCATCTCCTCCTGCAGGTCTGGCGCGCACTTCTCGCACATGTTCCGCGTGTCGTTCCAGCACGCCGCGGGGCACACCCACTTCCCGCAGCGTCCGCAGAGCTTGAAGTGCTGCTTCATCTCCGCGACCGCTGCCTTCAGGGCCTCGTCGCGCTCCTTGCCCCGGAGCAGGTCCTGGGCGTTGTCCTTCGCGCTCCCGAACCCGCCGAGGAACGACGACGCGGAGGACAGCAGCGAGCCCGCGATGCCGATCTTGCTCGCCCGGAACGGTGACATGAGCCCCGTGCCGCACCCGTCGCAATAGAACTCGAACTGGTACCCGGTGTTCGTCGAGCGGTCGGCGTAGTTGTTCGTGAACTCGATGAGGCTGCCCATGGATGCTCCTTGTCGGCTGCGGTGCATTGTCGGCGCTCGGACGCCCCGTCGCAAGCCCCCTCTTCTCGAAAACCTACGCTCCCCCCGTGATCGTCCACCTCAACGGCTCACTGATCCCCAGCGCCCACGCCTCCATTTCCCCGCTCGACCGGGGGTTCCTCCTCGGCGACGGCCTCTACGAGGGCCTTCGGGCCTTCGACGGCCGCGTGGTCTCGCTCGCCCGTCACGCCGAACGCCTCCGCGCAGGGCTTGCCCTCGCCGGCATCCCGTGGGACGTCGCGGAGCTCGGCCCCATCTGCCACACGCTCATCGAGGCCAACCACGCGCCGGACTGCTTCATCTATCTTCAGGTGACGCGCGGTGCTCCTGCGCCGGGGCAACCCCCGCGGGCTCGCGTGCTGAGCGGAAAGGTCACCCCCACCGTCTTCGCCTACGCCGTCCCCGCGCCGGCGCTCTCGGCCTATCCCCCGGTCCCGTCAAAGTCCGCCCGGACCGTCGTCGACCAGCGCTGGCTGCTGGGCCACGTGAAGTCCATCTCGCTCATGGGGGGCGTCATCGGCGCCATGGAGGCACACGCCCACGGCGCGGACGACGCCGTGCTCATCCGATCACGCCCCGATGGTGACTTCGCCGCCGAGGGCACTTCGGCCAACCTCATCGCCGTCTTCGAGTCGCCGCATGGCAGCGACATTGTGACCCCACCCCTGGGCCACTGCCCCATCCTCGCCGGGGTGACCCGCGACCTGCTCCTGGAAGCCTGCGCCGGCTCCTCCCTCCGGATCGTGGAGCGCCCCATCCCGGCGGAATCGCTCCCCCGGGCCACGGAGCTTCTGCTCTGCGGCACGCTCACCATGGTGACCTCTATCACCTCCTTGAACGGCACGCCCGTGGGCAGCGGCAAGCCGGGTCCCATCGCCCTGGCTCTGCTACACGCCCTCTGCGACCGAATCCGAGCCGAAAAGCGGGCGATCTCCTAACGGGGTCCGAAACCTCTCGGCGGCCACCACTTCACAATTTCAAACTCAAAGTGGCGACTTTGGTGGCCGTCTGCGCCGTCTGTGGCACCTTTCCGGACGACGGCGCGCACGAGTTGCGCCGCCATGGGCCGGGTTTTGTTTGGAGAGGTGAGCCGTGAAGAAGTCTCTCGCAATCGTGGCCGCCGCGGGCGCCGTGTGGACGGCGCCGGCACTGGCAACCATCTACACCCTCGAAGACGGAAACTCCCGGGCGCTGGTGAACGACACCGGCACCGTGGGAGGGATGACGTCGTGGGTGGTGGACGGGGTTGAGAACCTGGCCCTTCAGGGGTTCTGGTTCCGCACGAACGCCATGAGCAGCGAGCAGAACATCAGCACGCTGCCCATCGCGGGCGTGGTGCACACCGACACCAACGGCATCAGCGATCCCCGCGCCGACACGCTCAGGCTCCGGTACGACGGCGGGGGCTACTTCATCGAGACGCGATGGTCCCTGCGGGGCGGCACGTCCGGCAGCTTCACCTCCGACATCGCCGAGACCATCTCCATCATCAACACCTCCAGCACGCCGCTGGTCATCTCCTTCTTCCAATACTCCGACTTCGATCTGGGCGGGTCGGTGATCGACCAGTCCCTCTCCATCGGCGGCCCCGGCAGCCAGGTCGTCAGCCAGTCCGACATCGGCTTCGTCGCGAACGAGACCGTCGTCACCCCGGGTCCCACCGCGTACGAGGTCGGCTTCTTCCCCGGGCTGCTCAACCGCCTCAATGACGGCGCCGTCGACAACCTCGCGAACGTCGGCGGCCCCATCGGCCCCGGCGACCTGTCCTGGGCCTACCAGTGGGACTTTGTCATCCCAGCGGGCCAGTCACGCATCATCAGCAAGGACAAGCAGATCGTCCCCGCTCCGGGCGCTTTCGCGCTCCTCGGCCTCGGCGGCGCCGTGGTGCTCTCCGCCCGCGGCAAGCGCCGCTGAGCCTCCGCTCCAGCACTCTCTCACCGGCTCGGGCCATGCCCCGGGCCGGTTTTCGTTGCAGGGCGCCGTACACTCGGGGGTGATCCCCACCATCGCCGTCAGCATGGGCGACCCCGGCGGCATCGGCCCCGAAGTCTTGGTCAAAGCACTGGGTGACACCACGCTGCGAGCCCGCGCCCGGTGGGTGGTGCACGGTCTGCAGACCCCGATGACCCTCGCGGCGCGTGCCGCGGGAATCGAGCCCTACTGGTCTCTCCACGCATCGAGCGGTCCGCCCCCGGGAATCCCCGGTGTCGTGCTGGTCGATCATGAGCAGCTCGCCGGTCCCGGCCCCTGGCCGGCACATGACGACTCCCGCGCGGGAGCCGCATCCCTCGCATTTCTCAATGCCGCGATTGCGGATGCACAGCGGCCCGGCCCCGAGCGAGCCCGGGCGATTGTGACGGGTCCCATCAGCAAGGCGGCGTGGGCGCTCGCGGGCGAGCGCCGGTTCCACGGCCATACCGAACTGCTCGCGCACCGCTTCGGGGACGCGCCGCACGCGATGATGTTCGCCAGCCCGGTGCTCAACGTCATCCTCGTCACGGCGCACGTGCCCCTCGCGCGCGTCCCCGGCCTGCTCAACCCGCAGCACATCGCCCGCACCATCAGGCTCGGGCACGACGCCATGCGCACGCTTGCCGGTTCGTCGCCCCGCATCGCGGTCTGCGGCGTGAACCCGCACGCGGGAGAGTCCGGCCTCCTCGGCGATGAAGACGCGCGGCTCATCGCCCCCGCCATCGAGTCGGCGAAGCGAGAGGGGATCGACGCCTCGGGTCCATTCCCCGCGGACACGATCTTCCTGCGGGCCCTCTCGGGCTCTGCGCGGCGCTTCGATCTGGTGGTTGCGATGTACCACGACCAGGGGCTGATCCCCCTGAAGCTGCTCGCGCGGGACACCGCCGTGAACATGACCGTGGGCCTGCCTGTGCCCCGCACCAGCCCTGACCACGGGACGGCGTTCGACATCGCGGGTCGCAACCTCGCGGACCCCGGCTCGATGCGTGCGGCGTGTGAGATGGCGGTCCGGCTGGCGTGAGTCAAAAAGCAAAGCGCCGCCGCAGAT
This sequence comes from Leptolyngbya sp. PLA1, assembly GCA_021405315.1. Lineage (GTDB taxonomy): Bacteria > Planctomycetota > Phycisphaerae > Phycisphaerales > UBA1924 > RI-211. The sequence goes on from QWIH01000013.1 coordinate 27,106, forward strand.
CGCGACGGCGCTTCGATGAAACTTCAGGGACTTGGCTTACCAGCCGCCGCGGCCACCGCCGCCGCCGCCAAACTTCTTCCCGCCGCCACCGCCGCCGAATCCACCGCGGGATCCGCCGCCGCCGCCGAACCCGCCACGGGAGCCGCCCTCGCGGGGCTTGGCCTCGTTGACGGTGAGATCGCGCCCGTCAACGTTGGTGCCGTTGAGGGCCGCCATCGCGGCGTTGGCCTGCGCGGCATCGGGCATCTCGACGAAGCCGAAGCCACGGGGACGGCCAGTCTCGCGGTCCATGACGAGGGCCGCGGACGAAACCGCGCCGTGGGCCTCGAACAGGGCCTGCAACTGGGACTCGGTGGTGCTGAACGAAAGGTTACCGACGTACAACTTCATGACTCGATTCCAAGGCCCAAGTGTGTAAAACCGCTGCTTGAACCTGGGCGAGACGAAGCGTCGGTGATCCTCGTGCTCGCTCGCGCGGACTCTCGAATCGGGAGAAGCGTAGGCAGGGAAGGCGCCCGGGGCGCTCGGAGCGGTCGGAATATTCGCCCCACCGCGATGTGAATCCCGGCCCCGCACCGGGTTGCAAATGTCGCAGAATGCCGGATCCCCTCGAACCAAGACCCGTTCCGCAGTGTACGCTGAGTGTGGAGTTTACTGTCCGATTTCTAACTTGCCGGTCGCCGAGGGCGACACGTGGGTTGGCGAATCCTAATCGCGGCGGCTGCCACCGAGTGCGGCGGCCGCTTGGAGGCCCCGTTGCTCAACCTGCCCACCGCCCCGACGAGCATTGATCCCTCAGCATCCGCCGTGGCCGACGTTCGCCCACTCAAGCCAGACTCTCAGTCGCCTGTCCCGCTCCGGACCCGCCTGGTCAACCTGGCCGCGGTCGTGATCCCCTTCGCCGGGGTGCTTCTGGCGATCTGGTTGCTGTGGGGCACGGCGTTCAACGCGACGCACCTGGCCATCCTGAGCGGCATGTTCCTCATCACCGCGCTTGGGATCACGGTCGGCTTCCACCGGCTCTGCACGCACAAGGCGTTTCACGCCCCGGGCTGGGTGCGCTACCTCCTCGCCGCGGCCGGGTCGATGGCGGCACAGGGCCCCGTCATCGAGTGGTGCGCGGAGCACCGCCGGCACCACCAGATGTCGGACACCGAGGCCGACCCGCACTCTCCCCACGCGAGCAGGGACGGGGGCTGGGGCGACGGCATCATGGCGACACTTCGCGGCGCCGCGCACGCCCATGTCGGCTGGCTCTTCGCCCGTTCGCGCCCGGACCTCTCCCGCTACTCCAAGGACCTCGAACAGGACCGGGCCCTGATGCTCGCGAACAACCACTTCCGCTGGCTCGTGCTCGCGGGCCTGCTCCTGCCGGCGGCGGTGGCCGGCCTGCTCACCCTCAGTTGGTCCGGGGCCCTGCTCGGCCTTCTGTGGGGAGGGCTCGTGCGCATGTTCCTGGTTCACCACGTGACGTGGAGCGTCAACTCCGTCTGCCACCTGTGGGGCTCCCGTCCCTTCAGCACCGGCGACGAGAGCCGCAACAACGCCATCGTCGGATTCCTGGCGCTGGGCGAGGGGTGGCACAACAACCACCACGCGTTCCCGACGAGCGCACGCCACGGGCTCCGCTGGTGGGAGATCGACGTTTCATACGCGTGCATCCGGCTCCTGGAACTGGTCGGGCTGGCCCGGCAGGTGCGAGTCCCCACGCCCGAGCGGGTCGCCGAGAAGCGCCGGAAACCACGCCGCACGGCGTCCGGCTGAGCACCGGCGCGGTATTCTGCCGGGATGCTCCACCGACGCACGTTCCTCGCCGCCGCGGCCGCCGCTGCCTGTTCTCCCGCGCTGGTTGCCCGGGGCCGCACGCTGAGCGCGCTGCGCGAGCGGGCGGGCGACCCCCGCGACGCCGCGAGCCTCGCCAGCGACGAGGACTTCTGGCTGCCGGTTCAGCAGGCGTTCATGCAGGACCGGTCGATCATCAACCTGAACAACGGCGGGACCAGCCCCTGCCCCACGCACGTGCACGATGCGCTGAAGCTCCGGCTCGACGAGGCAAACCGGCTCCCGCCCCCCTACGCGCTCTGGCAGCTCCAGCACCCGCAGTATGAAGTGGTCCGAACCCGCCTGGCCCGGCACTGGGGCGTGGACGCCGAGGAGCTCGCCCTCACCCGCAACAGCAGCGAGAGCCTGATGATCTGCCAGCTCGGGATCGACCTGAAGCCCGGCGACGAGATCGTCACCAGCACGCAGGATTATCCGCGCATGCTCGCGGCGTTCCGGCAGCGAGAGGCCCGCGAGGGCGTGAAACTCGTGCAGGTGAAACTCCCCGTGCCCTGCGAGGACGACGGGGAAGCCGTCCGCCGGTTCGAGGCCGCGATCACGCCCCGGACGCGCCTCATCCTTGTTTCCCATGTCATCAACCTCACCGGACAGATCCTCCCCGTCAGGCAGATCGTCGCGATGGCCCGCGCCCGCAACGGCGGGATCCCCGTCATCGTCGACGGCGCCCACGCCCTCGCCCAGTTCCGCTTTTCCATCGCCGACCTCGGGTGCGACTACTACGGCGTGTCGCTCCACAAGTGGCTGCACGCCCCCGTCGGCACCGGCCTGCTCTACGTGAGGCGCGACAAGATCGCGCCCCTCTGGCCCCTCACCCCGGCTCCGCCGGGCAGGGAGTCCGACATCCGCAAGTTCGAGGAGATCGGCACGCACCCCGAAGCGAACATCCTGTGCGTCGCGGAGGCCCTGACCTTTCACCAGCTCATCGGCGACGACCGCAAGGAGGCGCGGCTGCGCTACCTGCGCGAACGCTGGACCGCCCGTCTCGCCTCCTCCGGCAGGGCCACGTTCAACACCCCCGCCTCACCCACCCACGCCTGCGCCATCGGCAATGTTCGCCTCGATGGGCTGGACACCGCGAAGCTCCAGGCCTGGCTCTGGGACAAGCACCGCATCCTCACCGTCGCCATCCTCCACGAGGAGTGCACCGGACTGCGCATCTCCCCCAGCATCTACACCACCCTCGATGAGCTCGACCGCTTCGGCGACGCGATCGAGCACGCGCTGGCCCACGGCATGGGGTAATTCCCCGAAAGCACGCGGAACCCGGCGCCCGCACGGTGGGTCCATACAGTGCCTGACCCCGGGGTGGCTCCGGGGGCCCACGGAGGGTGCGCATGCCGGACAACACGGGCGATTTCTGGGGCAAGGGCTCCGGCCAGCCCCCCGAAGAATCGGGGCTGCGTGACAAGAAGAACGACGCGGGCACAGGCTTCTACGCCAAAGGCGGCGGGGAGGAGCCCGCCAAGCCCGCAGGCGGCTTCTGGACCAAGGCCGAGGATCGGCGCCAGCAGGACCAGAAGGAGCGGGATGAGCTTCTGAAGGACCCGCACCGCCCCACCCGCAAGAAGCGGCGCATCGTGCGCAACATCATCCTGGGCCTCGTCTGCGCCCTGGTGCTGCTCGGGGTCGTGGGTGGCGCACTCGGCCCCACCATCGCCGGGGCCATCGCCCCCGGGTACATCCGTGGCATGTCCGGCACCACCATCGCAGGCAAGATCGATGTGGAGGACGTGGACCTCTCATGGGCCGGCCCCCAGAGCGTCTCCGGCTTCTCGCTCCGCGGCGCCGACGGCGCACTCATAGCCAAGGGCTCCGTCACCACCGACGCCACGCTCTGGTCCCTCATCACAGGACCCAAGGACCTGGGTGAGATCACGCTCTCCGGGGGCACGCTCGCCCTGATCCGCGAGGCGGACGGCTCGCTCAACGTGCAGACCGCCACCTCCCCGCCCGGGAAGAGCGGCACCAAGCCCCCCTCGACCCCCACGACCAAGGGTGTGGGCGAGCAGGCCAAGCCCACCCTGCCCCCGGGCCTCAAGGCCAAGATCGCCGTCAAGAACCTCGACGCGACGTTCACTGACAAGTCCGCGGCGGACGCCGCGACCGTGACGCTGGAAGACGCGGATCTCAACGCCGAGGTCGAGGTCGGGCACAAGGCCAAGGTGAGGCTCGAGAGCACGGCGTACGTCGGCACCACGCGACCGGACAGCGGCGCCGGGCGCCTCGCGGTCAACGCCACCGTCGACCGCTGGTCCACGCCGGAGGGCACGCTCACGCTCGACAAGGCAAAGGGAGAAGCAGACGTCACGCTCGCCTCCTTCCCCGTCCATGTGGTGGACACGCTGCTCGGCCCCGTGGGCCGCACCGCGGACGGCGCCGCGGTCACCCTCCGTGGTTCGCTCGGTCCGGCGCTGGACCTGTCGCTCGTCGCCTCCGGCGACGGCAAGGCGGCGAACATCACCTTCGGCCTCTCACTGGATGGCGCCCGGGCCGCGGGCGAGGCGGCCATCGCCGATGGCGTGCTCTCGCTCACCAAGCCCCTCGAACTCTCCGCCAAGGGCGCCGCGATCCGCGCGCTCCTGCCCCGGACCGAGCAGTATTTCGCGCCCGGCGCCTCCCCGTCGCTCGATGCCATCCCCGACACGTCCGTGGTGGTGGAGCGCCTCAAGCTGCCGTACGACGCCGCGGGCCCGGATCTGCGGAAGCTCGACGCCGCCGTCCGCGTGAGCGTCGCGCCCGGGTCCGGCCGCGTGGTGATCGAGCAGGGCAAGCCCCCCTCGGTGTTCACGACGACGCCCCTCACGCTCTCACTGGACACCACCTCGCTCGGTACGAGCGTGCGCGTACAGGCGGGCACGAGCGCGACGCTCGCCGGCAACCCGGCGGGCGAGATCCGCGTGGACGCCACGCTCGGGGGCCTCATCGACGCCGCGGGCAAGTTCGCCGCCATGCCCGCGTCGATCGAGGGCGCCGCCACGGTGAAGGGTGCCGCGACAGCGATCCTGCAACCCCTCGTCGCGGGGCTCGACATCGACCTCTACAACGACGTGGGCCCGACGGTCGACCTCTCTGTTCGGGCGTCGGCGTCCGGAGCCACGCCCGCCCAGGGCGACCGGCCCATCGCGATCGATGCGACCTTCCGGAGCGCGGGCGTCAGCGCCGACGCGGCCCTCGAACTCAGCGAGTCCGCCATCCGCGCCCGCGACCCGGGCATCCGCGCCGACGTGCCGGGCGCGGGGGCCATCGCCTCCCGCTTCGTGAAGCCCGCCAGCGGCTGGAGCCTCACGCCCGCGCCGGGCGGGGGCCGGGCCGTCCTGCAGGTCCAGCGTCTCGCCATTCCTCGCAGCCCCGCGGGGCTCGAGCTCGACCGCGCCGAGTTCAAGGGAACGCTCGACCTGACCGGGCTCTCCCTCATGGCCATCGACACGAGCGGCAGCACCCGCGCCGGCGTCTCCGGCCCGGTCTCCCTCGCCTCCACCCGCGTCGTCGCGGACCTCTCGCAGGGTTCCGCCAAGGTCGACCTCGCCGGCAGCGCGACCTACGACGGCGCGCCGTTCTCCCTCGCGGCCCGCTTCGACCTCCCGGGCCTGCTGCGGGCCACGACCACGGGCGGCGTGCGCGTCCTCGAGATCGCCCCGCCCCTCTCGCTGCGCCCCGCCGGCACCCTGCTCGCCAAGGACGTGCCCCCGACGCTTGCCCGGGCTGTGATGCCCCGGGGTGAAGGCCCCCTGGATACCCCCGCCCTCGTGTCGCAGGCGCTCGGCGGCCCGACAACGATCGAAGTCACCACCAAGCCCGCCCCGGAGAACGCCGTCGACGTCACCCTCGCCGTCCGCTCGGCGAAAGTCGCGGCGGACCTCGGTGGCGTCGTCGAGCCCGCCGGCGTCACGCTCCGTCAGACCGTCGCGGGCATCGAGGTCACGCCCGCGCTCCTCGAGACGCTCCTCGCCGCCTACGCGCCCTCCATGGCCCAGGGTGGAGGCGGGTCGCTCTCGCTCGTGGGCCCCGCCCGCGTCCGTGCCACGCTGGAGCCCATCACCATCCCGCTCACCGCCGAGAGCACGCCCGCGCTGGACCGCATCGGTACCGCGACGCTCACCGTCACGCTCGCGGAGAAGACGCAGGTGGATGGCCTGAGCGTGGCGGACGAGGGCGGCACGCGCCGTCCGCTGGGCCGCGTCGGCGTGGAGGGACTCTCGCTTCGCGCCGCGGTTCCGGTGGGCGCGCTCACCGCGCCGGCGCTGGTCGGCCAGCGCGCGGTTCGAGTGGACGTGACCGGCGGTCTGCTTGGCAACCAGGGAACACTCATCGCGGCGCTCACCGGCAGCATGGCCGGAGAGATCAGCGAGGGCCGCCTCGCGGGCCCGCTCACCACCACCGCGTCATTGGAACGGGTCTCCACCGCCGACGCCGAGAAGCTCGCGGGACTGGAGGGCCTCCTCACCGGGCTGCTGGGCGACACGGCTCAGGTCCGCACGTCCGTGACGCTCACCCCGCCCCAGGGCGGCACCGTGGCGCTCGCCGACGCCGACTTCGACGCGGAACTCGCGGTGAGCGCGCCGCGGCTCCGCAGCGATGCACCCCTCCGTGTCCGAAGGGCCGCGGACCGCACCTCCCTCGTGCAGCCCGCGAAGCTGACCATCCAGCCCGACGTCGCCACCGTGAACAGGTTCCTCGCCGGGCCCGAGGGCAAGGGCATGAAGCTCCAGCAGAGCGGCCCGATCACGCTCGACATCGCGAGCATCGTCCTGCCCCGCCCCACCCCGGGCACCCCGAGCGTCGTCCGGCCCTCGCTGGCCGTTTCGCTGGCTCTCCCCTCCGCGAGCTTCGCCGGCGCGGACGCACAGACCATCCGCATCGGCGGCCTCGCGCTCGCCGTCTCCACGCCCCCGCCCGCCCCGGGAGAAAGACCCTCCGCCTCTCAACCTGTCGAGCTTCGACTCCTGCTCGCCGAGGCCGCGGTGGGCGACACGCCCCCCGCCAGGGACATGGCCATCACGGGGACGCTGTCGCACCTGTTCTCCCCCGAGGGCGCCCTCGAACCCGACAAGGCCCGTCTTACCGTGCGGGGCGACCTTCCCGCCCTCCCCACCGCACTCGTGGATGTGCTCGCGAACCGAAAGGGTGCGCTCGTGGAGGGCCTCGGGCCCACCGTCGCTGTCCGCATCGACGCCGACCGCGTGCCCATCACGAGCAGCGCGGATGTCAGCAGGGAGCAGCCCACGCTCCGCGTCACGCTCACCTCGCCCCGCGCCTCCGCGGAGATCATGGGCGTCTTCGGCAACGGCACCTTCACGGCACAGCAGCCCGTCCGCGTCAGCGTGAGCGAGGTCACCCGCCTCTTCGCCGACCGGTTCCTGGGCATGACGCCCCTCCTCGGCGCACTCGAGAAGACCCGGGATGACGCGCCCGCCATGCTCACCGCGACGGGGCTCGTCGCCCCGCTCGACGGCGACATGCGCAAGCTGAACGGCGACGTCACCATCGACCCGGGCCAGTGCCGCTTCGAGACCGCGGGGCTCTTCTCCAGCGTGCTCAAGAACCTGGGACAGCGCACCGCCGGCGCCGCCGGCACCCGGCTCGAGCCCCTCGCGATCCAGGTCCGCAGCGGGGTCGCGACCTACGGCCCGTGGCGGGTGCCCGTCGGTGAGTTCAGCATGATCCTCCAGGCCGATCAGGACTCCATGTCCAGGGGCATCGACCTCAACGCGAAGCAGATCGACATGGTGGTGTGGATCCCGGCGGGGGCGCTCGCGGATAAGGCCGCGGGCCAGCTCAACACGGGCCTGGGGAGCCTGCTCAGCCGCGCCCCCGTGCTGGACGCCCTGACCCTCACCCCGTGGCGCGTCAAGGGCCCGCTGGACAAGCCGGGGGTATCCCTGGACAGCGAGTTATGGGCCAAGACCGCGGTGAAGAAGCTCTCCCCCGAGGGGCTCCTGCGCGGGGGTCTCAAGGACCTGTTGAAACCGAAGTAACCAGATTCGCCGGGGGGCGAACAACTCCCCGGCCCGGGGGGTGGATCAGAAGCAGGGCGACGGAGCCGTTTCGCCGCCAGCACCCGGTCCGGATTCACACGCCCCCGGCCGAGTCAGGCCGCCGGGGCCCGACACAAGGAGAAAAAGAGATGCGCCTTGCCGCCCGTTCCACGTTCGCGCTGGCCTGTGTCCTTGCCGCCGGAGCCGCTCACGCCCAGGTCGGCGAGGTCTGCGAAGACTCCATCCCCGTTGGAGAGGGCTCTTTCCCCTTCGACAACTCCGGCCTGACCACCCAGATGCAGGTGGACTGCGCCCCGTCCAACAAGGACATCTGGTACATCTACACCCCGACCACCAGCGGCTACGCCACCATCGACACCTGCGGTTCGTCCTTCGACACCGTCCTCGCCGTCGTTCTCGACTGCTTCGTGGACACCCAGTGCAACGACGACGCCTGCGGGCTGCAGAGCGTCATCGCCGGCGTCCCGGTCTTTGAGGGCATCAGCATCGGCATCCGCGTCGCCGCCTACGGCTCGACCGGCGCCGGCGGCTCGGGCGTCCTCAACATCAACGTCACCCCGCCCGCCCAGTGGGACGAACAGATCAACGGCCAGGCCGACGCCGGCCAGGAACTCAACACCGCGCAGGTCCCCACCGGCTCCGGCCCCTTCACCAGCATCTCCGGCGGCTTTGACTGGGAGGGCGACTGCGATATCTACCAGATCAATGTCTGCGATGTCGGAGCCTTCTCCGCCACCACCGCCCTCAACACCGATCCCTTCTTCGACACCCGCCTCTTCCTCTTCGATTCCTCCGGCGCCGGTGTCACCTTCAACGACGACGTTCCCACCGGCACCCCGGGCGACGACACCCTCCTCTCTCACATCTCCGGTGCCTTCGTCCCCGCCACCGGAAACTACTACCTCGCCGTCACCCAGTACGACGACATGGCCCTCGACGGCATGGGCTCCGCCATGTGGGCCGAAACCCCCTTCAACACCGAGCGCGCACCCGACGGGCCCGGCAGCGCCGGCCCCCTCGCCTCCTGGCGCGGCGGCGGGCTGGACATCGGCGCCTACCGCATCGACATGACCGGCGCCTGCTTCCCCGGCGGCGGCGGGCCCACCTGCGACCCCGACGTCAACCAGGACGGCAACGTCGATCAGGACGACGTCTCCTACCTCATCAACGTCGTCGGCGGCGGTGACAACCCCACCGGCATCGATCCCGACTTCAACCAGGACGGCAACGTCGATCAGGATGACGTCGCCGCACTCATCAACACCGTCGGCGGCGGCGGCTGCCCCTGAGCCCCGCATCCTGAATCCGTGACCCTTCGCAGGCCGTCCCACTCCGGGGCGGCCTGTTTTTCTTCTCTCCGCTCCTCCCGCGCCGCCAATGATCCCCCGTGCACGCTCACGCCAAACTCAACCTCATCCTCTCCGTCGGCCCGCCCAACCCGCCCGACACGGACCACCCCGGCTGGCACCCCATCTGCTCCTGGATGGCCCCCATCGACCTCGCCGACGAGCTCGATCTGACCCGCGCCGACGCGGCCAGCACCTACGCCATCGACTGGGCCCCAAACGCCCCCAGGCCCAGCCCCATCGACTGGCCCCTCGACACGGACCTCGCCGTCCGCGCCCATCGCGCGCTCGAGGCCCGCGTCGGCAAGCCCCTGCCCGTCCGCATGCACCTCCGCAAGCGGGTGCCCGTCGGCGGCGGCCTCGGGGGCGGCTCGTCGGACGCGGCAGCCATGCTCCTGGCCCTCCGCGACCTGTACGACCTCGACCTCGACGACACCTCGCTCGCACGCATCGGCGCCACGCTCGGCTCCGACGTCGCCTTCTTCTGCCGTGGCGAGCGCGATCCCGCACAGGCGATCGTCGAGGGCTTCGGCGAGCGCATCGAGCGCGTGCCCGGCGTCCCCGGCCGGGTGGTGCTCGTCATCCCGCCCTGGTCCTGTGCCACGCCCGCGGTCTATCGCGCCTTCGATGGCGTGATCGAAGAGGCCGACCGTCGCCGACGCATCGAGTGGGAGGTCGAGGCCCAATCGCGCGAAGCGAGAGGGGAGCACCGGGGGAGAGAGCCCCTCCCCCACCGCGTCCGCGCGGACCTGGTCCGCGCACGCATGCAGGCCTGCGGCTCGCGGCTCGATGGCACGCGACTCTTCAACGACCTCTGGCCCGCCTCCTGCCTTGTCGAGCCCCGCCTCGCCGACCTCGCGTCCTCGCTCCGCCGCGTCACCCGTGAAGACGTGCACCTCACCGGGAGCGGGAGCTGCCTGTTCATCGCCACGGCCAAGCCCGAGAAAGCGCTCGAACAGTGCCTGCGCGTGGTCGCCCCCGTGGAAGGCGCAGCGGCGGTGATCTGCTCGTTGTGCTGACCCCGCACGCTATCATCCCTGCTCATCCCGATCTCAGGAGCAGGCATGTTCACATCCATCAGCGTCGGCGGCGAGAGCACCAGCACCGTGATCGTCGCCCGATTCAAGGGCCAGCCTCTCGATCATGCCACGCTGAAGCGGCTCCAGAAGCTCGGCGCCGCGGCCGCCGCGGTGGCCGCCTGCGAGCGTGCGGACGCCACCGGCGACGCCGGGACGTTCGTCGAGGCCTACCCGGGCGGACAGGTGGACCGCCTGATCATCGCCGGCCTCGGTGACGCCAAGGCCCTCACCCTCGACTCGATCCGCACGCTGGGTGGCAATGCCGGACGCCGCCTCGCCGCCGCGAAGGCAACCTCGGCCCTCATCGACCTCGCCGGACCTCTCAACGCCGCGGGGCTCGATGCGCGCCGCGCAGGTCAGGCTTTCGGCGAGGGCCTGGGCCTCATCGGCTGGGTCTGTGATTCCTTCCGGGGCAAGGCGACCGACGCGCCCCAGCGCACCCCGCTCAAGGTCCGCGGCGACGCCGCCAAGTTCACCCAGGGCCTCGAGACGGGCCTCGGGCTTGCGGAGGGCGCCAACCTCGCCCGCACTCTCAGCCAGACCCCCCCCAACATCGCCACCACCGGCTTCATGGCCGCCCAGGCGAAGGCCCTCGCCAAGCAGTGCGGCATGGCCTTCAAGGAGTGGGAGGGCGATGCCCTCGAAAAGGAACGCTTCACCGGCCTCATCAACGTGGGCAAGGCCAGCGAGAACAAGCCCCGCCTGGTCCGCCTCGAATACAAGCCCGAAGGGAAGGCCGACGGCAAGCCGATCGTCCTCGTCGGCAAGACCATGACCTACGACACCGGCGGCCTCTCCCTGAAGATCAACAACGGCATGGTGGGCATGAAGCGCGACAAGGACGGCGGGTGCGCCGTGCTCGGCGCCATGCACGCCGTCGCCACCGTGCTCAAGCCCAAGCGCCGCGTCGTCGCCCTCCTCTCCATCGCCGAGAACTCCATCTCCGACGAGGCCTACCGCCCCGACGACGTCATCACGTACCGCAACGGCGTGACCGTCGAAGTCACCAACACCGACGCCGAGGGCCGCCTGGTCCTCGCCGACGCCCTCTGCTGGGCCTGCGAGAAGGAAAGCCCCGCCTGCGTCATCGACATCGCGACGCTGACCGGGGGCGTCGTGGTCGCCCTGGGCAGCACCTTCGCCGGCATGTTCTGCGAAGACGACAAGCTCCGCGCCCGGGTCGAGGCTGCCTCCGCCCTCACCGGCGAGCGCGTGTGGCGCCTGCCCATGCACAGCGAGTACCGCGACCTCATGAAGAGCCCGGTCGCGGACATCCTCAACAGCAACCCCAACCGCAAGGCGCACCCGATCCAGGGCGCCGCGTTCCTGTCGTACTTCGTCACCGAGGGCACACCCTGGTGCCACCTCGATATCGCGGGCGTCCACGCCGCGGAGAAGAACGCCGGGTGCTTCATCGAGGGACCCACCGGCTGGGGCGCACGCCTGCTCGCGACGCTCGCCTCGTCCTACTGACCGCCCCTCTCGCCCGCGCGCATCATCTCCACCACCTTGCCCATCAGCCCGTTGGGCACCGGCACGGTCAGGTTGTACTGCGTGATCCTCCAGCCCCGCTCCGTCCGGATCAGGGCGCCCGTTCCGCGGCACAGCCCGAGCTTCGCGTTCTGCAGGTCCTCGTCGAACCACGCCGTGTTCCCGTCCGGAGAGACGCCCACCGACCGCCGCCCCGGGGTGTACGTCCACGCCGTCTCCCGCTCGAAGTACGGCCTCGACCACTCCTTGAACTCCTCGACCGTCCATCGCTCCGCGGGGTCCGTCCCCAGGAAGACCCCGCCCGGCGCAAAGTGCGCGAAGTACCGCTCCTCGTCCGCCTTCGCCGCCGCGTCGTGGAAGTCGTCCAGGACCAGCCCGATGGCCTTCGACGCGGCGTCCCGGGCGAGCTGCGCCGCCCTCGCCGCGGGCCGGCGGAGGTTCAGCAGATCGAAAAGCTCCCCCGGCTCGAGTGTCAGCACGTGCGCCTGCCCCGGCACCACTCGGAGCGAGCACTCACCCCCCAACGCTCGCACCTGCTCGCTGGTGCGTTTGCTCTCCGTCACCCAGTAGTCATTGTCTCCCTGGCCCACCAGGAGCGCCGTCGGCACGTTCTTCAGACGATCAAGCCTCGCGTAGTCCGCCGCCGAGGGAGGCACGCCGGGAAGACCCGTCAGCGACGCGTACCGGCCCGGTGAGTCCAGCGCCGCCCGGAACGCCGCCCGCCCCCCGTTGCTCGATCCGGCGATGTGCACGAGCCCGTTCTCCGACCGCACCGTCTTCGCCACCTCGTCCAGAAGTTCGCCCACCAGCCCCGCGGCGGAATCGACGAACGAGCGGCCCGCGGGCGCCGCCGGACACACCACCACCCACCCCCGCTTCCTCGCCTCGGCCTTCCAGTACATCGCCAGGCACCGCCGCACCATTTCCTCGCTCTGGTCACCCGGGGGCAGCACCAGCAGCGTGGGCCAGGCCCGCACGGGGTCATACCCCTCGGGCTCCAGCAGCACATAGCGCACCAAAGTGCCATCGCTCGCGGTGAACGAGCGGAACTCCTCGGTCGACGGCGGGGCGGGGGTGGCCTCCGCCTCGGGTGCCTTCGCCGGCTCGGGCTGCGCGGGCGTGCCCGCGGCGGGCGGCTGCGTCTCGGGGGACGGCTGCGCCGCGCCGAGGACGGCACTCAGGGCGTACGCCAGGCACACCGCGACTCGTTCGAGCTTCATGCGACATTGTTGCCGCCCCGGGCGGCTGGGCTCCTGCCTCCCTAATGTCCAGCTTCCGGCCCCGTAGCTCAGTTGGATAGAGCACCGTGCTTCGAACGCGGGGGTCGCAGGTTCGAGTCCTGCCGGGGTCGTTTTCAAGGCCCGCCGCCGGTGCCGCGCTACCCATTGCCCTCTCTCCAGGAACCACTTCCATGTCCGATGCGCCCGCGACCAACGCCCCGAAGTCCATGGACGCCATCATGGCCCTCTGCAAACGCAGAGGCTTCATCTTCCAGGCCAGCGACATCTACGGCGGGATCAACGGCTTCTGGGACTACGGCCCCCTCGGCGCCCAGATGAAGAAGAACCTCCGCGAGGCCTGGTGGCAGGACATGATCATGAACCCCGCCTGGGGCAAGAAGGGCCCCAACGGCGAACGCGTCCGCTGCGTCCCCGTCGAGACCCGCATCATCCAGCACCCGAAGGTCTGGGAGGCCAGCGGCCACGTCGGCGGCTTCAACGACCCGATGGTGGATTGCCGCGAGACCAAGCAGCGCTACCGCTACGACCATGTCAGCGTGTTTGTTCCCGCGGCGGGTGACGCGGGCGACAAGCCGATGTTTGCGTTCATGAAGGACGCGCCCAGCGAACCCAAGCAACAGAAGAAGGCGGAGAAGGCCTTCGGCACGGTCAAGGTCGTGCCACTCACAAGCATCCCCGTTGCGCAGTTCGGGAGGGTTCTGGGCCCTGATGCTGAAAAAGTCGGCACGCTCACCGAGCCGAAGCAGTTCAACCTCATGTTCTCGACGCACGTCGGCGCCACCGCATCCGCCGATGACAAGGCATATCTCCGCCCCGAGACCGCCCAGGGCATCTTCGTCCAGTTCAAGAACGTCGTGGACTCCACGCGCGTCAAGGTTCCCTTCGGCATCGGCAACACCGGCACCTCCTTCCGAAACGAGGTCACGCCCCGCAACTTCACCTTCCGATCACGCGAGTTCGAGCAGGCCGAGCTCGAGTTCTTCTGCCACCCCTCCGAATCACAGGACTGGTACCGCTTCTGGCGCGACTTCCGCATGGAGTGGTGGCAGTCCATCGGCCTCAAGGGCGAGAACCTCATCCTCCGCGAGCACGACAAGGACGAGCTCTCCCACTACTCCTGCGGCACCAGCGACGTCGAGTACCGCTTCCCCTTCACCGCGCCCGGCTTCGGCGAGCTCGAGGGCATCGCCCACCGGGGTGACTACGACCTCACCCAGCACGCCAGGCACAGCGGCGCCAAGCTCGAGTACTTCGACCAGGCGCGGGGCGAGAAGCTCCCCAACGGCTCAACCAAGGGCGAGCGGTACATGCCCCACTGCATCGAGCCCGCCGCCGGGCTGGACCGGGGCGTGCTCGCGCTGCTCTGCGAGGCGTACACGGTGGACCCCAGCCGCCCGAGCCCGGAGCTCATGAAGTTCCACCCGCGCATCGCCCCCATCAAGGCCGCGATCTTTCCGCTGGTGGACAAGGACGGCATGCCCGAAGTCGCCGAGAAGCTCTACGACGAGCTCTTCGCCCGCTTCGGCCGCCAGGGCTTCATCGAGATGGACGCCAAGCAGTCCATCGGCAAGCGCTACGCCCGCATGGACGAGGCCGGCTGCCCATTCTGCTTCACCATCGACGGCCAGACGCTCACCGACCAGACCGTCACCTGCCGCGACCGCGACACCGGCTCGCAGCAGCGCCTCGCGCTCTCGCAGGTCGGCGCGTTCCTCGCTGAGAAGCTGGGGGGCTGAACGGCTCGGGGCCCGACCTAGCGCGCTCGCTGCGTCGGCCACAGCACCACCGGCACACGCGCCATCAACGCCCCATCGGGGCCACGAACCACCACCACCGCCCCGTCCGGCCCGCGGAGGCGTGTGACCGCCAGACGGATGGTCGTGCCCTCGATCGTCGCCGAGAGCCCCTCGATTCCCGGCTCCACCTCGAGCGTGCACGCGGGCAACTCGGTCGAACTCCCGACGGGTCGCAGCCGAACCTCCGCCCTGGCCGGCTCACCGACGCTCGCGCGCAACCGCGCCGCGCCGGGCGAGGCCGCCCAGGGCAGCACGGTCCGCACGCGAATGGGTACACGCAGGGCCGCCGCCTCCGGCGCGGAGCCGACCGACACCCAGCCGTCGAAGATGCCGGGCGGCGTCGGGCCCAGTTCGAGGCCGGCGCGCACCGCGGACGGGCCATCGGGCGCCGTGACATCCTGGAACGCGACGGGCTGAATCCAGAGGCCAGGTCCCGCCGAGATCACCGGGCGCAGCGCATCCGGCGCCATCGCGTTGGTGGTGGCCTCCCGGACCCACATCGGCACGCGGAGCGGCTCGCCCGCGACGCACCACGCCGCGATCTCCGTCGGCCGCACAACCAGATCCGTCGAGGGCGAGTACCGCACCACGACCTCGCCCTCGACCGAGCGGAGTTGCTCGTCCACACTCCACGACACGACGTACTTCGCCGACAGGTCTTGCGCCGGGCCGGCCGGGACCGCCGTCCCCACGATCCGGATCGTGAACTCGGCCCCCGGGCTCACGGCTTCCGGCTTCGCGGTCGCCTGCAGGCACCCGCACGAGACCCAACTGATTCTCGGGCGCAGCGCGTGCTCGGACGTATTGCGGAACCGGAGTTCCCGCACCACCGCCACACCACCGTGAACCGTGCCAAGGTCCTCCGGCGTCGCGCTGATGAGCCGGAAGGGCTCCGCGGGGGGCTCCGAGACCGGCGCCGGAGGCTGCCCGGGACACGTGCCCAGCGCCAGCACGACCATCGCGAGCATCATCGCGCCTCCTGCGGCTCGCCAAGCAGCCGCATCGCCCCGGGGCGCATCTCCCGCCAGGTCGTCCACACGCCCGTCAGCCCGTCGTACATCCTCGTGTCGGACAGCATCCGATCCGCAAAACGCCGCAGGGGCGTCCGCGGCGTGAGCGTCGCGGACTCGATGAACAGCACCTGGGGACAGACGATCTCCTGGTCCGGCCTTCCCGCGCCAATCGGGAGATACACGGTGCCGATGACAATACTCCCGGGCTTCCAGCCCCCTTCGAAGATTTCACGCATCTGCCCCCGCAGGGCCTCGCCGACGCCGAACTCATCGAGGGGAAGGCCCTCGAGCGAGTTGGCCCGTTCGAAGTCCTGCAGCCGCTCCGGCGGTAACTCCGGGACGCGCTCCAGTGCCTCGTACCCATGCACGATGGCGATCCGCGGGAGCCACACCCCCCGCTCGGCCTCGAACACGTCCACGACGCGCGTCTCCTCTCCCACCTGCCCGGTTCCGAGCCTGACCAGGCGGATCACCCGCGGACAGAACCCGTGATCCGGATCCACCCGAACCTCGAGATCGAGTGCGCCCGCCGAGATCGGCGCCGCGTCCCGCGCGCGGATGCCCGGCCACGGCTCCGACGCCGTCGGCTCAAGGTACTCGCGAGATGACGCCGCAGCGATCACCTCGGGGAGCGAGCGGCCCCGTCGTGTGGCCTGAAGATCCGTGAGTCTTCCCAGACACCCCCAGAGGGTCGGGCCCCACACGTGGAAGTTGGTCGGCTCGGTCAGCATCCCCTCGTCGAGGTCGAGGTCCGCGCACGCGCGAACACCCCCGTTGCCGAAGCTCACCTCCTCCTTGAAGGTGACGTTCCAATCGTCCTCCGGGCCCGAGCGGCGGTGCCTGATGTCCAGACCCCAGTTCCAACGCTCGTCCATGTATCGCCCCGAGGACTCCAGGAGCGACCACGTGGGCCTGTGCGCAAGCTGGCACGGGGGGAGGTACGTGCGCTGCCGCCACTCCACCGCCGCCGTGTCCGCCGAGTAGCCCTCGATCGCCGCGACCAGGGCACGAAGCTCGGGTCCCCCAGTCGGCGCGGCCGTGGGCGGCTGGCCTCCATACGCCATGGAGCACACGAGCACCGCCATGGCCGGGAGCACGCTCACGGGATGCACCGCCGAACGGTGCAGGGCTGACCGGTGTACCACCGCGGCGGCGCGCAGCCGCACCCGTTGATGTCCCCGGTGGTCGGGGTAGCCGTGAAGCAGGTCCCGTTCCCCTTGTCGCCGCACGGCACGGACGAGCCCGTGGTTGCGAGCGTGCAATCGGAGCCCGGCTTGCGGACGCAGAGCTCGACTGAGGTCGAACCCCCGCTGCAGGTCGTGCACCCGCCCGCACAGGTGAGCGCGGTGCAGCCGTTCGACCCGCCCGAATCCACGAGGATGGTGTCCTTGGGACAGCCCTGGTCAAAGGTCTCACACTTGTAACCGGGAATCACCACCGTGGATGTGAGACCATCCTCCTCAAATGCGAATGGCTGGGCTCGGCACACGCCGTGGGCAAGGAGCAGCACGGTTCCGGCGACGGCCGCAGAGATGAGCATCTTCATGCGCGCGAGTCTACCCCCCCCCCCGCTCGCCCTGTCAAACGCGACCCCACGGGTGTAGGTAGCAACGCACGCAGAGCCGGCGCGGGTGCATGCCACGCCCGTGTTACATGGTGCTGCCGGCAGAGGTTGCAGCGGTCGGAGGGGGCGACCTGTCCCACCTTCACTTACGGACAAGTCCCCCCGGCCACCACGTCAATCAGCGCCGCGATGTCGTCCTGATCCACGTTGCCATCGAGGTTGAAATCGGGGTCAATCCCCGTGGGGTTGTCCCCGCCCCCGACGACGTTGATGAGGTACGACACGTCGTCCTGGTCGACGTTGCCGTCCTGGTTCACATCCGGGTCGCACGCGACGGCCGGGCAACCCCAGCGGGCGAGAGCCGTCGTCGACTTTCCCCCGGCCTCGGTGAAGCCGCCGCCCGCGACGAAGTCGCCCGAGGGCAGTTGAAGCAGCGACATGACGTACTGGTTCATGCCCGAGTCCATCGGCGCCCATGAGACGCCGTTCCAACGGGCGATCTTCGACATGGGGGTGGTGCCCGAATACCAGAAGTGACCGCCGGCGATGAGGTCGCCCGAGGGGAGCGTGAGGAAGCACAGGGGCTGGGCGTTCAGGCCCGTGTCCATGGGCCACCACGCCGAGCCGTCCCAGCGGGCGACGTGGGCAGCGCTGGACAGGCCCGCGGTGGTGAAGAGGCCGCCCGCGACGATGTCCCCCTCGCCGAGCCGGCCGAGCGCGAGCACGGTCGCGTTCATCCCGGCGCTCATGCCGTTCCACGAGGCGCCATCCCAGCGGGCCACGCGCCGGCGGTTGGCAACGCCCCCCGCCGACTGGAACGTGCCGCAGACGTAGACGTTGCCGTCCTGTGTTGCCACGATGGAATAGACGATCCCGCCCACGCCGTCGGATGATCCGGAGCCAAGGCTGGACCACGCGGCCCCGTTCCAGCGTGCCACGTTGTGGGCCGGCGCTCCGCCCGCACTGATGAAGTTGCCCCCGGCGTACAGAGTCCCGGTGGGACCGACCGCGAGCGCGAAGCACTCCCCTCCCAGCCCGGCGCCCAGCGCGGTCCACCCCGATCCATCGAACACGGCGATGTTGTTCGCGGGCGCGCCCCCCGCGGTCGAGAAGCTCCCCGCGACCACCAGGCGACCATCGGGCAGAACCGTCATGGCGTTGATCCCGCCGTTCACACCCTCGCCAAGGCTGCTCCACGCGGACCCGTCCCACGACGCAACGTACCCCACCGGCACGCCGTCCGCCTCGGTGAACGTCCCGCCCGCGACGACCCTCGCCGCGAGCGGTCCCTCGCCGTCGGGATCCCACCAGGCCAGAGCGTCAACGCTGGGCGAAACGCCCCCGAGCCCGCCCACGGGGTTCCACTGATCGGTGCACTGGGCAGCCGCGATCGAAACGGGCAGCCCCGCAAGTGCCGCTCGCAGAATGTTCCGGGTTCTCATGGGTGCTTCTCCTCCCGATGCGCGCCTCACCTTCGTCAGGGGCATGCCCCACCCGCCACCACGTCGATGAGCGCCGCGACATCGTCCTGATCGACATTGCCGTCGAGGTTGAAATCGGGATCGATCCCGGTGGGGTTGTCGCCGCCCCCGACGACGTTGATGAGGTACGACACGTCGTCCTGGTCGACATTGCCGTCCTGGTTCACATCCGGGTCGCACGCCGTCGGACCGAGTCTCGTCACGGTGATGTTGTCCGCGAGGAAGATCACGCCATAGTCCTGGCAGGTCGGGGGAGGCGCGTCGTAGTGCACCACGGCCCGATCAAACCCGCCCGGCACCGAGATGCTCAGCCTCCCCGTGGGCCATGTGCCCGGGGTCGAGAGTGTGGTGGTGGCGGTGCCGACCTGCTGCGCACCCAGGAACGCCGTGACCCGCATGCGGGCGGAGTCATCACACGCCAGCTCCTGCGGGGAGTAGAGCATCGAGAAGTAGGTGAGGGCCTCGGAGAACTCCGCCGTCAGGTCCTCCCTGAACACGCTGTTCGGGTAGACGCACAGGCCTTCGAAGCCCGCCGGCGTGAACCCCAGCGTGCCCGCCGGCTGGATGGAGTACGCGCCGGTGAGCAGCATCCCCAGCCCGTCCGACTGCAGCGCCGTAGGAAGTGACGTGTGCACGGGCCCATCATCGATCGTGAACGTCGTCGACTTCGCGTCGTGAACGAAGACCGCCCGCAGCGAACGATCCGAGTCCGCCGCGAAGGTGTACACCGGGGAGGTGCTCACGGGCGTGCCCCAGTCCTGCCACTCCGCGAACACGAAGCCGGGCAGAGGGGCCGCCGTCACCGTCACGCTCGCGCCCTGGTTGAAGACTCCCCCTCCGGTGGCCGAGCCGCCGTATGTCGGGAACGCCGCCACGCTGATGTCGAACGCGGGCGTGAACTCCGCGACCAGGCTGCGGTTGGCGGTCACCGGGAAGGTGTACACCCGGCTGCCGCTGACCTGCGCCCCGCCCTCGGCCCAGCGCACGAACCCGAACCCCGCCGCCGGGTTCGCCGTCAGCGTCGCGTTGCTGCCCGACGGATACGACCCGGCGCCGCTGATCACTCCCCCCTCCGGGGGTGAGGCGGACGCCGAGATCGTAAACGTCGGTGCGCTCGAGGCGAACAGCGTGAAGGTGCAATCGCCCGTGATGAAATGGAACATGCCCCCCGTGCCGCCCACGCGCCGGAAGTGCGACGCGTCGCCGCCCGTGCCCCGCGCCCAGCTCCAGTCCGGGGGCCAGTAATACGTCGGCGTCAATCCCTGCGACGCGATGATCTGCAGCCAGTACTTCACGCCCGCCTGCGCCTGGAATGCCGAGGGGAGCGTGAAGTGGTAGTCGTACATGTTCACGCCGCCCACCTGCCCCGCCGGCGTCTCCCCCGCATTGCTCCCCGTGTAATAGCGCACCAGGCGCCCGTTCACGACGTTGGGCTGGCTGCCCCCCGCGATGGACGAGTAGATCGCCACGCTGAAGTCGTACACGGGCGCCAGCCCCGCGCCGGACAGGTAGTTTGTGTACGCGCCCCGCCAGCGGACCTCGGTGATGGCGGCGTCCGCCGGGAGCGTGAACGCGTCCCACACGTTCTCGTCGCTGTCCAGACCGTCCGGGGCGTACCACGCGGACTTGTACTGGCCGCCCGTCGGGTACTGGGCGTGCGAGTACACCGCGACCTGCCCGCGTGACTCGCCCGGCCAGCACGCCAGGATCATCAGAAGCAAGACCACCCACCGACCAGCACGCGCAGAGAGGTTGCTGTTCATGGCCTGCCTTTCAGAAAGAAGGCCCGGTCGCCCGTGGTGCAGACGCACGCACGGGCGCCGGACATCGGGGGGCTTATGGGCAGGCACCGCCCGCGACGACGTTGATCAGCGTCGCCGCGTCGTCCTGATCGACGTTTCCGTCGAGGTTGAAGTCCGGGTCGATCCCGGCGGGGTTCTCCCCGCCGCCGATCACGTTGATCAGGTACGCCACGTCGTCCTGATCCACGTTCCCGTCCTGGTTCACATCCGGGTCACAGGAGGGCCCGCAGTTGTCAACGACCAGCGGCACCGCTCGGCTGTAGACCGCCTGGAAGTCGTTGTAGATCATCGCCTGATAGTCGCCCGCGTCCGCGGTGGTCACGTTGTGCACGAACAGCGTGCTCGACATGCCCTGCGGCCCGGGCATGATCGTGTAGTGAGGGCTGTTCGGATCGATCGCCTGCCCGTCGTGATACCACACGTAGCTCGGGGGCAGCATCGTGTCCGCGTCCACCTTGAACCGCGCCGTCGTCCCCCTGCACCCCTCGTACGGGTCCGGCTCGCTGTCCACCGCCACCGGCACGTGCACCGTCAGCGTCGCCGACTCCGTGACCACAAAGCCGCAGTCGTTCGTGATCACGCAGTCATACTGCCCCGCGGATTCAAGCCGGAGCGGTTCCACCTGCAGGTCGGGCTGGTCCTCGCCCACCAGCGGCACGCCCTCGTGCCGCCACTGATACTCGACCGTCCCGCCCCCGTCCGGTTCGACGGCGGTGATGTGGAACCACGCGCGATCGTCGTACACGCCCGCGGTGTCCACAGGCTGCTGCGTGATCTGCGGCATATAGGGCGCCGGGCAGGAGTACCCCTGCGAGAGGCTCGCCGTCAGCACGTCACCCATCAGCTCGCCGGGCCCGTCCTGCCACACGCCGTTCACCAGCGTGCGAGAGTTCTCGAACACCCGGTACGCGACAACCTCGCTCACGGTGCTCGCCGGTCCCGGAGCGTCCTCCTCGGTCAGGATGGGCGTGCCGGCCTCCAGTTCCTCCACCGCGTGCACCGTCGAGCCCAGGATCAGCGGGTCGTCCGGCATCAGTTCCTCGAGCTGCACGTCGCGCCCGAGCACGCGAGTCACCCGACGCTGCACCCACATCCGGCGTCCGAGCGGATCGTTGTTCTCGACACGCTCCCGAACCACCCAACCCTGCCCGGGCAGCCACACCACCTCCGAGCTCACCGTCGGCAGCGCGAGGGGCGGGGGCGGGGGAGGCGGGGGCGGGGGAGGGGGCTCCGCCGGACCTGCCACCTTGCCCAACGTCCAGCGATACCGGATCGCCGTCGCGCGGCGCCCGTTCGCGATCGAGACGCCGAAGTGCTCGATCACGTTCACGTGCGTCGCACGCATCGGGTTCATGTACTTCACGCTCGTGCCCGTCGCCGTCCGCGTGATCCGGGGCGGCCCGTAGTTCGGGTTCCGGTATGTGTGGTACACGTCCTCCGGATTGATGTCGTCCAGCTCGATCTCGAACTCGTTGCAGTCGTCGCCCTCCCGGTTCGGAACGTCGAAGTTCCCGAGAGAGCCATAAATCACGATGTCCGCGCTCGCCGTCCCCGCGGCGAGCGCCAGACACGCCGTCGCCGCCAGCGCCGTCCGATTGAACCATGAGTCCCGATGCATCCCATGCTCCCTAGCTGTGCGGCGCCTGCCCGCCCCGGCGGACCGCGTTCCCCCCTCACCGGCCCGGCGCACACGCGACGTGAACCGTGAGGATGCGGGAGTATCGCGGCGCCACCAGCGTCCGAGTAGAGGGGAAAGTCGGTATTCCCACGGGGGATTGCGCGGGTTTCCCCGGCAGCCCCGGCAAGGCTCACCCGCCGCTGCCCCCGATGAGGCCCGTCTCGATGGCGAGCCTCACCAGGTCCGCACGGCTCTTCAGCCCGAGTTTGTGCATCATCCTCGCGCGGTACGACTCCACGGTCTTCACGCTGAGCCCCACGCGATCGGCGATCTGCTGGTTGGTGTTCCCCTGCGCCACCTCGCGCAGCACCTCCAGCTCCCGCTCGCTCAGCCCCGCGAACGGGCTGCTCGCCGCGTCCGCGCCGGGGACCAGCACGCCCTTGAGGCCCACGGCGCTGGGCACGTCCACGTACGCGCGGCCGCGCACCACCGCGCGGATGGCGTTCAGCAGGTCCGTCCCCGCCGCGCTCTTCACCATGTACCCGCTCGCGCCCATCGCCAGCGCCGACCGGACGTACGCCGGGTCATCGTGCATCGTCAGCACCAGCAGCTTCGCTCCGGGCGCCGCCTTCGCCAGCCGCTCCACACCCGCGATCCCCGACCCGCCCGGCATCGCGAGGTCGAGCGTGATCACATGCGGGGAAGTGCGGGCCGCCTCCTCGACCGCCCCACGCAGGTCGCCCGCCTCCCCCACCACTTCCATGTCCTCCGCGGACTGGATCAGCAACCGCAGACCGCCCCGCACCATGGCGTGGTCATCCACGATCAGCACCCGCGTCTTGCCTTGTGCGCTCATGCTTGCTCGCTCCGGGGCGTCGCGGGCAGCCACGCGCTCACCCGAGTGCCCTCCCCCGGTCCCCCCCACGTGGTCAGCTCGCCCCGTGCGAGCTGCACACGCTCCTGCACGCTCCGGAGCCCGAGGCCCGGCGCGACTTCGGTCCGGAACCCCGGCCCATCGTCGCTCACCTCCACGCGGATGCCCCCTCGCTCCTCTCGCAGCGTGACGCCCACCCGAACGCCCGGGCCCGCGTGCTTTGCGCAGTTCGTGAGCGACTCCTGCACCAGGCGGTACGCCGCCGACTCCACGTTCGGGTGAAACCGCGCCGTGTCCGCGAGCGTCACGTCGGGCTTCACGTCTCCCGGCGTCGGATAGTCCTCGCACAGCCGCCGCACCGCCACCGCGAGCCCGAAGTCCTCCAGCACCGCGGGATGCAGCCCCCTGGCGATCCGGCGCACCTCCTCCAGGCTCCGGGACGCGAACGCCGCCAGTTCCCCGGATCGGCGTCTGGCCTCCTCCGGGCGGCGCTCCAGCTCCAGCCCCCTCAGCCCCAGCGCCAGCGCCGTCAGGTCCTGCCCGAGCTGGTCGTGCATGTCCCGCGCCAGCCTCGCTCGCTCCTCGTCCCGCGCCGCGATGAGACGGCTCAGCAGTTCGCCGCGCTCGCGCGAGACGTCACGCAGCGGCCTCACCGCGACCACCCACAGCACGGGGCCGAAGATGCACGAGAGGATCACCGCGTCCGCCACGCTCTCCCCGACCGACCCGGGCGGGAACGGGCTCACCCGCCTGAGGACGAGCATGATCGCGCCCTCGACGCCGAACGCGACCAGCAGCGACACCCAGAAGACTCGCCACGGAGAGACCTCCCGCCGCCGGTTTGACCACAGCCGCCGCATGGCGCCAGCGTAGCCCGCGCCCGCCCCGGCGCTAGGGACAGGGCCCGCCCGCAACCACGTCGATCAGCGCGGTCACATCGTCCTGGTCCACGTTGCCGTCGCCGTTGAAGTCCGGATCACGCCCGCTCGGGTTCTCACCGCCGCTCACCACGTTGATCAGGTAGGCCACGTCGTCCTGGTCCACGTTCCCGTCGTTGTTGAAGTCCGGCGAGCAGGGCGGCAGCACCACATACGTCACCGTGGCGCCGTTGTCCGCCGGGTCCGGCGCCGCCACCGTGACCGAGCCCTGCGGGAACGCAAGGTCCAGGCTCAGGCTCCCGAACTCGCCCGCGAGCACCGCCCACGACCGACCCGCGAGCAGAGGCACCGGCTGCGTCGACCCGTCCCCGCCGAACTCCGGGCGTTCCAGCAGGGGCAGCCTCGACAGGAGCACCCCGTTGAGCGCCGCGTACGTGTCTGCCCCCGTCAGGTTCACCACCACCAGCATGTCGAAGGCCTCATTCGTCCCGGTCGCGCTCGACACGTTGTACCCGACATCAAAGCCCGATGGGCCAAGGTCAAACCGAACCACCGCCGCCGTGGCGCCCACCGGCGCGTTCGCGATGGCATCGCTGATCGTCGTGTCCGCGAGCGACGCGGGCAGCAGCCCGAACGGACCCGGCCCGCCCCCGATGTCCGCGCCCCCCGCCGCCGAGGGCACGATGTTGGGAGTGACCAGCCCCGCGAAGTACGGGCTGTTCCACACCGGCGCATGCGTCATGATCCGCGAGACGTACACCGGCGTCACGACGTGGCCGTACCCCGGTGACCCCGCCGCGGCGTCCGAATACAGCACCCGCCCCGGCTGCCCGGGCAGCGTGTTCCCCAGCCCGCCCGCGATGTCGATCGAGCCCGCGCCGGCCACCAGCGTTGCGGAGATGAAGACCGCTCCACCCGCGCCGGCGCCACCGCCGCCCCCGTTGCCGCCTTCCGCGCCCTCACCGCCCATCCCTCCCTGCCCGCCAGCGCCGCCGGGACCGCCCGGAGTTCCCAGCCCACAGCTCGGGCCGGCGGGCATGCCGCCCTGTCCTCCCACGGCTCCGACCACACCCGGAGAACCGGCTGATCCATTCTGAGGCCCGCTGAACGTGCCGCCCCGCGCGGAGATCGCACCATCGCTGTCGATCCGGCCCTGCACCGACAACCACAGCCCGCCCCCACCCCCGCCGCCATCCCCGCCCCCACCGCCGCTGCCGCCCTCGCCCCCGCGGCCACCAGAGCCGCCCGCGCCCCCACCGCCGCCGCCACCGCCGACGCACCCGAACACCGGGTTCCCGTTCCCCCCTCCGCCTCCGCCGCCCCCCGCGCCGGTAGTTCCTCCGCCGCCACCTCCACCGCCTCCTCCACCCCCGCCTCCCGCGCCGCCGTTGCCGCCATTCAGCACCGGCTCCGCGGCGAACGAAGGCAGGAACGTGGCGGCGTTCGCACCCGAGAAGCCATTGCCCGCGTTGTCAAAGCCGGGGTTGCCGGGACCGCCAATCTCTCCGGGCGTGCCCGGGCCTCCGCCGCCGGCACCGCCTCCCCCGCCACCACCCGGCATGCTGCCCCCAGCGCCACCCAGGCCGCCGCCGCCACCACCCGCTCCCGCGGGAGGATTCACCGGGTTGTTCATTCCAGGAGCACCCGCCACGCCGCTGTCACCGGGCTCGCCCGTCTCCCCGTTGGAGCCGATGCCGCGTGCAAACCCAGCACCTCCTCCAATCCCCGCGACCAACGTCCCGTCCCCGGCCGGACCGCCCTGCCTCGGGAGTTGTCCGCCCTGGCCACCGACGGACCCGGAGCCGTTCTGGCCGTTCTGCCCCGGGATGTTCTCCCCGCCGCCGCCGAGCCCACCGGTTCCGCCGGAGCCGCCGGAACCGCCCTGCCCGCCCTCGCCGCCCCCGGGCCCGGGATTCCGCGCGTCCGCGTCCGCCTTGAACGTTGCTGTCGGAGGCACGGACAGGTGCCCGCCCACGCTCACTTTGGCGAGATTCGAGCCCGTGAACTTGAGCTCCGCATTCGCGGGCACGACCATGTGCCCAAGGACCGCCCAGGTGCGCACGCCGCCCGACACGCCGCGGTCTACGAGGGGCACGCCCTGAAAGGTCACAATCGGCGAGCCGTTCAGCCTCACCGTGCCGTCACCGGTATTGAACTCGTAACGGGGCTGCGCCGCCGCCTGCCCCGCCGCGAGCGTCAACGCCACAACCGAACCCAACGACGCAGCCGACTTGGTACGCATGATCGAGGACACCCCACTGAAAGAGCCCGGCACCCGCTGCCAAGCACCCGCAGAATACTGCCCGTGTCAAGACCAGCGATCGGCCCGTCACGCCCGCACCCCTTCGGCCCCCGGCCTGCCGCGCCGAGGAAGCACGGGGTGGGAGTTCGCCCGGCGGCAGCCCCCGACGCCACCCAACGAAAACAGCCCCGGCTCGGGCCGGGGCTGCTCGGTCTGATCATTCCGGAATGGCCGCCACCGCTGGGATCGGTGGCCACCGCTCTTACTTCTTCGCGACGAACGTGCTCTTGAACGCCTTGATCGCGTCCGCCAGCTTCTTCTCCGTGTCGCCGTCGAGGCTGCGCTTCGTGTTCAACTCATCCCAAACGGGCTTGCCCACGGTCTTGAAGTACTCCAGCATCTTGGTCTCGAACTCGCGCACGCTCGCGAGCGGCACGTCGTCGAGGAAGCCCTTGGTGCCGGCGTAGATCGAGATCACCTGGTCCACCACGTGGAAGGGCACGAGCTGGGGCTGCTTGAGCAGCTCCACCATCGCGGCACCACGGTCGAGCTGGCGCTGGGTCGCCTTGTCCAGCTCGGTGCCGAGCTGCGCGAAGGCCTCGAGCTCGCGGAACGCCGCCAGGTCCAGTCGCAGCGAGCCGGCGATCTTCTTCATGGCCTTCACCTGGGCGTTGCCGCCCACGCGGGAGACCGAGATACCGACGTTGATGGCCGGGCGCACACCGCTGAAGAACAGCTCGGGCTCGAGGTAGATCTGCCCGTCCGTGATCGAGATCACGTTCGTCGGGATGTACGCCGACACGTCGCCTTCCTGCGTCTCGATGATGGGGAGCGCCGTGAGCGAGCCCGCGCCGTTCTCGTTGCTCAGCTTCGTCGCGCGCTCCAGCAGGCGGCTGTGGAGATAGAACACGTCGCCCGGGTACGCCTCGCGCCCCGGGGGGCGCCGCAGCAGCAGCGAGAGCTGGCGGTACGCCACCGCCTGCTTGGAAAGGTCGTCGTAGATGCACAGGGCGTGCTTGGGGGTCTTCCCGTTCTTGCCCTGCCACATGAAGTACTCGCCCATCGTGCAGCCGGAGTACGGGGCGATGTACTGCATCGGGGCCGCCGCCGACGCCGACGCCGACACCACGATCGTGTAGTCCATCGCGCCGTGCTTCCGCAGCGTCTCCACGACGCCCGCCACCGTGGATTCCTTCTGGCCCACCGCGACGTAGATGCACACCACCGCGTCCGGCGTGCCCCAGTACTGCTTCTGGTTCACGATCGCGTCGATCGCCACCGCCGTCTTGCCCGTCTTGCGGTCACCGATGATCAGCTCGCGCTGCCCGCGCCCGATCGGGATCATCGCGTCGATCGCCTTGATGCCCGTCTGCAGCGGCTCGTGCACCGGCTGACGCTCCGCGATGCCCGGCGCGATGATGTCCACCTTGCTGAACTGCGTTGCGTTGATCGGCCCGCGGTCATCCAGCGGGCGCCCCAGCGGGTCCACCACGCGCCCCAGGAGCGCCTCACCCACAGGCACCTCCAGCAGACGCCCGGTGCTCTTCACCGTGTCGCCTTCCTTCACCGCCAGATAGTCGCCGTAGATCACCGCGCCGACCGTGTCCTCTTCCAGGTTGAACACCTGCCCCATCACGGCGCCCTCCGCCGTCTGGAACTCCAGCAGTTCGCCCGCCATCGCCGTCGAAAGCCCATAGATGCGGGCGATCCCGTCGCCAACCTCCACCACCCGGCCCACCTGCGACACCTCGAGCTGCGCGGAAAACTGCTCGATCTCGGACTTGATAACGCTGGTGATCTCGTCGGTTCTGATCTTCACGGCGGAATCCTCGTGGTGCGGCCTGTGCGTCGCGCTCAATAACCCGATTCGCTCGCTGCCGGTAGGTGACCGTTCGTACGCCACCTCCCGGCATCGGCAGGGGGTCAAGGGTAGACACCACGCCCTCCCTTGTCATCCGAGCACGCGAACCCCTGCGCGCGGTTCGGTATCCACCCAAAATCCTAACACGAGCCGCCTCTTTTTTTGTTTGCCTCCCTGCAAGGTTCTGAGCAACCGATGCAAGTCCCTCTCGGAAGTCTCGCCGCGTCCGTTCGCGGCCTGTGCATAGGGGAAGTCATGAACACCGCCCAAA
Organism: Leptolyngbya sp. PLA1; assembly: GCA_021405315.1. Classification (GTDB taxonomy): domain Bacteria; phylum Planctomycetota; class Phycisphaerae; order Phycisphaerales; family UBA1924; genus RI-211. Next base: position 55,501 of record QWIH01000013.1, read on the forward strand.
CTCTGTCCGCTGCGTCACTTGTCGCGCTCGCCTCCGCCTGCGCCTCCGCACAGATCTCCGCCTACGCCAGCGGCTTGCTCCACCGCTCTGTTGGTGGAACCTCGAGCCTTGACGTCAGCGGCCGGCGCCTCATCACCTGCTGCCTCGGCTCCAGCGGCGAGGACGGCGTCGAGGTCCAACTCCACTCCCGCGTCGGCGGTGGCGTCAGCGTTGACATCGGCCAGTTCCTCACCCCCTCCCCCTCCAGCCGCGAGATCAAGATCCGCCCCAAGGGCTGGGACGGAACCATCAAGGGCCACATGCGGCTGATCTCCAACCCCGGCGCCGCCGGCCTCATCGAGATCTACGACTTCAGCATGGTCCCGGGCGTCACCGCCCTCCATTGGGCCCTCTACGACCCGGCCGGCAACGAGCTTGCCTCCGGCGAGTCCGCCGGCCCCATCCTCGACTGGATGATCAACGTGCCCTCCAACGGCACCGTGGAGTGCAACAAGGTCTACTCGTTCGACGGCCCGCCCGCAGCAGCCCGCGCCGCCAACCAGGGCTTCTTCGACCGTGTGGTCTCCGTCTCCGGCCTCACCCCGGACACCATCACCAACGTGCAGTCCATCTCCGTCACCCCGCGAACCTGCCTCGGCTGCCCCCCGCCATTCGTCGACCTCGACTTCGTCGCCATCACCGGCGCCGGCATGCCGACCCTGACCCTCAACGACGCGCACCTTCGCACCTTCGGTTCCGGAGGCAGCGTCGGCAAGCCCATCCGCAACTGGGGCACCGGATCCGCCCGCATCGAGGAGCGCCCCGGCGGCGACCTCGATGGCGATGGCATGCCCGACCTCGTCGTCTCCGTCAACAACATCGGCTCCAGCGGGCAGGACGGCGTCGCCATCGACTTCGGTGGCCATGGCGGCGGCGGTGGCGGTGGCGGCAGCGGCGGCTCCACCTGGAGCGTCTCCGGCAACTGCTGCCGGGGTCACGTCATCATCATGAAGGCCTTCGACGACGAGGGCAACGAGCAGGCCCGCGTCATGCGCACCACCGACGCCGCTTCCACCGACAACGGCATCTCGTGCGACTTCTCCATGATCGGCTCCCCCGAGTGCCTCGTCGACTTCCGCGACGCCGCCGGCAACACCGTCTATTCCCGCATGCTCCCCCCCGGCGAACCCGTCTTCTACACCGCCTGCGACGACACCGCGCCCTATGAGTCGTTCACCTCCGCCCCGCATCCCGCCACCGGAGAGGTCGAGCTCCGCCATCACCTCTGCGGCGACACCAACCACTTCCGCCTCGCCGACGGCACCTCGCCCCCCGGCGCCGTGCTCGCCGCCTTCCGGCCTGTCACCGGGTCCATGCACCTCACCTCCCTCGCCGAGATCACAGGCTCGGGCATCTCCACATTCAACGTCGCGCTCGCCGCCCACCTCCCGCCCGTCGCGCCTCCCTGCGACCCCGACCTCAACCAGGACGGCAACGTCGACCAGGACGACGTCCTCTACCTCATCAACGTCGTCGGCGGCGGCAACAACGACACCGGGATCGACCCCGACTTCAACCAGGACGGCAACGTCGACCAGGACGACGTCACCGCCCTCATCAACACCGTCGGCGGCGGCGGCTGCCCCTGAGCCGGCCACATCTTCTCCGACTTCCCCTCCGCGCCCCGCCGGCCTTCGTGCTGGCGGGGCGTCTTGCGTTGATGCTCCCGCACGCACGCCGATGCGCCACGCCTCTCTTTCTTCTCCCCCAGGCCTCCGTTCGCTGCAAGGTTTCCGGTCCTGCACGCAAGTCTCCGCGGCCGGACGCAGCGTGCGACGGTCATCAGAACAAGCCACTCGCACAGGAGACCGTCCATGTTCGCCAGGACCACCGCCATCGCCGCGCTCACGATCGTCACCGGTTCCGCCTTCGCCCAGGTTGATTACAACCGAAGCCTCCGCGCCGGCGACATCTCCATCTCGCCCGCTCCCACGCCCGACGAAGTCATCATCTCCGTCAAGGGTCGCATCGCCAACCAGCGACGTGCCACCACCAACCTCTCCTCCGTCGTCCGCGTCTTCGTCGATGGCGAACTCGTCGGCGTCGGCGAACTTACCTACATCCGACAGGGCGGACAGACCTGCAACGGCTCCTGCCCCACAGGCGACTGCTCCGCCAACGGCACCGGCTCCGAGTGCTCCGACTTCGCGCCCCTCGGCGGCCAGGGGTGCGCCTGCGACGTCGTCGTCACCCCGGGGGGCGGCAACACCCACTGGACCGCCCGCGTCCGCCCCGGCTCCGTCATCGGTGTCGAGGTCGAGCCCCTCCCCGGCTCCATGCCTGAAATGTTCACCGCCGACGATGTCGTCTTCATCCCCGTCGAACAGCCCTGCGACCCTGACATGAACCAGGACGGCAACATCGACCAGGACGACGTCCTCTTCCTGATCAGCGTCATCGGCGGCGGGGACAACCTCACCGGCATCGACCCGGACTTCAACAGGGACGGCAACGCCGACCAGGACGATGTCCTCGCCCTCATCCAGGTCATCGGCGGCGGCGACTGCCCCTGACCGAACCAGCCGGCCTTCTCTCTCCACGCCCCGCCGGCCCGCAGGCCCGCGGGGCGCTTCCTTCAGAGCGGCCTACTTCAACGCCGCGGCGCCCGAGATGATCTCCGTCAGCTCCGTCGTGATCTGCGCCTGGCGGGCCCGGTTGTACACGCGGCTGAGCCTCTTGCCCATCTTCCCCGCGTTGTCCGTCGCCGCCTTCATCGCCACCATCCGCGCCACGTGCTCGCTCACGATCGCGTCGTTGAAGACCTGGAACAGCGTCGCCTTCACCGCCGCGGGCAGCAGCTCCCCCAGGAGCGCCGCGGCCCCGGGGCTGAACTCGTAGATCTTGTGGGAGCCCGCCTTCGCCTCCGCCGCCTTGTTGGGCGGGTCGAAGGGAAGCAACTGCAGCACCGTCGGGAGCTGACGCCCCGCGGAGATGTACTTCATCGACACCACCCGCACCTTGCTGATCTCGCCCGACAGGTACCGCTGCATGTACGCCTCGGCCAGCGCGCGAACCACGTCATAGCTCACCTTGTCGCCGATGGCGTGCTGCTTGGAGACTGTCACCCCCGCGTACTTCAGGAAGCCCGCGCCCTTCTTGCCCACCACCTCGACCTCGCCCGACGACGCCGTGGGCGTCATCCGCAGCAGGTTCATCGCCTGCCTCAGCACCGCGCCGTTGTACGGCCCGCACAGCCCGCGGTCGGACGTCAGGATCAGCGTCACTTCCTTCCCCGAGCTGCCCTTGGGCGCTTCCAGCAGCGGGTGCGACACGTCCCCCAGACCCTCCGCCAGCTCAGACACCAGTCCGAACAGCGTCTCCGTGTAGGGCTTGCTCGCCACCGCCGCCTGCTGCGCGCGGGCGAACTTGCTCGTGGCGATCATCTGCATCGTCTTCGTGATGCGGCGGATGTTGCCCACCGCCTTGATGCGCTTCTTGATCTCGCGGGTCTTGGCCATAGGGAGGCAAGGATAGGCCCGCACCCATCGCCCGTTGTGTCACTCCGCCCCATGTTCGGCAACCGGCAGGGTCTGTTGCTCCCAGCACACACGCGAGTCCGCTATGCTTTGGATGGTCCGCCCGCGTTTGTGGCGGCCTGGAGAAAATCCCCATGAACAAGATCGCTCTCGTCGCCACCGCCGCCCTCGCTCTCGCCCTCGGCGCCTGCGCCTCCAACAAGTCCTCCCAGTCCGCCAGCATGGGCGTCGTCAACTCCAAGTGCCCCATCGTCCCCTCCCACGCCTCGACCACCAAGACCGTGGTGGAGTTCAAGGGACAGAAGGTCGGCCTGTGCTGCGCCGGCTGCATCGCCAAGTGGAACGCGTTGAGCGATGCCGACAAGCAGGCCCGCCTCGACGCCGCCAAGTAAGCCGCCGCAAGGCCCCATAGACTCGCCGCGAGATGGGCATCCGCGAGGTTCAGTCCGCGATGCGGACCTTCCGTGGCGCCGCACGGGTCACGCACCCGGCTCAGTGGCTCACCGCCCTCATCGCGGCGCTGCTCGTGGTGGTCTTTGGCTACCTCGGCTTCGTCCGGCTTTTCGAGGCACGTGGCATCGCCTGGGACCCGATCGAGCCCCTCTTCCTCGCCGTCTCCCTCTTCTTCGCCAAGTTCCCCCAGGAGCTCGGGCACGATCTCCCTCTCGATCTCCAGATCGTCCGCTTCGCGGCCCCGTGGGTTCTCGCCTACTCCATCATCTGGGCCTTTGTCCGCGCCTCGCTCTGGAAGCTCGCACACTTCCGCCTTCTCCTCATCCGCGGGCACGTGCTCATCCTGGGTCTGAACGAGCGCACCGTGGCGCTCGCCCGCGACCTCCGCGCCCGTGGTCGCCGGGTCGTCATCGTCGACGAGACCGCCAGCGAGGAGCACCTCACCGCCTGCCGCGAGAGCGGCGCCCTGCTGATCGCGGGCCTCGCCACCTCGCCCCGCGTGCTGCGATTCGCGAAGTCCTCCCGCGCGTCGGACGTCGTGGTGCTCGGCGATTCCGACTCCGCCACGCTCGAGGCGGCCCTCGCCGTCGACGCCCTTGCCGGCGCCGATCGCCCGGTCATCCACGCCGCCCTCGGCTCGCTGCCGCTGCTCGCCCGCGTCGCGGCGGCCCGGGAGGGCGAACTCTCTTCGCGGGTCCGACTCTTCAGCGACGACATGCTCGCCGCCCGCGCCATCCTCGACCAGCACCCCCTCGATCACGACGGCATCGCACCCGACTCTCCGCTACGCGCCTATCTGGTTCTCGCCGGCACCACGGACCTCGCGGCGTCCCTCTCCTCGCTCGCCGCCCGCATCGGGCACTTCGCCAACGGCACCTCGGTCAGCGTCTGCATCCTTGCTCCGCGAGCCGGGGACACACTCGACCACTGGCTTCGCATCGAGCCCCGTCTCGGGCAGGTCGTGGAGTTCCGAGCCGTCGACGCCGACCCATCCACACCCGCGGCCTGGGAGTCCGCCCTCGCTGCCGCCCGGGCGCCCGCGCTGGTCTCCATCTTCATCGATCAGCCCGACGAGTCCCTCGCCCTGGCCTCCGCCCTCGCGATCCCGTCTCCGCCCGAGGGCCTGCGTCTCAGGGCGGCGCTCATGCTCCGCGACCGGCCGCGGCTCTCCACGCGGCTGCCGCAGGTCGCCGCCGGATTCCGCCTCGAGGTCATCGACCCGCTCCGCCTCGCCTTCACCGAGCCCAACGTCATGCTGGGAGGCCTGGACACCATCGCCCGCGCGGCCCACGAGCACTATCTCGACGCCATCCGCGAGACCGCCGTTGCTCCCGGTCAACCCTCGCACCGCCCCTGGGACCTTCTGCCCTGGGAGTTCAAGGTCGCCAACCGGCTGCAGGCGGCTCACGTCGGCGTGAAGGCCCGTGCGCTCGGCCTGACCATCGTTCCCGCCCGCGACGCAAGCGCCGGCCCGGCCCTCGACGCCGCGGATATCGAGGCCCTTGCCGCCTGCGAGCACCGTCGCTGGATCGCCGACAAGACGCTCGCGGGCTGGACCGCGGGCCCGGTGAAGGACACCGCCGCCCGCGTGACCCCGTACCTCTGCGACTACGCGAGCCTGCCCGATGACGTGAAGGAACTGGACCGGCGCACCGTGCGCAGCATCCCCGACCTGCTCGCGAGGGCCGGCCTGGGCCTGAAGCGCTGACTCAGCCCCCCACGCGCCCGCGTGACTCGATGAACACGTCCACCGCCTGGCCCGGATAGGTCGGCGTCGCCGGCGCCTGCGTGCCGGGCAGCATCTCGAACACGGCCTCGATCACCCGCGTGTCCACCCGCTCGCGGTTCGAGCCCGCGAGGTCCTGCTTCGGCCTCGCATAGGGCTCGATCCGCACCAGCTTCAGGGGGATGTCCACCACCACCGCGCCGCGCGTTCGCGCGACCGCCCGCGGGGCGTCCCCCACCAGTCCGATGTCCTCCTCATCGATCTGCGCCCGGACCCACAGCCTGGAAAGGTCCCCCAGGATCATGGGCGGGGTGGTCCCGCTCACCATCGCCTGCTCTCCCGGCTCGATCTCCCGCCTGAGCACCGTCCCATCCCGCGGCGCCCGCACGGTCAAACGCTCGATGAGCAGCTTGAGCGCGTCCACCTCCGCCACGCGGAGCGCGAGCTGCGCCTGCGCGAAGATCAGGTCCGGCTCCCACCCCCCCGCCTCGGCCCGCTCCAGGTCCGCCTGGGCCCGCGCGAGCGTCGCCCCCGCCGCCTCCAGCGCGAACTGGGCGGCGGCGAGGTCGCGCTCCCCCACGCTCCCCTTCTGCGACGCCTCTCGCACGCGGGTCAGCACGTCCTTTCGGTCCTCGTGCTGCGCCCGCGCCTGGGCCACCGCCGCCCGAAGCGGGGGCAGGTCTTCCTTGCGGGGCAGGGCGTGCCACCGGGCGATCTCCGCCCTCGCCGCCTCCACGCCCGCCGACTTCTGGAGCAACTCAGCCTCCAGCAGCCGCGCGTCGAGCCTGAAGAGGGCGTCGCCCGCTTTCACCCGATCTCCCACATTCGCCATCACCTCGACGACCAGGCCCGTCTCCGGGGGCACCACCCCGACCGCGCGGCCCGCCGGCTCCACGATCCCCAGCGCCGCCACGCCCTGCTCGTACGGGTTCACCGAGGCCGGGCGGCTGAGCGGGAGGTTCACCGGCGGCTGGTCCGCCGTCGACACCGCCCACACGCCCACCGCAAGCCCCAGCACCGACAGCACGATCGTGACCCATCGCAGCATGTCGGATCGTACGGCCCTCCCGGCTCACAGCCCCGGCTTGGGGACCTCCCGCCGTGTGATCGAGAGCCTCACCATGCGGTTGGCCGCCTCGAACTTCAGCGACGTGGGCATGAACGAGAACACAGCCTCCTTCGAAGCGATCTGCCGCTCCAGCTCTTCGAAGCTCAGGGGCACCACCGCGACCACGGGCAGCGTCTTGTCCTCGATCTGCCGGATCAGGTCCACGGGACCAGAGACGGTGACGTCGATGAGCGTTCGGTCCGAATCCGGCACCTGCACGTCGAACTTCGCCATCTCGCTCGGAGCGATGCGGATGTGCACGGGCACCGACACCAGCTTCGTGCTCGCCTGCCTCGCGCCCGTGGTGACCAGCACGTCCACCGTCGGGGGCTCGATCGCGAGGCGCCCCCCGCCCGCCAGCTCCGCCGGGGGCGTCACGCGCACGTTGGGCACGGTCTCTCGCCGGCCCGGCACGAGCGACTCGATGGCGCGCTGATCGATCGTGGCCAGCGCCACCGCGTCGGTCGCGAGCCGCCTCATCGTCCGCGCGGGCGCGCTCACGCGCACGACGCCGGGCCTGGCCTCCGCGAGCCCTTCCACACCCTCGGGAGTCCGCACGTTCACGCGGAGCTCGCGGGTCTGCAGCTCGTCCACCCACACGCGCACGGATTCCGGCTCGGTCTTCCCGATGCTCACGCCCTGGGTCTGCAGCTCCGGATGCCCCGCGAGCAGGTCCCTGAATCGAACCGTGTGCAGCCCGCTCTCGCTGGGCAGCCCCGCGACACCCGGCCTCACGCGCAGAGCCCCGCGACGCAGCCGCCTGGCCACCACGTCCACCGCTTCCGCCGAGCCCTCGAGCTGCACACTCACCCGCGACGAGGCCGGCCCCGGCAGGGCCGCCGGCGCCTCCGGCGGCGAGTTGGGGTCCACGATGTCCACGACCCGCCGATCCTGGGCGGTCTCGGGCTCGAAGAGCAGATCAGCCGACACCTCCACGCTCCTCAGCGACTCCGCCTCGGCGAACGCCCAGATGAGCACCGTCACGAGGGAAACCAGCAGCACGAGTTTGACGCTCAGGCCCTTCACGCCGCCTCCTCCGAGGCGGGCGCTCCGCCCGCCGAGGGCTCCGTGCGCAGCCTTCCCGTGAGTTCGGCCCTCAGGTCCTCCGCGAGCATGCGGTCCGAGAGCTTTCCTCGCTCGGCGATCCGCACGGTGCCGGACTCTTCGCTCACGACCACCACCAGCGCGTCGCACTCCTTCGAAAGGCCCACCGCCGCACGGTGCCTCGAGCCCAGCGACGGGTCCGGCATGTCCCCCGGGTCCGCGAGCGGGAGCTGGACCCCCGCCGAGTGCAGCCGGTTGCCCCGAACGATCACCGCCAGATCGTGGAGCGCCGAACCGGGGAAGAAGATCGTCTGGAGCAGGCGGCTGGTGAGCTCCGCGTCCAGAACGGTCCCCCCCTCCACCAGCCCCGCCGTCGCCACCTGCCTCTCGATCACGATGATCGCGCCGAACTTGGCCCGGGCGAGGTACGACGCCGCCGTCGAGATCTCACCGATCACCTTCTCGATGTCCTTGGGCGACGCCCGGAAGAACGGCGTCTCCCCCAGCCTCACCAGGGCTCGCCGGAGCTCGGGCTGGAAGATCACCACCAGCGCGATCGCAAACAGCGCCAGGAACCGGTCATACAGCAGACCCAGCCTCTGGAACGAGCCGCCCCCGCCCATCACGCGGCTGAGCACCGTCGCCAGCACCACCAGGACCAGGAGCCCCTTGAGCGCCCCCGCCGCCCTCGTGCCCGCCACGAACCGCGCGATCGCGTACACCACCACCCAGATCACCAGCAGCTCGAGCGCCACCTCCCAGGGCTCATAGGCCCCGAGTCGGCTGACCAGCCCCTGGATGCGTTCGAGCAACTGCACGCGCGGGTTCTCCTGCCCCAGTCTACGGGCGATACCCCGCGTGTACCATCGGAAGAGTGCCCTACCACGTCACCAAGTTTCTCACGACCCCCAACCCCAACGCGCTCAAGTGCGAACTCGACCGCTCCCCCGCGCCCGACCGGCCCCGCTCCTACGCCCAGGGTGAGCCCGTGCATGACGACCCCCTCGCCTCGGCGCTCCTCGCCGTCCCCGGCGTCGCGCACCTTCTCATCCACGACGGGTGGATCACCGTCGGCAAGAGCCCCGAGGCCTCCTGGGCCTCGCTCAAGCCCCGCATCTCCAAGGCGCTCGGGGACGCCCCGTGACCGCCCCACGCCGCGCCGCGACCGACCCCCCTGATCCCGCCGCTCTGGCCCGCTGGTTCCGCGCCCGCGCCCGCGACTTGCCCTGGCGCACCATGCTGCCGGGAGGCCGCCGCGACCCGTGGAGGGCGCTCGTCAGCGAGTTCATGCTCCAGCAGACCCAGGTCGCCCGCGTCGCGGCGCGATTCGACGCCATGCTCGCTCGATTCCCCTCGCCCGCCGCCATGGCGGCCGCCCCGGTCGAGGATGTCCTCTCGCTCTGGGCCGGGCTCGGGTACTACCGGCGCGCCCGCAGCCTCCACGCCGCCGCCTCGCAGATCGTCGCCCGCTTCGATGGCCGCGTTCCCTCCGACACCGACGACCTCCTGTCCCTTCCCGGCGTAGGCCGCTACACCGCCGGCGCCATCGCCTCCATCGCCTTCGGGCTTCCGCGACCGCTGGTCGACGGCAACGTGGCCCGCGTCCTGCAGCGACTCCACGCCCGACCCGGCTCCGCCTCCGAGCCCGGCGTCATGCGATGGGCGTGGAAACAGGCGGGGCTCCTCATCTCCGCCGCACAGGCACGCCGCGTGCCCCCGGCCCAGGTCAACGAGGGCCTCATGGAGCTCGGCGCCACCGTGTGCACGCCCTCTTCCCCTCGCTGCGGCGAGTGCCCCCTTTCGACCGCGTGCCTCGCCCGCGCCACAGGCCGACAGGACCGTATCCCCCGCCCAAAGGCCCGCGCCGCACGCGCCGAGCTCACGCTCCGCTGCGCCGTGCTGTTCGACACGAGAGGCCGCGTGCTGTTGCACAAACGACCCTCGGGCGGCCTCTGGTCCGGACTCTGGCAACCACCTACCCACCAAGCCCTTCCCCCCGCGCTCGCCTCGCTCCCGGTCGTGGGCGAGGTCACGCGGCTTCTGACCCACCGGCGCGTGGTGATGGAGGTCCGACGCGGACGAAAGCCACGCTCCTGGCGCGCGCCGGCTGGCAGCGTCTGGGTCGCGCCGCCGGACCTGGCCACCCTGGGGATAGGCAGCGCGCACCGGGCCGTGCTCGACCTGGCGCTGAACGCCCCTATGGGCACGCCCCGCCCGCGACGACGTTGATGAGTGCGCTCACGTCGTCCTGGTCCACGTTCCCATCGCGGTTGAAGTCCGGATCGATGCCGCTGGGGTTCGCGGCTCCACCCACCACGTTGATGAGGTACGTGACGTCGTCCTGGTCCACATTGCCGTCCTGATTCACGTCAGGATCGCAGGTGCAGGGGTTGATGACCGTGAGTGTGGCGGGGTTGCTCGTGGCGGTGATGCACGTTGCCGTGATGATGCAGTCGTACACCCCGGCGGTCGCGGCCCCAGCGGTCAGCGTCAGCGAACTGGCGGTGCCCACGATCTGGTTCCCGTTGCGGCGCCACTGGTACGTGCGGTCGCCCGCGCCCGTGCTGGCCACGCTGAAGGTCACGCTCTCTCCCGCGCACACCGTCCGCGAGAGGGGGTGCTGTGTGATGGTGATCGCGGGCGTGATCCCGCAAGTAGGCCTGGAGTCCAGCAGGTTCCGGATCGCGGCGGCGGGCCTGGGGCCGAACTCCATCCGCATGTTCGTCATGCCCCCCGAGCACACGTGGCAGTAGGACATGATGGTGCCGATGTTGAGGTCCGCGGCGGTGCAGTCCTGGGTGCCGGGCGGGTTGAGGTACGCCGAGCCGCACCCGTCGATGGGCGGGTTGAAGTGCGCGGGGTCGTGCGTGTGCCCGCTGCCGCAGTTGTGCCCGACCTCGTGCGACACGACCATCAGATCCCAGTTCTGGGAGTGGTTGTGCTGGATGGGGTAGGGGAACGTCCCCGCCATGTTCGCCGAGACGGCGTAGGCGCTGCTCCCGCAGATGGCGTTGAGATACGCGATGCCCCCGCCCAGCGAGCGGGAACTGAGGAGGTGCGCCAGGTTGCGCTGCACCGATCCCATGTTGGAGTTCCAGTAGGTCCGGAACTCGGGGAGCTGCGCGCTGTTGTTGGTCGCGGTGTACGGATCCGTGCCGGTCCAGAGCCTGAGGTACGAGAGCTGGAACCCGGAGTTTGTCTCGGCGCGATAGATGGACGTCATGGCACCGACGAGCGTGCCGACATAGGTCGTCGCCGCGCTCTGGTTTCCGCCGAAGCGGTCCGCGGTGAACTCCGTGTCACAGTCGATCGCCAGCCTCAGGGCGCGGCATTCTCCGACCCGGTCGCCGTACCCGGAGCCCGCGTTCACGGGCGGAGCCTCCACGCCCGGGGGAAGGATCGCCCCCTGGCAGACCGGCATGGTCACGTTTACGTCCGCGGCGTCGGGCCCGAACGTGTTGTAGATCACCGTCGGGTAACGCCCGCCTTCGCCGCTGGAGATGATCGTCATGCCCTCGGGGAGGCGGACAAACCCGCTCACTCCATCGGGCGAAAGACCGAGGAAGACAACCGATCCCGGGACCCCCTCGACACTGCCGGTGAACGCCTGGAGGTCAGGCCGGGGCAGGGTCACTTCGCCCTCCGCAGATGCCGCGACGATCACCGCGTCATCTGTGAAGACCTCCAGGCGGTGAAGCGAGAGTGTGTAGGGCAGGCCGCCCGCGAGGGGCACGTCGGGCAGGCTGAACTCCGAGAGTCCGCGGAGTCGCTCGTACTCCGCCTGGTTCATGACCAGCCGCTGCACGCCCGCCGCCCGCTCTCCGGAGGGCGTGAGCACCGGGACAGAGGGCTGGGCTCCCTGAGCCAGAGAAGCAAGCACAAGCGTGAAGATCACCCCTGGCATCATGATCCATCTCCCTTCCGCGAGGGCTTCGCGGCGTCAGCGACCCACACCGCTCAGGCATACGCGGGCGAGACTCCCTTGTTTCGGTCCGATCACCCTCCCGGGCCAGCCCGGCGCGGCTCCGAACTCCGTCCCTACGCTGGGATCTATGGCCAAGAAACCCGCCGCCAAACCGCTCGTGGGGGTCGTCATGGGCTCCCGGAGCGATTGGGAGACGATGCAGCACGCCTCGGAAGCCCTCAAGTCGCTGCAGGTTGCCCATGAGGTATCGGTGGTGTCGGCCCACCGCACGCCGGACCGACTCTTCGAATACGCCGGGAGCGCCGCCGGCCGCGGGCTGAAGGTGATCATCGCGGGTGCGGGCGGAGCGGCGCACCTGCCGGGGATGCTGGCAGCCAAGACCCACCTTCCCGTGCTGGGCGTGCCGGTGCAGTCCCATGCCCTGCAGGGGCTGGACTCGCTGCTTTCCATCGTGCAGATGCCCGGAGGCATCCCGGTCGGCTCCCTTGCGATCGGGAAGGCCGGAGCGACCAACGCCGGGCTGCTCGCCGCGGCGATCCTGGCCCTGAGTGACCCGGCTCTGGAGCGCCGCCTCGTGGAGTTCCGCACCGCCCAGACCGCGACCGTCGCCGCCCGGCCCGATCCCCGCCGATAAAGCCGCAGCGTCTCGCCCGAGACCGGAAACAGCCGGGCCGCCCGCGCGAACCACTGAAGTCCCGCAATCGCCTTGGCGATCCGGGCGGGTCGCGGTACGCTCCGCGGCTCATGGCTCGCAGAACAGGGGTATCCATGCGCAAGGTTCGTCAGGCTCGCCACGCCGTTCTCGGACTGCTCCTTGTCTCCCTCGCCGGTTGCGCCTCGGTCGAAGGCCCCCGCGCCGGCGCCGGGGGAGAACTCGCCCCCGCTCCCGCCCGCCCGCAGGACGACTCGCCCATCGGCCCCCGCAAGGCCGGCCTCGCGGAGCCGTGCGACCTCACCCAGCCCGGCGCGGTGTGCACGGGCGTGGCGCAGGCCACGATCATCGACACGCGCACGATCGTTCCCCAGAACCAGGAGCCGGACGCCGCGGTCCTCCGCCGCGTGCGCGAGGTGCTGCCCCCCCACACCACCCCCAACGGCCTGCCCGAGGGCGAGCCCAACTCGCTGGTCCCGGGCGGCACGATGGACGAGGGACGCACGGCGGTGGAGCAGACCTGGCCCAGCATCGGCGCCACCGGCTGGAACCCGCCGGACCCGACCCTCGCCGTGGGTCCGAACCACGTCGTCGCGACCGTCAACATGCAGATCGCGTTCTACAACAAGGCCGGAACGCAGCAGCTCTCCATCCCCCTGAACAACACCGGCAACCCCGGATTCTTCGAGGACGTCGGCGCCGCCGGCTTCACCTTCGACCCCAAGTGCTTCTACGACCACTTCGCGCAGCGCTTCGTGGTCATCGCCCCCGAGGTCTACACCAGCACCCAGGAGGCGTACATCTGCATCGCCGTCTCCGACGACAGCGACCCCAACGGCGTGTGGTACAAGTACCGCACCGACTGCGTGATCAACGTCAACGGCACCAACTACTGGTGGGATTACCCCGGCTTCGGCTACGACTCCCAGGCGTACTACGTCACCAGCAACCTCTTCGCCATGGGCAGCGGGCCCTTCGGCGGGGCGGGCTTCCGCGTCTTCAACAAGGCCCCGCTCCTCACCGGCGCCGCCGCCACATACTCCACGCTCCGCGACGGCGGAGCCGCCTCCGTGCAGGTGGCGCAGCACTTCGGCTCCCCCATCGCACCCTATTTCGTCTCGGGGAACAACAGCACCTCGCTCCGCGTCCGCGCCATCACCAACCCCCTCACGGCTCCCGCCATCGTCGGCACCACCGTCACCGTGCCGTCGTACTCCGGACCTTCGGGAGCCCCCACCACCACCGGCTCGCTCAGCACCGTGGACTCCCGCATCATGAACGTCCACTGGCGCAACGGGAACCTCTACGCCTGCCACACCATCTCCTCCGGGGGTAAGAACGTCGCCCGCTGGTACCACATGAACACGGGGACATGGCCCACCAGCGGCTCGGTCACGCTGGTGCAGTCCGGCAACGTGCAGGGCGGCGCCGAACTCCACGCGTTCTTCCCCGCCATCTACTCCAACGCCGCGGGCGACGTCGGAATGGTCCTCGGCACCTCCTCCCTGAACTCCCTCCCCGCCGTCGCCATTACCGGCCGGCGAGCCTCCGACCCGCTGGGCCAGATGGGCGCCCCCGAGGTCGTCAAGGCCGGCGAGGCCTCCGCCACCGGTCGCTGGGGAGACTACTTCGACATCGCCATCGACCCCACCAACGACTCCACGTTCTGGGTCATCGGCGAGTACGCACGCTCGAACGGCTGGAACAACTGGATCACCTCCTTTGTCGTCTCCGATGACCCGCTCGCGCACGCGCTGCCCGACGACGCGGGCGCCTGCACCGCGGGCGTCGCCAAGCTCGTGGACGTTCTCGCCAACGACTGGCACAGCACCGGGCTCTCGTTCGTCATCGATTCCTTCGCCGCGACGTCCGTCCGGGGTGGCGTCATCACCCGATCCGTGGGCACCGGTCCCGGCGGGCGCGATCAGCTCCGATATGTCCCGCCCGCGGGGACCAACGGCTACGACACCTTCACGTACACCATCCGCGACACCGCGGGCAACACCGCGGGCACCTACGTCGGATCCTTCACGACGGACCCCGCCACGTTCCGCGTCCCCGAGAACCCGGCCAGCACCGCCTCGGGCGTGCGCGTCGCGTACTACGCGCTCACCGCGCCCGGCGTCCTCCCCAACTTCTCAACCCTCACTCCCTACGCCCACGACACGCTGTCCCGCATCGACATCGCCTCGTCGCTCAATCCGTTCGCGACATCCGGCCGCGCGTCGGACGTGGGCGCGGTCTTCGACGGCTACGTGAACGTGGCGAGCGACGGCTACTACACGCTGGCGATCACCTCCGACGACGGGTCCAAGCTCTACCTCGGTGACACGCTGCTCATCAACAACGACGGCGCCCACGGCATGCGCGAGGCGTGGGCCGCGGTCGGCCTGCGGGCGGGCAAGCACCGCGTCCGCGTCGAGTACTTCCAGGGCGGCGGGGACAACGGACTCATCGCGGCGATGGGCCCGTACACCGGCTCACGGTCCACGATCGCCGACGCCCTGTGGTTCCACACGACCTGCGACCCGGACCTCAACCGCGACGGCAACGTGGACCAGGACGACGTCACGTACCTCATCAACGTCGTCGGGGGAGGAAGCAACCCCAGCGGGATCGATCCGGACTTCAACGCGGACGGCAACGTGGACCAGGACGACGTCTCGTCGCTCACGAACGTGGTCGCCGGCGGGGCGTGCCCCTGACGGCGCTCAGGCGGCCCGCGCGTCGCGCCCGGAGAGCCGTTCAACCGAGGCCGCCAGGGCACGCTGCGAGGCTTCGACGGCCGTGAGCACGCGGACCACGTCGCGCAGCGCCTCCACGGCGACCTCGAGCCCGCGCCGTTCCTGCACGAGGCGCTCGTGGAGCTCGGTGAGCTGCCGCTCGCGCTCCGCCGCGGCGCGGCGCTCGGAGAGCCACATCCAGCCGATGAGCCCGGCGGTGCCCAACTGCGTGAACGAGGCCAGCGTGTCAACGTCCATGGGGTGCTCCTCCCGCGTGCGGCTCAGAACTTCTTGAAGAGCGCGGTGTAGGCGATGCTGCGCACCCTCCCCCGGTCGGTGCGGTCCGCCTCCGTGTAGGCGACGAACGACATTCCGGTCCACGATCTGCCGTGGTCGTCCACGAGCGTGCCGGGCGTAGGCGTGGCCTCGATCTGGGCGAGGATGGCGTCGCGGAGCGTCCAGAGCGCGGCTTCGGAGGTGGCCACGAGCCTCCCTGTGACGATCACGTCGTAGTCGATGAGGCCCTGGGCCGTGCTGCCCCCGCCGGTGCCCCCGACGAAGAAGTCCTGAGTGACGAGCTGGCCCCGGGGGCCTGTGCGGAAGCGGTGAGGCCCGGAGCCGAACAGATTGAGCGACTTGAAGGACGACATGCGGTGCTCCGTGCCTCGGCGGGACGCCGGGCGGTGACAGTTCCGGGTTCAGACGGCCTCGATCGTGATCGGGTCGGCGGCGCCGGTGGCCGAGAGTGCGACAAGCTCGATCCGCCGCTCCCCGCCCGCCTCGACGCGGACGCTCAGCACCACCGCGTCCGCGGAGAGCGTGACGGCACGCCCGTTGCCCGGGCCGGCGGATGCCTGGGCCGTGAGCACGGCGCGCTGGCCGGGAGCCGGGGCCTCGAGGCTGGTCGAGGTCAGTTCCTGGCGCACCTCCAGCCGCGTCAGCACCTCGGGCGCGTCCGCGAAGACCGCGTGAGGCCCGGCATCGGCAAAGTCCACGACGCGCCGTGACGCCTCGCGCGAGATGGTCAGCGTGCGCACGTGCGTCCATTCCTGGCCCCCGAACCGCACCCGTGTCGGGCTCAGCAGCAGCAGCATCCTTCCCCCCTTTCCGTTCGGCCCGGCCCCGCTCAGGCACGCACCATGAGCACCGCGTTCAGCGCCCGCGCGGCGTCGGCGACGCCGTCGCGATCCAGGTCCAGTTCCACGCGGACCCGGCGCC
>QWIH01000014.1 GCA_021405315.1 Leptolyngbya sp. PLA1
CCGTCGATCCCCGGGAGCTGGTGCGCCTCAACGAGCGGCTGGGCCGGGTCCTCTTCGAGCGGCTGCAGAAGCCCGACGACGCGGTGCCGTACTTCAAGGCCGCGCTGGAGCGCGACGCCCGCCACAAGGGCGCGATGGAGGCCCTGCGCGACATCTTCGACCAGACCGGGAAGAAGGACGATCTGGTGATCATCCTCCGGCGGCTGATCCCCCTGCAGGAGGACGCCAGCGGGGTGAAGCAGATCCGCATCAAGCTGGCGGAGATCATCGCGCAGACGGCGCGGCGCGAGGAGGCGCTGGACGCGGCGCGGCGGGCGCTGGAGGTGGAGCCGCACTCCATCCCCGAGCTCGATCGGCTGCAGGCCGTCTTTACGCACTTGAAGGCCTGGCCCGACGCGGTGCGAACGTCGTGGGGGAGCGAGGTCGCTGTTCTCGGATCGAGTTGAGGATGCACCCCCGGTCGCCAGAATGCTGCGAGTCGGCGGCGGATGAAGTTGGGGTTTTTTCCTCACCACGGCGTGCGACACTCGGTATGCTCGCCGAGGGTGCCGGCGGGCCATGCGCGAGGCCCGGAGTGCTTGTTGTTGCTCTTTGCTCGCGCGAGTGAAACCAGGAGAGGATCATGGAACTGAACCGAGTCAGGGGACGGGTGCGTATCGCCGCGTCCATCGCGGCGGCTGTGCTGTCGCTTCTCGCGGGACGGCCCGCGGGGGCGCAGGTCCAGCCGGAGGGAGCTACGACGGCCGAGCAGGTCATCTACGTGTCGGACCTGAACCTGAACGGCCTCCGCGGGGGAATCGTGGTGCCGATCGACGTGCCGGCGGCGCGTGGATCGATGCTGCTGCGCATCCCGACGGAGGACATGAAGGAACTCCCGATCGCGCTCGAGCCGAACTCGATCCGCGCGGACAACTACATGCTCATCGAGCAGATCGACGGGGGCGGATACCAGGCGGTCGATCCCGGCGAGGAGACCACGTACACGGGCTCCGTCGCCGGTATGGGTGAAGACGCGCGCGTCGCGGGCTCCATCGTCGGCGGCAAGCTGCTGCTGGCCATCTGGATGCCCGACGGTACCCGGCGCTACGTGCAGCCACTCTCGGACTTCATCCCCGGGGCGCACCCCAGCCTGCACGTCGTCTACAAGAGCGGCGACAGCGAGTGTCAGGGCGAGTGCGGCAACACGCTGGAGCAGGAGGCGCATCGCCACGAAGCCGGCTACGGCGAGCGGGGCGTCTGCTCCGCGACGTACTGCGAGGCCCTGGTCGCGACCGACGCGGACTACGAGTACTACCTCGATCACGGCTCCAGCAGCGTCGAGACGCAGGGGCGCATCGCGGCGGTGATCAACGTGATCAACCATCAGTACCAGCGTGACGTGCAGATCACGCACCGCATCGGGACGCAGATCGTGCGGACGACCGCGGCGGATCCGTACACATCGACCAACTCCAGCACGCTGCTGGGCGAGTTCCGCAGCGAGTGGAACGCGAACCAGACGGCGATCAGCCGCGACGTGGCCCACCTGTTCACGGGCAAGGAAATCGACAGCAACATCATCGGCATCGCCTACGTCGGGGTGATCTGCGCCAGCACGACGACGGGGTCCGGCTACGGCCTCTCCCAGTCGGACTTCAGCTCCTCGTTCGCGTGCGTGAGCGACCTGACGGCCCACGAGATCGGGCACAACTGGAGCGCCCAGCACTGCACCTCCTCGTGCAGTTCGACCATGAACCCGTCGATCACCTGCACGAACACCTTCGTGGGGGCCGTTGGCGTTGACAGCCAGGCCCAGATCGATGCCCACGCCGACAGCCGGGCGTGCCTCTCGGGAGTGTCCGTGACGCCCGCCAACAACATGTGCACGGCGGCCACGCTGATCACCGGGTACGGGACCTACACGGGCTCCAACGTCGGTGCGACCAGCGACGGGGCGGCGCATCCGTGCGGTAGCTCCACCTCCAGTGCCTCGGTCGGTCGAAACGATGTCTGGTGGCGATTCAGCCCGCCAGCCTCCGGGACGGTCACGATCGACACCTGCGGGTCGGCGTTCGACACGGTGCTTTCGGTCCACTCAGATTGCCCCGGCACCCCAGCGAACGATGTGGCCTGCAACGACGACGCCGGCAGCACCAACTGCCCGAGCAACGGACTGAACTCCCGCGTGACCTTCAGCGGCGTTGCCGGCAACATCTACTACATCCGCGTGGCCGGCTTCTCCACCAACACCGGTGACATCACGCTCAACATCACCGGCCCCGACAACCCGAGCGAGAGCGTCTGCAGCATCGCGCAGACGCTCGTTCCGGGCACGACGATCTTCGGCTCCGTCTTTGGCGCCGGGAACGACGGCGACGCCACCTGCGGCGGCACCACCGGAAGCAACCGCGACGTCTGGTACACCTTCACCGCGTCCTGCAACGGCACGCTCATCGTCGACACGTGCGGCACGCACGACTTCCCCGGCGTCGATGAGGGAATGGACTCGGTCCTCTCCATCCACAGCGCCTGCGCGACGGACACCAGCACTCAGCTCACATGCAACGACGATTCCGCGATCAACTGCACCCAGTCCGGTTCCGTCCGTGACTCCAGGGCGAGCACCGTCATGACCGCCGGTCAGACCGTGAAGGTCCGGGTGACGAACTTCGGCTCCTGGCCCCCCTCGGCCACGGCGTGGGGCAACGGCTACTTCCGGCTGCGCACCACGTTCACCGAGTCCGTCACCGCGCCGGTGATTACCCCCATCAGCAGCACCAGCGACACCTGCGGCACCTCCTACGCCGGCCCGACGCCCACGGTCACCGAGCCCTCGTGCATGACCGGGCTCACCTGGTCCCTCACTGCGGGTCCCGCGGGCATGACCATCAACCCGGCCACGGGGGTGGTTTCCTGGCCCACCACGACGATCGGGAATCACCTCATCACCGTCACCGCGACCAACAGCGACGGAAGCGACTCCGAAAGCTGGACTCTCAGCGTCGCTCGGCTGAACCCCGTCATCACCGCCATCGGGAACGTGTCCCACGCCTGCGCCGGCGCCTACACCGGGCCAACGCCCACCCTCACCAACGCGGCCTGCATGAACCCGGTGACTTGGTCGCTCACCTCCGGCCCCGCGGGCATGAACATCAACGCCGCTACCGGCGTGGTGACGTGGCCCAACCCGGTTGCCGGGGTTGCCAACGTCCTGATCCGCGCCACCAACACCGAGGGCTTCGATGAAGAGGCCTGGTCCATCACCGTGACGCCCTCGGCGCCCGTCATTGTGGACGTCCCGAACGAGACCATCGCCTGTGCTCCGAGCACGTACGTCGGCCCCGTTCCCGCGCTGACCGACCCGGGCTGCATGGCGGGCATCACCTGGACGCTCGTGAACGGTCCCGCCGGCATGAGCATCAACCCCGCAACGGGCGTGGTCACATGGCCGAGTCCCACCGGCGGCGTTGCCAACGTCCGCATCCAGGCGACCAACGCCTCCGGGGCTGACACGGAGACCTGGTCCATCACGATCAACGGCGTCGCGCCCGCGATCTCCGGCCAGCCATCCGGGCAGATCGTGATCGAGGGCTCGACGGTGAACTTCATAGTCACCGCAAGCGGCTATCCCGGCGTGGCGTACCAGTGGCAGCGCAACAACGTCAACCTCGTGAACGGCGGCAACGTCTCCGGCGCCAACGGGCCCATGCTCACGCTCAGCCCGGTTGCACTTGGCGACTCCGCCAACTACCGCTGCGTAGTCTCCAATGCCTGCGGGAGCGTCAACTCCAACCAGGCTCGCCTCATCGTCAACCCGGCCCCATCTTGCGATCCTGACATGAATCAGGACGGCAACGCGGACCAGGACGACATCTCCTACCTCATCAACGTGGTGGGTGGCGGCTCCAACCCCACCGGCATTAACCCCGACTTCAACTGCGACGGCAACGTCGACCAGGACGACGTCGGTGCTCTGATCGATGTCGTCGGCGGTGGCGCCTGCCCCTGCTGAACTGCTCGTATCCCACCCCTCTCGGGAAGCCGAGAGGGGTGGTTTTGCGGGAGCCGCGGGCCCAAGACCCCGCCTGACGCGGTCCCCCGACGGACGCCGGTGACTTGTTTTCGCGCATTCCCTCTCGCGGAATTCCGGCTTTCATGTCAGAATGTCCGCGCATCACGCTAGCGAGGATGGGCGGCGGCCGCGCACGGCCTCCGATCCAGTCTGCCGGTGTGGTGCCGAGGCCCAGGGGCCCGGGAGGGAGCGTCATGATGCGTTGCGTAACGAACCGTGGTTCTCGGGCGGCGGTCATTGCTTGTGTGGCCGGGATGGCCATCGGCGCGACGGCACAGGCGCAGGTCCGCGACTGGAATGGCGGTTCGGGCAGTTGGCACGTGGCATCGAACTGGTCCCCCAGCGACGTGCCGGACACCGGGGGCGAGATCGCCCAGGTGGTGGCCCCCGGGGCGTACACCATTGCCGTGTCGTCAACCACCACCGTCGGTTCGATCCAGGCGGCGAACCTCGCCGCGACGATCGCGGTGTCTCCGGGAATCGAGCTGCGAATCGCCGGCTCGTGCACGAACAGCAGCACCATTCTGATCAACGCGACCGGTGCGAACTCCGGCACGCTCTTCCGGCTCATCAACCCGCTGTTGCTCGACGGCATCGGTCAACTCAGGCTCAACGCGTTCCCGGGCAACCTCAACTCGGCCTACATCACCGACAACGGCGGCGGCCAGACCCTTACCAACGGAGTTTCGCACTCGATTCTCGGTGTCGGCGCGGTGTATGGCAACCTGACGAACAACGGCGTAGTCATCGCGGATGTCGGCGGCGCCAGGCTCGACCTCAACGGCTCAACCAAGAACAACAACGGCGCGTTCCGCGCGCAGGCTGGTGCCGAGTTGCTGATCACGTCCACGACGGTGAACCAGATCCCTGCCGCGACGATCGCCGCGGACGCGGGGCTGGTGTCCATCTGCAACAGCACGATCAGCGGCGGGACCATCGAGGCGGTGAACGGGGGCGAGGTCAGGAACACCTGCACCAGCCACTACGCGAGCGCCGGCATCGAGGGGCCATTCGTGATGGAGTTTGGTGCCGAAGCTCGCCTGATTACCCAGCTCGCGCTGGACGGAACGTTTACCGTCAACCGGAGCGCCGTGAACTCCGGCACCCTCGTCCGGGCGCTCACAAACGTTGATCTGATCGGGTCCGGGCAGCTCATCCTCAACGCCAACGGCGGAAACCTCGACAGCGCCTTCATTCAAGATAATGGCGGGGGGCAGGTGTTCTCGAACCTCGGCCCCACGATCCGTGGCTCCGGACGCATCTATCCGAACTTCGTCAACACGGCGCTGGTGACCGCCGATGCCAGCGGCCGCACGCTGAGCCTGTACGGCGCGACCAAGACAAACTCCGGGGTCCTTCGGGCGGAGAACGGGGGAACGCTGGACATCCGCGCCACGACGCTGAATCAGACCGGCGCCGGGGAGGTCCGGGCCCTGGGCGGAGATGTCACCATCTGCGGCGCCACGGTCACCGGCGGGCGGCTGATCGCGATGCCCGGCTTCCGGTTGCAGCAGGTGTGCACGTCGCACTTCGGGGGTGTTCAGATGGAGGGCGCCTTCACCCTCGCGCCAGGCAACGAGATGCGGCTCACCAGCTCGATCTCAAACCAGGGCGTCATCACGGTGAACAGCACGGGTGCGAATAGCGGCACGCTCGTTCGAAGTCTGAGCTCGCTCACACTCTCCGGTGGGGGGGTTGTCGAGCTCAACGCGCACCCCTCGAATCTCGACAGCGCCTATCTGTTCGACAACGGCGGGGGGCAGGTCTTCACCAATGCCGATAACACGATCCGTGGAACAGGGCGCATCTACTCGAACTTCGAGAATGACGGCCTTGTCGATGCACACCTCGCCGGGCGGACGCTCGACCTCAACGGCTCGACGAAGGTCAATCGGTCGCTCATGCGCAGCACCAATGGCGGGAACCTGGGGGTCAGCGCCTGCACACTGAACCAGTTGACGGGGCCGGGAGAGCTGCTCGCTTCTGACGCCAGCGTCACCATCTCGGGCAGCACGATCCGCGGCGGGCTCGTGCGTTCCACCGGGCCCACCGGCCTGGTCACCATCGCCTCCACCACGCATTTCCAGGAGGGAGTGACCTTTTCCGGCGAGATGCGCATCACCCCCGGGATCGAGCTCCGGCTGGCGACCCCCGACGCCCTCACCAACAACGGGCAGATCGTTCTCAACACCTCCGGGCTCAACTCGGGAACGCTCATCCGGGCGCTCTCGGACACCACGTTCGCCGGCAACGGGGTGCTGCTGCTCAACGCATATCCCGGCAACCTCGACTCGGCCTACCTCTTCGATAACGGCGGAGGTCAGACCACGACAAACGGTCCCGGCCACACGATCCGAGGGTGCGGGACCATCCACTCGAACTTTGTCAACAACGGGCGGGTCCTCGCCGATCAGACCGGCCGCACGCTCCGCCTGAACGGCAGCACCAAGACGAACAACAATCTGATGAAGGCCATGGCCGGCGGCACGCTGCTCATGAACGGCCTGACACTCAACCAGTCCGCATCGGGGCTTGTCGAGGCGGAGTCGGGCTCTTCAGTTGTCCTCTGCAACTCGTTCGTCACGGGCGGAATCCTGCGGGCTCTGCCCGGCGGGTTGTGGGACGCGACCTGCACCAACCACATGAACGCGGTCACGCTCGAAGGTGATGGGCGGGTGGCCCAGGGGAACGAACTGCGCCTCATCGGCGGGATCACCAACCACGGCAGGATCGTTCTCAACACGGCCGGGGCAAACGCTGCAACGCAGGTGCGAGCGCTCAACGCCCTCACGCTGTCGGGCTCGGGAACGCTGGTTCTCAACGCATTCCCCGGCAATCTCGACACGGCCTACCTCTCCGACAACGGCGGGGGGCAGGTCATCACCAACGGTCCGGGGCATGAGATCGCCGGTCTGGGCCGGTTCCAGGCGACCGTGGTCAACCAGGGAATCCTGGCCCCGGGCGACGGCCCGGCGGCGGTCGGCTCGCTCCAGCCCAGGAGGCAACTCACCTGCACCCCGACCTCCGAGATCCGCATCGATGTGACCGGGCCCGGCAACAGCTCCTCCAACTTCGACACCATCAGCAGCAACTCGCCCATGACCATCGACGGCACGCTCTACGCTCGCGCGACGGGCTATACGCCCGGCCTCGGCGAGACCTTCGACATCATCACGGGGTCCTTGCGCACGGGGATCTTCGCGGTCACCGACACGAAGGGGTTCCGCGTGGATTACCTCCCCAACGGAGTGCGCCTTACCGCCATTTGCGAGCCCGATCTCAACGAGGACGGGAACGTCGATCAGGATGACGTGCTGTACCTCATCAATGTCATCGGCGGCGGCGACAACCCCACGGGCATCGACCCGGATTTCAACCGTGACGGCAACGTTGACCAGGACGACGTGGGGGCCCTGATCAACGCCGTGGCCGGCGGCGGCTGCTGACCCAAGTCCGGAGGAGAGCGAGGGCCGCCTGTCACACACCCCGGCAGGCGGCTTTCGCGCGGGGTGCCTGTTCAGGTCGATGCAAGGCCGATGCACCGGTCGATCCGTGCGAGGACCCGCGCCTTGCCGAGCACCGCCAGCGACTCCGGGAGTGGGGGGCTGACGGCGACGCCCGCGATCGCAACGCGGATCGGCTGCGCCACGAGCCCCATGCCGCCGTTCTGCTGAGCCATCTGCTCGAGCACCCCGTGGAGGACCTCGGGCTCGAAGGGTTCCGCCGCAGCGAGTCTCGCGCGTGCGTCGGCCAGCAGGCGAAGGCCCGCCCCGCCGGCGCTCTGCAGGTGCTTGGCGACTGCGCCCTGGTCGAGGGTATAGGACGCGTCATCGAGCAGCGCAAACGCCGCGGCCTTGGCCCCGTCCCGCAGCGTTCGTGCGCGGGCCTTCACCGCCCGGGCGAGCCAAGGCCAGCGATCCGTCGGCACGGCGCGGACGAGCGCGGGCTCGAACTCCTCGCACCAGTGGCGCCAGCGTGCGGCGAACTCGGCGTCCGGCAGCGCCGCGATGGCGTCCGCGTTGAACGCCAGGAGCTTCAGACGGTCAAACTTGCTGTTTGTGCGGCCGATCCGCTCGATGGAGAAGTGCTGGCGCAGGAACGCCAGATCGAACTTCTCCAGGTCCTTCCCATCCGGGGATTTCATCCCCGGGTTCCACCCGAGGAGGCCGAGAAAGTTGCACATCGCCTCCGGCAGATAGCCCGCGGCTCTGAAGTCGCATACCTCGATCTCCGGCAGCGTCACGTCATAGACGCGGGCGATCCGCTCCGCGACCGCGAGCGAGTCGTTGTCTTTGGCGAGGAACGAGGCGACCTCGGACTCAGGCAGCTCGAGCGCCGCCGCGGCAGCGGCAGGGGTGAGCCCCTTGGACACACGCTCCTGCAGCTTGGCGCGCGCGGCCTTGGCCTTGTCACGCTTGCTCATCTTGGAGTTGTCCATGTTCATGATGAGAGGCATGTGCGCGTAGATCGGCGTG
Source organism: Leptolyngbya sp. PLA1 (assembly GCA_021405315.1). Taxonomy (GTDB): domain Bacteria; phylum Planctomycetota; class Phycisphaerae; order Phycisphaerales; family UBA1924; genus RI-211. Next base: position 8,527 of record QWIH01000014.1, read on the forward strand.
CGGAAGCCAAGGGCCTGCTGGAGCGCGACATGCCTTGGCGTGTTCGCCAGGTGCTCCTGCGCCCGCATCACGTGGCTGACACCCATGGTCTCGTCATCCACCACGACCGCGAAGTGGTACGTGGGGAATCCGTCCGCCTTGCGGATGACGAAATCATCGAGCTCTCCCGCCGCGATCTTCACGGCGCCCAGCACCCGGTCCTGCACAATGATCTCGTGGGCGGGGGCGACGAAGCGCAGGACGTGCGACTCTCCGGCGAGCGCCCGGTCCCAGCGGGCCTTCAGGGCGTCGTTGAAACGCCCCGGCTCGATCTCCTCCGGGCGCGGGTAGCGGTACGTCTTCTTCGCCGCGACCGCCTCGCGACGCTGCGCGTCGATGACCTCCGGGGTTTCGAACGCGGGGTAGGCACGCCCGGCCTTCACGAGTTGTTCGGCGCAGCGGTTATAGAGAGAGACGCGCCGGGCCTGGAAGTAGGGGCCCACGCCCCGGGCGTCCCCGCCCACGGTTCGCCCGTCAGCCAGCGAGAGGACCGGCCCGTCGTCCCACTCGATGCCCAGCCACGCAAGGTCCTCCATGATGCCCCTGGCCGAGTCATCGCTGCTTCGGGCGGCGTCAGTGTCCTCGATGCGGAGCATGAACCGGCCGCCCTGGTTCTTGGCATATGCCCAGCAGAACAGGGCGGAGCGTGCCCCTCCGACATGGAGGTGTCCGGTGGGGCTGGGGGCGAAGCGAGTGACGACCGGGGAGGCGCTCATGGGGCGTTAGAGTACGTCCGCGCAGCGGGCGGCGGTTCGAGACGCGGCGGCCCGGTGTATGCTCCTCCCGTGCGACCCCCGACACACAGCCTGGCGGCAACGCTCTCCCTGGTGCTCCTCTTCGCCCTGGCTTCCTGCCGGTCGACGCCCGCTCCCGAGCCCTTCGCCCGAGATCGACTCGGGCAGGTCTGCCGTGCGCTCAGCTACGCGGCGGCTGCGCAGGGCATCGCGAGGGACCAGCTCGGCCGCTCACTGGATCTCTCCGAGCCCGCCGCGCTCCAGCAGACGACCCCGCGAGCCGCGTTCGATGCCACCAGGCGCGACCTCATGCGGGCTCAGGCCCGAATCGAGACGGCGGCGGAGCGGGTCAGCTTTGCCCGGGTGCGTGTGGACGATATCGTGGAGCGCTGGGACAAGGAACTGGGCAGTTACGAGGACCCGGACCTGCGCGACGCCGCCGAGCACAACTTGCGGGCTCTCTCCGCGAAGCTGGAAGCCGTGATGCGAGCGTTGGCGGCAGCTCAGGAGAGGTTCGCACCGGTCTCACGCCATCTGGCGGACCGGATGCTCCTGTTCTCGCATCAGGCGGACCGGCTGACGCCGATGGAGGTCACGCAGAGCGAGGAATCCCGCCAGAAGTTCGCAGCGGCGCGGGCGGAGATGGACCGCGACGTAGGGGCAGCCTCGGCCCTGGTGGACGAGTTCACCCGCTCGGTGAACCGCGGACGGACCGATTAGGCACCCGCGAGAGGGTTCCTACCGTTGTCCTGTGCCCCCCGGGGTGCCGGGGCGTCATCGAAGGAGAAGGCCATGCGGGTTCAGTCCGTCGTCTTTGTCGCGATGTGCGTGCTGGTGCTGGCGGGCGTTGCGGGGTGTGGCGCGGCGAAGAACGCGACCATCAATCTCAAGGAATCCTTCGGGTACGCGAAGCGGGACCAGCTCGTCGACGCCGTGAAGGACACCCGCGATGAGCAGCAGGCGGCCAAGAAGCAGTTCGCCTCTGCACTCGATGAGTTCATGGCGGTGACAGGCGCGAAAGGAGGAGAGCTTGAGACCCGCTACAAGAAGCTCTCCGACCAGTACGACAGGGCGGAGTCCCGCGCCAACGCAGTGAAGGACGAGATCTCGCACACGGAGCGCGTGGCCAAGCTCGTGTTCGAGGAGTGGCGTGCCGAGCTGGCGCAGTACTCCAGCCCCGACCTTCGGCGGCAGAGCGAACGGCTTCTGGACGACACTCAGGGACGTTACGATCGGCTGATCTCTGTCATGAAGTCCGCGGCGAGCAAGATGGACCCCGTCCTCGCGGCGTTCCGCGACCAGAAGCTGTTCCTCAAGCACAACCTCACGGCCCGGGCCATCGCCTCGCTGCAGGACAACGCGGATCGCATGCAGACCGACATCGCCGGCCTCATCAAGGAGATGGAGCGGGCCATCGCGGAATCCAACGAGTTCATTGACGCGATGCAGAAGGAAGGGGCCTGATACAAAGGCTCAGGCCCTCGAGGGTGGCCCCGGGCTCCACGGTGATGCTCGTCGCCACGATGTCGCCCTTGACGTGCCCGCCCCGGCGAACCACGACCCCGCCGCTCGTGCAGACCTTCGCCTCGAGCACGCCCTGAACCTCCACCCCATCGCCCGCCTGGACGAAACGGGTCACGGTCCGCGCCCGCTTGTTGATGCGCACCACCCCGCAGGTCTCCAGCTTCCCGGGCCAGCCGGAGGTGCTAACCACCAGATCGTCGAGCAGGAGACCCTTGAAGCAGCAGGGGCACGTGACCGTGCGTGCCGACCGGGGCACTTCGATGCGGCCCCGACAGTGGTAGCACACCACGTCTCTCGTCGCCGGGCGGCCCATGCGTCAGGGCTCCTCCTGCTGGCGGTCGTGTCATTCAGGCGTCGGTGCCCGCGGCGGCCTTCACCCAGCTCGGGGTCTTGGCCTGCTGACCGAGCCAATCGGCGGTCGTCGCCTCGGGCTTGGGCTCCGTCGCGGGAGTCTTGGCGGTGCGAGGCTTGGTCTCGGATGTCGGCTTCCGGAAGCCGCTCACGGCCTCGCCGCCCACCGCGACGCGGCCCACGAACGTCGCACCCTCGGCGACGGTCAGCGCGCCGGAGGTAATGTCACCCTGCACATTGGCCTTGGGCCCGAGTTGGAGGCGCTGCCGGGCGAGAATGTCGCCCTGCACGCGGCCCTCGACGACCACGGTTTCGGCCTCGACGCTCGCGGACACCTGCGCCGACGGGCCGATGTGCAGTTCGCTCGTGCAACTCACCTGGCCTTCGAGCGTCCCGAGCACCCGCACCGGGCCGGCGGCCTGGAGTTCGCCCCGAAGAACCGTGCCCTGCCCGATTACCGTCAGTTCGCCCGTTTCCGCCATGGGAGTGTCTCCTTGGATCGTTTTTCTATCGGACCAGCCCTGCTCCGGGCTGTAGTATCACCCGGCTCCGGCCGGCATGCCTGTCGATTGCAGGCCCGGGCTAGCACCGGGGCGGCGGTTGCCGGCGACTGGTAGACTGCCGCCAAAGGAGCCCGCCATGCGCAGCCGCATTCTGACCCCTGTCCTGATCGGGTTGCTCTCGCTGATGGTCGCGTGTGAGAGCAAGGTGACCCAGGCGAACCTGGACCGCATCAAGCCCGGGATGACCATCCAGGAGGTCGAGCGAATCCTGGGCAAGGGGGAGCGGGCAGACCAGAGCGGCATGTCCATATCCGGTGCGGGCGTTGCCGGCTCCTCAAGCGGCAACTCCCAGCAGACCTACACCTGGAAATCGTCCTCCCTCGAGATCACCGTCATTTGCGCCGGGGGGAAGGTCGTCCAGGCCTACGGCAAGTAACGGGTTCGGCGTACGCTCCGACGATGTCCGCTCCAGACCTGCCCCCGCCTCCGGCACATCCTGTCGGCCCCCGGCCTCTCCACGTGCACCTTCACGTGTCGGACGTCGAACTGAGGGTGTTGGCCGGCGGCGTGGTCGTCGTGATTGACGCGATTCGGGCGAGTGTCACGATTGCCGCGGCGCTCGCCGCGGGCGCCCGGGCGGTGGTCCCGGTCCTCTCGGTGGCGGAAGCCGAGGGCCGGGCCGCGGCGTTGCGGGCTGCGGGCGTCGCGGTGGTCTGCGGCGGAGAGCGTGGCGGCGTGCGGGTGCCGGGGTTTGAACTCGACAACTCGCCAGCCAGCTACACATCCGACAGGGTGGCCGGCCGGACTGTCGTCTTCACGACCACCAACGGGACGGCGGCGCTGCTGCACGCGGCCAGCGCGGAGCGGGTGCTCGTGGGCTCGTTCGCCAACCTCGTCGCGGTGTGCAGTGCGGTCGAACCCGACCCGAGGCCCGTGCACCTCCTGTGCTGCGGTACGCGGGATGAGGTGAGTCTCGATGACGTGCTCCCGGCGGGTGCCATGGCGGACCGGCTGGTAGCCGCCGGTCGCTCGCTGACTGGAGATGACGGCGCGAGGCTGGCCATGCTGGCCTGGCGTGGGGCGAAAGACGACCTGGAGGGCGCGATGCGGTCCAGCAGGGGCGGGCGGAACCTCATCACGCAGGGGCTCGGGGCCGATGTCACGGCCTGCTCGCGGCGGGACTGGCTGGAGGTGGTGCCGGAGTATGACCGCGTGTCGGGAGAGATCCGGCTGGCCGACGGGGGCCGAAAGTGAGCCTGGGGGCGTAGGTTGGTCGATGGGAAGCGCGGGCCGGCGTCGGCCCGACCGGACGCCGCGCGATGCTTGTCAAAACGCTCATTCCAAAGATGTTCCACCGCAGGTTGCTGGTGGTGCTGCTGTTGGTTACGGCGGGCACGGTGCCTCTGGCGGCGCAGCTTGCCAACCTGTCCATTGTGCGCGGCGAGGATCTGCGTCGCCAGGCGGAATCGAGGCTGATCAGGAGCGTGCAGACTCCGACGGTGCGGGGCCGGATTTTGGATCGAAAGGGACGCGTCATCGCCCAGGACCGTCCGAGCTATGACCTGGCGGTGGCCTACCCCGTGATCAGCGGCGAGTGGGCGCGGGCCGCGGCTCGGGACGCTGCCCGGCGATCCGCGGGCTCTGGCTGGGCGGGCCTCGGCCCCGAGGGGAGGGAGCAGCTCACGGAGCGCTTTCTGCCCCCCTTTCAGTCGCACGCCGACCAAGCGTGGAACCGGCTCGCGGCGGCCGCGGGCGTCACGAGATCGGAGCTCGAAGTACGGCGAGACGAAGTCATCAGGCGCGTCGAGGGAAGGCAGAAGCACCTCAGCGAGCAGCGGCTGAAGGCGGAGCTGGAATCCTGGGCCGCCCGGGGCGAGACGCCCGACGAACGCGAGCAGCGGGCGATGCGGCGGCGTGCGGATGAGCCCATCGTGGAACGAACACAGGCACACGTACTCGTCTCGCGCGTCGGCGACCAGGTGGGGTTTGAATGCCGTCGGCTGGCGGAAGAAGCAGCAAGCGTGCCGCTCCCCGGCGTCGAGGATCGTCTGCGTCAGGCGAACGCCGAGGCGACGGTGGAGGTCGATCTCATCCCCGGGCTCGTGGTGCGAGACTCGGGGGACAGGGAGTACCCGTTTGAGTCGCTGGTCGTGTCGCTGGATCGGTCCGCGTTCCCATCACCTCTGAGGTCGGAGGAGCCGCTCGCAGTCGAGCTCGAGGGTGTGGCGCTGCACGTGCTGGGGACGATGCGGGACCGCGTTTTCGGAAGTGTCGAGGAAGAACGCGAAGGGCGGCTCGTCCGGACCGTCGGTGACGCCGAGAGGCGAGACGCCTATCTGCTCGCGAACCCGGCGGAGCGGCAGCGTGCGTACGAGGGACTGGGCGTGGACCTGGGCTCCTACCGGGACGGGGACCGCGTGGGTGCGACGGGAGTGGAGCGTTCCGAGGAGCTGACGCTGAGGGGCCTCAGAGGATTCCTCACCACGCACCTGGACACCGGGGCCCGGGAGGCCCTCCCGGCCCGTCCGGGCGGGGATGTGCACCTGGCGCTGGACATCATGCTGCAGGCCAAGGTGCAGGCGATCATGACTCCCGCCGCGGGTCTCGCCAGCGTGCAGCCCTGGCACAAGCAGGAGAGCGCTACGAAGCCCGCGGGGTCTCCGCTGAACGGAGCGGCGGTCGTGCTGGACGTCGAGACCGGCGATGTGCTCGCGATGGTCTCCATGCCCTCCCCGGGGCGGCTCCGTATGCGGAGCGAGATGGCCGACCTGCTGAAGGACGAGGTCAACACGCCGCTCGTGAACCGGGCGACCGGGAAGTACTACACGCCCGGATCGATCGTGAAGCCAGTGCTGCTGTGCGAGGCGGTCAAACGCGGGAACTACAGCCTTTCCCAGACAATCGACTGCACGGGTCACCTCTTTGAGAATCGGCCGAACCAGTTCCGATGCTGGATCTACAAGCGCTTCCAGCAGACGCACACCGCGTTCCTGGGTCACGAGCCAAACGCGGAAGAGGCCATCATGGTCTCCTGCAACATCTTCTTCTTTACGCTTGGGCAGCGGTTGGGTCCCCGGGGCGTCATCGACTCGTACGAGGAGTTCCATGTCGGCAGGACCTTCGACCTTGGCGTGGGCGGGGAGGTCGGCGGGCGGCTCGGCTTCCGGAGCGACTCGCCCGAATACGGCGTGCAGATCTGGGATGCCATTCAGATGGGCATCGGCCAGGGGCCCGTGACCTGGACCCCGATGCACGCGGCGTCCGCGTACGCCACGATCGCGCGGGGGGGCGTCTATGTGGCCCCGCGCGTCATTACCAGTCGCCCGCGCGACGAGCCCGTGGATCTGGAAATCCCCTCCGCGGCGATCAACGCCGCGATGGCGGGCCTCTCCGGGTCGGTCAATGACCGATCGGGCACTGGGCACCACATCATGGTGGCCGACGCGCAGGGGAACGAGCACCAGGAGCCCGTGTTTGACATCCCGGGCGTGCGAGTCTGGGGAAAGACCGGAACGGCGACCGCGCCGAAGATCGTGATCAACGACCCCGATGGCCCGAACGGGCCGCTCAAGGGGCAGATCGCAGAAGAAGGCGACCACTCCTGGTTCGTGGTGCTGGTGGGTCGCGACAGACCTCGGTATGTAGTGTCCGTCGTTGTGGACTACGGCGGGTCCGGCGGCAAGGTCTCCGGGCCCATCTGCAGCCAGATCGTGCGTGCGCTGATCGAAGAAGGGTACCTCTGAATGGGATTCGCGCACGCGCAGACATCCAACGCGAGGGTGATGGCCGGGGTTCGCGCGGTCGTGGGAGTGCTGGCTCGGGCAGGGCCCGCGTGGCTGACGATCGGGGCTTCCCTCCTGCTGGCGCTGATCGGGATCGCCGCCATTGATGTCGGCGCGACTGCCACCGGGCATCCGCTCTCTCAGTTGACGCCCCTCGCCATGAGGCAGGCGACGTACCTGCTGGCGGGACTGGCGGCGGCGGGGGCGATCGCGCTGCCTCACTATCGGTGGTTCGGCTACGCGTCGTGGGTGCTGCTGGCGCTGTCGGTCGGGCTGCTGCTGTTCCTGCTCATCCCGGTCGTACCGAGCTGGCTGGTGAGGCCCCGCAACGGCGCACGGAGCTGGATCGACCTCGGCCCCGTGGACTTTCAGCCGACGGAGCTCGCGAAGATCGCGTGGGCTTGCGTCATCGCGTGGTACCTTCGGTACAAGGCCAACCACCGCACGCTTCTGGGCCTTGCCCCGCCGGCGTTCATCACGGCGATCCCGGTCGGGCTCATCACCCTCCAGCCGGATCTGGGCTCGGCGCTGCTGTTCATCCCCGCGCTCTTCGCCGTGCTGGTCGCGGCGGGCGCGAAGTTCAAGCACCTGGCGCTGGTGGTGCTTGTGGCGATGCTCGCGGCCCCGGCGTCGTACCCCCTGCTCATGCCCCACCAGCAGGCCCGTATCCGGGGTATGTTCATGCAACTCCAGGGCGATGACTCCGCAGACCGCGACATCAACATGCAGAGCGTGACCGCGCAGCGGCTCGCCGGTGCGGGAGGGATCGACGGCCTGGGAGACGGGCGTGCCCGGACGCTCGTGAAGTTCAATGCGCTCCCCGAGCGGCACAATGACATGGTGTTCTCCGTCGTATGCGCGAGGTTCGGGTTCCTGGGTGGGGTCGCGGTCCTCTCGCTGTACGTGGTGTGGGCGATCGGCGCGCTCTGGACCGCGGGGCTCTGCCGCGAGCCGTTCGGAAGGCTTCTCCCGGTGGCGTTCACGGGATTTGTGGCGGGCCAGATGTTCGTCAATGTCGGCATGAACCTGGGCCTCCTCCCCATCATCGGGATCACGCTCCCGCTGGTCTCGCACGGCGGGTCGAGCATGGTCACGCAGTGGCTCATGGCGGGCCTCATCTGGAGCATCGCCGTTCGGAGACCGAAGGTGACGCTTCGCAAGAGCTTCGAGTGGGAAGAAGAGGACGCGTAGCGCTCCCCATACACTTGCGGCACGAATGGCCCCCAACGCACCACGGCCTCCGCTCGACTTTCAGCTTGCACGCGCGCAGCCCCTCGCGCCGCCCGCGGAGTTCATGGAGCAGGCCGGCGCACTCGGGCTGGAGTTCGAGCCCGGCGACACCGACCGCCTCGGCCGGTTTCTCGCGATGCTGCTCGCGGCGAACGAGCTGGCCAATCTCACGGCGATCACCGATCCCGCGAAGGGGTGGGAGCGGCACATCCTGGACTCGCTGACCCTCGTCGCCGTGCTCGCGGAGCTCCCTGAGGGCGCGAGCGTCATTGATGTGGGGTCCGGCGGAGGCCTGCCTGGTATCCCTCTCGCGATCGCCTGCCCCTCGCTGCAGTTCACGCTGCTGGAGCCCACGGGGAAGAAGGCGGCATTCCTCCACCAGGCGATCGTGGCGCTGGGTCTTCAGAACTGTCGCGTGCTGCAGGCGCGCGCCGAGGCCGCGGGCCAGGACCGGGGCGTGAAGTCCGGGGCGGGTCGCGAGGGCGGGCACCGCGAGCGATACGACGCGGTCGTCTCACGGGCGGTTGGGCCGATCCCCGTGCTCGCGGAACTCACGGTGCCGTTCGCCAAGGCGCCCGCGGGGGGAGGACCCGGTGGACTGATCGCGCTCATCAAGGGCCAGAGGGCCGCCGCCGAGCTCGAAGAGGCCGCCCCGGCTCTGCGCATGCTGCGTGCGGTGCACGAGACCACGATGGAGACGCCGACAGGCCGGGTGGTGGTTCTTTCCAAGGTCGGCCCGACGCCCCGAGACTACCCGCGCCGGGACGGAGAGCCCTCCCGGGCCCCGCTGGGGGCGGGTTCAGCGTCCGGCGGAAACGGCCGATAGCACGTGCATGGTCGAGCCGGTGGTGCTCTACGCGACGCTCGCGGGCTGCGCCTGTTTCATCGGGTGGGTGGTGCTCCGCTACGACCTGATCGATCGTGAGCCCTGGTACGCGATCACGTTCGCGCTGCTGGCGGGTGCCCTGATGATGTACCTGGCCGGCCGCGTGCAGGGACGGATCATCCTGACCGTGGCGGATCACTGCCCGAGGGTGCTCGGGAGCGGGTTCTTCTCGGTTCTCGCGGGTGTCCTGGAGGAACTGGGCAAGGTCGGTGCCGTGGCGATGGTTGCGGCGTGCTTCCGGCGTCATTTCAACGACCCGATCGACGGACTGATCTATGGCTCATTCGCCGGGCTGGGCGCGGCGCTCGAGGAGAGCGTCTGGCTCCTCGGAGCCGATCCGGGTGCGGCAGGCGTGCCCTGGCAGGAACCCGTGCGCCTTGCCGGGCACCTTGTCATGGGCGGCATCGGGGGATGGGGGCTTGGCACACTGGTAGGCCCGCCCTCGCCTGGACCGATTGCCCTTCCAGTTGGCCTCGGAGCCGCTGTGGTGCTGCATGTGGCCTGGGACGTGGCGGCGTTCGAGGCCGTCCGCCTGGGGCTGGAGAACGGCAGGGCGCCCGCCTGGACGACGGGGCTGGCCATGACCGTGATGCTGACGGGGATGGTGGCGTATCGCTCGCTGGTGGGGCGGGGCGCTGCCATGTCCGCGGCACGGTTCGCGGCGTGACCATGCCGTACACTCCGCGGAGTGCCCGACGGACCGGCCGAAGCCCTTGGTGAATCCGGACCCATCGCTGCGGCGCTGGGAAGCGGCTTTGAGTTCCGCCCGGAACAGCAGCAGATGGCGCTCGCGGTCGCGGACGCGATGGAACGCCGCGGACACCTGCTTGTGGAAGCGGGGACGGGGGTAGGAAAGAGCTTCGCGTACCTGGTCCCTGCAATCCTGCGGTGCCTCCGGCGGGGCGAACGGGTGGTTGTGGCGACGCACACGATCTCGCTCCAGGAGCAGCTCGTCGAGAAGGACATCCCGGTGCTGCGAGACGTGCTCGCGGATCAGGCCTTGGCGGATGGGCCGGAGTTGAAGCCGATTCTGGTCAAGGGTCGCGGGAACTACGTGAGCGTGCGCCGGTTGAGGCTGGCGAGCGAACGTCAGGACCGGCTCTTTGCGGACGCTGCGGCAAGGCGCTCGCTCCATGTGATCGAGGATTGGGCGTACGCCACGACGGACGGCACGCTGAGCAGCCTTCCGGCGCTCGAACGGTCCGGGGTATGGGACCGAGTTCAATCTGACTCCGGGAACTGCATGGGGCGAAAGTGCCCGACCTACGACCAATGCTTCTTCCAGAAGGCAAGGGCCGGTCTGGAGGAGGCCAACCTGCTGGTCTGCAACCATGCGCTGTTCTTTTCTGACCTGGCGCTCCGAGCTCAGGATGTGGGATTCCTGCCGAAGTACGACCATGTCATCTTCGACGAGGCGCACATGGTTGAGGAAGTCGCCGCGGAGCACTTTGGCGTTTCGCTCGCCGAAGGACGGGTGCAGCACCTGCTGACGACGCTCTGCCACCCTCGGACCGGCAAGGGCTATCTGCCCCAGTTGTCGCTCGCGGTGGGGGAGACGGGCGCATTGGAGCGGGCGCTGGTGCTGGTGGACCAGGCCGCGGCGGCGGCGAGGGCGTTCTTCGACGAACTCGCGGGTCTGATGCGGACTGAGGGGGGGCCGTGGACGCAGGACGCGGGACGAGAGGCCCCCTGCAAGCGACTGAGGGAGCCCGGGGTCGTCACGAACGTGCTGACGCCGGCGCTGCGTGAGTTGTCGCTCCGGCTCAGCGGTCTGCGGGACGCCGTGAAGAATGATGCAGACCGGTACGAACTCACCGCCTACTCGCAGCGAGCGGAGATGATCGCAGCGGAAGCCGCGACACTGGTCTCCCAGACGCTCCCGGACTGCGCCTATTGGGTGGAGGCCGGGGGTGGGGACGAGTCCCGGGGCTTCAACCGCCGCATGACGTTCGCGTGCGCGCCGATCGAAGTCGGGCCGATCCTGCGGGAGCGTCTGTTCAGGCAGGAGCACAGCGTGATCCTGACGAGCGCCACGCTGGCCACGCGGCGCGTCAAGCCGGGCGAGTCCACGGAGCGATCAGAGACCGCGTTCGCCCACGCGATGGGGAGGCTCGGCTGCGAAGGGGCCTCGACGCTGCAGCTTGGCTCGCCGTTCGACTTCGCGACGCAGGTTCGGGTCATTGTGCAGCCGCTGGGAGAGCCGGGAGGGAGGCTGTCGCCCATGTCGCGAGCAATCCTGCGGCATGTGGAAGAGACGGAGGGCGGGGCGTTCGTGCTGTTCACGAGCTTCGCCGCGTTGAACCGGTGCGCGTCGGAGCTTGCCGGGCCCCTTGCCGCTGCCGGGCTGCCGGTGCTCGCCCACGGGCGGGACGGCTCGCGGACGGCGATCCTGCAGCGCTTCCGCGAGAACGAGCGCAGCGTCCTGCTCGGGGCGTCCAGTTTCTGGCAGGGGGTGGATGTCCGGGGGCGGGGGTTGCGGAACGTCATCATCACCAAGCTGCCGTTCGATCCTCCGGACCGACCGCTGACCCAGGCGAGGTACGAGCTGATCGAGTCCCGCGGGGGAAACCCCTTCATGGAGGATTCCCTACCCCGGGCCGTCATCCGCTTCCTGCAAGGCTTTGGAAGGCTGATTCGGGGCCGTTCGGACACCGGGCGGGTGGTCATTCTGGATGACCGGGTGCGTACCGCTCGGTACGGGCGGCACTTCCTGGAGGCATTGCCATCGGGGGTTCGTGTGGAGCAGTGGGAAGCGGACTGATTGCGGAATTAAGAGGGGCCGGCCCACCCGACCGATAGGCTGGCGTATCGCGGGCGGTTCCAGTACAATCCCGCGGGGGCTGTTCTGGTCTCCCGGCAGGGTCCGTTCGCGACCCGACACGCACAAGGGGTGAATCATGCGCAAGGCCTTCACGCTGATCGAGCTTCTCGTTGTGATCGCCATCATCGCTCTGCTCATCGGGGTGCTGCTCCCTGCGATAGGCAAGGCCCGTATGGCCTCTCAGCGGGTGATGAGTCTCAACAACCTCCACCAGAACGTTTTGCTCAACAACTACTACGCCACGGACAACAAAGAAGTCCTCATGAACCCGTTCGACACGGTCAACGACCCCACGACGGCTCTCGATGACCGCGCGTGGGTCAAGGTGCCACAGTCCTACTGCCAGACGCGGGGATGGGCCTACGGCGGGATCGGCTGGGACTACGGCACTGGCACGCAGAGCGCCCAAAGCAATGAGACTTTCGCCTACCACTGGCTCTCGCACATGATGTTCGGCGACCAGGACATCCAGAGCCGCATCCGCACCGGATTCGCGCCCGGCGATGTCGGTATCCGTTCCTTGTGGGCGCAGCAGACCGACTCGGGCGGGGCGAACATGCAGAACGACATGACCTGGATCCTCCCCGTGTCGTACTGGTACTCCTGGGCGTGCTACCAGAAGTGGGACCGGTTCTCCGGCACCTCACCCAACCGACTGGTCGGCAACGCCTCCAACGGGTTCATGGTCGCGAGGAACCGTGTGAGCGACGTGGTGGTGGCGCAGAAGAAGGTCATCCTCTTCGAGCGGGCCGACTTCCAGACCCGAGACCGGAACGGCCGCATCGCCCAGTGGAATACGCCGAACTCCCGTCCGCAGGTCGCCATGGTCGACGGCAGCGGCAAGACGGTCATCATGTCCGACGTGATCGCCGCGACGTCCACGGACACCGGTCCCAGCCCGACGGATGGGATGCTCCCTCAGCCGGCGGGCCTTTGGAATCCCGGTGAGACCGAGCTTCGCTATTTCTTCGATATCCCGGGGGGGCAGACCGCCGCGAACTCGCAGTACCAGTTCGACATCACGCCGGCGAAGCCGGCGTACTTCCTTGCGACCCGCATGGGCATTCGCGGAAGGGACGTGCCCTGAATGGACGCCAAAGCCAAGAAGAACGCCATCCTGCTCTCGGTTGCTGGTCTCGCGCTGGCGGCCGCCGCGTACCTGATGTTCTTCAGGGGACGGGGCGAGTCCGACGAGCAGCGTGCCGCGAACGCGCAGGCCGATCGTGTGACCGAGGCCATGCAGGCGGGGGGCGCGACCGCGGCCCCGCCGCCGGAGATCAAGCGCCCCTCGGTCCGTGGCGCCGTGGGCGCGAACGGTTCACGCTAGGCTCAGTCAGCAGGGGATGTCGGCGCCCGCGGCACGACCGTACACCGCGTTGCAGTTCTCCGGAACCGGCGCAGTGAACTCGTAGACGTTCATGCTCTTGATGGGCGGCGAGTAGATGTGCAGCGTGATCAGGTCCGTCCCCGGTGCCTGCATGTTCGCGACCTCGTGGATGTCCGCGTCGTCGGCGGCACACACATATCCCGGAGCCATGGGCACGGTCTGAACCGGGCAGATGAGCCCGCTGGGCGTCGGCGCAAATCGAATCTCGGTTCCCGTTCCCTCCACGACCTTGAACGCGCACGAGACACCCTGGTGGTCGTGGATCGGCGTTCGGTCCCCCGAGCGCCAGCAGAGCGCGAGCAACTCGTACCAGTTCGTACGCTTGATGGTGTTCCGCCTGTATCCCTTGGCGCCGAAGACGCAGGACGGGGCGATGTCCTCTCTGCTCACGTTCGCCCCGCGGAGCAGTTCCGTCAGCTTCGCGAGCGAGGCACGCCCTGAGAGTGAGTCGAGGTACTGGACCAGCCCATCGAGCTTGGGGTACCTGTGTCCTTCGAGCGTGGTGCAGCAGCCGTCCTTGTTGGGAGAGTCCAGGCGGGTCATGCCCAAAGGGTACCGCGCCGGCGAGCCGGCGCCCAGCGGATCGGGCGGAAGGCGTTGCGCGGCGGGTCCGGGCATCCCCCTTCCGGTATTATCACCCCGGCCCCGTTCCGACCGTTCTCAGGAGGAATCCGGATGCGAACTCTCGCGTGCATCGCCGCATGCGTTCTCGGCGCCGTTCTCGCGATGGCCCAGCCGTCCGAGGGAAGAGCCACGGACCCCGCGTCTCACCTTGGCCGGCCCCTGGGGGCCGACTTCACCCTCGCGGACTGGACAGAGGTGAGCGGGTACTTCAAGAAGCTGGCGGCGGAGTCCCCCCGGGTGCGCACCGAGGTTGCCGGCACGACCACCGAAGGGCGAGAGCTCTTGATCTCCATCATCTCCGGCGAGGAGAATCTCGCCGATCTCCCCCGCATAAAGGAGCGGGCCAGGGTGCTCGCCGACCCGCGGGGACGCACCCGCGCGGAGCTGGACGATGCGACGGCAAACGGCAAGGTGATCCTGTTCGTTTCGTGCGCGATGCACTCCACGGAGACCGCCGCACCGCAGTTCGGGATGGAGTTCGCGTACCGACTCGCGACGAGCGATGAGGAGCCGTGGCGGAGCGCCCGGGAGCGGATGGTTGTGGTCATGATCCCGTGCTCGAACCCGGACGGGCTGGACCTGGTGGTGGACTGGTACCGCACCCACGTGGGCACGCCTCTCGAAGATTCCGACCTGCCCCGGCTCTACCAGCTCTACGCGGGGCACGACAACAACCGCGACTGGTTCGCGCTGACACAGGCGGAGACTCGGATCGTGACCCGATTGCTCTACAAGGAGTGGTTTCCCACGGTCTACTGGGACGTTCACCAGCAGGGCACCGAGCGAGAGAGGCTGTTCGTGCCCCCCTTCCGCGATCCGCTGAATCCCAACCTCGATCCGGTCATCATCGGGGCCATCAACGTCATCGGCACCCGGGCGGTCCTCGATATGACCGCCCGCGGCTTCACCGGCGTCGCCTCGGGCGTCACCTACGACATGTGGTGGAACGGCGGGAACCGAAACGTTCCCGTGCGGCACAACATCGTTGGCCTCCTCACCGAGGCGGCATCGGTCAACATCGCCTCCCCGATCTACTTCGAGCCCGGCAGCCTCAAGGGCCCCAGCGGGCTGGGGGGCGATATTCCGTCGAACCAGTTTCTCCGGCCCTGGCCGGGGGGCTGGTGGCGCATCCGGGACATCATCGACTACGAGATGGCCTTTGGCGAGTCGCTCCTCGGCACGCTCTCGCGTGAGCCCGGCCTGTGGCTGGAAGGAACGCGTACCGCTGCCGCCCGGGCGGTGGAGGCCGGAGCCGTCGGCCCATCGCGGGCGTGGATCATCCCCAGCGACAATCGTGACCCGGTGGCCGTGTCCATCCTTGCCGATGTCCTGCTGCAGTCCGGGGTCGAGATGAGCGTGCTGGAGGAGGCGACGGTGGCGGATGGACGGGAGTACCCCGCGGGCTCGCTGCTCATCCGGGCGGACCAGCCCTACGGGCTCTATGTGCGCGACCTGTTCGACGTGCAGAGATACCCGGGCGACCAACCTCCGTACGACGTGGCCGGGTGGACGCTGCCACTCCTGATGGGAGTACGACGGGTGGAGGTGGTGGGTGACCCGCCCCCCGCCGGCCGAGCGGTGCTGACATCGGAAGAGGGCCTCCGTGGGTTCCGGGGAGATCCGCGCGAAGGGGGCGGCGCGATCTCCACGCTGCACAGCGACGCCTGGACGAGGCTCGCACAGGGGCTGAAGGACGGCACGTCGTACGTTCTCCGGTCCGAGGGCGAGCAGGCGGGTCTCTTGGTGCCGGGGCCGGGTTCGGGGGCCGCGGCGCAGGCGCTGCCGCGCATCGGCTTGTACGCCCCGTGGTCCGGGAGCATGGACGAGGGCTGGATGCGGTACGTGCTTGACACGGACGAGATTCCCTACGCGCGCGTTCGGAACGAGATGATCCGCGCGGGGAACCTGCGCTCGTTCCTGGACGTGCTGATCGTGCCCAGCATCGGGCCGGGAACACTGGACGATGGTCGGCGCGCGGGGAGTGCGCCGCCAGCGATCACGGGGGGACTCGCGCCCGAAGGCGCGATCGCCATCGAAGAGTTCGTCCGCGAGGGCGGGACACTCATCACGCTGGGGTCAGCAAGCCGCTGGGCCATCGAGTTGGTCCGTGCCCCGCTCGTGGATGTGACGGTTGCGGGCAAGGAGTTCTCATGCCCTGGGAGCGTGCTGCGCGCGATCCCCGAACCGCACCCGCTGACCGCGGGGCTCCCCTCCTCAGTCTCGCTCTTCTTCTCGCGGGGTGCTGGATATCGGGAGATGACGGCGGACGAGCGGAAGGCCGCGGGGCTGCCCGAGCTCCCGCCGGGGGAGAAGCCGACGGTGCTGCTGCGCTACGCCCCGACCCGGCTGCTGCAATCCGGCTGGGTTGCGAAGCCCGAGGTCCTCGGCGGGCACGGGGCCTGGGTTCGTGTGCCGTTCGGAAAAGGCCGGGTGCACGTCTTCGGCTTCCAGCCGCAGTACCGGGGCTGGTCGCGGGGCACGTTTCAGCTTGTCCACCGCGCGGCGCTGCTCGACGCGGGAGCCCATTGACGGCGCCCACACCGGTCGTCAATCGTTGTGCCGCTGGCGGAGCTTGGGCGAAAGCCGCAGCGTGAGGTGAACCCGCTCGACCTCCGCGAGCCAGTCGTGCATCGTTGCGACGATCTCGTCGGGCGGCACCTGCGACGTCGGGAGGGGGCAGCTCGGCCCCAGCGACGACGCCGCCATGACGCGGAGCCGGGACAGCGTCCGATCGCCCAGCAGCGAGACGAACTCGAAGTCCTCGTTCATGAAGATGGCCGTGGGCACCCGGAGCCCCCCGCAGATGCGGACCTGCTCGGCGAGTTCCAGGTGCGTGTCGCGGTCGACAAACCGGAGATCGATGAGCTCCGGCCTGGCATCGGCGATGATCGCGAGCAGAGGGCACTGGGCCACGCAATCCCCGCACCACAGGCCCGAGATGACGAGGATGTTGATCCTGCGGCACCAGTCCATGATGGAGGCCCGCTGGTGGCTGTCCAGACTCGCATGCTCGCGGGCGAGGAGCTCGAAGGACCTCCACGACTCACGCTGCGCGGGCGTGCCGGACTTTATGTACTGGTCGTAGGGAAGCCCGCGTTCGAAGTGGGCCTTCAGGTGTTGTGGGGTCAGCATGGGTGAGTCTCCGGGGCCCGCGCGTGCGGGCCGAGAGGGGGTTGCTTCCGATCTGTCTCCGTCGCCTTTTCGCGGAGCCTGCGGAGTTCATCGAAGGCCTGCAACGGAGTCAGCGTGTCGAGCTTCAGCTCGGCGAGCTCCGCCAGGACCGGGTGGGGGAGGTACTCGGTGAAGAGCGAGAACTGGCCGTTCCCATCGTGACGGGGAGGAGGGCTCGGCGGCTGACAGCCCGCGAGCTGGCCGTTGTGGTGCACGGCCAGGGTCTTGAGGACTTCCCTCGCCCGTCGAACGACGGTCGCCGGCACGCCCGCGAGGCGTGCGACGTGCACGCCGTAGGACTGATCCGTGCGCCCCGGCAGGATGCGATGGAGGAAGACGATCTCGGCGTGCTCGCCGCCGCCCGGCCACTCGCGGACGGCCACGTGCAGGTTGCGGACCCTCTGGGCGAACCGGGATTCAAGCTCGGTCAGTTCGTGGTAGTGAGTGGCGAAGAGTGTGCGCGGGCCGCGGTCCGGGCCGTTCGGGCGGGCGAGGTGCTCCGCGATGGCCCAGGCGAGGGAGAGACCGTCGAGCGTGCTCGTGCCTCGACCCACCTCGTCGAGCACCACCAGCGAACGACCGGTGGCGTGGTTGAGGATGTTGGCTGTCTCGATCATCTCGACCATGAACGTGGACTGGCCGGCGTGGAGGGCGTCGTCGGCGCCGATGCGGGTGAAGATGCGGTCGATGAGCCCCACGCGGGCGCGGTCCGCGGGCACGAACGATCCCGCGAGCGCGAGGAGCGCGATGAGCGCCGTCTGGCGGATGAACGTGCTCTTTCCCGCCATGTTGGGGCCGGTGATGAGGGCGAGGGGAGGGAGTGATTCCGAGGCGAACGAGCCTCCGAGCTCGAGGTCGTTGGCGACGAAGGCCCCCTGGAGCAGCTCGTCGAGCACCGGGTGCCTGCCCCCGTGGATGACAAGCACCGGCTCGTCCACGATCTCCGGACGGACCCAGCCCCGCTCCTGGGCCTTGTTCGCGAACCCAAGCGTGGCGTCGAGCTCCGCGACTACGCCGGCGTACCGGGCGATCTCCGCCTGCAGCCCGGCCAGCTCCGCGCACATGCCGGCGAAGAGGCACCGCTCTCGCTCGAGCGCCCTTGACTGGGCGGTCAGGACCTTCTGTTCGTACTGCGACAGCTCCGGAGTCGTGTACCGCTCGGCGTTGCGGAGTGTCTGCTTGCGCTGCAGGATCGTGGGGGCCTCACGTGCCTGCGCCTGGGGCAGTTCGATGTAGTACCCGAAGACTCGGTTGTACCCCACCTTCAGCCCCGGGAGCTGGTGCTCCTGTATGAGCTTCTTCTGGTACTCCGCGAGCCAGGCGCCCGCGTCCCGCTGCAGCAGCCGGGCCTCGTCGAGTTCTGGGTCCACGCCGTCTCTGACCAGCCCGCCGTCCCGGAGGTGAGGAGGGGGAGCCTCGACGCACTTCCGGATGATCACCTGCGCCAGCTCTCCTGTTCGGGCGGCTACCTCCCGAAGCTCATCGCACAGTCCGGCCAGGGCCGGCGCCCCTGCCACGCACGCGGCGAGCTCATCCGCGCTGGCCAGCGACCGCGCCAGGCCTACCAGATCCCGCGGGGTGACGCGGGCGAGCGCCAGCCGCGCCGCGATCCGGGGCACATCCTGGATCTGGCCCAGCAACGTGCCCAACTCGTCCGCAAGTTCGCGATCCTCCACGAGCGTCAGGACTCGGCGCTGGCGGCCTTCGATGGCCTCTCGGGAGCGCAGCGGGCGACAGAGCCAATCACGCAGCAGGCGGCGTCCCATCGGTGTCCGTGTGATGTCGGTGCGACCCCGGCCCAAGAACACCCCAAGCAGCGAGCCCCCGGGTCCCTCGTCGCCCCTCACTGTCCGCTCGATCTCCAACGCCCGCAGACTGACCGCATCGATCACGCAGTGCGCCGCGTGGTCATCGAGCCGGGGCGGCCTCAGGTGCGCGAGCGTCGGCCGCAAAAAGCCCCTGGGAGCGGTCCGTGCGTCCTGCTCGTTCAGCGTCTGAGTCTCGAGCACATACCGCAGCGCCGCGCCGGCGGGGAGGACCTCGGGGGCGTCCTCCGAGAGGCCGAACCCGCGGAGCGTCGAGACGCCGAAATGGTCAACCAGAACCTGGCGGGCCTCCTCGTGCCTGAAGTGCCACGCGGGCCTGGGTGTTCCCGCAATGCGCAGTGCCGCCAGCAGGCTCCCGACTCTGGAGGGCACGCCCGACCCTGTGTCGCAGTAGAGGAGTTCGAGCACGCGCCGCCGCGCGAGCTCGTCGACGATCTCTGTCGCAGCGCACGTGAGCACCACGAAGTCGCCGGTGGAAACGTCCACGACGGCGAGGGCGGCGTGTGAGGAATCTCCCTCGCCGAGGAACGCCACCGCGGCGACGGCGCCGCCCGCATCCGGCTCCATCAGGCTGTCGTCGACGAGGGTGCCGGGTGTGAGCACGCGCGTGACGGCCCGGGGCACCACACCCTTGGCCTGAGAGGCCTCGACGAGCTGCTCGGCGACTGCCACGCGAAACCCCGCGGCGATCAGCTTCTTGAGATAGGTATCAAGCTGATGGAAAGGGACGCCCGCCATGGGCACGCCTTCGGTCCGCTGCGTGAGGGTGAGGCCGATGGCCTTGCTCACCTTCACCGCGTCGTCGCCGAACATCTCGTAGAAGTCGCCGATGCGGAACAGGAGCACGCAGTCAGGATGCCGCTCCTTGAAGCGGTGATACTGCTGCATCGCCGGGGTGAGTTTGGTCTCGCTCATGTCCGCGGGGAGGGTATGAAGTCCCGGCGGCACCATCCCGACAGGTTGGGGTGCGGAGGAGAGGAATGGGGCGCGCGGTCAGCCCCGGTAGGCGCGCACGCAGATGGTGTTGTTCTGCCCGCCGAATCCGAACGAGTTCGAGAGGCACACCCGGACGCCCCCCTGCGGGTTGCAGTCCCGGGCCGCGTTGGGAACGTAGTCGAGGTCGCACTCCGGGTCAGGATTCCGCAGGTTCATGGTCGGGGGCAGCACGCCCGTTCGGATCGCCTGCACGCAGGTCATCAGCTCGACCGCGCCGGCGGCCTGGATGAGGTGTCCGAGCATGCTCTTCACGCTGCTGAAGGGCACCCGCGGTGCGAGCGGGCCGAACAGCGTCTTCACCGCGATCGTCTCGATGCGGTCGTTTTCCTGGGTGCCCGTCCCGTGCGCCGAGACGTAGTGCACCTGGGGGCGCCCGTCGGCACCCGGCTCCCTCGGGTTGATCCCCGCCATGCGGCAGGCCTGAAGCATGGCGGCGACGGCGCCCTTGCCGTCAGGATGGATGTCCGTGATCCGGAACGCGTCCGCGGACGAGCCAAAGCCGGCCACCTCCGCGAGCGGAGTGGCCCCGCGAGACAGGGCGTGGCCGAGCTCCTCGAGTACCAGCACGCCGGCTCCCTCGCCCATGACGAACCCGTCCCGATCCTTGTCGAACGGGCGGCTGGCCCGGGCCGGGTCCTCGCGATTGGTGGACATCGCTGTGAGCCGGATGAAGCCGGTGACCCCCAGCGGGTGGATCATGGAGTGCGTGCCACCGGCCAGCATCGTGTCCGCGTCGCCCCGCTTGATGAGCTCGTACGCCTCGCCCACTGCCTGGGTGCTGGCGGCGCACGCGGTCATGCAGTTGTACGCCGGTCCGCGCACGCCAAACTCCTGCGCCAGGTGTGTGAGCGTCGCGTTCGGCTCCTGCTCGATCTCGACCGGGGCGGACAGTCGCTGCCGAGCCATCGCGGCCCAGGCGGGGTCCTTCACGGTCCGAGATTCGGCGTCGTACCCCGCGAGGTTCGCGCGAGTGAAGTTCGCGAAGTCCAGCGAGCCCTCGCCCGCGCCGAAGTACATGCCCAGGCGAGTGCGGTCCAGCGAGGCATGCGAGTCGAGCCCCGCCTGGAGCCAGGCCTGCCTCGCCGCGGCGAGCGCAAAGCGCGTGGAAAGCCCCGCGTGCGCGTGCTTCTCGGGGTCGGGCACGTGCTCGCCGAAGTTGAACCCGCGGACTTCCGCCGCGAAGTTGGTAGCGAATGTGGAGGCGTCAAACCGGGTGATGGGGCCGAAAGCGTTGTCGCCCCTCACCAGCCTGGTCCAGACTCCAGAGACGTCTGCGCCCAGGGGCGTGACCCACCCCATGCCCGAGATGACCACCCGTCGCGGCGTGCTCATTGGTCGAAATCGTGGCTGGAGCCCGCGCCGTCGTCCAGATCATCATCGGCGCCGATGCCCTTCTCGGCTCGGAGCTTGTCGATGTTCACCACCCGGACCAGCCCATCCTTCAGGCGACGCTCGCCGAAGTTGACGATCAGCCCGAGCTCGAAGTTGGCCGCGCGGAGCTGGGCCCTGAGTGCCAGTCGTTCCGGGGTGCTCACCGGGCCGGGGTTGGCCGCCACGGACACGATGAAGAGGCCCTCGACGCGAAGGTCGCAGGTGGTGGTCCCGACCTCGCGGTCCTTGAACTTCACCGGGATCTTCTTGCCCTGCTCGTGCTTGACGCCCAGCGCATCGAGTTCGGAACGGAGCGCGGCGTGATAGACGTCCCTGGCGTAGCCGGGCCCGAGCGCCCGGTGAACCTCAATCGCAGCGCCGATGACTTTTCGGGAGGCTTCGGTGGTGGTGGGGTCGAGCGCCGAGAGCGGCACGCCCCGACGCTCGCCGCCGCCGCGGTGGCCGCCTCTACCTGGGCCGCGTCCGCCGCCCCCTCCGCCGCCGCGATAGTCATGGGAAAACTCGTTGGTCATGGGTTGGACTCCAAACGTGGTGTAGTGCCGGAGGGAGGCGCCACGCGCCGCCACGGACCAATCCTAGCCGTCCGCTGGGGTTTGGTCAGACAATCCGGCTGAGCACCGCCGCGGCGTTTTGCCCGCCGATCGCGGAGGACAGCACCAGAACATGCCGCAACGCCGCCGGGCGGGTGGGCGCCGACTCAGCCCGTACGGATGAGGGTGGGCTGCCCCTGTTCAGCCTCGCCGGCAGCGTCTGGTGGAAGAGCGCGAGCGCCGCGGCCGCAACTTGCACGGCGCCATGCCCGGCCCCCATGTCTCCGACAAACGGTGCCGTGGTGATGAGTTCAATGCTGGGCAGCCGGTCACCGAAGACCGCCCGGAGCGCCCGCAACTCTGCCGCGTCGTGCCCCGGCCAGCCGAGGGCGTGTGAAGAGACCGCCTGGATGTCGCCCGGAGTGACGCCCGCGTCCCGGAGCGCACTTCGGATCGCGAGTTCCAGTGCCTCGCTCTCTGCTGCCGGCGCGTCATCACCCGTTGGAAGGTATCCGGTGGCGCTCTGGGCGGCTCCAAACCCGGAGAGCTTCGCGTAGCACCTCGCGCCCCTGGCCCGCGCCGCGTGCGATTCCTCGAGAATCAGGATCCCGCCGCCTTCGGCGAGAAGTGTTCCCGGAGCCTCAGGGTCAAAGGGACGCACGATCGCGCCCCCGTCGACTTCATCACCGGTGGCGGCGGCGCGGCCGGTGAACTCGGCCCGGATCAGACCCATGAGCGAGAGCTTGGATTCCGCCCCTCCGCTGAAGCAGAGGTCCGCGTCCCCACGCTCGATCACGCGCCGGCTCTCGCCGAGCGAGAGCAGCGAACTGGCCTCTGCGCACGTGATGGTATTGGATGGCCCCTCGCAGCCGTGGATGATCGTGACGTGGCACGCCAGCATGTTCGGGAGGTACTTGAGCATCCATAGCGGGGGCAGGTTGTCCATGCCCCCCTTGGGTGTGAAGTCGGAAGTCGCCACGGTGCCCCAGTGCCGCAACGAGAAGCCTTCTCCCTGTGCGCCCCCAGGTTCATCCCCCACGGCGGTCGCCTGCGCGGCCGCGAGTTCGAGGGTTTCCGCCGAGATCAACCCGGCCCCGATGTGGCACCCCATTCGGGACGCCTCGTACGAGGGCGTGCGTTCCGGCGTGTCGGCGTGTGATCGCGTTACGAGTCCCGCGTCGTCCACCGCAACCTTGGCGGCCCCGACCGCCAGCTCGATGTCGCGCGCCATCACCTTCACCGCCTTGCGGTAGCTCTTCGGCACGTAGTCCTTGGCGGCAAAGCCCTGCACCTCCCCGCCCAGCCTCGATGCAAAGCCGGAGGGGTCGAGAACCCTGATGGGGCCGAGGGCGCTTCGCCCGGCGCACATGCCATCCCACAAGGGCTGCACGCCGACGCCCAACGCCGAGACCGTACCGATACCCGTGATAAGAACGTCCCGCGGCATAGCGACAAGCGTACGCGATCGACGCGGGGTGCAGTGTTCCGGCCTTAGGATGGGTCCCCGCAACCCGGCGGGAACGAACGGAGGTCCGTCCGGCATGCCGCAACTCCTGAGCCCCGACTTTGATCCGACAAGCCTCTCGCACATCGAGCCCGTGGTGAAGGAACTCCTGAACCGCCCGGTTGATGGCGGGCTGGCGTTCGGAGCATGGGTCCAGGATCGCAGCGAGCTGGGAGCCGCCCTGAGCGAGGGGCGTGCCCGTCTCTACATCGCGATGACCTGCAACACCGACGATCAGGACGCCGCGAAGGCCTACGCGTCGTATGTCGAGCAGGTGTCACCCCGGGTAACGCAACTCGCCTTCGAGCTCGATCGCCGGCTGGTCTCTCTCTCGGAAAAGGTGGGGCACGCCGATCCGAGGCTCGCGGTGCTCATCCGAAACGCCCGTGCGGATGTCGAGATCTTCCGCGAGCAGAACATCCCGCTCGAGACGGAGCTCTCGCAGCTCTCGCAGCGCTACGACGAGATCTCCGGCGCGATGATGGTGAGCTTCGACGGGTCGGACCGGACCCTGCCGCAGATGGCCAGGTACCAGGAGCGTACCGATCGTCGCCTGCGTGAAGCCGCGTGGCACGTCGTTGCGGAACGACGCCGCCGGGACCATGAGGCGATCAGCGCCGTGTACGATCGCATGATCGCGCTGCGCCACCAGGTCGCCTTGAACGCCGGGTTCCGCGACTACGTCGGCTACGCGTTCCGGTCCATGCACAGGTTCGACTACGGGCCCGACGCGTGCGCACGGTTTCACGAGGGTGTGGAGCGCGCGATCGTGCCGATCGTCCGGGCTCTGCACGCGGAGAGGGCCGCGGCGCTCGGGGTGGACGAGCTGAGGCCCTGGGACCTCACGGTGGACATCAAGGGACGCGAGCCCCTCCGGCCCTTCTCCGACGGGGCGGACCTTGTTCGGCGCACGCGGGCGGTGTTTCGGCGTCTGGACCCGGACCTGGCCCGGATGTTCGAGTCGCTCGGCGGGGGCGACGGTCGCGTCAGGCGGGCCTCGGACGCCGGCGCCGTGTGTCTAGACCTTGACTCCCGCAAGGGCAAGGCGCCGGGTGGGTACCAGTACATGCTCGACCGCTCGAACAAGCCGTTCATCTTCATGAACGCCGCCGGCATGAACCGCGACGTCGAGACGATGGTGCACGAGGCGGGGCACGCGTTCCACTCGATGCTGTGCGACCATGAGCCCCTGGTCGAGTATCGGCACAGCCCGACGGAGTTCGCCGAGGTGGCGAGCATGTCGATGGAACTGCTGACGATGAACCACCTGGGCGGGCCGGACGCGTTCTACGCGTCGCCGGAGGATCACGCCCGCGCCCGGCGCGAGCAACTGGAGCGAGCCATCGTCATCCTCCCGTGGATCGCCACGATCGACGCGTTTCAGCATTGGGTGTACGCCAATCCCGGTCATACGCGTGAGCAGCGGGCCGCCTGCTGGCGGGCACTCGATGCACGCTTCGGGGGCGGTGCAAGCTGGCGCGGACTCGAGCACCACCGCGATCTCTCGTGGCAGAAGCAACTGCATCTGTTCAGCCACCCGTTCTACTACATCGAGTACGGCATCGCTCAGCTCGGGGCGCTCCAGCTCTGGCTGCACAGCCTGGAGGCCGGCCAGGCGAGTGCGCTCGAACGTTACAAGCGGGCCCTGTCTCTGGGGGGCAGCAGGCCCCTGCCGGATCTCTTCGCCGCCGCGGGTCTGCGGTTCGACTTCGGGCCCGAGGTGCTCGGCACGCTCGCGGCGAGGGTCCAGGCCGAGCTCAAGTCCCTTCCGGCCTAGGTCCTCGCGGGGGCCGGAACCTCGATGCTCTCACCGAAGGCGGGCCGCAGGACCCGCGCGCCGAGCTTTTCGCTGAGCGCCAACGCGAGCGATTCCCGCTGCGGATCTTCACCGTGGGTGAGGACGATCGGGCACCGGCCGCCACGGCGGGAAGCCGCGGCCCATTCGATCAGCTCGCTCCTCCCCGCGTGGGCCGACAGGCCGCCGACGGTATCAATTTTCGCCCTGATGGGGATTTCGTCACCGAAGATGCGCACGCTCGCCGCGCCGCTGACGAGCCTGCGCCCGAGCGTGTTGGCGGCCTGATACCCCGGGATCAGCACGCGGGTGTCCCGCTTCCAGAGGTGATGCCGGAGGTGGTGCACGATGCGTCCACCGTTGCACATGCCGGATCCTGCGATGATGGCGAGGGGGCCGTCCCGGTCGTTGAGCCGTTGAGACTCTTCGACGGTTTCGCAGAGGTGCAGTTCGGGGTAGTCCAGGGCCGAGCGCCCACGGGCGCCCCGGTAGTTCATCCGCTCGTCGAGCTGGTCCGCGTAGCGGTGATACAGCTTCATCGCCGCGATCGCCATCGGGCTGTCGAGGTACACCGGGAGCGTTGGAGTCACGCCCTCGCCCGCGAGCCGCCCGAGGTAGTAGATGGCAAGCTGCGAGCGGCCGATCGCGAACGCGGGGATCAGAACCCTCTCCTTGGCCCAGATCGCCTGGTGCATGATCTCCCGGAGCTCGCTGATCGTGGATTCCAGTGTGCGGTGGTCACGGTCGCCGTAGGTCGACTCCATCACGACCAGGTCCGGCGGGCTGCCCTCGGAGCCGGGGATCGTGGGATCGAGGAGCAGCGGCATGCCGCGAGGTCCGATGTCCCCTGAAAAAACCACTCGGGCCGCCGGCTCGCCGGGCCGGTCGATCTTCAGCTCCACGCTCGCAGATCCGAGGATGTGCCCGGAATCGACGAGCCTCGCCTGCACGCCCGGCGCGACCGGCGTCCAGACCTCCAGCGACGTGGGGCGAAGCAGCGCGAGCGCCGCCGGAACGTGCTCGGGCGTGTACAGCGGCTCGGGGTCGCCGTTCTGGGTGGGCCCCTTGCGCGCGCGTCTGGCCGCGTCGGCCTCCTGCAGGCGTGCGCTGTCCATGAGGAGGATCTCGCAGAGGTCCGCCGTGGGCGCGGTGCTGTACACAGGGCCTGTGTAGCCCTTTCGGGCCAGCATCGGCAGCCGCCCCGCGTGGTCGAGGTGCGCGTGCGTGAGCACCATCGAGTCGATGGACGACAGATCCCCGGGAAGGCGCTGATTGTGCTCGAACGCTTCCCGTTCGCCCTGGTGCAGGCCCGCGTCGATCAAGACCCGCGCACGGGGTGTGTGCACCACGTAGCACGAGCCAGTGACCTCGCCCGCGGCGCCCCAGAACTCGATGCGCACGTCTCCCAAGCCATCAGGATAGCCGGTGCCCGGCCTCACTGACCGAGGGGTGGGCCGCGATGGCGCGAGGTAGCTGTCGCCGAGGGATCCGTCACCGAGGCTCCGTCCGCGGGGAGGGTGACCGTGAAAGTCGCGCCGCGACCTTCCTCGGAGTTCACGCTGATCCTTCCGCCGTGTTCCTCCGCCACGCGTCGCGCCACGGCGAGACCAAGACCAGTGCCCTTGATGCCCTTGGTGGTGTTGAAGGGCTCAAAGACCCACTGCTGCTTGGAGGCCGGGATGCCCGGCCCGTTGTCGATGACCTGGAGCACCGCGACCGGCCCCCGCCCGTCGCTCGCCGGGGAGTAGTGCGCCTTCACCGTGACGGCGCCCAGTCCGGGCTCGACCGCCTCCACCGCGTTGGAGAGGAGGTTCATCAGCAGTTGGTGGATGAGGGGCGCATCAACCGGCACCGGGGGCATCTCGGCGTCCACATCCGTCAGGATGGCGACCTGCTTGGCCTGGCACGCGGTCTCCAGGAGTTGCACGCACTCGTCGATGATGGGAGCGAGCCTCACCAGTTCCACCTCGACGCGGCGCTGGCGCGAGAACGCCAGCATGTTCATGGTGAGCGAGATGATGCGGGAGAGGTTGCGTTGCAGGATGGTCCAGCCGCCTCGCGCGAGCTTGAGATCGTTCTTTGTGAGCCCCATCTCGACGACGTCCGCGCCGCCCCGGAGGCCCTGCAGCATGTTCTTGATGGAGTGGGAGAGCTGGGCGACGGTCTCGCCGATCGCCGCGAGCCGCTCCGCCTGCAGGTTGTGGAGGTAGAGGTCGGCGTTCGAAAGCGCGAGCCCGGCATGCTGGCCGATGGCGTTCATCAGGGCGAGCTGCTCTGCCGTGAACGTGTAGTTCGCGATCGAGGAGTCGATGTAGATGGCGCCGAAGGTGCGGTCGCGAAACCGGATCGGGGAGCAGATCGCCGAGCGGATATGCAGCCTCTGGACGCTGTCCCCGCTCGCGAACCGGGGGTCGTTCATCGCATTGCTCGCGAGGACCCCTTCGCCCTTGTGCACCGCGTGGAACAGGATCGTTCGGCTGACCTGGAACTTGGCCTCGTCGGGGTCCAGCGGCTCTTCGCGGAACTTCACCACCTCGGGCACCATGGGCGCATCCGGCGTGGGCCCCGCGACCATGATGCACCCGCGCTGGGGGCGAAACTCCGCGAAGACCAGATCAAGCACCGTTCGCAGGAGCTCCTGGCGATCGATCACCCGGGTCGTGAGCAGCGTCGTCAGGCGGTAGATGACCCGAAGGTGGTCCGGAGCCGCCGCCCGGGGCTCGGGCTCCGCGAGGATCACCGAGTCGTCGTTTCCGCCCGGGAGCGAGAGGCCCGGTGGGGCGGTGCTCGGCAGGGTGCGCTCGATGGACGCATCGATCCGGTTCGGGCCAACGACCCGCACGATGTCCGGGGCCCGCGACTGGCTCACGCCAAAGACGAGCAGGGTCTGCCCGACGCGCACCTGGTCACCCAGGCGGAGGCGCGTGCGGTCGCCGATCCGCACGCCGTTGACGTACGTCCCGTTCTGGCTCTCGAGGTCGCGGATGTACCATTGCCCGTCGTCCGGCGTCAGCTCCGCGTGACGTCGGGACACCGCGTTGTCGTCCAGGGGCAATGCCTCGCTGGACCTGCCCAGGAGCTGGGGTTCGTGATCCGGCAGTTCAAAACGCCGGCCCTTGTCCGGTCCCTGGATGACGGTCAGGATGAGCACCGCAAACGATACGGACCGGCCCGCTCCCGGGTTTCCGGGCTACGCCAGCGCGGGAAACGCGATGGTGAACACGGTGCCGCGCCCGGGCTCTGAGTGCACGTCGATCCGGCCGTTCTGAGCCTCGATGAGGCGTCGGGTGGTGGGGAGGCCCAGCCCGGACCCGCCCGCCTTTGTCGTGAAATAGGGGGTGAAGAGCTTCGCCAGCACCTCAGGAGCCATCCCCGGACCGGTGTCGATCACGCGAATCTCCACCACCGGCACCTTTTCCGAGTCGTGGCCCCGGCTGGACTTGAGGATCAGCTCTCTCGGGCCGGTCCCAGCGGGCATGGAGGCCATCGCCTGCACCGAGTTCAGAAGGAGATTCAGGAGGGCTTGCTTCAGCAGGGCGCCGTCGACCTGTGCTCGGAGCGTGCCCCCCGAGGCGTCCAGCCTCATCCGCACTCCCTGTTGCTGGGCCTGGGGTCCGAAAAAATCCGCGAGTTCGGAAACGACCTCGTTGATATCCGTGGCCCTGAGGTCCACCCGGACCTCCCCCGCGTAGTTGAGGAAGTCGGTCAGGATGCCGCGCAGTCTCTCGGTCTCCCGCCGGAGTGAGGCGAGCCGTCGCGAGAGACGCTGCTTGAGCTCAGGGTCCGCCGGCGCATCGGCGGGCAGCTCGTCGATGCCCTCCGCGAGGAGCTGGGCGTTGAGCCCGATGGTGGAGAGGGGGTTCTTGATCTCGTGAGCGAGTCCGCCGGTCATCGCCCCCAGTTCCGCGAGGCGTTCCGCCGCCCGAGCCCTTCGCTCCGCCACCCGGGCCCGTGCGCTGGATCGCCTCACCCGCCACCAGGCGGCGAGGGCCATGGCTCCCGCTCCCACGGCGATTCCCAGGATGAGCCAGACGCCGATCACGCGGAAGTATCGCCCCCGGCCATCGCTTTGCAAGGGGGGGGTGGCGAATGATGGCCTCGTGCACCAGGGAACCGACGAGCACGTCCGGGTCGTGGCTTGGAACATTCGCCAGGGCGGGGGGGCGGTGCGGACCCCGCAGATCGGGCTGCACGCGCTGTCGCTACGTCCTCACCTGGTCATCCTGCAGGAGTTCCGGGCGTCACGGGGCGCGATGCTCCGGGCCCAGTTCGCCGATGCCGGACTTACCCACCAGCACACCTCAGAAACGGGCGATTCCAACGGGATG
Source organism: Leptolyngbya sp. PLA1 (assembly GCA_021405315.1). Taxonomy (GTDB): domain Bacteria; phylum Planctomycetota; class Phycisphaerae; order Phycisphaerales; family UBA1924; genus RI-211. Next base: position 37,950 of record QWIH01000014.1, read on the forward strand.
CTGCTCGCGAGCGAACGCGGACCATCGTTCCTCATCCCGCCTCCGCCGGGGGTGCCGGCCCGCCGGTGGCTGGGCGCGTGGTTCGAGGAATGGGACGTGGGCGTGCTGGGAGTGCACGTGCCGGACGACACCCGCCCCGGCGATAAGTCACTGTTCTTGCATGGGTTGCTGGGCGTGGCGAGGGGGTGGGGCAGCCGTCCGCTCCTCGTCGCCGGAGACCTGAATACTGCCCGGCGTGGCCCGGACGGCCCTGGGCGATACGGCGGAGAGGAACTGCTGGGAGTGCTCTGGTCCCTTGGCTACCGAGACTGCTGGCGTCAGTTCAACCCGGAGTCTCGCGAGAGCACCTGGCGGGGTCACGACGGTTCGGAAGGGCGAATCGATGCCGCCTGGGCATCGCCGGCTGCCGCGACGAGAGTCCGGGGTGTGTCGCACGATCACGCCGGGCGCGAGCTGGGGCTCTCCGACCACTCAGCCGTGGTGGTGGACCTGACCTGCAGCAGGCCGGCCAAAGGGGTGCCGGCACGTGCAGGGCTCTTCTGAAGCCGCGTGTTTCGCGGCAAAAACCGGAAACTCTCAAGCCCGCGAAAGCGGTTGCCCGACAAAAACCCCCGCAATTCGGGCGTTTTTTCCCGCGCCGACTTGCGATAGCAGTTGGAACCTGCTAGAAAAAGCCCGACGCGGTCATTGGAGGACCGCACAACCAGGAGATTTGCGATGGCGAAGAAGACCGCAAAGGCAACGACCAAGGCCGCCCCGAAACCCGCGAAGATCACCGCGAGCAGCAAGCCCCGCAAGAAGAGCGAGCTGTTCAACATGCTCGCCGAGCACAACGGCCTGAAGCGCAAGGACGTCGCCGGCGTGTTCGATACCCTGTCCAAGGTCATGGCCGCCGACCTCGCCAAGCCCGGCGCGGACAAGCCCAAGATCTTCGTCGTCCCGGGCCTCATGAAGGTCAAGAGCATCTTCAAGCCCGCCACCAAGGAGCGCAAGGGCATCGACCCCTTCACCAAGCTGGAGAAGGTCTTCAAGGCCAAGCCCGCCAGCACCGCCATTCGCATCCGCCCCCTCAAGGGCCTCAAGTCGATGCTGTGATCGCGGCGATCACCGACTGAACACGCACGCCGCCTCCTCGTGGGGCGGCGTGTTCTTTTTTGGGGCGGCCACTCCAGCGCCGCCGTAGGCTTCTCCATGCTGATCCCGCTCCTGGTCGCGTTGATCGCACCGCAGGCCGATCTCCCCGTCGTCGTTGTCGATCGGGACAACGTGCGCATCACTGAATCGTGTGTTCTCCGGGTCGCCGACGGGTCTGTCATCCCGGACGCGGACGGGAACGGCGTCGTTCAGGTGGCGGCAGATGACATCACCGTTCGCTTCGAGCCGGGCTCAGTGCTGCGCGGCGCTCGCGTGGGAGACAGCGAGGGCTTCGCCCCGTGGGACACCCTCACCGGCGTCGGCATCCGCGTCGATGGCGTCCGGCGCGTGCGGATCGTGGGAGCCGCCGTCGCCGGCTTCAAGGTCGGCCTCCAGGCGAGCGACTGCGACGGCCTCGTCGTCGAGGACTCCCGCTTCGACGACAACTTCCGCCAGAGGCTGGGGAGCACGCCCCAGCGAGAAGACCCGGCCGACTGGCTCTGGCCCCACGAGAACGATCAGCATCAGTGGCGGGATCGCTACGGGGGGGCGGTCGTCGTCGAAGGGGCTACGGGGGTCACTCTCCGCAAGGTTCGGGTTCGCACCGGGCAGAACGGCATCATCCTCGACCGGGTCGAGCGGTCGCGCGTCGTGGACTGCGACGCGTCGTTCCTCTCGGGCTGGGGTCTGGCGCTCTGGCGATCCTCTGACAATCTGGTCTCCCGGAACGCCTTCGACTTCTGCGTCCGCGGGTACAGCCACGACGTGTACAACCGCGGGCAGGACTCCGCCGGGATCCTCTGCTTTGAGGCCTGCCAGCGCAACATCTTCATCGAGAACTCCGCGACCCACGGCGGGGACGGGTTCTTCGGCTTTGGCGGCAAGGAGAGCCTGGGAGAAACCCCGCCGCCGGCCCCGGGCTTTGATTATGCGATCGCCGGCTGCACCGAAAACGTCTTCATCGGCAACGACCTCAGTCACGCCGTGGCCCACGGCCTCGAGCACACCTTCAGCGACCGCTGCGTGGTCCTCGCCAATCGCATCGTGGACAACGCGATCTGCGGCATCTGGGGCGGATACTCCAACGCGTGGGTCATCGAGGAAAACACCTTCGAGGGCAACGGTGCAATGGGGTATGGCCTGGAGCGAGGCGCGATCAACATCGAGCACGGCGGTGGCCACACCATCCGGCGCAACACGTTCGTCAACAACCGCGTCGCGCTCCACCTCTGGTGGGACGACGACAAGGGGCTGCTCGGCACGCCGGGGGTGAAGGCCCGGTACATGGGGCCGGTCGGCAACGAGTTCTCGCACAATCTGGTACGCATCGACCGGCACCATCCGTTCGCCTGGGTCGGGGGCAAGCCTCCGCCGCTGACGGTGCTGCAGGTGCGCGACACCGACGGCACGCACGCGAAGGGAAACGCCTATTACGACAACGCGGTCGAACTGGCTTTCGATGGGGCACAGGAGCTTGACCTCACGCCCGGAGTCTCACTTGTCACCGAGGATCAGGGGGGGAGGCCTCCTGTCACCGGCGCCTGGAAGGCGGAAGGGGAGACCTCGCCCGTCGGTGCCAGGGCCCCACTCCGCGGCAGGCGGAACATCATCATGGGTGAGTGGGGCCCCTGGGATCACGAAGCGCCCCTGCTCCGCTTCGCGGGCGCCGGGCCCGCCGGCGACCGCTGGCAGCTCCTCGGTGCGAGCAACGCCGAGGTGTCTGTCTCGGGTCCGATCTTGTCCCGAGTCTGGAGGCGCGACGGGCTGGTCGAGATCGACTGTGTTCCGAAGGCCGAGGGCCTCTGCCGGTACACGGTGCAGGTGTCATCCGGCGGGTCTCGGTGGGTTCGGGACGGGGCGATGCTCCGCACCACGTGGCGCTGCACCGCCTTCCCATCGCCGGTGGATCCGAGGACGGACCTCGGCGCGTGGCGAGCGGGCGCGACCACCGGAGGAACCTCGTTCCAGATCGATGGCGAACTCAACCTGCCGCTCGGTGGTGGTGGACTTCGATCCATCCCCGGACTGGCTGCCTCCCGAGACCGTTTGCCGGGCGGTTCCAACTACGGCATCATCGCCACGACCGAGCTGACGCTGCCCGCGGGCGACTGGACGCTGCGGACCACCAGCGACGACGGGGTGCGAGTTCGGGTTCGCATTGATGGCGGCGACCCGGCAACGGTGCTCGAAAACTGGACCCATCATGCCCCGGAGCAGAACTCCGGATCGTTCAGGCTCCCAGCCCCCGCCCGGGTGCAGATCGACCTCGAGTACTTCCAACTCGATGGGCATGCCGTCCTCCGGCTGGAGCTTTTCCCGTCGCCCGACGCTGGTTCTTCGGGGTTCAAGCCGACGAACGGGTCAGGCCGATAGCACGTCGTGCCGCAGCCGAGCCCACATTCAGTCTGTATCGCGGTGCTCGCCGGGCAGGATCCCTCGCTGGTCGCACGCGCCAAGGCCCAGGCCGAAGCCCAGGCCGCACACTCGCCGGTGGAGGTGCGCGTTGTGCCGGGAGCCGATCCGGCTTCGGCGCTCCTCGCCGTCGCTGCAGCGTCGCGCTGTGAGTACTTCCTCTGGATGGATGACCGCGACGAACTCGCGCCCCATGCGCTGCGGGTGCTGCTGAGTGACGTTCCTCCCGACGCCGTGGGAAGCGTCGGCTCCTGGGTCGGCTGGTGCCCGCTGGGGGTTGTTCCGGGCAACCGCGTAGAGGGGCTCGGGGAGAGAATGGACCTCGGTGCTCTCCACGGTGCGGATTGGGTCCCGCCGGTGGCGATGCTCACGCGTCGGGCGGTGGTCGCGGCGGCGCTCGCGGAGACGCCCGCGCGGGAGGCCTGGTGGTACAGGCTCCAGCTCGGACTCGCCGCACGCGGGGCGTGGTGGAAGGTCTGCCGGGAGCCGGTTGCCGCGTTCACGCTGCGGCCGCAGGCGCCGGAGCCCGCGACAGGGCTCCTGATCCGGGCGGCGATCGCCCTGTCATGTGGCGCGCCCGAGGAGGCGGTCGCACCGTGGATCGACGGGCTGGTCGTCGAGCGACTGACGCGGGACTGGCTCCGCGCCTCCGGGAGGGCCGTGCTGGAAACACAGACAAAGCACCCGGAACTCTTCGGGCGTTGGTGGTCACGGCTGGGCTTCCATGGGAGCCCGCCGGTACACCTCCTGCGTACGGAGGGCGGAGTGACGCAGGCCGCGTCGCGGGCGCACTCGCTCAGGGCGCTGCTGGTCGCGGGGCTCGTGCCATCGGGGCGGGATGTGGTGCTGTGGGGGTTGGGGCGGAATGCGGCTCACATCGCGGCCGCCTTGGACAAGCGGGGGGTGGCCTGGGTAGGCGTCGACGACGCGCTCAAGGGCGAGCCTGCGTGGGCCGCTGGTCGTGCGAAACCCCTGGAAAGGGTTGATGCGAGCAGCGCATGCAGACCCGGGCTCACGCATGTCATCACGCCCACGGACGACGGCGGGCTGGTGGAGCGGCTCATGGGCCTGGCACCCATCCGCTGGTCGCAGACTTCGGACATGCTCGTCGAGGCGGAGAGACAGCGGGCGCTCCGAGATGCCCGGGCCTGGTTCAATACGGAATCCCGACCAGCTTCGAGACTTCGGGAGCCGGTCGCATGAGTGACCCACGCCCACCCATCGACCTGTTTCTCGCGTCGTACAAGCGCCCCGAGCGACTGGTCGCGATGATCGAATCCGTGCGGGCGTCGGGGTACCCGGCGCGTGTCTGTGTCGCCGCGGGCGATCCCGGCACCATCGAAACGTGCGCGCGTTTCCCGGGGCTCGTGGAGTGCGTGTACAGCACGGAGGTCAACAAGCGGATCGGCTGCACCGCCCCGCTGAACTTCGTCTTCAGGTCACTCGTGGGCGCTCACGGGCTGTTCTGCACGGACGACTGCATCTTCGGCGCCGAGACGCTCGACATTGCGGTCGCGACGCTGCTGGAGCGATTCCCGGACTCGGATGGCGTGGTGGGGCTCGCGCAGGAGAACATCCCGGGGGCGTACGAGCTGGCGTTCCCGCTCCTGGGTCGCGCGTTCCTCGATCGCTTCCGCCGGGCAGACCCGCTGGGGAGGCTCTTCATGCCGGGGTACTACCACCTGCTCAACGATGCCGAGCTGGGTGCCACCATCGCGTGCCTCGGGAACTGGGTCTTCGAGCCCCGAGCCAGGATCAGCCACTTCCATCCGGACGGCGGCGGCGATGCGGACGCGACCTTTCGACGCGGATTCACGTACGCCGACCATGATCTGCGTCTGTGGTGCCATCGGCGTGAACGGGGCCTGCTGTGGGGCGTTGATCCCGCCCCCGCGACGGGGCCGAGAAACGCCTAGCGGACGAGTCTCACGCACATCGGGTAGCGGTAGTAGCGGCCCTTGCTCGCGGCGATGGTCGCGAGGATCATGCCGACGACCCCCAGGATGTATGCACCGACGACGAGCACGAACCCGACGCCGCAGAACGCGAGAATGACGCTCGCGACGATGTACAGGCACAGGCTGATCTGGAAGTTGAGTGCCTCCTTCCCGTGGTCATCGACGAACGGCGACTGGTCTCGCTTGACGAGCCAGATGACGAGGGTCGGGACGACGGGCAGCACGTGGGCCGCGATGAGGCTCAGGTGCGAGAGCATCGCGTAGTTCTTCTCCCACGCCTGCGCGTGGGGGTCGAACATGGGGTCCGCCTGGTCGACTGGTCGCGGTTGTTGAAAGCCGGGCTCGTCCATGGAGAGTCTCGCCGCGTGCATGCACCACCCCTTCCGCGGGCGAATGCCCGTTGCCAGGTTATTGGGCAAGGGGCGACGGGGCTTTCATGCCCGACCTCAGGGCAGCGGCTCGGCCCACAGGTCCGGGATCTCCTTGAACAGCCGGGCGGAGCCGTCGAGCATTCCCGCGTTCCACCCCCGCCCGGAGGAGTGGATGCGTGACAGCCTCGCCTCTGTGGTCACGGGATCACGGAAGTCGATGACGCTCACGGTGCGGGTGGGGGGTGGCGCCGGAGGGGTCACCGGCGCCGGCTTCGAGTCCACCAGCAGCGGACGGTCGGAGGGGCGATCGACGCGATCCAGCCGAATGGACGCACCGTTCCCGGCGTCGTAGTGGTCCGGGTCGGTCCCGCTCCCCGCATGGCCCGTCACGTTGATGGCGTACGTCCGCTGCATCGAAGGACCGAACCTGCCACGCGCGGTCGGGCAGACCAGCACCGATCCGGCGGCAAAGAGCTCCGTGGATGTGCCGCCGTTCAACCCCGCGGTCGCCTGCACGACCAGCCCCCAGTTGGGGAGCGTGGCGTAGGGCACACCCAGGGCCGGCGTCGCCCCCTTGTTCTCGTCGGCGTACGCGCGGATGGCGATGAAGGCCTGGCGCTCGTTGGACATGCAGACCGACGCCCGGGCGGCCTCCCTCCCCGCGGCGAGTGTGGGAAGCAGAATGCCGACCAGCAGCGCGATGATCGCGATGACAACGAGCAACTCGATCAGGGTAAAGCCGCGGCGCACCGCGGATCGTAGGGGCGTGCCTCCCCCCGGCGGGGGTCAGGTGCGCGGAGTGCTGGCCCAGTAGAGCTTGCCGATCAGTCGCGACCAGTAGTCGCTGCGGGGGTTCCGCACCAGGCGGACGGCCCGCCCATCCCGGACGATGCGGATGAGGTCGCCCGTGCGGATGGTGAAGTGACTCTGCCCGTCGAGCACGAGCGTCGTCCCCAGCCCGCTCACGTCGGAGTTCGCCTTGGCAACGGAGATCTCGACTCGGGAGGACCCGGGCACGACGACCGGCCTGAACGAGAGCGAGTGTGCGGCGATTGGAGTGATCGCGAGCCCGTCGACCGCCGGGGAGAGGATCGGCCCTCCCGCGGACATGTTGTACGCCGTGGACCCGAGCGAGGTGCACACGACCACGCCGTCGCCCGCCATGCTCGGCCCCGCGTGCCCATCGATCGTGATCGCGGCGCTGATCATCCGGTAGGGAGGGCCCGCTGTGACGACCGCGTCGTTGAGGGCCAGCCCGGAGAACTCGATCCTCCCCCCCCGGGCCACATCGACGCGCAGCACGCCGTAGCTCTCTGTCGAGATGGGGCCGTCACCAAAGATCCCCGCCGCCTGCTCGCGAATGGCCGGAAGGTCGAACTCCGCGAGGAATCCCAGCCTTCCCATGTTGATGCCCAGGAGCGAGCCCCGAATATCAAGGCAGCGCCGGGATTGCGAGAGGAGCGTGCCGTCGCCGCCGAACACCACCACCAGATCGGCCCGGGCCACCTCGGGCGGGAGGGGGGCGCTCTCCGCGGCAAACTCGCCCAGCAGCGTGCCGTGAGCCATCACCAGTTCGCGCACGCTCGCCGCGGCGCTCTTGGCGGCGGGCTTGGACGGGTTGACGAGCAGCACGGTAGATCGAGGCATGTGGGGGCTCGGCGGTGGTGGGGCAACCCGCCCACCACGATGCAGGAGCGTACCCGGTCCGTCACTCTTCCGCGCAGGGCTGGCGTCAGGCCCGTGCAGACTTCACGTCCGACGTATCCCGGGGTCGGGCAGCCATGACGGACGCCGTCGCCCGCGCGATTCCTGCGGCGTCGAGCCCGACTTCCGCGAGTTGGGCTGTCCGAGAGCCCTGGTACACCCACGCGTCGGGGAGGCCCAGACGCGTGATGCCCGATGTGTCCAGGCCCATCGCCGATGCCGCCTCGAGGACGGCCGAGCCGAACCCGCCCGTGATGCCGTGATCCTCCACGGTCACGATCGGCACCCGAAGTTCCAGCAGCCGGCGGATGAGGGCGGCGTCCACAGGCTTCGCGAACCTCGCGTCCCAGACCGCCACGTCGCCCGCGGCGAGCAGCGACCCCGAGGCCTCCAGCGCTCCGAAGGCAAGGGTCCCGAAGGCAAGAATGGCGGCATCAGGGACCGTCCCGCCCTCCAGCACGTCGAACTGGGGCGTCAGGCAGCGGGCCTTGCCCAGCACGAACGGCGGGCACTTCGCCATGGTCAGCCGGTCGCTGACTGCTTCGCGTGGGTATCGCACCGCGGACAATCCCTCCTCGTAGTTCCGCATGAACTCGAGCGAGGCGACGAGGCTCGGCTCATCGATCGCCGCGGTGATGACGGCGCCCGGAAGCGTCCGGAGGAGGGAGATGTCGCAGAATCCGTGGTGCACGGCCCCGTCGCCGCCGACGAGCCCGGCGCGGTCCAGGCAGAGGCGAACCGGGAGACCCTGCAGCGAGACCTCCTGGAATGCCTGATCAAAGGCCCGTTGGAAGAACGTCGAATACACCGCGAGGAAGGGCTTCCATCCTGTCTTGGCCAGGCCCGCCATCATGTCCATGGCGTGGCTTTCGCAGATGCCCACGTCCCACGCCCGATCGGGGAAGCGGGGGAGAATCTTGCTCAGGCCTGTCCCATCGGGCATCGCCGCGGTGCACGTGACGACCTTCGTGTCTCGCTCCATCAGTTCGGTCAGCGCATCGGCGAACGCGGTGGTGAAGCTTCGGCCCTCGGTGCGGAGTTCCACGCGGCAGCCCTGCTTCTCGAGCCCCGGCTCCATCTTGAACGCCGGCGGGGAGTGAAAGGTCGTGCTGTCGGACTCCGAGAACTCGTATCCCTTGCCCTTCACGGTGTGGACGTGCAGCACCATCGGGCGATCAAAGTCCCTCGCCTCGCGGAGGTACTCGATCAGCCTCGGGATGTCGTGCCCGTCGATGGGGCCGACCGTGACCAGCCCGAAGTGCTCGAACCACGCGCCCTCGTTGGCGACAGCCTTGCACGCCTCGCCCATCTTGTGATAGGTCTCGCGGAGCGTCTGCCCGCCGGGCATGCCGCGGAGGGCCTCTCTGGCCTGCCGCTTGAAATCACTGTAAAAGGGCGAGAGCCGGAGGCGGTCGAAGTAGTGAGAGAGTGCGCCCTGGGGCTTGCTGATCGACATTCCGTTGTCGTTCAGCACGACCAGGAACTGCCTCTTGAGAGTGCCCGCGTTGTTGAGCCCCTCCATCGCGACGCCGTTCACGATCGACGCATCGCCGATGAGCGAGACGACCCGCCGTCCGTTCGGGTTGGTCTTGGGGTCAAACGCGTCCTTGTTCAACTGGTCGCCGCGGGCCATGCCGACCGCGGTCGAGATCGCCGTGCCGGCGTGCCCGACGCTGAAAAGGTCGAAGGGGCTCTCGCGGGGCTCCGGGAACCCGGCGACGCCATCACGCGTGCGAAGCCCTGCGAACTTCTCCAGCCGGCCGGTCAGCAGCTTGTGCGGGTAGCACTGATGACCCACGTCGAACAGCAGCCGGTCGAACGAGAAATCAAAGACGTAGTGCAGTGCGATCGTGAGCTCGACCACGCCCAGGTTCGGCGCCAGGTGCCCGCCCGCCTTGGCGACCTGCGAGGTGATCACGCCCCGGATCTCCGCCGCCAGCTGGGGCAGTTGGGTCACAGGGATGGCCCTGAGGTCGTGCGGCGAGCGGAGATTCTCGAGCAGTGTGGTGGGCATTCTGGGATCGCGTCCCTATCGGCAGGGTCTGCAAGGTCGAGCGAGAGTTTTCAAAGATTCTTGAAAATCGTAGCGGCCTCCGCGGGCCGCGGCAACGAGAGGCCGTACGGCCTGTCAGCTCATTTCGTTCGCCCGGCGAGGTAGTCCAACATGCTTCTCAGACCTTCGGCGGGAGTTCCCAAGGACGAGATAGCCTCCAGCGCTTGCACTCGCAGTCGGGCGATCTCCGACCGGGTGCCGTCGATCCCCAGCACGCCCGGGTAGGTGAGCTTGCCCGCTGCCGCGTCCTTCCCGGTGCGCTTTCCCGCGTGCTCGGCGGTCTGCGTCGCGTCGATCAGGTCATCTACGGCCTGGAACATCAGCCCGATGGAGTCCCCGTAGGTGCCGATCGCTGCCATGGTCGTGGCGGGCGGCACCTCCCACCCGGCGAAAGCGGAACGCGCGCCCATGCGGCACGCGGCGGCGAGCAAGGCTCCGGTCTTGCTGGAGTGGATGAGCCTCAGCCGCTCAGTCGGCGACAGCCCCTCCGGGAGCCCTCCCATCGTGTCCCACACCTGGCCCTGGATCATCGCGGACGTGGCCTGCGAAAGGTCCTGGAGCAGCGCCACACGAAGCCGGGCGTCGCCCTGCCCCGTGGCGGACTGGGCCCAGGTTGCGGGCGCGCGGAGGAGACTGTCAAACGCCCCTGCCAGAAGCGCATCTCCCGCGAGGATGGCCATGGCCTCTCCGGCGTGGCGGTGCAGCGTGGGGCGACCCCGTCGCATGTCGTCGTTGTCAATCGCCGGCAGGTCGTCATGCACGAGCGAGAATGCGTGCACGATCTCGATCGCGGCGCCGGGGAGCAGGCTGGCTCGCCCGTCACCGCCCGCCGCCACGCACGCGTGCCAGGCGAGCGCGGGACGCAGCCGCTTGCCGCCGCCGAGAAGCGCGTACTCCGCGGCGGCGACGAGGGACCTCGGCGCGCCCGGCCAGGTAATACACGCCTTCAGTTGGTCTTCGATCATCCCGGACGGGAACAGGCCCGGCGACAACTCGTCCCGGTTCGACCCCCCGGCGACTCCCGCGTTCACCGCGGGCTCTCCTGCGAAGCCAGGAGGGAGTAGATCTCTTCCGCCGATCCCGCGGCGTAGATCTGGTTGCGGAACTGGTCCATGGTCATGAGGCGGCTGATCTTCGCGAGCGCCTGGATGTGGTCGCTCGCGCGGTCGGGCGGGCTCGCCAGAAGCACCACGAGTTGCACAGGTTTGCTGTCGATCGCCTCAAAGTCCAGGGGCTTGGCGGGCTTGCCGATGGCCATGGCCAGGCCCGGCATCCCGGCGCACTTGCCGTGCGGGATCGCGAGGCCGGACCCGATGCCCGTCGTGCGCATCTGCTCGCGCGTCCAGACCGCATCCTTGAGCGACTTGCCGTCTGAGACGCGACCCGAGGCTACCAGGAGCTCGACCAGTTCGTCGATCACGCCCTTCTTGTCCGCCGCCTGCAGCGGGGAACGGACACAGCTCGGTTGCAGAATATCCAGCAGGTTCATGAGGCGACGCTCCAGCGATCGTGCGGGCCCGGAGTGTACGCCGGTCCGATTCCGGGCACCACGGGCCGGAAAGACAGGTCAGGTCCTCGACCGGCGCAGCACTGCGCAGTACGCCCCATCACGGTACGACGTATCCGGCCCTCCGGGCACTCCCTCCGGCAGTATCGCCCGTTCCCGCACCAACTCCAACCCAAGGCCCGCGGCCCACGCCGCCTGCTGCTGATTCTCCTCACGCTCGATGCTGCACGTGGAGTAGACGACGAGCCCTCCCTTTGCAACGACGGAGGCGGCGGTCGTGAGGATCTCGCGCTGGACCGCGATCAGTCGGTCAAGCTGTGCGAGGCTCCAGCGATAGCGGGCCTCGACCCGCCTCGCGAGCACCCCGCTGTTGGAGCACGGCACGTCCGCGAGCACGAGGGCCGCCCCGGCACCCTGTGTCGCGATCTCCGTCGCCTCCACCACCCGCACGTTGGCCAGCGTCGCCGCGACGTGGCGGAGGGTCTGGAGCCTTGGCTCGTCCGGGTCAGACGCGAAAACCGTGGCATCGGCGAAGACGGACGAGAGTTGACGCGTCTTGGTGCCCTGGCCCGCGCACAGATCAACGACCTTGCCGCCCCGCGCCGCCTCGGCATACTCGGCCAGTCCGAGGACGCACGCCGAGGAGGACGAATCCTGCACCCACAGGTCGGAGTTCTTGGCGAGCAGTGACGAGAGCTCGCTCCGCGGGCCGGTCCACACGCGGCTGCCGCGCTGGGCGTGAGGAACGCTGAGTGCCTCGAGTTGTTCGGGCAAGGAGCCGCGACGGTGAGCGATGTTGATGACGGTGGGGGGCGTGGCGAGCAGGTGGATCGCCTGGGCGCGCGTGATCGCCTCGCCGTGCGTGCCGAGCCAGTGCTCGTAGAGCGCCTGTGGGCAACTGGTCACCACGCGGAGGCGTTCGTGCGGGTCTTCGGGCAGCAGGGGCTCGCGCAGCACGCGGCAGCCGCCATCGGGCAGCGGGATCTCAAACCGGGACCCTGACCACTCCGCGCGGCGTGTTGGAGAGTGCAGCCGATCGTCGCTGGTCTGGGTCAAGATGTCGCGCCAGACGTTGCGGAGCACGCCGTTGACCATCCCCGCGAGGCTGCCAGAAAGGTGTCGCTTGGCCCACTCCACGGACTCGTTGATGGCCGCATGAACCGGCACTCGATCGAGGAGGAGCATCTGCGCCGCCCCGCCTATGAGCACCGCCCTCGCTCCCGGCTTCATGCCCGACAGGGGCTGCCGGAGGTGACGATTCAGGACCCACTCGAGCGTGATCCATCGGCGCAGCGCTGCGTCGTAAATTGCGTGGGCGAACGCCGCGTCACGAGGGGGGAGGCCGTCCGTGTTCACGGGCGCGGTGTCGAGATCGGGCCATCGCTCCGCCTGCCGGGAGAGCGCCCAGACCACCCGGTCACGGGCCGAATCGGAGGCACGCGATGCCCTTGCCCTCCGAGGGGTGGCGGCTGACAATGCTCTGTTGGGTTTCACGCGTGATTCTAGGAAGCCTCACGGAGCCCGACTTGGCCGACGCACCGTCCACCTCCCGCCCGCACTCCCGCGAGACCCCGGAGCCCCCGCCGGCGTTCTTTGATCGACGGCCCCTGCGAGCGCTCCTGCGGGCGCCGCTGGGGCGCGGGCTCCTGACGCGGATGCGTATCCGCAAGAAGCTCGTTGTCCTGCACACGCTCTTCTCGCTCGTGCTGGCGGCGATCCTGCTGGTTGCGCTCCGCCCGGCGCTCGCGGAGATCGTCAAGCGGGCCGAGGCCTCCCAAGCGGTCGCGATGCTGGACGTGCTCGGGCCGGAGTTGGGCAAGGCCGGCCCCCTCCCCGCCCTTCCCGGAGCGATCCTGAGGATGGGGGACGAGCGGGAACTCGGGCTTGGCCCCCAGCAGTGGGCTGACGCCTCCGCGCGCCCGGGCACGGCCGTGCCCGCGGCGTCCGAGTCGGGAGGCGATGGAGCCATCATGTGGGTCCCCGGGCGGGGAATGGCCATGCTCTCCGTCCGACTGCCCGCGGTGCGGGCCGCGGTCACGCGACTGTACCTCTTCGTGGTGGTCGCCCTCCTCGCGGCGTACGCGGCGGTGGTCATCGCGCTTGAGGTCCTCGTGCTGCCTCAGAACGTGTACGAGCCGATTCGGCGCATGTACGCCGCCGACCTCGCTGTAGCGGGAGGCGTTGGCGAGGAGATCATCCCCGAGCACGCGATCCCATCGGATGAGTTGGGCGACATCATGCGGTCACGGAACCAGACCGTGGAGAGGCTGAGAGCGCACGAGGCCGCGCTCGCCGATGCCCTCGCGCAGCTCGAGGCCGTCGCCACGGACCTCCGTCGGAAGAACCATCTCCTGGAGGCCACCCAGCGCAACCTCGCGGACGCGGACCGGCTCGCGGGCCTGGGAATGATGTCCGCGGGCATCGCGCACGAGCTGAACACGCCGCTGGCGGTGCTGAAGGGGCTCGTGGAGAGGCTCGGCGCACAGCCCGGTACGAGCCCGAGCCCGGCGGAGGCGGCGCTCATGCTCCGCGTTGTCGGGAGGCTGGAGCGACTCTCCGAGGGCCTGCTGGATTACGCGCGCGTCCGGCCGCCGTCGAGCCGGCCGGCGCAGATCTGGGGCGTGGTCCAGGAGGCCGCGACGCTCGTGAGCCTTGATCGCGAGGCCTCGCGCGTCGCGGTCACCAACGCGGTCGACGAGGCGATCTTCGTGGAGTGCGACGCAGGACGCATGGTCCAGGTCTTCGTGAATCTCATCCGCAACGCGGTGGATGCGTTCGGGCCGCCACCGGCGCCCGCGGGCGCGGCCATCATGGTGGAGGCCCGCACGGTGCCCCGGGAAGGCACTGATTGGGTCAGCATCACAGTTCGCGACAACGGCCCCGGAATCTCGGCGGCGGTGCTCCCGAGGCTCTTTGAGCCCTTCGCCACCACCCGCCTGGATTCGCGGGGCACCGGCCTGGGGCTGGCGGTCGCGGAGGGCATCGTGCGTGAGCACTCTGGCCTCCTGCTCGGAGGCAACCGAACCGATGGTCCGGGCGCCGTCTTCGAGGTTCTGTTGCCCAAGGCGGGTCTGCACGCACGCGCGGACGCGGTAGAGTCTGTGCAGCCCGGAGCTCACCCCGCATGAACCCGCCAGTCTCGAGTCCGCCCGCGGACACCCAGCCGCCCGACCGCACCCCGCCGCTCTCCATCCTCGCGCTGGACGATGACGAGGACTTCCGCCAGTTCATCGTCTCGCTCCTGGAACCCGAGGGCCATGCCATCCGCGCGGTGGCCACGCCGCGGGAGCTCTTCGAGGCCTGCCGCGACCATCTCCCGGACATCGTGCTGCTGGATGTGAAGATGGGCCGCGCATCCGGTGAAGAGGTGCTGGCCGAGCTTCGTCAACGCTGGCCACGCCTTGCGGTCGTGGTCGTCACGGGGTACCCGTCGCTGGAGGGAATGCGCCAGACGTTCAAGCAGGAGGCGTTCGACTACATCGCCAAGCCATTCTCGATCGAGGTGCTGCGTGCCACGCTGGCCCAGGCCGTTGCCAAGCTGGGTCTGGGGAGGCGACCTGAGGACCGTCTGCGGGTCGAGCTCGGCCGGCAGATCCGCATGGCCCGCACGCAGCGAGGCTGGACGCTGAAGGAGCTCTCCGAGGCTTCCGAGGTGAGCGTGAGCCAGCTCAGTTCGATCGAACGCGGGGCACATCTCGCGAGCCTGGAGTCGCTCCTGTCCATCGCGATCGCCCTCGAGCAGCGACCGTCCGGATGGCTCGCCGCGGCGGGTCTTTAGGTCCTGCGATCGGCGCGTACCATCGGCCAATGTCCACCACCACACACCCCGGTGCCAAGCTCCGCGCCGCCATGAGCCTGGGCTGCGTCGCGGCGCCGGGCGCCTTCAGCGCGCTCTGCGGCATGGCGATTGCTCGCGCCGGCTTTCAGGCGTGCTATGTCTCCGGGGCTGCGACCAGCGTGAGCGCGGGCGTGCCCGACGTGGGTCTTCTGGGCCTCGAGCACTTCTGCAGGTGCATCCGCGAGGTCGCGGACGCCTCGGGCCTGCCCGTGCTCGCGGACGCCGACACCGGCTTCGGCGAGGCGGAGATGGTCCGCAGGACCGTGCTCGACTATGCGAGGGCAGGAGCCGCGGGGCTGCACCTCGAGGATCAGAAGTTCCCCAAGCGATGCGGGCACCTGGATGGCAAGGAGCTGGTGCCCACCGACCACATGATCGAGAAGGTCGAGTGGGCCGCCAAGGCCTCGCGTGACTGCAGCGCCGGCGCGTTCGTCATCTGCGCACGCACCGACGCCCGAGGGGTTGACGGGCTCGAAGCGGCGATCAACCGGGCGGCGGCGTACGTCCACGCCGGCGCGGACATGATCTTCCCCGAAGGGCTCATCTCAGATTCGGAGTTCGCGACCTTCGCGCGTGCCATGCAGGGCCTGCCCGGCCCCGCGCCGCGAGGCGGGCCCTACCTGCTCGCGAACATGACCGAGTTCGGCAAGACGCCGATGCTCCCGCTCGACCGCTTTGCCTCCATGGGCTACTCCATCGTGATCTATCCCGTGACCCTGCTCCGCGTCGCGATGGGTGCGGTCACGAGAGCGCTGGATGAGCTCCACCGGACCGGAACAGCGGAGCACCTGCTCCCGCACATGCAGACGCGCCAGGAGCTCTACTCGCTGGTGGGGTACAAGCCCGGAACGCCCTGGGAAGCGCCGCGATAGGCGCCCGAGAGGCGAGCGTGCAAACGAAATCGCCCCGGGACGGCCCGGGGCGATGAGAGGACGTCGGAGCCGGCTCTGGCTTACTTCTTGTCCTTGCCACCGCCCGCCTGGGCCTCCAGCACTTCCTTCATCATGCTGGTGGGCATCTGGCGGTACTCGAGGAACTCCATGGTGGCGCTGGCGCGGCCCTGGGACATGCCGCGGATGTCCGTCGTGTAGCCGAAGAGCTCCGAGAGCGGGATCTCGGCGTTGACCATCTTCACCACGCCACGGTCGTCGGTGTTGACGATCATGCCCCGGCGAGAGGCGATGTCGCCGGTGATGTTGCCCAGGTACTCGTCTGGGACGGTCACGACCACCTTCATGATGGGTTCGAGCAGCACGGGGCCCGCCTGGTCGGCTGCGGCGATGAGCGCGAGACGGCCGGCGAGTTCGAAGGCCACCTGCGAGGAGTCCACGTCGTGCGACGATCCATCGACGATCGTGACCTTGATGTTGATCATCGGATAGCCGAACTTGACGCCGGTCTTGGCCGTCTGCCTGATGCCGTCCATCGCGGGCTTGATGAACTCCTTGGGGATCGCGCCTCCCACGATGGCGTTCTCGACCGCGATGTTGTCCTCAAAGTCGAGTTCCTCCGCGGCGGCCTGTTCGGCGGTGAAGGGCTCGAGGTGAATAATGACGTCGCCGAACTGGCCGCGACCGCCGGACTGCTTCTTGTGCAGGCCGCGGACGTATTCAGCCTTCTTGGTGATCGTCTCGCGGTAGGAGACCTTGGGCTTGCCCACCTCGACATTGATCTTCATGTCCCGCACGATCTTGGTGCGGATGATGTCCAGGTGAAGCTCGCCCATGCCCGAGATGATGGTCTGCCCGGTCTCGTCGTCGTACGAGTACCGGAACGAGGGGTCCTCACGGCGGATGGTCGCGAGCGCGTCGGAGAGTCGGCGCTTGTCGTCGGAGCCCTTGGGCTCGATGGACATGCTGATCACCGGCTCGGGGAAGTGCATGCGCTCGAGGATGATGGGCTTGTCCGGGTCGCAGAGCGTGTCACCCGTGTACGAGTCCTTGATGCCGACCACCGCAACGATGTTGCCGGCCGAGACCTCCTCGAGCGGGATGCGGTTCTGCGCGTGCATCTCGAAGATGCGGCTGGCGTTTTCCTTCTTGTTGTTGCCGGGGTTCAGCAGGCGTGTGCCCTTGGTGAGCGTGCCGGAGTAGACACGCACGTAGGTGAGATCGCCGTGCGTGTCGGAGACGACCTTGAACACCAGCGCCGAGAAGGGGGCCTCCTTGTCGTGCGGGCGGGTCATCTTCACTTCCTTGTCACGCGGGTCGGTGCCCTCCACGTCCGGCTTCTCGCTCGGAGAGGGGAGGTAGTCGATGACCGCGTCGAGAAGGAGCTGCACGCCCATGTTCCGCAACGCCGCGCCGCACATGACCGGGTAGCAGCGGCGTTCGACCGTCGCCTTCCGCAGGGTTGCCACGAGTTGCTCGTTGGAGGGCTCCTTCCCCTCGAGGTACATGCCCATGAGGTCGTCGTCGAGCTCCGAGATCTTCTCGATCATGTCGTGACGCCACTTCTTCGCGGTCTCGACCTCGGAATCGGGGATGGCCTTCTCGACCATGGTCTCGCCCTTCTCGCCCTCGAAGAAGAACGCCTTCATCTTCACGAGATCGATGATGGCGCTGAAGTCATGGCCCGTGCCCACGGGGTACTGAATCGGGATGCCGTTCGCTCCGAGGCGGCTTTTGATGGTGCCGTACGAGAAATCAAACGAAGCGCCGATCTTGTCCATCTTGTTGATGAAGCAGATCCGGGGCACCCGGTAGCGGTCGGCCTGACGCCACACCGTCTCGGACTGTGCCTCCACGCCTTCCTTGCCGTCGAACACCGCCACCGCGCCGTCGAGCACGCGGAGCGAGCGCTCGACCTCGATGGTGAAGTCCACGTGGCCGGGCGTGTCGATCAGGTTGATCTTGTACTCCTGGCCATGACGCGTCCAGGGGCAGGTGGTCGCGGCGGACTGGATGGTGATTCCTCGCTCCTGCTCATCCTGGAGGAAGTCCATGGTCGCGGTGCCTTCGTGCACTTCGCCGATTTTGTAGTTCTTGCCGGTGTAGTACAGGATGCGCTCGGACACGGTGGTCTTGCCGGCGTCGATGTGGGCGCAAATGCCGATATTGCGGATCTTTGAGAGGTCGGTGGGCATGGGTCGCTCGTCTTGGTTTGCCGATCGCCCGGCCGACGATTTGTCGGGCCGCCTTCGGCGGGTGCTGGTTCGGGGAACACGGCCCCGGAACGGTTCCGGGGCAGGAGAGTCGTCGATTGAAACAGAGAGCAGTTCGGGTCCTGGCTCGCCCGGACGAGGGCGCTAGTGCGGCTCGATTTCTTCTTCCTCGTCCATCTGGGCCGGCTCCGTCCCCGCGTCCGGGCCGCTCGGCCCGAGGCAATGTTTGCCCTTCATACGGGGAGGACAATAGTAGAAGCAGCGTCGGGCGAATCAAGCCCCGGAAACGCCGTCACTTCCCCGCTCCCCTCCACCGGCTATCTCCCGGCCAACGCCCTCATTTCCTCCACCTGGGCCTCGGTCAGCCCCTGGAGGGGGTCCAAGGCCACCTTGGCATGGTTCTCCAGGGCTCTGGCCGCCCACAGCCGCGCCCGCGTCGCGTCCCCGAGCGACGCGTGTGCCCGGGCGAGCGACACAGGGATCAGCACCCCGTGCGGTGCCAAAGCCGCCGCCTGCTCCCAATCACGGACTGCCAGCCTCAGATCGGGCTCCGAGGGGAGCATCTGGGAGAGCGAATGGTGAACGGTCGCTCTCCATCCGCGAGAAGCCGGCTCCTCTTGTCCCCGGTAATCGGCGAGGGTTTGACGCAGCCGGACGAGAGCCGCGTCGAGCGCCTCGCCGTCCGCGCCGGTCTGCCTGAGATCGCCCAGACGCACCAGGAGCAGGCGCGTGAGAGCCTGCCAGGTCTGGAAGTCACGTGGCTCTTGGCCGAGGGCGCGTGAGAGCTGGTCTGCCGCCTGACCGGTCGCCCTCAGGCGGAGGCGCAGCATGGCGTCGGTGACGTCCTGCCCCGTGAGGGCGCGACGTTCGAGGTCTGGTTCACCCAGGAGCGCCCCGAGGTCCGCGATGATCTTGCGTGGGGGGTCATCCGCGCGGGGGCGGGACGCCAGTGTGCGTAGCCGGCCATCCATGTCCGCTACCGGGCGCACCAACTCGTACGCGCGATGCAGCGGAGCTTCCCAGCGCCAGCCCCTCCAGACTCCGAGAGCCGTCAGCAGGCAGGCCGGCGCAAGCCACCAGAAGCTCCACCGCCCCCTGGGCGAGTGGTTGGCTATCCCGGCGGGCGCTCCGCACGCCACCATCACAAGCAGCCAGGCGACGCTTCCCGGCGAAGTTGACGTGAGCTCGATCTGGGCGTGCGCGCCGGCGGTGAGCGCGGCCGCGGCGAGGGCCAGCCTCGCGCTGGGCATCCGGTCATCCGCGAGCACGGCGAGCACGCCGACGCCGATGAGCGACGCCAGGACCAGCCCGCCGATGCGCACCAGTCCCATCTCCGGCGTTGCGATCGCCCTCTCCAGAAGTGAGCCAACCAACGTGGCGCCCACCATTGACAAGATCAGCACGCCCGCGTTCAGGCGAAGAGGCGGAAGGTCGCCCAGCACCGGTGGCTCGGAGAAGAGTTGTCGGCCCGCGGTGCGCATCCATGCGAGAAAGAGCACGCCCCAGGCCATCCCTCCCAGGCCCAGCGTTGCCGCGTAGTCGAACAGGATCGAATGAGGGCTGCTCACGTCTTCGGGCGCGATCGGGGGCTTCAGCAGCGAGTATGCCGCCTTGAAACCGGTCGGCCCCACACCCAGGAACGGGCGATCGAGCCACACCTGCACCGCCCCTTCGATGTAGAACCAGCGGAAGAGCAGGCTGAGCTCGCCTGAGCGGGTGCCCACCAGCCCACGGGCGACCACCATCAGCAGGACGAGCGCCGGCGCGCCGATCCCCACGATCGAAGCCCAGCGGCTGCGTGCCAGCCCCAGCACACGCGGACCAACATGGGCCAGGATCACAAGCAGGATGCCGAGCGCGAACGCGCCCGCTCCACCCTTGGACCTCGCATAGGCCAGCGCGCCCGCCGCCATGAGGGCCCCCAAGCCGGGAGCCGCGTAGAGCAGCCCGCCACGCGTGGCCCGAGACCGTGCGGCGGCCACCAGCATCGCGAACAGCGCCGCGAGTGTGGCGGCGGCGACGGACGCGTACACGTTTGCCATACCGAACCAGCCGGTCGCCTCGGCCTGCAGCAGCCGGCGCTCGTACGCGCGGGCCATGGGGGAATCTTCCGTCCAACCGTGCGACGCGAGGATCGCCGATCGGTCAGCCCGGTAGGTGTCGAGGAGCATGGGGTGCTCGACGTAGATCTGCGCGAGCCCGCGCAGGAAGAGCGGGCCGATCGAGGCGAGCAGCCCGGCGAACATGAGGTTCCGCAGCGCAGCATCACGCGACGCCGCCCGCGCCGCCAGAGCCGCCGCGATGCCCGAGCACCACGTCCCCCCAAGCAGGAGGTCCTGCACGTTGCCTCCCGGGCCGAGGACCCAGGCTTGGAGCGCAACGGCGGCCCACCCCGCCGCGGCCAGGGCGTGTTCCCACCACCGCAGCACGGACCCCCGAGCCCGCATCACGGCGAGCAGCAGCATGGACGCGATGGTGGTCACCGCGTCCAGCGAGAGCGACACGGCGGGTGTGAGGCCCAGGATCGGGGATTCCGTTGTGAGCGGGTCACCGCCCCACGCGGGGAAGAAGTCGTGCGATGTCGTCATCCGCACCCAGATGCACCCGACGAGGAGCGCCGTGGCACCCAGGGCGACCCGGCCCGGCCCGCTCCCCTCGATGGTGCGGGGCGCTCCGGTCATGCCGAGGCACCTCGGGACCGGGCAAACTCGAACGCGCCGACCAGGCCGAGGATGACGAGCACCTGCCCGCCCACGAGTGCCGCCTGCCACGGCTGCAGCCCGCCCAGCACGATCCCCGAGATGCCCGTGACAAGCGTGAGGCCCCAGATCACAAGGACCGAGGCACGCCTTGAAAGGCCCATTCCCACCAGCCGGTGAGAGAGGTGCTGCAGGTCACCCACGAACGGGCTGCGACCCTGGCTCAACCTGATGATCACCACGCTCACGAAGTCGTAGATCGGCACGGCGAGCACGCAGAGCGGCATGAACACCCCGTACCACCCGCCGGCGGACATCCCCGGCGCGGCCGCGGGCACAAACGTCGTCCGAATCGTGAGGAAGCCCAGCAGGAATCCGATCACCAGCGACCCGCCGTCGCCCATGAAGATCTTCGCGGGCGGGAAGTTCAGCACGAGGAAACCCGCGCACGCCCCGACCAGGAGCGCCAGGCACGCACCGACGAACCACTGCTGATGCAGCAGGGCCGCGGCGAGGAAGCACGCGCACGCGATTCCCGCGGTCCCGGCGGTCAGACCATCCATGTTGTCCATGAAGTTCATGGCGTTTGTGACGACCAACAACCACAGCACCGTCAGCACGATCGAGAGCCACGGGCCGCCCACGTGCCCATCGAGCATCGTCAGCATCCGCGTCTCGGGCGACAGCAGCGGAACGGCGGTCGCCACCACCGCCATGATGCCGAGCTTGACGAACGGTCCAAGAGGGCGACGGTCGTCGATGAGTCCCAGCACGTGCAGCGCCGCCAGACACCCGATGAGGAGCAAGGCGGTATCCGCGGAGTGTGCAAGCCGCGGAAGGTGCTCGCGCAGGTCCGCCGGGATCAAACCTGGCTCCTCCTGCCACTCGGTGTCGGATGAAGCGCCGACCGGGGCCAGTATGGCCAGCCCGAGCAGGATGGGAATGGCAATCGCCGCGAAGATGGCGATCCCCCCGGTGTTCGGCACGCGGCGGGCGGCCGCCTTGACCTGCCCCGGGACGCCGGGCGCGTCCATGGCTCCCAAGGACGCGCTGATGCGGCGCACGATCGCCGTAAGGGGCCACGCGAGCACGAACGCGAGCGGGATGAGGCCGAGCACGAGCCGGGTCATTCGGGGTGCAGTCTAGCGTGCCCCGGGGTCGCGCTGCCCCGACGCAGCCGCGCCCACAGCGGCCACACGCCCCAGAGGCAGACGAAGGCGGCGATGCCGATCGCGGCCATGACGAAGACTCTCGCAGGCCACGGTCCAAGGAGGTCGACGATGGTGGGGGAGTCCGGGTCGCCCCGTCCGACGTAGCCGTAGTTGCTTCCGATCGCTTCGTTCAGCCACACCATCAGCCCCGCCCAGGTGATGCTCACCCCAACGACCCATAGGAGTTCCCGCCCGGTCGGCCTGAACCTCCTCACCACCAGGTCGTAGACGGCGCTGCCGACAATCGCGAGGTGCACCAGCCAGAACAGCCAGTAACGGGCTGATGGGGGCGGCTCGTTCAGCGTCGGGGTGAGAAACGCCTGCGTGGACAGGCCGATCCCCCAGAAATACACGAGGGCACGCGGGAGACGCCACCGCGTAAGAAACACCAGCGGCGCCATCAAGCACGCCAGATCGCACAACTGCAGGGGAAGGCTGACCTTGAGGTCATACCGCGCCGGCATGATCCAGTACACAACCGACGCGATGTTGATCCCGATCACTCCGATCGCCCACGACACGGAGAGGGCACGCTCCTTGCGCGCCCCGCCCGGGTCGCGCCCGTCCCGCGCGCGGGCCAGCCACCGTCGCCCGAGCCAGCACGACCCGACCACGAGCGGGAGCGTCCACGCGAGTGCCCCAAGGTGCTCCGGGCCAAGGGGCCTCATGGGGTGCTCGTGCTCGGCGCGGCCTTGGTGGTGTTCTCGTGCCGGAGCTGCCCGCACGCCGCCGCGATGTCGCGGCCGCGGCTGGCGCGGATGTGGACGTTGATGTTCGCTCCGCGCAGCACCTTCTGGAACGCGAGCACGTCCTCGTCGCGCGGGCGTTCGAACTCGGTCCCCGCGACCTCGTTGTATCGGATGAGGTTTACGTTGGCACGCAGGGTCCGGGCAAGCTCCGCGAGCTGCCTCGCGTGTTCGGGCCGGTCGTTCACGCCACGGAGCAGCGTGTACTCCAGCGTGATCTCGCGTCCCGTTCGCTCGAACCACGCGCGGCACGCGCCCAGCAACTCCGCGATCGTCGTGTACTCCGCCCACGGGATCAGCTTTCGCCTCAGCTCATCGTTCGGAGCGTGCAGCGAGAGCGCGAGTGTCACAGGCAGGTCGAGTTGCTCGGCCAACCTCTGGATCGCCTTGGGAAGGCCGACCGTGGAGATCGTGACCTTTCGGGCGGAGATGCCCGGGCCCCACAGCGACGTGATGGTCTTGACCGCGGGGATCACGGCGCCGAGGTTGCTCAGGGGCTCCCCCATCCCCATGAAGACGACATTCGTGATCCGGCGTACGCCCTGCAGGCGTGCGAGCCTCCACACCTGTTCGACGATGCGGCCCGCCGAGAGGTTCGCGTCAAGGCCTGTGAGGCCGGATGCGCAGAACCGGCAGCCGACCGGGCAGCCGACCTGAGAGGAAATGCACGCCGTGAACCGCGGCGCGCGGCGAGACCCGTCGTCGTCCTCGGGCTCTCTCTCGTTCGCCAGGCTGGGGATCATCACGCACTCGGTCTGCCGGGACGGGTCGCCCTGCTCCTGCCCCGCGATGGCGAGCGCGGGAGGCGGGGTGATGTCCAGCCCACGCACCGGCTGGGGTGTCTGGTGGTCGTCCCATTCGATCAGCAGCTTCTGTGTTCCGTCGCTCGCCGCCTGGCGTCGAAGCGTGCGCCCGGAGAGAAAGGTCATGTCTTTCGCGAGGGTGGTCTGGTCGAGCTTGGAGAGGTTCGTCATCGCCCCGGGATCGATGACGCCCTTCTCGTAGACCCATTCCAGGACCTGCTTCCCCCTGAACTTTGGCATGCGACGGCTCTCGCACCAGGCGCCGAGAGATTCCGGCGTGAACTCGAAGATGTGATGTGTCGGGTGCTTCATGGTGTGGTCCGGCGACTGGACCTTCCGTGTGTCTTGGGTGCGTTTTCAACGGTGACCGACGTCCGGGGCGTTCGTTCGGGCGGCGCTGACCGTGAGCGGGACGGCGCCGTACGCCTCGGCGGTCACGGTTGGGGCGGACACCCGCAGCCGGCGAGATCGAGGGTCGATTCCCCGATCCGTCATCAGCTTCCGGAGTGCGCCGGGTTGGGCGAACTCCACGTCCTCTTCGAAGACGTCGCGGGTTTCGATCGTGCCGCCGAACCTCGCCAGCAGCGCTCGGCAGAGGCTGGCGACAAGGTCCTCGGGCGCGGAAGCCCCGGCGGTGACGAGCACGGTCTCGGCTCCCGTGCCGAACCAGGACCAGTCGACCTCGGAGACGTCGTCCAGCAGCCGCGCCGGTGTGCCCACGTTCGCGGCGATCTCGGTGAGGCGCACCGAGTTCGATGAGTTCTTGGAGCCGATCACGAGCACAAGGTCGCACTCCGGGGCGATCGTCCGCACCGCGTGCTGTCTGTTGGTGGTTGCGTAGCAGATGTCCTCGCTCGGGGGCGACTTGATGCCGGGGAACGCCCGCTTGAGCGCCTCGATGATGAGGCCCGCGTCGTCGGTGGAGAGCGTGGTCTGCGTGAGGTACACCAGCTTCTCGGGATCGCGAATCGTGAGCCCCGGGATGTCATCCGGGCTTTCGACCACCTGTGTGGCGTCCGGCGCTTCGCCCGTGGTGCCGATGACTTCCTGGTGGTTCTTGTGGCCCACGAGCAGGATCTGGTACCCCTGGCGGGCGTACCGCACCGCCTCCGCATGCACCTTGGTGACGAGCGGGCAGGTCGCGTCGATGGCGGTCAGGCCGCGTGCGCGCGCCCGGGCCCGCACGTCCGGGGGAATGCCGTGAGCGGAAAAGACCACGATCTTCCCCGCGGGGACCTCGTCAACGTCATCCACAAACTTCACGCCCCGAGAGATGAACCGTCCGACGACGTGGCGGTTGTGCACGATCTCGTGGTAGACGTACAACTCCTCGCCCGGGAAGAGATCGAGCACCTGGTCAACGACGTCGATGGCCATATGCACCCCGGCGCAGAAGCCCCTGGGGTTGGCGAGGATCAGCCGCATGGGGGATGCTAGGGTGGCAAGGCCTGTGCTCCGGCAGGACCGGCGGAGTTAGGACTTCGTCAAGATTCAACCGCCGGTTGCGTCGCGGGGTTCCGGCGCGGTACAACGAACCGCGTCGGTCAAGCCGGTGTCGAGTGTTTGGCTTCATATCGGGTGCGTGCCGGTCTATGCTTCGGCCCTCAGGGGTGGTCTGGGAGTCCCAGGACGTATGGAAGGCGTGAGGCCCTGGCACATCGTGCTCTTCGCCGCCGCAGCGCTCGCGCTGGGGCTCGGTTTCTTCTGGCAACTCAGGTCCGGCGAAGAGATCGAGAAGGCGACGACCGTCGTGATTGTGGACATCGCGACCGGCGATCTGTACGAGTGCGACCGTCCGTCGAGCGGGGGTCTGCTTTTTCCGCTGAAGAACCCCGACACGCAGAAGGCCCTCATGCTGCCCGCCGAGCGGGAGGGTGATGTTTGGAAGGTCTCCTCGAGGTACCTTCCCTTGGCGGCGTCCCTCGTCGAGAAAGAAGCCGGCGAGGTGGCGCTGAACAAGGCCACCGGCCAGGTAAAGGTCAAGTCCCCCGAACCGATCAAACGCAAGCTTGCCGAGAAGTGACGCATGACCACCACGCGCCGACACCGTGCCGCCGGCTTCACCCTGATCGAACTCCTGGTGGTCATCGCGATCATCGCGCTGCTCATCGGCATCCTGCTTCCGGCGCTGGGCAAGGCGCGTGAGGCGGCGCGCAGCGTCATCTGCCAGTCCATGCTCCGCAACCTGGGGCAGGGGCAGATGATCTACGCCGGCGCGAACGGCGATTTCATCGCCAGCCAGCGCACGAGCGGCGCCATGGCCGCCTACACCAACGGCGCCTCATGCGAGGGCGACACGAGTGCCAGCACACCCACGTCTTCGACAGACTGGATCAGCCCGGTGGTCGGGGACTCCGCCGGCCTTTCCAAGAACCGCGCGATGCGCACCTTCCAGATCTTCAACAAGTACGGCTGCCCCTCGGCCCGCGTGGTCAACGACGAACTCTTCATCGGTTCCGGCGTGCCCGGAGACTTCGACGACTTCCAGCGCATCAAGGCCGAGTACACCTATCGCCAGGTCTCGTACCTCGCGCCCGCGGGCTTCTCGCTCCTGGGGTTCGATGTCCGCTCGATGCCCGACGCGGTCCGCTACTACACGCCCAGCCCCGGCGCCGCGCGCATGGACTGGCGCACCGCCTCATCCGGCTTCCGAGACCCGTGCACCGTCCGGGGCGACTACTTGCCCCGGCTCGACCAGATCGGCATCCAGCTTTCCAGCAAGGTCCTCGCAGCCGACGGCACCCGCTACTACGACGCCACCCGCCGCGTGCTCGATTTCGAGCTCAGCGGCAATCCCAACCGCTTCGGTTCCTTCTGCGATTCCGGCCCGGGATTCAGCGGCTCGACGGCCTACGGCCGCGGCGCCAATCTCTCCAACGTCAAACTCTCGTACCGCCATTCCGGCGTGATGAACACTCTGTTCTTCGACGGCAGCGTCCGCGTCGTCAAGCAGGAAGAGTCCTACGAGCGCGTCGACTACTGGTACCCCTCGGGGAGCATCTTCACGGGTGCCTCCACGACCCCCGAGGCTCTCGCGCGGTTCCAGGTGAACAAGCCCATTCCCTGATCGCCGCGGCTTTGGACTGCTCCGGTCGTATCATGGTTCATGCAGCCTGATTCCCTGATCGCCGTCGCGGTCAACAACTCGCGTACGCGCGTCGGTCGTTTCCTCAAGGGTGACCTCGTGGACCCGGTTTCCTGCACCAGCCAGGATCCGGCGGAAGCTTCCAAGGCGATCCTCGGAGCGCTGGCGGCGTCCCCGGGTCTTCCGGTCGTCATCGCCGGAGTCAACCCCCCGGCCCAGAACGCGCTGGTGGCGAGTCTCAAAAAGTCCGGCGTCTCGCCGCTCCTTGCGGGGCAAGACGTGCCCATTCCGTTCGCCGACTCGCTCCGCGACGCATCGACCGTCGGGCAGGACCGGATGCTCTGTGCGCTCGGTGCCTTCGTCCGAGCGGAGCAGGCGTGCATCATCGTCGACGCCGGGACCGCGATCACCGTGGACTTTGTGGACGGAGAGGGCGTCTTCCAGGGCGGGGTGATCGCCCCGGGCCTCGGGATGATGCTCGCGGCCCTTCACGCACGCACGGCGCAGCTCCCCGCGGTGAGGTTCGAGACCCCGGACCCCGAGCTCGGGCCCTTCGGGAAGGACACGCGGCACGCGATGCTCCTGGGGGTGCTCGCCGCGGCGAGGGGCGCGGTGCGAGAAACCATCGAGCGGTACGCCGAGTTCTACGGCGCGTTCCCTCAGATCATCGCGACCGGAGGTGATGCGGCGATTCTCTTCGAGAACCACGATCTTGTCGAGCACATCGTGCCCGATCTCCAACTCATCGGCATGCTCGAGGCGTGCAAGATCGCCTGGGGCGGGGGCGAGTCGGAGGGGGAACTCGATGACGGTCAGCCGGCCGGTTCCGAGGACGATGGGGACGAGCCAGATGCCCGCTCCTGACGGGGCGGGCCCGGAGGCAGGCCTCTGGTGGTCCCTCACCACGCCGGCGGGCGCGCGCGGGGCGCTGGCGTGCATGGTGCTGGGTCCGAACGCTTCGGGGGCGCTCCGCCGACTCGGCTTGCCCGACATCGAGCCGGGAAAGGCCCGGGTGCTCGATGTTCCCGGCGTCGACCAGATGGTGATCGTCAGATGGGGGGAGGCGCTGCACATCATGCCCCACGGCGGGCCGGCGGTCATGCGAGGAGTGATCGCCTGGGTCGAATCGCGGGCGTTCGCAAGGCTCCCGGAGCCCCCGCCTCGCGCGATCTATCCGGAGGCGTCCAGCGACCTGGAAGCATGGATGCTGCGAACCTTGGCACGGGCCGCGAGTCCGGCGGCCATTCCCACGCTTCTCGCGCAGCCCTCGGCGTGGTCTCGCGTGGACGGGCGACGCCCTCTGCCTGACGACCCGCTCTCGCGGGAGTTCCGGCGGCTCATTGAGCCTCCTCTTGTTGTCGTTGTCGGTCCACCAAACATCGGAAAATCGTCCCTGCTCAACGCGCTGGCAGGACGGCGCGTTGCGATCGTTGCCGACGAGCCCGGCACCACCCGCGATCACGTCGGGGCCCTCGTGGAGCTTGACGGCCTGGTCGTCCGCTGGGCGGACACGCCGGGCGTTCGAGCGAATGCGGGCGGGGCAGAGGCGGCTGCGCTCGAAGTCTCTCGGGCGCTCCTGCCCCACGCGGACCTGCTGCTCGTGTGCTCTGACCCGGGTGACCAACTCCCCCCGGCGGTGGCGGAAACCTTCCCCCCAGGCGGTGATGTGCTTCGGGTAGGTCTCCGGTCCGATCTTGGCAGGCCTCTGGGGGACCCTGAGGTGTGTGTGAGCCTGAAGGCTGACGACACGCTAGCCGCGTTCGCCAGGCGGGTGCGGGGGAGGCTTGTGCGCGACGGGGCCATGAAGGGCCTTGAACCCCTCTGGTTCTGGCCCCCGGACGCGTGGGGAGGCCCCTAGAGTTGCCTCCGAAGGTGGACGCCGAATGGAGCCCGACCGGCTTGGTCGGCAGAACTGGTACGGAGCGATATGGACGAACGACAGACACAGATTCGCGAGCGGGCAGGTCTTGAAGAGTCCCTGCTCAACCAGGACTTCATCGACTGGCTCCGCAAGTGGGGTACGCCGATCCTGATGGTCGCGGCCCTGAGCGCGGTGGCATACACGCTCTATCTGCGGTACCAGGTGGGACAATCGCAGCGAGTCGACAAGGCATTCGCGGAGTTCGAGCTTGCCCGAGCGGGCGCCTCAGCCAGCCCTTCCGCTCTCGCCGCGGTCGCGACAGAGTTTGAGGGCGTCCGGGCGGTGAGCATGCTTGCTCGCCTGGAGGCGGCGGATCGTTACGTGGACGCCGTGAGGCGCCGGATGAAGATCGGCGCCGAACTCGCCGTGAGCGAGCAGGGCGGCACCCCGACCGGCGCGCTCGCGAAGCCCGAGGACGCGCTGACCGACGCGGATCGGGAGGACTATCTCTCGCAGGCCGCCTCGCTCTACCAGCGCGTCCACGATGACGCCGCGACCAACTCCGGCAACCTGCTGACCCGCGTGAACGCCATGTACGGCCTTGCGGCGGTCGCCGAGTGCCGGCGCGACTGGGAAGACGCCACGCAGTGGTACAACCGGATCGCGTCACTGGTCGATGGCACCACCTACGTCCTGCACAAGAAGGTCGCAGAGCAAAGAGTGAAGGAACTCGAGGATCTGAAGAAGACCGAGCCCCTCCCGCTCGACGCGCAGGTTCCGAAGCCGCCGCCGCCACCCGCTCCGCCGGCTCCTGCCGCCGAATCGGCCGCAACGCCGCCGGCGGGCACGCCCGAGGCGCCCCCCGCTGGGCAAGCCTCTCCACCCGGTGAGCCGCCCCCGGCGACCGACGGGCCCAAGCGGTGACGCCCTGGGGGGGTGGTGCCAAGCCCCTCGCGGATTCGCCGGGAGCCGCCCCGTTTTCGCGCGGGCTGCGCCGGGTGCTGCCCGGAGCCATCGTGTCGTGCCTGGTTCTTCTCGCGGCGGCGTGCACGCCCGGCTTCTTCAGGATCACACTCGTCGAGGGACGTGCCGTCGGCGCGGTGCTCGACGTGCTGCTGAACGGCGCGCCCGTCGTGATCGTTTCAGCCGGTATGTGCCTGGTCATCGCCAGCGGCGCGATCGACCTTTCCGTGGGGTCCGTCATGGCCTTGGCTGGGGTGACCGGCGCCACGATCGCCTCCAGGCTCGGCGTCGGGGGCCCGTGGCCGCTCGTCGCGTCCCTCATCTGCGGGCTGCTCTGTGGCGTCATCTCGGGCGCGCTGGTCGCGCGGCTCCGGCTGCCGGCGGTGGTTGCGACGCTCGTCACGATGGTCGCTTGCCGCGGAGGGGCACAGGCCATCACCTCGGGGCTCAACCGGCCCTTTCCGGATCAGCTTTCGGGCTGGCTCGCGAACGGCTCGGTCGGCGTGCTGCCCGTGCCCGTCCTGATCTCCATCGCCGTCGTACTCGCGATGTGGCTCTTCGTTCGCCGCTGGCCTCTGGGGCTGGCGGTGCAGACGCTCGGCGAATCCAGGGATGCGGCGAGACGGGCGGGCGTCCCGGTCCGAGGTCTGGCGGTGGCGATCTTCGGCATCGCGGGCGTGTGCAGCGCGCTGGCGGGGGTACTTGTGTGCGCCGATATCCAGACCGCCGACCCGAACTCCACCGGCCTGGGCATCGAGCTGGACGCCATCCTCGCGGTGGTGATCGGCGGCGGCTCACTCCGAGGCGGCCGAGCGGCGGTGCTCGGAGCAGCGCTCGGGGCACTCCTGATGCAGACCGCCACAGTGCTCCTTGACATCTGGGGAGTGGCCCCCGGCCTGATCCTCGCGACCAAGGCGGTGGTTGCAGTCCTCGGGGCGTGGGCCCTGGGCTGTGACTCCTCTTCAGTGGCAGAGGGGGGCCACGCATGAACTGGCGCCCGCATCTTCCATCCCTTGTTGGCCCGGTCGTCGTCCTCTCCATGCTTGTTCTTGCGGAGGTTCGCTATCCCGGCTTTCACAGCGCTGGAGTCGTGTCAGGGCTGTGGACCTCGCGGGCGCCGCTGTTTCTCGTCGCCGTTGGGATGACCTGGGTCGTGATGGCGGGCGGCATCGATCTCGCGGTCGGTGCCGTTGCCACGCTCGCGGGCTTCGTCGCGGTCCTCGCGGCGCAGTACGGGGCCCCCCCCGTGCTCGCTGTGCTGGGCGGCGCGTTGATCGGGGTCCTGGCGGGCGCGGCGCAGGGCCTGGCGGTGCAATGTTTGAAGCTGCCCGCGTTCATCGTAACCCTCGCGGGCATGTTCCTGGCGCGAGGTGCCTCGATGATGCTCAGCTCGGAGCCCGCGTCGCTGCCCGCCCGCTACCTTGGCGAACTGCCGACGCTGGCTTGGGGCGGAGCGGGCGCGGAACTGACAGTGACCTCCCTTGGTTTGCTCGTGGTCGCGGTGATCGCCATCGTGTGGGACTTTCGCTCCGTCGGCG
>QWIH01000088.1 GCA_021405315.1 Leptolyngbya sp. PLA1
AGGAGCTGGACTGCACAGCCGGTGTCTGCGTGATCGCCGCTTCCGACGGCTTGATGGGGGGGGACTTCGCCTCGTACCCGATCTCTTTCGGGACCGGGGCAACGAAGGTGGGTCCCGGCGGAACGGGGCGCACCTCCCCGGCAGACACCGTGGCCACACCTCAAGCGACCGGCTGAGGACGGTAGCCGGCGGCTGCACCCGCCGGGCGTCACCGGCGAGGACAGCGTGCACGACCCGATGCGCTGGGAGCCCGGGTGCTTGCAGGTCACCCGCAACAGCCGAACCTCGCTTCACCGGCTGAAGTGCAGACGAAGCCCGCGGCGCACCAACTTGTGCCCCCAGGACCCGATGGTGCGCGCTGCTGTGCCCCGCTGTGAAGGACCAGCGGGAGGTATCCGGGGAGGCTAGCTGACGGCCCGCAGGACATCGTTCCGGCGCGAACCGCTGGACATCGTTCCGCCCTCGGAGTCCTCTTCACAGCATGACATCGTTCCGGCGGTCGAGCCCGAGTAGCAGCAAGACATCGTTCCGGTCTTGGCTTCCTCGTTTCGTTCGAGCGAGGAGGTCACATTGTCCGAGGAGGAAATGCGCAAGGAGGCGGTGCGCCGGCGGCAGGCGGGTGAGAGCAGCGAGGAGATTGCCGAGGCCCTGGGTCGTACGTCGCGTTGGGTACGCAAGTGGGTGGCCCGGCACGGTGAGGAGAGCCACGACGATGGCTGGGCGAGGTCGCGTTCCCGAGCCCCGCACCATTCGCCGACGAGGACCAGCGACCGGCTGCGAGATCTGATCCTTGCTGCCCGTGAGCGCCTTGTAGCCAACCCCAGGGCCCAGTATGGGGCACTGGCGATCCAGTGGGAGCTCCGCCGCCTTGGCGTGGAGCCGATTCCGCCGCGATGGACAATCGAGCGAGTGCTCCAGCGAGCTGGAGTCACCCGGCCGCGGCGGCGAGCGCCTCGGTACAACTCCAAGGGCGTGCCGTACCCGGCACCGGTCGGCGTCGAGCCCGGCACGACCCACCAGGTCGACCTCATCGGACCCCGTCACCTCTTCGGCGGCGCCGAGTTCTACGCCATGAACCTGATCGACGTCGGGTCTCACGCCGCCGGCAACGACATCCTCGAGGCGCCCCGTCCGCCCCTGCTGGCCGCGTCGCTGGCCAGCATCTGGTCGAACGTGGGGATGCCCACTGTCGCCCAGTTCGACAACCACTCCAACTTCCGCGGCGGCATCCCGCCCGCCTTCCAGCATTTCGGGCCGGTGGTCGCCACGTGCTTGGACCTGGGGGTCACGCCCCGGTTCATCCCGCTGCGCGAGCCGTGGCGCAACGGCGTTGTCGAGCACTTCAACGACGTGTGGGACAAGTCGTTCTTCCGCACGGAGGTCTTCAGCGGGCTTGATCACCTGCGGGCAGAGAACAACGCGTTCGTGGCCTTCCACAACGCTCATCACCGCTATTCGGCTCACGGCGGCGCCAGCCCCGACGAGGTATGGGAGAACCGACTCCGCAACCCGCTCTCGGCCGCCTACTGCCCACCCACCCGGCTGCCCGCCCGGGGCCGCATCGAGGTCGTGCGCTACGTGCGCTCCAACCGCCGCGTCGACCTGTTCGGCAAGCGCATCACAGTCGCTGAGGACCAGACCCACCAGTACGTCACCGCCGTCATCAAGGTGCGGGCGAAGAGGGTCATCGTCGTGACCCTCGACGGCGAGATCATCCACGACGGTCCCTACGCCGTCTCACGGGTCCTCCGATGACTCGCTATCCGGAACGATCTCGTGCGGGAATCCCAGCTGCCGAATCGGAACGATGTCCCGCTGCCAACCTGCCTGGGCAACGACCGGAACGATGTCCTGTCGGCCAAGAGCTAGCCCGCCCTATTTCGACTGACAACGCCTGCCTGTCGCTAGCCTCACAACCACCGGCAGTCCGAACCAGCCGAGCTCAGCACCCCGATCACGAAACAACGAACCGCCCCGCCAGAGAAACCCTCCGCAACAAAAGCGGACCCGAAAAAGAAGAGACTCCGCAGAAAATCGTGACGCGTTCTTCGTCCCCGACGCGCTTTTCCTAGATGAAGAACAACAGAAGCAGACCGAAGCCCACCGGCGCGGTAAGCGAAAGGAGCACCACCCACCGCAGCCGAAAATGTTGGAAAGATGTGGGATAGAACGTGGGATTTACGCCCACAGGTCCGCGTCCGCCCGGCTACCACCCGCGCGAAACCCCAGGTCACGGCTCCGTCAGGTCTTCACCGAAGGTGCTGACCTGCGGGGACGGGGATCGTTTTGGGATCTGACCGCGGGCTAACG
>QWIH01000062.1 GCA_021405315.1 Leptolyngbya sp. PLA1
GTGGGCACCTCGACCCACGGGATGGGGTCGGGGCGGTTGAGCGCGGCGTTCATGAACTCCACCCACTGGCCGGTGGACATCTCGTACCGCCCGATCTTGTACTCGTACGCGACCGAGCCCCGGTTGTGCTCGAAACTCCGCGGGTCGGCGGCCTGATACGCCGCGTTGCCCGGCGCGCCGATCGTCACAAAGTCGATGCCGCTGGGGTCCGGCTGGGCCAGGGCAGGGGTCACCCCGAGCCCGAGAACCAGGCAGGCGAACGGGAGCGCGGAGACGAACCGGCAGCGGCGCGCCATGCCCCAACAATGCCACAGGAACCCGGACGCGGCCACCAATGTGGCGGAATTGGCCGGAAATGCGCGCGCAGGGCGGGCCGTGCCGGGAATCTGGGCCCGCCCAGCGTTCGGATACCCTTCGTCTCATGTCCAGCCAATCCCTGCCTGCGGCTACACGACATCCCACGCGACTTGCCGCGGGGTTGCTCGCAGCGACGCTCGCGCTGCTGGCGTGGTCGGCGTACGAGCCTTACGACTTGATGACCTGGGTGCTTGAGGTCTGTCCCGCAGTCTTGGCGATGGTACTTCTGGGAGCAACCTATCGGCGGTTCCCGCTCACCCCGCTCTCGTACGTGCTGATCGCGCTGCATGCGGCGATCCTGATCGTGGGCGGGCACTACACCTACGCGCGTGTCCCTGCGGGGCTCTGGGTGCAGGAGTGGCTGGACCTGTCGCGGAACCACTACGACCGGCTGGGCCACGTGGCGCAGGGGTTTGTGCCGGCGATCGTGGCGCGCGAGGTGCTGCAGCGCTGCACGCCGCTCAAGCCGGGGGGGTGGCTGTACTACCTGACGGTCTCGGTGTGCGTGGCGGTCTCCGGGGTGTACGAACTGATCGAGTGGGCGGTCGCGGAGATCGACGCGGGAGGCTCGCAGGAGTTTCTCGGCACGCAGGGGGACGTCTGGGACACGCAGAAGGACATCGCGCTGTGCCTGTTGGGGGCGGCGGCCTCTCCCCTGCTGCTGGGGTGGCTGCACCAGCGCCAGATGATTGCCCGCGGGTTGCTGTTGCATGCCGGTCGGCTACGATCCGGCCAATGACCTCGACCC
This sequence comes from Leptolyngbya sp. PLA1, assembly GCA_021405315.1. Classification (GTDB taxonomy): domain Bacteria; phylum Planctomycetota; class Phycisphaerae; order Phycisphaerales; family UBA1924; genus RI-211. Next base: position 1,106 of record QWIH01000062.1, read on the forward strand.
TGGCGTCAACGGAACTCTCGGCCTATCTGCCCATCGCGCTGATCCTGCTGATGGCGATCGGGTTCGGCGTCGGGAACGTGGTGGTGAGCCAGTTGATCGGCCCGAAGCGTCCGGGGCTGGTGAAGGGGCAGTCGTACGAGTCCGGCATGAACCCGGTGGGCACCGCCCGCAAGCGGTTCAACGTCCGGTTCTATCTCATCGCGATGGTCTTCCTCGTCTTCGACGTGGAAGTGATCTTCCTGTACCCCTGGGCGTCGACGTTCCCGAACATCGCCCCGAGGAGCGACGAGGGCCTGATCTGGCTCGCACGCATTCTCTTTTTCCTGTTCACGACGGTCGTGGCCTATGTCTACGGCTTCCGCAAGGGCGTCTTCAAGTTTGACTGAGCCGCCCGTGCTCCCCCCGCCGAGGCGGGTCGGCCGGGGCGGGAGAGCGCTCGCGGCGGTGGTTGCCTGTGTGTGCCTCACGCTGCTGGTGCTCGCCGCCCGCCTGACCCCAAGCCCGGCCGGTCACGGCACGCACCGCGGGCTCGGGCTGCCCCCCTGCGGCTGGGTGATCGCGTTCGACAAGCCCTGCCCCACGTGCGGCATGACGACCTCGTGGGCCCACGCCGCGAACCTGGACTTTCTGGGCGCCCTCCGGGCCCAGCCGCTCGGGGCTGCCCTCGCGCTGCTCACGACGGTGATATTCTGGGGGGCGGTGCACGTGGTGCTCACCGGCTCCAGGCTTGGGGCGGTGGGCGCGACGATGGCGACGCCCCGGGCGCTGTGGGCGCTCGGCGGGCTGGCGGCGCTGGCCTGGGCGTACAAGCTCGCCACCTGGACCGGCTGACGGGCGCCGGGCACGACGGTTCGCCGCGAGGGCCGAACGGAGAGGCTGTGATGCTGATGATCCGCGTGTGTGGGCTCGCCCTGCTGTCTCTGTTCCTGGGCGCGTGCAGCGCAATCGGCGCGATCGCGGCGAACGCGGACCGGGAAGGGTCGCACAAGGTGCCCGCCTCGGTGCGGGCGCTGGACGGAAAGAGCTTCGCGGTGCTCGTGCAGGCGGACCGTTCCATCCAGGGTGAGCACCCGCTGCTGCTGGAATACCTCACGCGGAACATCACGCAGCGCCTGGCGGCGTCGGAGAACTCGCCCCGTGCCTCCGGCTTCGTCCCGGCTGACGAGGTGCTGAAGTTCACCTACGACGCGCCCTCCTGGCCCCTCAAGTCCAAGGCGGAGCTCTCCGCGGCGCTGGGAGGCGTGGAGCGGCTCGTCATCGTCGAACTCATCGAATACCGCCTCCATGACCCCGGGAACCGCTACGTGTGGGACGGACGGGCGGCGGCGACCGTCTCCGTGTTCGAGGGATCGTCCTCCACGTCAGAGCTCGCCCTCTCGGAAAAGTCCGTCTCCGTCCGCTTCCCGGACTCGCTCGGGCAGGCGGAAGAGCAGCTCAACGTCCGGGTGGTGAACTCCGCGCTCGCGCAGCGGCTGATCGACCGCGTCGCGTGGCTCTTCTACGACCACGAAGAGCCCAACGCCATCAAGTACTAGGCTTCCCCGATGAGACACTCCCTCCGTGCGATCCTGCTCCTCGCCCCGTTGCTGGCGGCGGCCCCGGCGTGCAACATCGTCGGCCCCGCGCTGTACGTCGCCCACGGGCCCGACAAGGTCAAGGCGCTCTTCGAACTTCCCAAGGAACGCACCGTCGTCGTCTTCGTCGATGATCGCCAGAGCTACCTGCCCCGACGCACGCTCAGGCACATCATCGCCGATCAGGCCACGCGCGACCTGCTCGGAGCGAAGGTCGTGACGAAGATGATCGAGCCCCGGGGCGTGCTCGCGGCGTCGACCGCGGACCAGCCCGGCTTCCCCACCGACATCATCACGCTCGGCAAGTCCGTCGGCGCGGACATGGTGGTATACGTGACGGTCGACGGCTTCTCGCTCTCGCCCGATCGGCAGTCGTACAACCCCTCCGCGCGGGTGCGCGTGAAGGTGGTGGACGGCGTGAACGAGAGAGGCAGGATCTGGCCCGACGACCTGCGGGGCTTTCCGCTGGACGTGATCATGGGCGAGCGGGCCGGGGCCATGCCGGACTCCCCCGCGACGATCATCGCGGCGGAGGACAGGTTGGGCGCCGAAGTGGGGCGCCGCGTCGCGGAACTTTTCTACTCGCACGAGCCGAACGCAGGCAAGGTCGACCGCGCTCAATGAAGCCCGTGCTGCACCTCGTGGAGCCCCCGGCGTTCACGCCGCGCGCGTGGATGAGGTCGTGCGCGCAGTCCGAGAGCGAGGCGGAGGCCGGAGCGGTGCTGTGCGCGGAGGCCATCGGGCGGCGACCATCGGGTCACGGCGCCATGGTGGTGGGGGGGTCGGCGGGCGTGCGATGGTGCCGCGCACTGGGCATCGAGCCCATCGCTCGGTACTCACCACCTTTGGGGAGCGTGAAGCTCGCCGGGCCATCCATCCGCGCCCTCTTCCGACGCTCGGGCTCGCCCCGTGCCGTCGTCGCGTGGTCCCGCGGGCTCGCCCGGGCAGCGGGGGTCTGGATGCCGCGGGGTGTCCGAGTTCTCGAGGCCGATCTCACCAAGGGGTGCATCACGGATGCAGCCTCAGGCGCCGCGGCAGATCTCGCGGGCGTTGGCGTGCCGAAGTCGGTGTTTCGAACTGAACTGCGGGAGAGCCTGCGGGGCTCGCTCGGCGTGCCGCCCGGAGTTCCCCTCATCGGACTGGTGGGTGACAGCGTTGTGTCGGGCGTGGCACTCTCCTATGTGCTTGGCATCCTGAGGATCGCGCGCGTGCCGGCCATGGGTTTGGCCTGGGAGGGCACGGGCGGGCTCCGCCGTGCCCTGAGGCACGTGCAGGCCACCGGCATGTCCAATCTGCTCGTGTCGCCTCTTCCGCCGTCGACGCAACTCCCGGCGCTCGACCTGGCCATCATGCCACGACCCGCGGGCGCGGAGCCGGGCGCGTCCGACCTGGTGCTGGCCCGGCGAGCGCTGGCCTGCGGCGTGCCTGTGGTCGGCTTTCCGGACGGACGGACGGCGGAGCTCTTCGAGGGGGAGTTGAAGCACGCCGCGTCGCGAGGACCGGGGCCCGCCGACCTCTCTCGCGCCGTGCACCACCTGCTCACGTCGCCCGGCGCCCTTGACACGGCACGGGCCGCGGCGGTCGCCCGCGCGGGCGACGGGCCCGGGGTCGCCGCCATCATCGACGACCTGCTGGAGCGATCCGCATGACGCGGCACGGGCTGCTCTTTGTCTGCCTCGGCAACATCTGCCGAAGCCCCCTGGCGAAGTTCGTGATGCTCGACCTCGTCGAGAGGCGAGGCCTCGCGCACGCCTTCGACATCGACTCCTGCGGCACCGGTTCCTGGCACGCGGGCGACGGAGCCGACCCGCGCACGGTCGAGGTTGCCCGTCGCCACGGGCTCAACCCTGACCACGTCGCGCGGCCGGTTCGTCCCGCGGTGGACTTTGACCGCTTCGGTCTGCTCCTTGCGATGGATCTGGACAACCGAAGGAATCTCCTTCGACTCGGCGCACCGGAGGCAAAGGTGAAACTGCTCCGATCGTTCGACCCGGCACTCTCGGGCCAGCCGGAGCACACGCTGGAGGTGCCGGACCCCTACTACGGCGGGCCTGAGGGCTTCGAGCACATGCACGAGATGATCTCCGCCGCCTGCCGTGGGCTATTCGAGACTCTGGTGCGTGCGCGGGTCAGCTAGCCTGCTACGCTGGTCCGTGAGCGCTCCCCGACAGAACCCGCCCGGCACGATGGCTCAGTTCGGACGGATGTTCGCCATCGGCACCACCTTCGTGTCCATGGTCATCGCGGGTGGGCTGATCGGCTGGGGTGTTGACTACTTCGCCAAGTCCAAGCCGTGGGGCCTGCTTGTGGGTCTTCTGTTTGGGCTGGTGGCGGGGATGGTCCGGTTCATCCGGGACGCGAAGGCCGCGGGGGCCCCTCCCTCGGGTCCTCGGCCCTGACGACACCCCGGAAACTCGCCAAGCGGCATCATGCCACCTACCCTTTGGCCCCTTTCGCCGGTCGGTCCGCGCGGAGGGGAAGCTCCGGGTTCTGAATCGAGCGCCGACCTCATGAACAGCGCCCAAACCCAGACGCCCATCGCCCGACTGCCGATGCTCATCGGCGGGTTCGCGTGCGCGTGCCTGATGGGTGCCGCGGTGGGGTTCTTCACCACCGGGTTCCTGGGCCAGACCGAGGGGGCTCACGCCAACGCGTCGCAATCGGCGACGTTCGGCGTGCTGCCGGTGGCGCTTGCCTCGCTGCTGAGCCTGCTCATTCTCTCGCCCGCCGGGATGCGAACCCGGGCCCGCCTGGGTGTGGGCGTGCTGGTCTCGTCCGGCGCACGGCTGATCTTCGCGCTGGGACTGGGCGTCGTGATGTACATGGTGATGAAGCCGGACCCCACCGGCTTCTTCGCTTCCCTGCTGACGGCGGGCCTGCTGGCCCTCGTCGCGGAATCAATGTGGGCCATTCACGCACTCAGGTCGGGTGCGACTTCCGGAGCCGGCTCGGCATGAACATGAACCTCTTCACCCTCGCCGCCGACAACCCCGTCGATCACGTCGTCAACACGCCGTGGCTTCCCGCGGTGAAGGACGCGTTCGGGATGCACGGCGTGTGGTTCTGGTCGGCGCACGTGGGCAACCTGGTGCTGGCGGGCGCGCTGACCATCATCATCCTGGCCTACGCCGCGAAGAAGATCGCGACCGGGCCGGAGAGCCTGGGGAACGAGCGGTACCTGCCCGGCGGAAGCCGCGTCGCGGGAATGATCGAGGTCATCTGCGTCTACCTGCGTGACAACTCGGTGAAGCCGCTGCTGGGCGACCGCACGGACCGCTTCATGCCCCTGCTGTGGACGCTGTTCTTCTTCATCCTCATCAACAACCTGCTGGGTCTGGCCCCCATCACCGACCTGCTGCACCTGGCGGACCACTTCGCGGGAGGACACTACCTCAGCGGGCTGTTCGGCGCGACGTCCACGGGCAACATCTTCGTGACCGCGGCCCTCGCCGCCATCGCGGGCATCGTGATCAACATCGCGGGCGTGAAGGAGCTCGGGCTCGGGGGCTACCTGAAGCACCTGACGGCGGGCACCCCGTGGTACCTCTGGCCCATCATGATTCCGATCGAGATCCTTGGCACGTTCATCAAGCCCGTGGCGCTCGCCCTGCGTCTGTTCGCGAACATGACCGCCGGGCACATCCTCATCGCGGTGCTCCTCATGTTCGCCACCACGGGCCTCAAGATGTTCTCCGACGGGGTGACGGGCGCCCTGCTGGGCGGCACGATCTCGCTGGTTTCCATCCTCGCGACCGTCGCGATCTACTTCCTCGAGCTGTTCGTCGCCTTCCTCCAGGCCTTTGTGTTCGTCTTCCTCACCACGGTGTTCATCTCACTGCTGGCCCACCATGACCACGAGCATGGTGACGCCCACGGCCACGAGCACGCGCACGCGTGAATGACGGGCCACACTCGCCCCATCGGGGCACAGGTTCGCTCGCGGGTTTCTGATTGAAAGGGTTTCGCATGAAGAACGTCGTCAAGAACGCCACCCTGGCCCTGGGCGCCCTCGCCCTGGCCGCCCCCGCCCTCGCCATGGCGCAGGGCGCCGGTGGCACCCCCGTCGCCGCCGGCATCTCCGTCGGCCAGGGCCTCGCCGCGGTCGGCGCCGGCCTCGCGATCGTGGGCGGTGGCCTGGGCATCGGCATGATCGGCAAGGGCGCGGTGGAGTCCATCGCGCGTCAGCCGGAGGCCGCCGGCCCCATCGGCACCAACATGATCCTGACCGCGGCGCTCGTCGAAGGTGCGACGCTGTTCGCGGTCGTCGTCGGCCTGCTGGTCGGCTTCGTCAAGTAAACCCGTGCCGCGGGCGTTGGCGCGTCCGCGGCGCGTTCTCGTGTTCACTCCGGTTCCCCAAGCAAGGACTCACGCATGACGCTCTCCAAGCTCGCCTGCACCCTCGCCCTGGCCGCATCGGCTCTCTTCGCCGTTCCCGTGATGGCGCAGCACGAGGCACCGGCCCCGGCTCAACCAGAGGCCCACGCCCCCGCCGCCGCTCGCGACGACCACGCGGGCGGGCACGAAGTTCCCAAGGCCGGCGTGCTCCCCAGCACCGCCCAGGGCATCATGCCCATGGTCGTGAGCCTGGTGGTCTTTGGGCTGGTGCTCGCCGTCCTGAGCGGCAAGGTCTGGCCCGTGATCTCCAAGGGCCTCCAGGACCGCGAGGACAAGATCCGCAGCGCCATCGAAGAGGCCGAGATGGCCCGCACTCAGGCGAAGGACGCGCTCGAGCAGTACCAGAAGTCGCTCGCCGACGCCCGCGCCGAGGCCCAGAAGATGCTCGAACAGACCCGGGCCCAGCAGCAGGCCCTGGCGGCGGAACTGAAGGCCAAGGCCGACAAGGACGCCAACGAACTCCGTGAGCGTGCGCGTCGCGACATCGACGCCGCCAAGCGCGCCGCGGTCTCGGAGATCTACACCCACGCCGCCAACCTCGGCACGATGATCGCCGGCAAGGTGCTGGAGCGCAGCGTGAACGAGTCGGACACGAACGGGCTGGTCGAGGAGTCCCTCCGCCAGCTCGAGTCTGCACGGAGCTGACCCAAGGCGTCCCCGGCCCACCCACGTACCCCCACGGATTGACCCAGGCATGCCGCTGCAAGCAACCCAGACCGACGCCGTCGCCCGGATGTACGCCCGCAGCCTCTACGAGCTCGCCGACGCCAAGGGCGGGCGTGCGAAGGTTGAGGAGATCGCCTCGGAGCTGGAGGAGATTCTGGAGATCGCGCGATCGAACGGCGCGTTCTCGGAGTTCCTCGCCAGCCGCTCCCTCTCCGCGACCGCGCGCGAGGGCTCCCTGGGCCGGATCTTCAAGGGTCGCGTGACGGACCTGACGCTGAACTTCCTGCTTGTCCTCAACGAGAAGGGCCGCATCGGATCGCTCGCGACCATCGTGGCGGCGTTCGACTCCATCCTCCAGGACAAGTTCGGTCGGGTGGAAGTGGACGTGTACACGGCGTCGCCGCTGAGCCCTGACGCCGCGGCCGGCCTCCGCACCCGCCTGGGCAAGACCCTGGGGAAGGAAGTCGTGCTGCACCCGTACACCGAGCCGGCGATGATCGGCGGGGTGAAGTTCCGCATCGGCGATCAGCTTGTGGACGGCTCGGTCGCTACGCGACTCCGCCAGGTGCAGGAACGCATCGGGTCGTCCGGGGCGGCCGAAATCCGCGCCAGGATCAGCAGGATCATCGAGGGAGAGTGAGCCGGCCGATCGCGGCCCGGCTCTCACCAGGGAAGCCACATGCCTAAGAAGACCATCGCCTCCGTCGACGTCGCTGGCAAGCGCGTGCTGATCCGCGTGGATTTCAACGTCCCCGTCGAGAACGGCGTCATCACCGACGACCGGCGCATCCGCGAGGCCATTCCCACGATCCGCAGCGTCATCGACCGGGGCGGGCGAGCCGTGCTGGTATCGCACATGGGCCGGCCTGAAGGCGCCGGCTACGAGGCCGAGTTCAGCCTGCGCGGCGCCGCGCAGAAGCTCAGCGAACTGCTGGGCAAGCCCGTCTCGTTCCCAAGCCAGGATTGCACCGACGCCGGGGCGGCCGCCGCCGTCGCCGCCCTTCGCAACGGCGAGGTGACGCTGCTCGAGAACCTCCGGTTCCACAAGGGCGAGAAGAAGGGCGACGCGGGCTTCGCCGCCAAGCTCGCCGCGTACGCCGACGTGTACTGCAACGACGCCTTCGGCACGGCCCACAGGCCGGACGCGAGCATGGTCGCGGTGCCCAAGGCCCTTTCGGGCAAGCCCCGCGTCAGCGGGTTCCTGCTCGAGAAGGAGATCAAGTTCCTCTCGGAGGCGCTCGCCTCGCCCGCGAGGCCGTTCGTCGTCGTGCTGGGCGGCGCCAAGGTCTCGGACAAGCTGGGCTGCATCGAGAACCTGCTCCCCAAGGCCGACACCATCCTCGTGGGCGGCGCCATGGCCTACACGTTCCTCGCCGCGATGGGCAAGAAGGTCGGCACCAGCCGCGTCGAGGCCGACAAGCTCGCCGAGGCAAGGAAGATCATCGACCTCGACAAGAAGATGAAGGTCGAGATCATGTATCCCGTCGATCACGTCTGCTCGACGCTCTTCGATGAGAAGTCCGGTGATATCGAGGTGTTCGACGGCGAGATCAAGGACGGCTTCATGGGCCTTGACATCGGCCCCAAGACGCAGACCAAGTACGCGATCCTCCTCTCGAAGGCCAAGACCATCGTCTGGAACGGCCCCATGGGCGTCTTCGAGTGGTCCCCCTTCCAGCAGGGCACCCAGCAGGTTGCCAAGGCCATCGCCCAGGCAACCGCGGCGGGCGCGACCTCCATCGTCGGTGGCGGCGATTCCGCCGCGGCGGTCGACAAGTTCGGCCTCGCCTCGAAGATGTCGCACGTCTCCACCGGGGGCGGGGCGTCGCTGGAAATGCTCGAGGGGAAGAAGTTCGAGAGCGTCGGCCTGCTCGACGAGGCCTGACCGTCATCAGCCCGGCCAGCCGTCCCGCAGAAACCTGCCGTCGCGGTGGAAGACTTCGCCGTCGGCGCTGATGGCGCCCCCCCGGGTGAGGTCGCAGACCATGTCCCAGTGCAGGCCGGACTCGTTGGAGCTCCCGCTCTCCGGGTAGCCCGCGCCGACCGCCGCGTGGAAGGTGCCGCCCATCTTCTCGTCGAACAGGGTGTTCTTCATGAACTCGGTGATCGAGTAGTTGGTGCCGATCGCGATCTCGCCCAGCACACGGGCGCCCGCGTCCTGGTCGAGCATGTTGATCAGGAACGACTCGTTCTTCTTCGCGGAGGCATCGACGACGCGCCCGCCGCGGAAGGCGAGCCTGACGCCCTCGACCTCACGGCCCTGGTAGACCGCCGGGTAGGTGTAGTTCACGTGGCCCTCCACGCCGGTGGGGCCGGCGAAGACCTCGCCATCCGGAAAGTTCTCCTTGCCCGCGCAGTTGATCCAGATCCCCTTGGACACGTCGACGCGCAGGTCGGTGCCGTCGTGCCCGTCGCGGGCCGGGGCCGTGAAGTGCACGAGCTTCTTGCCCTGCAGGTAGTCGCAGACGCGCTGCTGGCGCTCCCGCACCTGCTCCCATGCCGCGACCGGGTTCTCCAGGTGCAGCAGCCCGGCACGGAAGACGAAGTCCTCGAACTGGGTGAGGCTGCGCTCGGCGTCCTGGGCGTTGCCGTGCGTCGGGTAGATGGTTCCGACCCATCGGAGGGAGCCGGTGGCTGCACGGTTCATGAACACCTTCATGAACTCACGCCGCGCGGACTGATGTGCGGCGACCCGCGCGGGGTCGAACTTCCCCAGGTGCTTCGGGTTCTGCTCGACCCAGAACCCGATCTGGACGTCCGCCGTTTGCACGCGGTGCATCTCCAGAGGCGAGAAGAAGCGGAGTTGCTCATCGCTCGCGTGCTCGAGCATGATTTCCAGAAGGCGGTCCGAGCGGGGCGTCCAGACCGGGTTGCCCCCGGCCCGGAGAACGGCTTCGAAGACCGCCTCCACCGCCGGGAACGCCGCCGCGTCCGCGGAAACCGTGACCAGGTCGCCCTTCTTGACCGACGTGGAGTAGTTGACGAGCACGTTCGCGAGCTTGTCCAGGCGTGGGTCACGCATGCGGGGCACCTCCGGGTGAGGCATGGTACCGGACGCCGCCCGGCCTTGTCAGCCGCGTGCGGCGCCGGGTGCGGGCTGGCGAGAATCCTCGCCCAGCCACCAGCGTCCCCGCAGCGCCCGCTGCCTCTCGACGTCCGCGGCGTGCACGTCCAGCCCACGCTTCACCGCCAGCATCGCCTCCTCCGGCGAGTCCGTGAGTGTCAGCAGGTCCACGTCGCCCGGCGAGATCGCGCCGCGGGCCTCCAGGCGGCTGCGAAGAAACTCGAACATCGGACCCCAGTAGTCCACGCCCATGAGTACGACGGGGAACGAGAGGATCTTCCCGGTCTGGACCAGTGTCGCGGCTTCGAAGAGCTCGTCGAGCGTCCCGAAGCCACCGGGCAGAACCACGAAGGCATAGCTGTACTTGACCAGCATCACCTTCCGCACGAAGAAGTAGCGGAACTCCACGAAGCGGTCCAGGTACGGGTTCGGCTGCTGCTCCATCGGCAGCTCGATGTTGCAGCCGATCGAGCGCCCCCCCGCCTCGCGAGCCCCGCGGTTCGCGGCTTCCATGATCCCGGGCCCGCCCCCGGTCATCACCGTCAGCCCCTCGCGGGCGATGCGCGCGCCCATGTCCCGCGCCGTCGCGTACGCCGGGTGGTCCTCGCCGAACCGCGCAGAACCGAAGACCGTCACGCACGGGCCCACGAAGTGCAGGGCCCGGAATCCGCGGATGAACTCGCGGCTGATGCGAAGCACTCTCCCCAACTCTTCGAGACGACTCCGCGGACCCGACAGCAGGTGCCGGTCCTCTCGCGCGCCGTTGGTCGGCGCCCTGGTCCCACGGGGATTGCTCTTGTCGGCGGGCATGCGTCGTCCCGGGATTGTTGGAGGCCCCCCCGTCCCGTGGCCGCTCCACAGTCGACGTACCCTATGGCTCCATGATCACCTGCAAGGCAGATCCGGCGCTCGAACGCCACGAGATCGACGGGTTCAAGTTCCCACTCGGGGCCTACCCCATCGAACCTCTGGTACCCAAACCCGGGTACACGCTGCAGTTCGAGCCCGCGGATGGCGGGGAGGACGAGGGCGACTGGGAGGAGTGGCCGGACCGCTACATCTTCGACGCGGTCATCTCCGCCGAGCGGGTCGAGCCGTTGTGCAAGATGCTCCTGTCCCTGTTCCCGGGACGGATGTTCCCGATCCTGGATGTCCTGGGCCGCGACGCCTATCGCGAGATCGACCCGTACATCTCCTACGACCTCGTCGGGAGCGACCGCGTGACCGACTGCCTCCGCCGTTTCCGCGACTTCCTGTTCGAAGACGGGATGGTGGGCTTCGGCGCGATGTCGGAGGAGCCATTCCTCTACCTGTTCGTGGACGAGCACAAGATCGTGACCATCCGGGCCGAGCCGACGTACAAGGAGAAGGTCGAGCGGGTGCTGCACTCGTTTGACCTGGAGCAGTGCGAGGACCCGGCGGGGGCCGACGCCGCGGCTCACGAGCACCGCTCCGTCCTGTCGATTCCCAAGGACCAGCCCGACCTGCTGACGCCCGACGAAATCGTCGAGAGATTGCGCGACGATTGGCAGTTGATCCTCAACGTCGATCCGGACCAGAACCTCGACGACG
>QWIH01000015.1 GCA_021405315.1 Leptolyngbya sp. PLA1
TCCCCACCCTGCTCGACGTGAACAACGACGGCAACATCGATCAGGACGACGTCTCCGCCGTCATCAACATCGTGGGTGGCGGCGGGTGCCCCTGACCCCCTGGAAGCCTCCGAGGAACCCCAGCATGCTCTCGATGTTCCGCACCAGCGTCGCCCTCGTTGTGTTCCCCGCGTTCGCCGCCGCACAATCCCTCGCGCCCGCGGTCTTTGTCGCCAACAACGGCAACCTGCGGGGCAGCGTCACCTCGCTCCGGATCAACCCGGATGGCACCCTCGCCCTCGTGCAGGATCTCGTCACCGCCGAAGTGCCCAGCGGCCAGTCGAGCCCGGGGACCAACGCCTACTCGATCTCGCTCAGCCCGGACGGGGCGTATCTCGCGGTGTCGCACGCCACCGCCGCGAGCGTGACCGAGCAGATCTCGCTCATCCGCGTCAACCCCGACGCGACGCTCACCTTCGAGACCGCGGCGCAAACGCCGGATTCGCCCCTCGACGTGGAGTGGGTCTCGGACTCCCTGCTGCTCGCCACGCGTACCCGCACCAGCGGCACCAACGAGATCATCCTCTATCGCGTGGACCGGAACCCAATCCGGCTGACCGAGGTGGACCGCGAGCCCGCGGGCTCGTTCGCCAGCCGACTCGCCATCGGCCCGCAGGGCCTGGTGTTCGTGAACGACTCTCCGCTCTCCGGGGGCGGTCAACTGCGGGTGTATCGCGTGGACGCCCTGGCGCACACCCTCACGCCGCTGGGCACCATGTTCACCAGCACCACCTACGCCCTCGGAATGGGCCTTACGCCCGACGGCACGCGCGTGTACACCGCGGGCGGCGCCTCGACTCCCTACCGCGTCTCCGCCCTCACGCTCGACCCGATTACTGGCCTGCTCTCCGAGGTCCCGGGAAACCCGTTCCCGAGTTCCGGCCAGAGCCCCAAAGAGTGCGTCGCATCGCCCGACGGGGCGTTCCTCTTTGTCGGTCACGGCACGGACGCGACCATCCGCACGCACGCCATCGCGCCCGACGGCGCCCTCTCCGAGGTGAGCATCGCCTTCGACGTGGGCATCCAGAGTTCGCTCGGCGACATCGCCACGCTGCGAGTTCCCGGCCCGACGCCCCAGGACCTGCTCCTCTTCACCGATAAGGAAACCTTCGACGGCACGCCCCGTGGCATCTTCTCCGCCCTCATCAACCCCGATGGCTCGATTCAGCTCCGTACCGTCCGTCTCGACACGGGCGCGATCTCGCCCAACGACCTCGCCGTCTGGCCCGGCTCGAGCCCCGCCTGCGACCCGGACGTCAACCAGGACGGCAACACCGATCAGGACGACATCGCCTACCTCGTCAACGTCATTAGCGGCGGCGGCAACCCCACGGGGATCGATCCGGATTTCAACCGCGACGGCAACGAAGACCAGGACGACCTGCTCGCCCTCGTGCACACCATCGCAGGGGGCGGGTGCCCGGAGTAGGCCCGCGCGGCACGCTGCTGTCGTCGGCCGGTCGCCTGCCCGATGCGCTACCATCTCCCGACCATTGGGAGCACTTCATGGGTATTGAGGCCGCACTTCCAGCCGAGGGGTTCGTCACGACGCAGTTGCGTCATGTCATCAACTGGGCCAGGCGCAGCAGCCTGTGGCCCATGCCATTCGCCACGGCGTGCTGCGGCATCGAACTCATGGCCACCGCGTGCAGCCGCTACGACCTCGCCCGCTTCGGCGCCGAGGTCATGCGGTTCAGCCCGCGCCAGGCGGACCTCATGATCGTCGCAGGCCGCATCGCCGTAAAGATGCTCCCGGTCCTGCAGCGGACCTACGAGCAGATGCCCGAGCCCAAGTGGGTGATCTCGATGGGCGCGTGCGCCAGCACCGGGGGCGTCTTTGACACCTATGCCGTTGTGCAGGGCTGCGATCAGTTCATCCCCGTGGATGTGTACGTGCCCGGGTGCCCGCCCCGCCCCGAGCAGCTCATCGAGGGCGTCATGGCCATCCAGCGCCACATCGACCGCGAGGGCCTGCCCCCGCCCGGCGGCAAGCGCGTGCCCCTGGGCCTGGTCATCGAGCCGACGCACATCCCGAGGCCCCAGCCCGTGACGCTGGGGCGGTAAGTCCCGCCGTCGGCCTGAATCCTACCGATAGTCGCCGTCGTCCCAGCTCGCGGGGTTGGTCAGGTCCGTGCCGCGCACGAACGACGCGTGGGTATCGAGGAACAGGGCGTTGGACCCGTTGCCGTGGCGCCTGGGGGCGACGCGGGGTGCCGTGGTCGGGTCTGTCGTGGTGGGGCTGCCGTTGACGCTTGAGATGCGCCACATGTCGTAGAAGATGGAGATCTGGAGCTCGTCGTTTCCCGGCGCGTAGTTGTTGCCCCAACGCACGCCATTCGGATCGTCGATGAAGCACGTGAGGTACATGGTGGAGGACGGGCGGAGGTAGCGGTTCATCTGCGTCGGGGGCTTGGACTCGTTGGTCGCGGTCGGTTGGCCGCCGACCATCCGGAACTTCAGTCCGTTATTGACGTAGTGGATGTGGTGGGGGTCCTTGGGGCGTGCGGGGTCTCGATACGCGAAGGCGTCGCGGAACTGGTCCCGCAGGCCCATATCCCCCTGGGATGAGACGGCGCGGCCGTCGATGAAGGGGCGGAGATTGAAGGCCCATGAAAGGTTGTACTGGGCATTGCGAAAGGCCGGGACGTGCGGCCTGCCGCCGGGGTTGAGGGTCTCGCTGACGCCGCTCTCTCGCGGCGTGAACTCCTTGTACGTCTCCGCGTACAGCCCCAACGCCACGCCGATCTGGCGCTGGTTGGAGAGGCACGCGACCTGGCGGCCGGCCTCTCGGGCCTTGCGGAGCGCCGGCAGCAAAATCCCGATCAGCAGCGCGATCACAGCGATGACCACGAGCAGTTCGATCAGCGTGAATCCGCGGCGGGGCGCCATGAGGCCTCCGGTGCCGATGGAGCGGGCGGACAGGAGCGGCCGAGTCGGGCGGAGCTCATCCCGGGAGAGGACCCAGTCTACCAGGTGTCCGCCGGTGGCGAAACCCGTCTTTCGAGCCAGGAACCGGGCCATTTTTTTTGGACCACGGGGCGAAACTCGCCCGGTGGACCTCCCAACAACGCCCGGGAGCACACATCGCGGGTCCGGAAGGGCGTGTGGCCCGACCGGCCTTGGCGGGGCAAGCCGAGGAGTTCGAGCAATGGCAGTCTTCAAGCACGTCGTCCGCTACGGCGTCATCACGGCCCTGGTGGCGGGGACCGCGGTCGTCGTCGCCGGCCCTGACCGCATCGGAGCCCTCGCCACCCAGGCGCAGAACGGGATCTGCGGCGTCATCGACGCCCAGATCGAGGACCCCGTCGCCCTGCGCCAGCAGATGCGCAAGCTCGCGGGGCAATATCCGGAGCGCATCGCCGCCGTCTCCCGCGACCTCGCGGAGCTCAAGAGCCAGCAGGCCCAGCTCCGCCAGGAGGCGGACGTCTCCGACCGCGTGGTGGAGCTCGCCTCCGCGGACCTGGAGCAGATCCGCGGGCTCATCGACCGCGCCGAACTCACCCAGAACGCCTCGTACACCACCGGCGAGGCCGCCGTCGTCCGAGTCGTCTTCGGCGAGGAGTCGCTGGACATGAAGCAGGCCTACGGCAAGGCGCGCAGCATCCAGCAGGTGCAGGACGCGTACGTGCAGCGCGCCGCGGACATCCAGCGTGACCTGGGCTACATCTCGCAGCAGGAAACGCGCCTCACGCAACTGCTCGATCAGTTGCAGCAGGAGCACACGGACTTCCAGGCGCAGATGTGGCAGATGGACCGCCAGGTCGACACCATCGCCCGCAATGACCGCCTGATCACCATGATGGAGAAGCGCCAGCGCACGCTGGACGATCAGGGCCGCTACGGCGCCGACTCGCTCCAGCAGCTCTCCTCGCGGTTCGCGGACATCCGCTCCCGCCAGGAGGCCCGCCTGGAGACGCTCGGCCAGTCCTCCAACATCAACTCCTACGAGGACAAGGCCAAGCTCCAACTGGATTCCCAGCGTGCCTACCGCTCGATGGTGACCCCCAGCCGGGGTGCGGCCCCCAAGCCCGCCGTCATCGAGATCACCCCGCGCGACCTCAAGACCCCGTTGCCCCCCGCGGCACCCGCCGAGGAGGCCGCGCCGGCCGCGAGCAAGCCCATCGCCCTCAAGACCCGATAACACGCGGTAATCCCGTCCCGGCCAAGGGCTTCCGGCAGCGGAGACTGCCGTCACTGAACCGGGTGCGGGCCACCGCGTAGAACCGTCCTCGGGCGTCTTGGTTGCGAACGGCCAGAAAGCCGGAGCCCAACCAGAGCCAACACCGCCGGACCCGCACCCCTGGGCCCGGCGGTTTTTCTTGTGGGTTCGACGCCCCCCAACGCCGGGGGAACCCGCCGGCGTCATCATAGAGTTATCACCCTGCCCGGACCGCGCGACGGACGCGTGGCCAGCGGGGGTACCGGAGATTCGCATGAAACTGAAGATCGCGTTCGCGGCGGCGGCAGTCGCGGTGTGCGGGGGCCTCGCCCTCGCCCAGAGTCAGTCCACCGAGTTGCTCCCCCGCAGCGTGCTGTTCGGGAACCCGGACCGTGCCGGGTCGCAGCTCTCACCAGACGGAGAGTGGATCAGCTACCTCGCGCCCGTGAATGGCGTGCTGAACATCTGGGTCGCGCCCGCGGACGACGTCAGCAAGGCCAAGGCCATCACCGCCGACACCAAGCGCGGCATCCGCCAGCACATGTGGGCCTACGACAACGCGCACGTGATCTACCTCCAGGACGTGGGCGGCGATGAGAACTGGAAGGTCTTCTCCGTGCCCGTCCGTGGAGGGGCAGCCAAGGACCTGACCCCGTTCGAGGACATCAAGGGCCCCGACGGCAAGCCCATCATGCTTCCCTCCGGCCAGCCCCTGCGGCCCGCGGCCCGCATCGAGGGCGTGAGTCCCAAGTTCCCCAAGCACATCCTGGTCGGCCTGAACAAGCGAAGCCCCCAGTTCCACGACCTTTACAAGATCGACATCACCACCGGCCAGATGGAGCTGGTGATCGAGAACAATGA
Organism: Leptolyngbya sp. PLA1; assembly: GCA_021405315.1. Lineage (GTDB taxonomy): Bacteria > Planctomycetota > Phycisphaerae > Phycisphaerales > UBA1924 > RI-211. Next base: position 5,060 of record QWIH01000015.1, read on the forward strand.
GTACGTCGGCTTCAACACCGACGATGACTTCGTGCCCCGCATCGCGGTCACGCAGACGCCCGACGGCGGGATGGACTGGCTCCTCGCCGACGGCAAGGGCGGGTTCAAGCCCTGGCAGCACGTCGGAATGGAGGATTCGCTGACGACCGGCGTCGTGGGCTTCGACAAGACCGGGGGTGTGGCGTATGTGACCGACAGCCGCGACTCCAACACCGCGAAGCTCACCCGTGTCGACCTCGCAACGGGCAAGGCCGAGGTGCTGGCGCAGAACCCCAAGGCGGACTCCGGCTCGGTGCTGACCCACCCCACCGAGAAGACCGTCCAGGCGGTCGAGTTCGAGTACGACCGCAGCGAGTGGACCGTGCTGGACCCCTCCATCAAGAGCGACCTTGACTACCTCAAGACCGTGACAGCCGGCGAGATGATCGTCCAGGCCCGCTCGCAGAAGGACGATCGCTGGCTCGTGTCCTACATGCAGGATAACGGCCCGGTCAAGCTCTACCGCTATGACCGCACCCCGGGCAAGGGCGGCAAGGCCACTTTCCTCTACACGAACCGCTCCAAGCTCGAGGGGCTGGCGCTTGCCTCCATGCACCCCGTGATCATCAAGAGCCGCGACGGGATGAACCTGGTTTCCTACCTCACCCTCCCCGTCGGCAGCGACACCAAGCAGGCCGGACGGCCCGACAAGCCCGTGCCCATGGTCCTCTTCGTGCACGGCGGGCCGTGGGCCCGCGATAGCTGGGGCTACAACCCTTATCACCAGTGGCTCTCCAACCGGGGCTACGCCGTGCTCAGCGTCAACTTCCGCGCGTCCACCGGCTTCGGCAAGGAGTTCCTCAACGCCGGCAACCGCGAGTGGTCCGGGAAGATGCATGATGACCTCCTTGATGCCGTCAACTGGGCCGTCAAGGAAGGTGTGGCCCAGAAGGACAAGGTCGCCATCATGGGCGGGTCCTACGGCGGGTACGCGACCCTCGCGGGCCTCACCGTCACGCCCGACGTCTTCGCCTGCGGCGTGGACATCGTCGGCCCCTCGAACATCGTCACGCTCCTCAAGAGCATCCCCCCATACTGGGAGCCCATGATCGAGCAGTTCGCCCGGCGCGTGGGCGACCCCCGCACCCCCGAGGGCGTTGCGTTCCTCACCGAACGCTCCCCCCTCACCCACGTCGCGAAGATCAAGAAGCCCCTGCTCATCGGCCAGGGCGCCAACGATCCCCGCGTCAAGCAGGCCGAGAGCGACCAGATCGTCTCTGCCATGCAGGAGCGCAACATCCCCGTGACGTACGTGCTCTTCCCGGACGAGGGCCACGGCTTTGCCCGCCCCGAGAACAGCATGGCCTTCAACGCCGTCGTCGAGGCCTTCCTGTCCCAGCACCTCGGGGGCAGGGCCGAGCCTATCGGCGATGACCTTGCCAAGAGCACCGCGCAGGTTCGCGCCGGCGCCGACGGCGCCCCCGGCCTTGCCGACGCCGTCAAGAAGGCTGCCGAGGCCCGCGGCACGAAGTGATGGGCTGTGAGCAGAGGTTCCCGCGGGCGTCGGCGATGGCCGGCGCCCGCCTTGTTTTTGTCGGGAGGAGCCGCCGGGGGTCGCTCCCTGGCCCCGCTTTACACCGGGCCCCGAACCTGCGACAATACCCGGACATGGCGACACCCCAGAGCGGCTCGCTGAGATTGCCCATCCTGTCGTGCCCGGCCCTGGTGATGCTCCTCGCCTGGTGCGGGCCCGTGGCCGCTCAGGATGCCGCGCCCGTCGCTCCGCCATCGGCCCCGCCCGTCGCGACACCATCACGGCCCTCTGCCGAGGGCAAGGAAGAGCCTGCCCCCACGGACGAGGCCGAGCCCGGCGAAGAGGTTGAAGTCACGATGCGCGACGGACGGCGCATCAGCGGGCTCTTTGTTTCCAAGAACCCGCAGCAGATCATCCTGAGCATCAGCGGCATCGCCACACCCTTCCCCATCGAGTCCGTCGAGCGCTGGCGCGTGCTCCCGGGGGTGGACGTGAGATATGCCGAACTCCGCGCCGCCATTGAGGATGACGACACCGAGCAACTCCTGCAACTTGCTGAGTGGCTGCGATCCCGTGGTCGGCTTGACCTCGCGCTGTGGGAGCTGGACCACGTGCTCGAGCTCGAACCCACCAACGCCCGTGCCCAGGAGCTGCGAACGTGGGTTCTGGAACAGCAGAAGGTCGTGGAGGCCAGGCGAGCCGCGAGGGCGGGCCAGGGTCGGCCCGAGGAGGCCGACTCGGGCTTCCCGTTGCTCGACGAGGCACAGATCAACCTCATCCGCGTCTTCGAGGTGGACATCAAGAACCCGCCCCGCATGATCGTGCCTCGGGCGGCGGTGGTGAAGTTCCTCGACACCTACGCCGGCCGCACGGCGGAAGGGAAGGGCACCGTCCCCGCTACCCCCGAGGGGCGAGAGCTCTTCATGAGGCAGCGTCCGGCGGACATCCTGGGCTGGTTCTTCGCGCTCCGTGCCAGAGAGCTCTACGGCATGGTGCAGGTGCTCGACAACCCGCCGTCCATGCGGATCTTTCGTGACGAGATCAACCGGTCCTGGCTCACCAACTCCTGCGCCACCAACAAGTGCCACGGCGGGGAAGAGGCCGGCAGGCTCATGCTCTTCAACAAGAAGTCGGGCAGCGACGCCTCCGCCTACACCAACTTCCTCATCCTCGATCGCTTCAAGACCAGCGATGGCCTGGGCCTCATCGACTACCCCGAGCCCGCCCGCAGCCCCCTCCTGGAGATGGGCCTTCCCCACGACCAGGCGATCTTCAAGCACCCTCAGGTGGATTCCATGTCGCAGGGTCGATGGAGGCCGGTCTTCCGCGACCGCAACGACGAGAAGTTCCTTAGGGCTGTGGAGTGGATTCGGGGCATGTATCCCCAGCGCACCGGGTACCCGATCGACTACGCGGCTCCGGCCCCCAAGGCCGCGAGTCCGGACGCCCCGCAGCCCAGGTAGCTCCCCCCGCCGCCCCCGAGGGGTGATTCGCACGTCCCCGCGCGGATTGCTACACTGACAATCCACGTCTGCGGGCCAGCGGTGGCTCTCAGACGACCTGCACGTCCCTAAGGACCGGGCTCGCCCGGAGTTGTGCCATGAAGACGGTCCCCGCCCTCGTTCGCCATGCGATGGTCCTCTGCCTCGTCGCCGGCTCGGCCGCGACGCTGACCGCGTGCGACCGTGAATCTGATGCGCAGCGCAAGGTCTCCGAAAACTCTCGCGCGCTGGTGGCGCTGACCGGTGGCGGCTCTGCCCCGGCGCACCCGGACGACCAGCGCAAGGCCTTCACGACGATCTCCACCGCCGCGACGGTGGACGGTGCGACCGAAGGCGAGAAGGCCGCCGCCGCCCTGCTCGCTTCGGTCTCGCACGACGGTCTGGGTGGCCTGACGACCGCGGAGGTCGGCACCCTCGAAGGAAAGGTCCGCTCGAGCATTGTCTCCATCCAATCGCTGCTCACGCAGTGGACGTCGTTCGGTGCCATCGCTTCCGCGGCTGACGCCGTGGACGTCTCCGGGGAGATCGCCGGCATCGCGGCCAGCCGCGCGGAGCGTGACCGCGAACTGGCGACGCTCACCCGCAAGCGTGGTGAGATCGAGGCGAGGCTCAATGACCTGAAGGCGAAGTCCCAGGCGAAGCTGACGCAGGCGGACGCGAAGTTCACCGAGGCCGCCACGATCCGCGAGCGTACGGCGAACATGTCTGCGACCGACGCCACGCCCCTCGTGGAGCAGGCAGCGGCGGTTCGGCGCGAGGGTGAAGGGCTGCGCAATGATGGGATGCGGTTCAAGGCCGAGGCCGACTCCATCGAGCCGACGCTGCGTGAGACCATCGCGCTGATCGACAAGAGCAACAAGCAGAAGGCGGACCTCGTCGTGATCGAGGCCTCGGTGCAGGCAAGGTCCGCCGCCGCGAAGCAGGAGGCCACCGCCGCCCGCACGGCGGCGTCCGAGGCCGCCGCGGCCCTCCAGCGCCAACTCACGGAGCTCGAAGCCCTCCGTTCGGGCGACCTGACCAAGGCGTACGACAGCGCGCAGTCGGCCTTCGGCAAGGCTGTGAGCAGCGCCCGCGCGGCCCAGGGAGCGGGGAAGGCTTCCGCCGGCAAGCTCGCCGCCGGCACCGCCTCCGTTTCGCTCGCCCATTCTCACTGGAGCCGGGCGCAGGGTGCGCAGGCGTACGCCGCACTGCTCGCGGCGCTCGCGGGAGCCAAGCCCTCGCTGCCCAATCATTCCGAGATCCAGACTCGGCTCGCGGCGACCATCCAGGAGCAGAAGACCGCGCTGGGCGAGGCTGAAAAGGCTCTCGACGACGCGAAGTCTGCATTCTCCTCCTCCGGGGTGCAGGGCGCAGCTCGTGAGCGACTGGAGGCCCTGACGGGACTGCTCGACAAGGCGATCCAGACCGCGAAGGACGAGAAGCTCGACGCCGCGGGCGCCTTCGGTTTCCGGAGCCGCGTGCCCGCGCCGTTGCCCGCCTCAGGCGCCGCCTCCGACGCCGCGCCGGGTGCCGCCGCCCCGGCGGGTGACGACGTCGCCCAGATCCGCGCCCTGCTCAAGCCGATGGTCGACGCGCAGACCACCATGCGCGTCTCCCTCGCGAAGGCCGACGAGGCCTGCAACGCGAAGTTTGGCAAGTCGTTCAAGGACGTGCTTGCGACCAACCCCATGATGGCCGCCGCGGGCGGTCAGTTCGATGCCCCCCAGATGAAGCTCGAAGACATCAAGGTGAGCGTGACGGGCGACACCGCGATGGTCACGTTCCCCGGGGCGCCCATGGACGTGCCCTTCACGAAGGTGAATGGCGCGTGGACTTCGCAGATCCCGCTTGGCGCGGGCATGAACCGCATGCTGGCAATGGTCACCAAGGCCCTCGACGGCTGGACGAACGACGTCTCCGGCGACAAGTTCGAGGACGAGAAGGCCGCCGCCCAGGGGCTCATGACGCGGTTCATGGCCATGCAGATGCAGATGCAGGGCGACGGCAAGTAACCCCGTCTGTGGCGACGCTGCTGCTCAAGACCGAACCCTCCGAGTACTCCTTCGCCGACCTGCGCCGGGAGAAGAGGTGCGCGTGGACAGGAGTGTCCAACCCGGGCGCTCGCATCGCGCTCCGGGCCGCACGCCCCGGCGATGAGGCCCTCATCTATCACACCGGAGACGAGCGCGCGATCGTGGGGCTCGCACGCGTCGCCCGTGGGGCGTACGGGGACCCGGCCCGCCCCGACATCATGCCCGACGGCCGGCCGCTGTGGCCCGTGATCGACCTCATGCCTCTGAGGGCCGCGGCGAGCCCTCTGGGGCTTCCGGCGATCAAGGCCGACGCCCGATTCAAGGACTTCGCGCTCGTCAGGCAGGGGCGGCTGAGCGCCATGCCGGTGCCGCCGGACCTCGACTCGCTCATCCGGACGCTCGCGGGCCTGTAGCGACCCGGCCGGCGCTCAGAACGCCTTGCGGAGCCTCGCGGGCGGAATCTGGAGCTGGTCGCGGTACTTCGCGACGGTGCGCCGCGCGATGTCGATGCCACGGGCCTTCAGGGCCGCAACGAGCGCCTCGTCGGACAGCGGCTTGGTCTTTTCCTCGGCGTCGATCACCGCGCGCAGGGCTTCCTTGATGGCATCCCAAGCGAGTTCGTCCGGCGCCGCCTCCGCGCTGCCCCGCGTCGACACGCCGCCCGAAAAGAACTTCCGAAGGGGGACGATGCCCCGGGGCGTCGCCAGGTGCTTGTCCGCGACGGCGCGGCTGACCGTCGCGACGTGAATCCCGAGTTGTTCCGCAACGCCCGTCATGGGAAGGGGCCTCAGGGCCTGCGGGCCGAAGTCGAAGTAATCACGCTGAGCTTCGACGACAGCGCGGACGACCCGAAGCAGCGTGTGGCGGCGCTGGCCGATGGCGTCCAGCAGCCACTGGGCGTTGGCGAGGTTGGTCTTGATGAAGTCGCGGTCGCGCCTGTCCGCGGATCGGTCCTTGGCGAGCTTCGCGTACTCCTGGTTGATGCGCAGCACCGGGAGGCGGGAGTCGTTGAGGTACGCGATGTAACGATCCTCGGCCTCGTCGTACTCGACGACCGCGTCGGGGATGATGGGCCGGGCCTGTTCCTCGACGAGGCGGCGCGCCGGCGAGAGGCTGAGCCGCCGAAGGAGCGCCAGCGTGTCCTTGATCTCGTCGATCGTGAGCCCGGTCTTGTCCGCGACCTTCGGAAGTCTGTTCTGGGTAAGGTCGTCGAGGTGGTGCTCGACCACGGTGCGAGCCCGGATGAAGGCCTCCGTCGGCCAGCCGCTGTCACCCTGGTCCTCGAGCGCGTCCAGTTGCAGCAGCAGGCACTCCGCCGGTGTCCGGGCGGCGACCCCTGCGGGCTCGAGGAGCAACTGCACGGCGCGCAGAGCCTCTTCCATCCGGGCCGGGTCGATCGGCTGCCCGGACCCCGTGGGCTTGGCGAGTTCATCGAGCGGCGTCCGCAGGTAGCCGTCGTCGTGCAACGCAGCGATGACCAACTCTCCCAGCGGACGGAGGTCAGCTCGCACCTCGCAGAGCGCCCACTGCCCCCGGAGTTGGTCATGCAGCGAGCCGCCCCGCGCCGGGGCCTGGGCCATCGCGTCCTGCTTCGCGTCCCGTTCGCCCGCATGGCGTGAGCTGCTGTACGAGCCGTGCTCCAGCCGTTCGAGGCCCTCGCTGCTCTCCGAGGCCGAGTTGCCGGAGGCATACTCGTTATCCGCTGCCTCCGGGTTGGCGGCCTCGTAGGAGTCCAGCCGGGCGAACTCCTCACCCCCGCCGTGCTCGTCGATGCGCAGGGGCCGGTCCTCGCCGTCGGCGTCCGGAACCTCCGGCGCGACGTCGGGGGCGTCGGGGTTCCCCTCCGACTGCTCGAGCGTTGGGTTGCTCTCCAACTCCTGCTCGATGCGCTCCTCGAGTTCCGCCAGGGGCATCTGGAGGATCTCCATGGACTGGATCATCCTCGGCGCCAGCTTCATCTGCTGGCCCAGCCTCATGTGTTGGGAGGTCTCAAAGCGCATGGTGGGCAGCATCTGTCCGTCGGTCCGGTCGGGCTCACTCCAGCGACTGGCGACCCGTGATCGCGTCGGCGAGCACGGCCTTGTTCGCGAACTCCAACTGAGACCCGCTGGGCAAGCCCCGGGCCAGGCGAGAGACGCGCAGGCCCAGCCGGCCGATCTCCTGCGCGAGAAGCATCGCCGTCCCGTCGCCCTCTACCGTCGGGTTCAGGCCCAGGATCACCTCCCGTGGCGCCACCCCGCCGGGATTGAGCGTGACGTTCTTCAGGCGTTCGAGCAGGCTTGCCACGGTCAGGTCCTCCGGGCCGACGCCCTCCAGCGGGCTGAGACGGCCCATGAGCACATGGTACAGACCGCGGTACATCCCTGTTTGTTCGAGGGAAATGAGGTCCTTGGGCTGTTCGACCACCAGGATGAGCGTCCGGTCGCGGCTGTCGTCCCCGCACACGCCGCACAGGTCCGCGTCGGCGAAGTTCCAGCAGACTCTGCAGTGCCTGACGCTGCGCTTCACGTCCTGGATGGCGCCGGCGAGCGCCAGCGCGCGGTCCGCCTCGGACTTCAGCACGTGAAACGCCAGTCGCTCCGCCGAACGACGGCCGATGCCGGGAAGGGCCGCGAACTCGGTGATCAGCCGGTCCACCGCCGCCGGATACGCGGGAGCGCGCCGGACCGGCTCCGCCGGGTTGGGGCCCTTCCTGGGCATGCACCATGCTACGCCGAGTGGGGCGTTACCATCCGCCCGCGTGACGCGTCCCTTGCGCGAATCCATCCTGTGGCAGGCGGCGCTCGTCCTCGGGGTCGCTCTGGCGGTGCACCTGCCCCTCCTCGGGTCTTCGGGCCTCGCTGATTCGGAGGGCTTTCGCGCCATCCCCGCATGGGAGATGCTCCGCTCCGGGGACTGGGGAATCACCACGCTCTTCGGGCAGCCCTACCTCCGCAAGCCCCCGGGCATCACGTGGGCCATCGCGGCGTCCTCGGCAATCTTCGGCGAGACGGAGTTTGCCGCCCGGTTCGTCTCCGCCCTCGCCGCGACCGGCGCTGCGCTGGCGCTCTTCCTCTTTGCCACGAGGCGGTGGGGGCCCCCCTTCGGTCTGTGGGCGGGACTTGCGTACACCCTCACGCCCTGGTTCTGGAGGTGGGGCAGGAGTGCGGAGATCGAGTCGCTCCACAACGCGCTCGTGCTCGTGACCGTGCTCGTGGTCGTGCACGTCGCGACACGGGCCCGTCGGGCGTTCATGCCGGATGTCGTCTGGGCGCTCGTGCTCGGAGCGTCGCTGGGTGGCGCGCTGCTGGTGAAGGGCCCCGCAGGGTTGGCGTGCACCGCCGGGGCGGCGCTCGGCGCGTGTGTCGCCACGCGGTCGGCTCGCCCGCTCTCCCGGTGGCCCCTGTGGGTCGGGTTGGCACTGGGTCTGGCCGTGTTCGGCGCGTGGTTTGCGCCGGCGGCATCCCGCGCCGCGGCCCTTCCGGACGGGGCCGTCGTGCAGTCCCCCTCGGAGTTCCTCTGGGGCGCGGGCAAGGTCGCCCGGGTGCTGACGCTGGGCCCGGTGACGCTGCTGGGCGCGCTGCCCTTTGCGCTCGCGCTGCCGCTGGCGCTCTGCGGCCCCAGGCACCGCGACCCTCTGCAGCGCGAAGGTGACGACGCGGGGCGCACGCTCGCGTGGGCCACGCTCATCGCCCTGGGAATCGAGACCGTCGTTGGAGTGTCGAACAACCGTTACGCCATGCCCGCGGTCACGTGGATGCCGGCGGTCTACGCCTTCGCGCTCTGCAGACACCGGGCGGGCGCGAGCGAGTGGGCGGCCCGCGCCGGCCGCGCCGTGCTGCTCGGACGACCCCGCCTCGTCGCGGGACTGATGCTCCTCGTCGCGTGGGGGCACCTGGCCTGGTTCGAGCACCGGCGAGATTCTCGGACCAGCGGCCTCGCCGCCGGGCTCAGCCTGGGCGCGGTCCTGCCACCCGGAGATGTGTGGGCCGACCGGGCGATCGACACGAGGCCGGAGGTGCTGTGGTACGCGGCTCGCGAGGCCGAGCGCCGGGGGCATGACGTTCGCGTCCGATGGATTCCCGGGCTTGCGTCGCGGCCTGACGCTCCGCGTGGCACGCTTGTCCTCCTCGAATCACAAGACAACCGACCCGAAGATCCGCCTGAAATCCCGGAGCCGCGTCGCTCGGAACTTGGGCTCGGCCCCCCGATCTGGAGTGGTGCGGCCCATGTCTTTCGCATGATCGCGGTGCGGCGACCGGAGTGACAGCGCAAGTCCATTCTGGACAAGCCACAACACCGACGTCCGCCAAGCGTGCGATGTTGTGATTTTTGCGCGAAGTCATGCCAGGCAGGGTTGGCGCATTGCAGAAAGGTGCTACTCTAGTTGTGCGTTTCCGCTCAAGGGAACGGCGGCATAGCCGGCGCCCGGAGGACAGCAGCCTTTGGAGAGAGGGGCTGCTGTCTGTCTTTTTGGACCGAGCCACGCGGGTATTGAGACGATGGACGTAGCGGGCCGCCAACCGGCGTCCTACGCTCGGAGTCCCCTTCCGGAGAGGTGTCCGAGAGGCTGAAGGAACGCGACTGGAAATCGCGTAAACGGGCAACCGTTTCGGGGGTTCGAATCCCCCCCTCTCCGCTTGTGCAGCAGCGATCCCGACTGGCCCTGATCTCGGTGTTCGGCCTCGGGAACATGCGCCCGGCCTCGGGCACATGGGGCTCGCTGCCGCCCGTGATCATCGCGGCGTTTCTGGTGCTCTGGGGCATGGACCCGCTCGGTGCCCCACTGGTGTACTACGGCGTGATGGGACTGCTCGTGCTGGTCTTCGGGCTCGGCTGCGTGCTGCAGGGAGATGCCGCGGAGGCCCGTTGGGGGCCGGACCCGGGTCAGGTCGTCGCGGATGAGGTGGTGGGCCAGTCGCTCACGCTGATGCTGCTGCCGTGGGGCGCGATCATGCGCCCGCCCCTGTGGGCGAGCGACCACATCATGGCCCTCATCATCTTCACGCTCGCGTTCGCCTTCATCGCGTTCCGCGTGATGGATATCGTGAAGCCCTGGCCCGCTCGGCAGGTGCAGCGTGTTCCCGGGGGATGGGGAATCCTGCTGGATGACGTTTTCGCCGGCATCTACGCCGCGGCGGTGATCCAGCTCACCGCGCGCCTCGTCCTGCGCTAGCCCCGCCACTCCGGAACCTGTGACAGAAAGTCCTGGTGTACGCCCTTCACCCACGCATTGCCCCAGTCGTCGATGCGTGTGGGCTTCAGGATGGGGGTTGCGACGATGGCCCAGATGAGGCCCGCGAAGATCGCGACGCAACCCACCGCCGCGTATGCGCCGTCCTCCAGCGCGATCGCCGCCACGACGCCCCCGACGCCCGCGAGCACGATGAGCCACGCGATCAGCAGGTGCGTGCGTCGGCGAGCCTGGCAGCGGGCGCAGTACCCGATATCCAGCGTCGTCTTCTTGTTCATGATGGTTGCGACCACCGCGTACACGATCACCGCGACGAGGATGAGCAGGTAGATCCACTGCTCGTGCCACAGCAGCTTGACAGTCCGGCGTCGGCCCGCTGCGGGCGAGGCGCATTTCACGCACACATCCGGAAGGGCCAGCCCGGCTGGCACCAGGAGGATGTTGCCCTGACGCCAGAGCTGCGGTGACACGGCGCCCGGCAGCGGCGGCGGGGTCGCCCCGCGTTGCACGGGTGGCGGGGTCTGCGTCTGCTGTGCGAGCGGGGTCTCGATGTGGTCGGCCATGCGAATCCCTCCCGAGGGGGGGGGGCAGCATACCAGCCCGACGTGGTCCGTGGCTACAGGGTCTCGCGGAGCTCAACGTCGATCCCGGGCGCGAGATACCGGGCCCGGGCGGCGTCGAAGGACTCCGGGAGCGAGATGCGGCGCTCTAGCAGATATCGGACAACCTGCTCGATAACGCGCGAGGGTGGGCTCGCCCCGCCGCTCCACAGGTCGTGGTCGCGCCATCCGAGCGTCACGCACAGGGTGCGCTCGCCCGTGCCCCGTCCGACTCGGATCTCGTAGGACCAGCCGCCGGCGAGGGCACGCTCGGTGCCGACGCGGACGTCGAGGGAATGGTCGAGGTTGGGGCGTGGCCCGTGCATGGACGGAGCGTACATCGGCCCTTGGGAGGGGGCGACTCCACGACGGATGTGGGGTTGGGGGGCGTCCGTGCGGGGGCCGCCGACGGGCGGGCGGAATATGCTGGCGAGCGATCCCGCGGGGATTCAGGTGGTGTTCAGGCCCCGGAGCGAGGTGCGATGGCGTTTCTGCTCGAGACAATCCGGATGGGCCTGACCAACCTCAGGCTGCACATGCTCAGGTCAATCCTCACGGCCCTGGGGATCATCTTCGGCGTGCTGGCGGTGATCGTGATGAGCAGCCTTGGCGAGGGCGCCAAGCGCGCGGCGCTGGCGCAGATCGAGCGACTGGGCGCGCGGAACATCATCATCCGCTCGCAGAAGCCCCCGGACACCCAGCAGCAGCAGGGAAGCCAGCAGCAGTCGTTCGTGAGCCGCTACGGCATCACGCGGGCGGACCTGGAGGTCATCCGCGAGAACTTTCCGGATGCGGAGGCCATCGTGCCCCTCAAGGAAGTGGGGGGCCAGATCATCCGCGACGACAAGCGCCGGGTGAGCCAGGCCTTCGGCGTCACGCCGCAACTCATGAGCGCCGCGAACCTGCGGGTGGGCGCGGGGCGATACCTCCACGAGTCCGACATGAACGAGAAGGCACGGGTGTGCGTGGTCGGCGCCGAGATCGCCCGCCAGTTCTTCCCGCTGGAAGACCCGCGGGGCAAGACCCTTCGCATCGACCGCGTGCCCTTTACGGTCGTGGGTGTGCTGGAACCCATCGGTCTGGCGGGCGGTGCCGGGGCCGCCCTCATCGGGCGTGACCTCAACCTCGACGTTCATGTGCCCATGACCACCGCCCGTGACACATTCGGCGACCTGGTGGTCCGGGGAACGTCGGGCTCGTTCCAGGCATCGTCGGTCGAAGTCTCGGAGGTGTACATCTCGGTGCCGACCCGCGAGCGGGTGATCCCCGACGCGGAGCGGCTCCGGCTGATCGTCAAGAGCCGGCACCGCAGCCAGACGGACGTGGGGCTCATCGTGCCCTACGAGCTGCTGGAGAACGCGCGGAAGACCGCGCTCACGTTCAACCTCATCTTCGGTGCCATCGCCGCCATCTCGCTGCTGGTGGGCGGCATCGGCATCATGAACATCATGCTCGCCAGCGTCACCGAGCGCATCCGCGAGATCGGCGTGAGGCGGGCCCTCGGCGCCACCCGCCAGCACATCCTCTGGCAGTTCCTGGTGGAGACTAGCGTGCTCTCCGCCATCGGCGGGGGGATCGGCGTCGCGGTCGGCGTGGGCGGGAGCCTGCTCGTCGGCTGGGCAGCCCCGAACATGCCCACGGCGATCACCCTCTGGTCCATCCTCGTCAGCTTCTCGGTCGCGACCGCCACCGGGCTAGTCTTCGGTCTCTACCCGGCGCGTCGTGCCGCGATGGCTGACCCCATTGTCGCGCTCAGGCACGACTGACCGGCCACACGGGGGCCCCGACCATGGGCGAAGATGACCCCACCCTCCCGCCGGCGGGCCCGCCCGGCCAAAGGCCGCGCCCGGAGGCCACCACGCGACCGGCCCACCCCGGTTCAGCGCCGGGTGAGGACATCGGCCCCTACCGCCTCCTGGAGGTGCTGGGCGAGGGCGGCTTCGGCGTGGTCTACCTCGCCGAGCGGCGCGAGCCCTTCGTTCAGCGCGTCGCGCTCAAGATCATCAAGCCGGGCATGGATTCCCGCGCCGTCGTGGCCCGCTTCGAGCAGGAGCGGCAGTCGCTGGCGGTGCTCGACCACCCGCACATCGCTCGCATCTATGACGCGGGAGTCGTCGCCCCAGGGGGCCGACCGTACTTCGTCATGGAACACGTCGCGGGAGAGCCGCTGGCGGCGTTCGCGTCCTCGCGGCGGCTCGGTGTCGCGGAGCGGGTCCGTCTGCTGGTGCCGGTCTGCGATGCCGTGCACCACGCGCACACGCGGGGGCTGGTCCACCGCGACCTCAAGCCCGCCAACATCCTCGTCTGCCTTCCGGACCCGCGCGGGGAGCCCTTCCCGAAGGTCATCGACTTCGGCGTCGCCCGCGCCCTCTCGCACACACTCGCCGATAAGACCGTCTACACCCAGCAGGGGGCGGTCGTCGGCACGCCGGATTACATGAGCCCCGAGCAGGCCGCGGGCGCGCCCGAACTCGGCCCCGCTTCGGACATCTACAGCCTGGGCGTCGTGCTCTTCGAGTTGCTCACGGGTGCCCTTCCCCGGGAGATCGGTGCCGCGGGCGTCGCGCCCGCAGACCTGCCCCGGCTCTTCCAGGTTCGGGCCCGGCGGCTGCGGGACGTGGACCCCACCCTCTCGCCCGACCTCGAGACGATCGTGCTGCGATGCATGGCCGACGAGCCCGGGCGTCGGTACGCCTCCGCCGCGGACGTCGCGGAGGACCTGAGGCGATTCCTCGACGGCCGGCCCATCCTCGCGCGGCGCGACCACACGCTCTACGTCGTCCGTACTCGGGCCAGGCGTCTGGCCCGGCGCCAGCCACTCGCGGCGATGGCGCTGGTCTGGGTTCTCACCGCCCTCGCATCCCGGTACGTCGTTCTCCCCGCGCTCTTCGAGTGGACGTCACTGGGCGCCGCCTTCGATCACCTGCTGGTCGGCCGCGCAGGCCGTGCGGTCACCGGTTTCGACACCGCCCGCGTGCTGATGCTCGCCGATGGCGCGGAGCCCGAGCAACTCGGCGCGCTCGCCGGTGTGGAGGGCGTGACGCGCGACGGCACCGGACTGAGGCCGGTGCACACGGAGGTGCTGAGGAGGCTGGCCCGCGCCGGACCCCGGGTGGTGGCGCTGGACCTGGTGTTCCGCGCGCCCTCCGCGCACGACACCGCGCTCCGCGCGGCCATGCAGGAGGCGCAGGCCGCGGGCGTGGAGGTGGTGTCCGCGGTGCGCACCTGGCCGATCGCGCCCGGGGAGGTGCCCAACGTGGCGCCCTTCATGCTCGAGGGGGTCGGCGTGCCATTGGGGGGGATCAGCAAGGGGACAGATGAGGCAGGCGACCCGGTCGCTCACATCTTCGCCCGGCGAGGCCCCGCGCCGCCGTTCCCGTCTCTGGCGCTTCGGGCGTTCGCAGCGTCCGAGGCGCCGGGGTGGGAGCCCGCGATCGACCTCGTCCGGGGGACCGACCTCGTGCAACTCTACTTCACGAGGCCGGGCAAGTCCGGCGCGGTCATGCAGCACGAACGCATCCGACGCATCATGACACTCAGCGTCCAGCCGGTCGAGTCGGACATCCCCGAGGTCGGCCTGCGCGCCGGTGATGAGGTGGGGCTCATGAAGGCCCTGGTGCCGTCTTCCACACCGCTCGATGAGGCGACCATGACCTACGACCGGCTGCTCGGCGCGACCGACGCCGATCTTCGAGCATGGTGCGAGGGGAAGATCGTGGTCGTGGGCGACGCGCGAGCCGCGACGCGGGACCTGGTGACGCTCCGAGACGGGAGGATTGTTCCGGGGTGCCAGGTCATGGCGACGCTCATTGAGCAACTCGCGCAGGGGTGGTCGGTGGTGAGGCCCGGTCCCGCGGCGGACCGGGCGGGGCTCGCCCTCGCCGCCGTGGCGGGGACGATCCTCGGTTCGGCGTTCGCAGGGCGTCCGGTGCGTCGGTGGATCGGCCTGCTCGCCGTCATCGCGCTCATGGTGGGCGGTGCCATGGCGCTGTATGCTCTGCGGGCGGTGTACGCCAACCCCATCGTCGCCGGCGTGGCGGTGATCGTGGCGGGCGAGTTCACCGCGCTGATGCTCGGCCCCAGGCCCAGGGCCGAAGGGGGACTCTCATCATGAAACGATTCTCGCTCTCGCTCGCCGCTCTGCTGCTCGTGTCGAGCGCCTCGTGCGGCCCGTGCCGGGAGTGCCGAGACACGGAACAGCGAGCCGGGCGCCCGGCGCAGGACACGGCCCGAGGTCGCCCGGGCAGCGCACGCACCCTCTTCAAGCCCATCACAAAGGTCCGCATCGTGCGCGGCGCGGGCAAGGGCGAGGACGGGGTCGGCCTCTGGATTGTCGACCAGCCCAGCACCGACTACCGCGCGGTCTTCGGCGGGACGAGAGGGGGCTCCGACCCCGCGACCACCGGCTCCGACCTGACCCTCGATGAAGGCTGGGTCCACCTGCAGGGATCCTTCCCCGCCCAGCGGGACGTCTTCCGGGTGCCCATCGTCATCACCAACGTCGTCGGCATCGGCGCCGACGCCACAGAGTTCATCGTGCAGAAGGACGCCGTCGATGACACGTCCGCCGGGATGGTGATCTGCCTCGACGGCACGGTCTGGATCAGCGAGCGGTCCAACTACCACGTCGACAAGGAGTGGGTACCCAAGGACTACTACTCGAAGTACTGGGTGAAGGACGGTGTCGTAAACATCGGACCACCGGAGCCCATCCCCGCCGATCCGGCGCACCCCGCGCGCAAGCTCGCGGACGAGGCGCACGCCCTCGCGTCCAAGTTCTGACCGCTCATGCGCGCGGGTGGTGCTTCGCGTGCACGCTCTTCAGGCGTGAACTGTCCACGTGCGTATAGACCTGCGTGGTCGCGATGTCGGCGTGACCGAGCAACTCCTGCACGACGCGAAGATCGGCCCCGCCCACGAGCAGGTGGGTCGCGAACGAGTGGCGAAGCGTGTGCGGGTGCACGCCCTTCAGCCCCGCGCGCGCCGCGAGGCGAGCCACGATCTGCCAGATCGCGACCCGTTCCAGCGGCCGGCCCGACCGTGAAAGCAACAGTCGACCGGCGTCGCCACCATCCGGCTTCACGAGCAGCGGTCGGCACTCAGCCAGGTACTCCTGCACCGCCGCACGGGCCGGCTCCCCGATCGGCACCAGACGCTGCTTGCCACCCTTGCCCGTCACGCGGAGTACCGGCACGCCCCGGGCCACGTCGTCCACGCCCAGGCTCGCGGCTTCCGAGGCGCGCAGACCGCACGCATAGAGCAACTCCATCAGGGCCCGGTCACGCAGCCATAGCCCCGGAGGTCCCTTCGCGGGCGGCCGGCCTGCCTCCGCGAGCAACGCACGCATCTGCGCCGGAGACAGCACCTCGGGAAGTTTCTTCCAGCGGTGGGGTCGATCGAGCACCGTGGAGGGGTCATGCGGCACCAGCCCCTGCGCCAGCGCCCACCTGCAGAGCACGCGGATCGTCGCCAGATGCCGGATGACAGACGTCCCGGACATGAGCCGTCTTGTCTTGAGGGCCGCGAGGTGGTCCGCGAGGTGGCGGGGCGTTGCCTCCGGGAACTCCTTGACGCCGGCCCGGGCCAGATCCGCGAGGAGCAGCATGGCGTCCCAGCGGTAGGCGTCGACCGAGGCCGGGCGCAGCCCGCACTCGACGCGGAGATAAACCATGAACCGCTCCAACAGCTTGGAGAGAGCCGCGGGCAGATCCGCCTCGTTCGGGGCGGGCTCACTGTGACGAACGGAAAGACGGGAGCCCATGGCGGCACGAGTATCGGCCGGAACCGTCTGCTGCAAGGAACTTTGCGGTGTCCGCCGCCGATTCCGCGCCGGGGGCACGGTCGGGCGGCGTCTGTGATGCGTCCCCGGGCACCGCCCGGCGATCCGGAGTCCCGCCCATGACGAGCCGTCGTACCACCTCGCCGCTGATCATCCCAGTCCTGCTCGCCGCCGGCCTGTCGGGCACCTCGTTCGCCCAGGCCACGCCCGTGGAACCGCCCGCGGCTGAACAGCCGGTGCTGCAGGAGAAACCGGCGTCGGCGTCTCAGCCGACCATCTCCGTGGACTTCACGGGTGGGACGGTGGAGCAGTACGCCCTCGCGCTCCGGGCTGCGGCGACCACCCAGCCCGTGAACATCGTCGTCTCGAAGGCGGCGGCCCGGGTTGAACTCGCGCCGATCCAGCTCCGCGACGTGACGCTCAGCGCCGCGGTCGAGGCGATCCGGGCGGCGGGAGAGGAAGTCGGGTCCTGGCTGATCACGGACATCGGAAGGCCCACGGACTCCGGGGCTCTGGTGTGGCTCGTGGACTACCGGGCACGCCCCACCAAGCCGCCGGCTCAACAGACCGCGCCGGAGTCCAACGCCGACCTCCAGCGCATCGAGGTCTTCTCGCTCAAGCAGGTCATCGAGGCGGACCCGAACGATCCGCGCGGGGTGAGCGTGCACGAATCCCCCGAGGTCGTCCTCGCGGCGGTGGAGGCCACCCTCGCCATGACCGACGAGGCTACCGAGGGCAAGCCCGAGCTCAAGTTCCACAAGGACTCGGGCCTGCTGATCGTCCGCGCGGGCCCGCGCACGCTCGCCGCCATCTCCAGTGTGGTCGAGTCGATCCGCCGGGATGTCACCCGCCGTCGTGACTCGGTGCGACTCAGCATGCCCTCCCCCGCCGCGCTGGCGCAGGCCAAGGCGCAGGTGGCCCGGGCCCAGGTCGTCTTCGCCTCTCGCGAGCGGGAGCTGAGCGAAGCCGCGCAGCGCGTCCAGCGCCTGAAGCAACTCCGAGACGCCGGCGGCGCCTCCGAAGAGGACGCTCGCTCGGCGGCGGCGGGGCTGGCGGCGGCGGAGTCCGCGCTCCGCATGGCGCAGATCGAGTTCGATGCCGCCAGGCAGCAGTACGACAGCATGACCCCGGACCGGCCCGTCCCCGAGGCCGCCCCCGCTCCGGGACGAGCGGTCACGGTTGCCATGCCGCTGGGCGACGTTTCTTCGCCGGCGATGGCGGCGAACATGGCCGCCGCTGCTCGCGGGGTCTGTCGCGCCATGGGCGTCACGCTCGCGACGGACCCGGGCAAGCCCGACAGTCTTATCATCACGGGTGACGAGGGCTCGGTGGCCCGGGCCCGCGATGTGCTGGGAGCGGTGATGGATGAGCTCCGTGCCTCTGGCAAACCTGCCCGCTGACCTCGCCGTGACGACGGCAACGCCCAGCCCCTGGTCCGACGCGTCGGACGAGGCGGTGGCGGTCCTGACCCGCGCGATCCGCGCGGGCGACGCCGGCGCGTTCGAGGCGCTCTATCGAGGCTGGTACGCGCGGGTGGTGGGGCTGGCCATCGCCGCCAGCGGTCGGGACGAGTCCTTCGCGCTCGACGTCGCGCAGGACACCATGCTGCGCGTCGCCGCCGGCCTGCCCGTGCTCTCATCGAGGGCAGCGCTGGGGGCATGGATGCACCGGACCACCCTCCGCGTGGTCATCGATCGCCTGCGGGCGGCACGCCGCCGCGAAGCTCGTGAGAGGGCGGCTTCCCGCCCCGAGGCGGCCCGGGATCAGCCCGGTACGGAGCGGACCGCCAGGGGCTTGGAGCGGCTGCTCGGAGAACTCCGCCTCTCTGACTACGAGGCCCTGCGGGCCAGGGTGGTCGAGGAGCGCACGCTCGACGAAACCGGGCTCGCAGCCGGCGTCAGCGGTGACGCGGCCCACGGGCGAGTGCGCCGCGCGATGGAAGGACTGCGAACCGCCCTGTCCGGGATGTTGCCATGAATCACGAGCACACAGAGCGTCTGTCCGCCGCCGCCCGTGCACGCATGGAGAGGGATCTCCCCGCGCTGCGAGCCCGCGTGACTCACACGCCCTCCCGGCGACTGTTCCGGCGAGCCGCCGGCGCGCTCGCGTGCCTCGTGCTGCTCCTCGTCGCGGCCCGCACGCTGCCCGCTCCGGGCGCCCCTCGTCCATCCGGCGCGACGATGACGCACCTGCCCCCCGATGGCGCCCACGATACCTCACCTGCGCACGGTGAGGTGACGCGGGGAGCCATCCGGACCGTCATCGCCCCCGCGCCCCGCCAGACGCGGATGCTCGATGACGCGGAACTCCTCCGAACCCTCGCCGAGGCCGGTCGCGCCGACGGGATCATCCGCACCAAGGGACGCACGCACCTGGCGAGCGAACTGACGCACGCGTACGCCGAGGTCACTTCCCCGCGGCTTCCATGATCATCCGGCCCAGCAGGTTCTCGGCCTGGTACTTCCAGCGGGGCGCGTGCCTCCCGTTCACAAAGATCATCGGGATCGAGGTGATGCCCAGGGACTTCGCCGCGGTGGCGTCGGCCGCGACGTTCTCGCCTGTGAATGGCTGCGCGAGGGCCTCCATGAAGAGCTCCGGATCCAGCGACACTTCCGCCGCCGCCTGGCGGAGCACGGAGTCATCCAGCGGCATCGCCTGGTTGCGCATGAGCCAGTCGTGCATGCGCCAGAAGCCCTCCTGGCCGTCGACTCCGGCGGCCGCTTCCGCCGCGCGTGCCGCGAGGCACGCGCCGGGGTGCCTCGAAAGCGTGGTCGCGGGATTGCACGAGGCCTCCACCGGGAAGTGAACGAACTGATAGCGGATCGTCGGCTCCGGGCCGCTGGTGAAGACCCGCAGCAAGGCGTCCGCCTCGGCGCAGGTCTTCTCGCGGTAGTCGCCGATCAGCACGACCGTCACCGGCGCGTTCTCCCGTCCCAGGCCGTTGCGGAGCGCCCCCCGCGGGAACGAAACCACGGGTGAGGTCCGCCAGTCGGCCATGTACCGGGCGATGGCGTCCGGCGGCGCGTCGGCGACGCTCGTCGCGGCGGGAGGCGAAGCCGCAAGAACAGCCCCTACCGCCCGGGTCACGGCATCCGGCGCGTTCCACCCCCTCAGTTCCACGCCATTGATGAAGATCATGGGTGTCTGGCTGATCCCCAGCGCGACTCCCTCGCGCACATCGGCCTCCACGCCTCGGATGGCCTCCGGGCTCTCCATGAAGCGAGCAAACGTGCCGGGCTCGAACCCGAGCCCCGGCAGCGCGGCGCGGAGTTCGTTCTCGGTGAACGCGCCTCCACGATCAAACAGCCAGCGGTGCACCCGCCAGAAGCCATCCGTCCCCCCGAGTGCTCCCGCCGCTTCCGCGGCTCTGGCGGCCCAGCACGCGTTCGCGTGGAACTGCCCCGGCGCGTTCGGGTTGCAGTCCTCGTTCAGCGGGAACAGCTTCACCGAGATGCTCACGCGGGGATCCGTCGCCAGCGCCTCGAGCTGCGCATCGACCATTCGGCAGTCGGGGCACTGGTAGTCGGTGAAGAGAACGATCCTGGCCACGGCTTCCTTCGGGCCGCGCCGGTAGCGACCCTCGAATCCCGCGTCCGTTGCCGCCGGTGCGCGGGACGTGATCGCGGCGGTAGACTCCGCGAGGCGCCGCTCCGCGTCCGCTGTCGAGCGAGCCGCCGCCTGCCGATCCGCGATGAGCAGCCCCGCGAGCGAGACGAGACCCACAGCGAGCGCCACGCCTCCCTGCCGACCAAAGCCCCCCGAAGGCAGCGCCGCAAAGCCCCGGATCAGCAACGAGGCCATCACCAGGTTTGCGCCGTGGACCACCAGGCAATACACGCAGGGGTGCCCGATCTGGATCAGCCCGCCGAGCATCACCAGCGACCACGCCGCACCCATCAGGGCCACCCGGGCCAGCCAGCGTGACATGACGCCCCGACCCAGGATGCCCGAGGCAAGCAGTGCCAGGAAGTACGCGGCTCCGACGATCGACATGGGCCACCCCACGAGGGGGGCCTTGCCCAGCACGCTGCCGGCGGCGGCGTCGCACCCGCCACCCCGGCCACAGCCGGGCAGCCCATCGGTGAGCAGGTGCCCAAGGGCCAGAGCCCACGAGGCGACGGTCGCGACCGTGAGGCACAGCAGTACCGCGGGTTGGGGTCGTTGGGCGGCGTCGCTACCCCTCGCGGGGGAGGCGGGCGGGGGCTTTCGGTGCTTCGGCTTCATGTAGCTTGGTCCGGGCAACGTCCGCGACCCGGGATTATTTCCGGACGAACGGCAAGCACGGGCTTCCGGTTCCGTTCTCTTCTGGGTAGATTACCACAGGCCGGGGCACAGGGGTCTGAGCCGGCTTGGTCTTTACTGGGACACACCCAGGAGGCATGGAATGAATCTGAAGAGGTTGTGGTCTCGACTGTGCTGCGTTGCCGCCGTGAGCGTTGGCGCGCTCGCGTCGCCCGCGGACGCCCAGACGGGCGCGTGTTGCATCACCGCGAGCGGGACGGTCCAGTGCATCGTCTTGCCCCAGGCGGACTGCGCAGCCAGGGGCGGCACGTACCGCGGCGACGGTACGGTCTGCGGCAATGAGATCTGCGCGCCACCCCGTGGGGCGTGCTGCCTGCGCACCGCCGCCGGCGGCGTCACCTGCGTTATCCTCACAGAGGCCCAGTGCGCCGCTCAGCAGGGCACCTACCGAGGCAACGCCACAACCTGCGGCAACGACACCTGCGCCTTCATGCTCCGCGGCGCCTGCTGCGTCCGCACCGCCACCGGCGGCACCGAGTGCATCGTCCTCACCCAGGCCCAGTGCGCCGAGCGACAGGGCACCTATCGCGGCAACGGCACGGTGTGCGGCTCCGACTCCTGCCCGACCCCTCCACCCACAGGCGCCTGCTGCGTCCGAAGCCCCGCGGGCACCCTCGTGTGCGTCGTGCTCACCGAGGCCCAGTGCGCCGCCCAGCAGGGCACCTACCGCGGCAACGGCACGCCCTGCTCCAACACCACCTGCGCCCCGCCCCCGCCTCCCACGGGCGCCTGCTGCGTGCCCGTCGCCGGCACGCCCAACGGCACCGCCTGTCTCATCCTTTCCGAGGCCCAGTGCGCCGAGCGTCACGGTGTCTACCGCGGCAACGGCACGCCCTGCTCCAACACCACCTGCGCCCCGCCCCCGCCTCCCACCGGCGCCTGCTGCATCCCTCTCGCCACCACGCCCGGAGGCTCCACCTGCGTCATCCTGACGCAGGCCCAGTGCGCGGAGCGCCACGGCGTGTACCGCGGAAACGGCACCGCCTGCGGCAACGACACCTGCGCCCCGCCCCGCGGGGCCTGCTGTGTCCGCACCGACAAGGGCGTCGTCTGCATCGTCCTCACTCAGCCCCAGTGCGCGGAGCGCCAGGGCGTGTACCGCGGCAACGGCACATCCTGCACCGACCGCATCTGTGCCCTTGAAGAGCCCCGCGGCGCGTGCTGCGTTCGCACCGCCACCGGCAACGTCGAGTGCGTCGTCCTCACCGCCGCTCAGTGCGCCGAGCGCCAGGGCACCTACCGCGGGAACGGGACCGCCTGCTCCGCCACGCTCTGCCCGCAGCCCCCGCGCACCGGCGCCTGCTGCGTTCGCACGAGCACCGGCAACGTCGCCTGCGTCATCCTTACCGAGGCCCAGTGCGCCGAACGCCAGGGCGTGTACCGCGGCAATGGATCGGTCTGCGGCAACACGACCTGCCCGCAGCCCAGCCCGACCGGCGCCTGCTGCATCCGCACCGACAAGGGTGTCGAATGCGTTGTCGTCACCGCCGATCGCTGCCGTGAGCAGGGCGGCGTCTTCCGCGGTCCCGGCACCGCGTGCGGCGACCGCATCTGCGCCGTGCAGGACGTCACCGGCGCCTGCTGTGTCCGCACGAACACCGGCTCCGTCGAGTGCGTCGTGACTACGCCCGAGCGATGCCGCGCGGCGAACGGCGTCTTCCGCGGGCCGGATACGACCTGCGGCGACGCAACCTGCCGCGAGCCCGCCGCCTTCGGCGCCTGCTGCCTCCGTGCGCCCGCGGGCGTGGTCTGCGTCATGACCACGCAGGAGCAGTGCGAGAAGCGAGATGGACTCTACCGGGGCGATGGCAGCCGCTGCGCCGAGGGGGTCTGCGAGCCCCGCGATGTCGGTGCCTGCTGCGTTCGCACCGACAAGGGTGTGGAATGCGTCATCACCACCACCGAGCGCTGCCGGGCCAATGCCGGCGTCTTCCGTGGTGAGGGCACCCGCTGCGGCGAGGACACCTGCTCGCTCCCCGTCGGCGCCTGCTGTCTGCGGACCGACGACGGCGTCACCTGCGTCCAGGCCACCCGCGCCCGCTGCGCCGAGGCCAACGGCGTCTTCCGTGGCGACGGCACCGAGTGCGGCAAGGACACCTGCGAACGCCGAGCCTGCCCCTGCGACTGGGACCACGACGGCGGCCTCGACCGCGCCGATCTCGACGCCTTCCTCCGTGACTTCATCGAGGGCGACGCCGACTTCAACCACGACGGCGAGACCAACCTCGACGACCTCCACCAGTTCCTCGACTGCTTCACGGCGGGCTGTGGCTGAAGAGCCATACCCCCACGGCCTCGCGGGGCCCGTGTCCTTCTCAGGATGCGAGCCCCTTTTTGTTGGTTCACCCGCCCGCCGCCCCCTGCCCGCCAGCCAGCCAATGAAAAAGGCCCCGCACGGGCGGGGCCTGACGGGTCGCTGAAGTTCGAGGGGCGGGACTCAGTTCGCGAAGTGGGCGAAGGCGCGGTTGGCCTCGGCCATGCGGTGAGTCTGGTCGCGGGTGGTCATGGCCTTGCCCTCGCCGCGGGCCGCGGCGTAGAGCTCGTCGGCCATGCGGGCGGAGATGGGGCGGCCCTTCTCGCTGCGGATGGCCTCGAGCAGCCAGCGGAACGCGAGGCTCTGCTGGCGGGTGCGGTTGACCTGCATCGGCACCTGGTAGTTGGCGCCGCCGATGCGCTTGCTGCGGACCTCCACGAAGGGCTTGACGTTCTCCAGAGCCCGCTGGAAGAGTTCCAGGGGGTTCTTGGGGGCCTCGGGGGAGGTCTCCTTCTCGAGCTTCTTGGCGATGATGTCGAACGCGTCATAGACCACGCGCTGGGCGGTGGCCTTCTTGCCGTCCTTCATCACGCAGTTGACGAAGCGGGCCAGCGTCCGATCGCCGTAGCGGGGATCGGGCCTGAGCTGTGTTTCTGCCTTGGTGAATCGCTTGCCGCCCATCTGAAACTCCTTTGGCTGTCGCGGTTGCCCGCGTGTCGTTCACCGGCGTGGTTGGGTGTTCCGACGCCGATTACTGCCGTGCCGAACCGTGAAAAACGATCGATCAGGCCGTTGCTCAGGCCGACTTGCCGCGCTTGGCGCCGTACTTGGAGCGGCCCTTCTTGCGGCCCTCGACGCCCAGGCAGTCCAGCGTGCCCCGGACGATGTGGTAGCGGACGCCGGGAAGGTCACGCACACGCCCGCCGCGAACCAGCACGATCGAGTGCTCCTGCAGGTTGTGGCCCTCGCCGCCGATGTACGCCGTGACTTCCTTGCCGTTGGAGAGCCTCACACGGGCGATCTTCCGCAGTGCCGAGTTGGGCTTCTTGGGGGTCGTCGTACGGACGATCAGGCACACCCCGCGGCGCTGCGGCGCGCCCACCAGGTCCTTGACCTTGGACTTGCGCGGGAGCGGGCGGCGGGGGCTGCGAACCAGTTGGTTGATCGTGGGCATTGTCGTTCCAGTACTCGAGATCGGCCCGCCCACCGAATGGGCGTGTGCCGGGTGGGAAGTGTAGCAGCCAGCCGACACCGGGCAAATCCGGGCGCTTGAACTCTGGGCCCCAGACCAACCCCGCCAAAGGGCGAACGGGACCGTTCCACGTCCGGACTCCCCCTACCGGGGCGTGTTCACCCAGCCCCATTCGTTCGCCGCGGAACTGCCCACCCCGTACTGGAGGTTCCGGGCGTGCAGGCGCAGGTGATTCGCGGTCAGGTCCGCTGCTTCCTCGATCCGGTCATTCCCGCCCTTGGGGAGCTTCAGGCCGTTGACCGATCCATCCAGAAAGGCGATGTTGCAGGACCTGGTGTGCCGCGCGGAGAACTGGTCCATGTTCGCGAACGAGCCGTCATCGACCTGGGTGTTGTACCAGCGTTCGTCTTCCTCGATGAGGAGCGGGATGGACTGGAAGAAGACCCGCGGGGCGTTGGTGATGTTCGGGCTTTCGGGGTAGCTCATGTGCCAGGGTGCATCGACCTTGGCGCCCGCCAGGCGGATGATCATGGTGTAGTCGAACCACTGGTTCGGGCGCTTTCCCGTGGGGCAGATGAACGTGACATCGGTGGTCATGTAGTCCTTCAGGACCGACGTCATGATCGGGTGCCGCCACAGCGTCGGGTTGCTCGTGTACCGCGTGTTGTTCCTCCCGCACCAGTCGAGATTCTGCGGCCCCTGCCAGTACGCCCCCGGAATGACCTTGTAGTCCGCGGCGTAGGTGAACATGGAGAGCCCGACCTGGCGGATGTTCGAGCGGCAGACCACGAAGCGTCCGGCCTCGCGAGCCTTGCCGAGCGCGGGAAGCAGGATGCCGATGAGCAGTGCGATGAGCGCGATGACCACCAGCAGTTCGATGAGAGTGAACCCGCGAATCCTCTGCCGGATGGTGTCCATGGACGCTGACTCCGGGCGGGCGAACCGCTCCGAGATCAGCATACCACGGGCATCAAGCTTCCGGCCCGCACAAGTCCTCAGGGGCAGCCGCCGCCCGCGATGACATTCACGAGGGCCGCGACGTCGTCCTGGTCGACGTTCCCGTCGCGGTTGAAGTCCGGGTCGCGGTTGTTGGGGTTGGCTCCGCCCGCGATGGCGTTCACGAGGTACGTGACGTCGTCCTGGTCGGTGTTCCCGTCGTCGTTGAAGTCCGGGTCGCAGGTTGGGAAGACGGTGAGCGTGGCGGTGCGGCTGGAGAGGGGGCCGCAGGCGTCTCTGACGATGCAGCGGTAGCCCCCGGCGTCCTCGGGGCGGAGGCTGGTGATGCGCAGGTTGAAGGTCGTGGCACCGGAGATCGTCGAGCCGTGGGGCGTGACGCCGTTCGTGAGGACCTGTGTGCCCTTCCGCCACTCGTAGGTGAGAGTTCCGGCGCCGGTGGCGTCGGCGAAGAAGCTGGCGGTCCCGTTGTAGGGTTTGACGGTGTCGCGGGGCTGCCCGATGATGTCGACCCAGCACGTGACGCGGAACTGACGCATCATCTCGTGATCCTCGTGTTCGAGGATGTGGCAGTGGTAGGGGTAGGTCCCCCCGAAGCCGTCGAACCGCGCGATGACGCGGGTGATCTGGAAGGGCATGGCTCGCACCGTGTCCTTCCAGCCGGCCTCCTCGGGCGGGGGTGGCGTGCGCGGGCCCACGGGCGTCACCACACCGTTGACGATGGTGCAGTCCTGCGTGTCCAGCACCTGGAACTGCACGAGGTGGATGTGCATGGGGTGAACGACGCCCGAGTTGTTGACGAACGACCAGATCTCCACGTCTCCGTAGCGGGGGAACTCGGTGATGTCGTCCCACATCAGCCCGTTGATCGTCCACATGAAGCCCATGCACGGGTGGTTCATGCGCTCCAGCATGAAGGTCCGCGTGCGGGCCGCGGAGGCCTCCGGGATCGGCGTGATGGTCCGCAGCGTGGGGGGCAGCGGGCCCGTGGAGCCCTCGGCCTCCAGCACCACGAACTTCATCACGTTGGGGATGACTCCCACGCCGGGCGTGCCCGGGAAGGGCGCGGGCGCCGAGTTCATCAGGAGCACTTCCGTCCCGGGCTCGAGCGGGCCGAAGTCGATGACCATGTCCGCACGCTCGCCCGGAGAGATCGTGACCGAGGTGACCTCAACCGGAGCGGCGAGCAGTCCACCCTCGGTGCCGATGCGCCACATGGGCTGGCCGTTGGAGAGCGCCAGCGTCAGCGTGCGCGAGTTGCAGCCGTTGAGCATCCGGAAGCGGTACTTGCCCCGCCTGACTTCCATGAATGGCCAGACCTTGCCGTTGACGAGCATGGTGTCGCCGAAGTAGTGGTCCTCGCCCTGGCCCATGGAGGGGTAGCGGAGGCTTCCGTCCGCCGCGAACGACCGGTCCTGGATCGCGAGGGGCACCTCGTACGAGCCGCTGGGGAGGCCCAGCGCCTGCTCCTGGGCATCGCGGATGAGGTAGAAGCCCGCGAGCCCCATGTAGACGTTGAGCCGGGTGGTCCCGAGGGCGTGGTCGTGGTACCAGATGGTCGCCGGGTCCTGGTTGTTCGGGTAGACATACACCGGCGAGCTCTGGCCGGGGAGCTGGGTGAGCTCGGGCTGGCCGTCGGAGATGGAATCGACCCGTCCGCCGTGGATGTGCGTCACGGTGGCGGGCGCTGTGCCACGCTCCGCCGGGCCGTGCATGCAGGTTTCCACGTCCAGATCGTGGTCGGTGAGGTAGTTGCCCTGGTCGTCGCGGAGCTCGTTGCGGTAGGTGACATTGACGGGAAGCCCCCGCGTGGCCTCGATGGTGGGCCCGGGGTACTGGCCGTAGTAGCCATAGACGACGGTGGGGGGCAGGTCGCGGTGGAGCTGCTGGCGGACCCGCAGGATGGGCACGTCGTACGTGGCCGCTCCTCCGGGCTGGCCCTGGATGGGCTGCGCCACGCCCGGCAGGGGCAGCGCATCGACGAACGGCGTGAGCGAGACGGGGCACAATCCGGCGGTGCACGTCGTGCCGTTACCCTTGTAGACGCCCCCCTGATTGGTGCAGTCCGCCTGAGTCTGGACGGAGCATGACCCGTCGGGAAGGCAGCAGGCGCCGACCGCGCCGACGCACGTGTTCTGGCCGCAGGGCACGCCCGTGCCCTGGTACGTCCCTCCCGCGGCGGCGCACGCGGAGGGGGACAGAACCTGGCAGCTCGTATCGGGCAGACAGCACGCGCCCGACGCGGCGCCGGGTGTGAAGGTGATGATCAGCTGCGGGATCGCCGAGCCGGACTCCCGGGAGTTGAACCGCTTGGCCGTATGTGGCTGGGTCTCGTCGCCCCTCAGGATCCAGCCGAAGTTCGTGGCCGGGGCGTCGATCCATCCCTGCACGTCGGTGACGAGCGTGGCGGACGTCCACGTGTAGGTCGCGATGCCGCCCACGCTGATGGTGGCGCTGGGTGTCGCCACGAAGTCGCCCCCGGCGGTCGTCCAGGGGAAGAGCGGGTGGAGACGGTGTGTCCATGTCGCGTCGTTGGTGGTGGCCACGGCGCCGCCGCCCTCGCCGCCCTGGGCGTTGGACGTGCCCTCGCCCCACATGCCGAGCGCGCGGTGCAGGCTCACGGGCGTGGCGGGGGCTGTTGTCCGCGACATGTACAGCTTGACCTGCACCGCCGTGATGACAGACCCGGCGGGAATGGCCGACGTGTCGAACCGCACCAAGCCCCGCCTGATGGTGCCGAGGTCGTTGGTCCCGGCGAAGACGCCGTCTCCGACGCCGTTGGAGATACCGCCGGTGGCGTTCTGCCACATGGTGTTATCGGACACAGCGTTGAGGGTGAGGATGTCCGCCGACGCAGAGCTCGCGAGCAGCCCGATCGCCGCGACAAGAACAGTGAGACGTATGGACATGCCGTATCCTTCGAATGTCGCGCGCTCTGAGACGCCACGAGCCCGCAAAAACTACCGAGCCATCAGTCTTTCGCATGCGAGCATCGGCAGTTACGCTGTCCGAGTCCTGCCCGAGCTGGCCGCGATCTTCCGAGGGTATTTCGGACTAAATACTATAGTTTCTCTGGCAGCAGTTTCAATGATTCTTGAAAGTCGGGCGTTCAACTTCTACGCTGCCCCGGAGTCATTATGAGCCTGACCCCTCCCGCCGAGCGCCCTGACCTGAACGCCACCGATCCGGGACTGCTCGCGGCGGTCACACGGGGCGAGGCCCGGCTGACCCCGGAGCAGGGCCTGGACCTGCTGCGGACTTTCCCCACGCACGAGCTGGGTCGCTGGGCCGACCGTCGGGCCCGCGTGGTGCACGGCGACTCCATCCGCACGTACGTCATCGACCGCAACATCAACTACACCAACGTCTGCAACGCCAAGTGCACGTTCTGCGCCTTCCGGCGCGACGCGGGCGAGGCCGACGCCTACGTGCTCGACAAGAGCCAGGTGCACGAGAAGATTGCGGAGCTGGTGGCCATCGGCGGAACCCAGGTGCTGATGCAGGGGGGCATGAACCCCGACCTGCCGCTGGACTACTACCTCGACCTGCTTTCTTCCATCAAGGAGAAGTTCCCCCGCGTGCACGTGCACGCGTTCTCCCCTCCGGAGATGGTCGAGTTCGTGCACTTCTTCAGCCCGCCGGGCGCAGACTATTTCGAAAAGTGCCGGTGGGTGCTGGCGAGGCTCCGCGAGGCCGGGTTGGACTCACTGCCCGGCGGCGGCGGGGAGATCTTCGCCGGCCCGGTGAGGCGGAAGATCGGCCTGGGCAAGTGCGACGCCGATGCGTGGCTGACCACGATGTACGCGGCGCACTCGCTGGGGATGTTCACCAGCGCCACCATGATGTTCGGGCACATCGAGGGGTTCGCGGATCGCGTGCACCACATGATGCTCGTGAGGCAGTGGCAAGACCGGGCGCTGCGGGAGGGCGTGTCGGGTTTCGGGCACTACACCGCGTTCATCTCGTGGCCGTTCCAGCGGGAGAACACCCCGCTGGGTCGCGTGCCGGACTGGGACGCGAATGACGGCGAGTTCCCGGGTGACATCGTCGCGAGGGCGCACGCCTGGGGGCGGAACGACGGCGCGGACTATCGCGAACTCGGCCCCGAGGCGGCGGAGTTCGGACGGCGCGTGCGGCTCTCCGGCGCCGTGGACTACCTCCGTACCCAGGCGCTCTCGCGGCTGTTCCTGGACAACATCTACTCCATCGGCGCCTCCTGGGTCACGATGGGCCCTCACGTGGGCCAGCTCGGGCTGCACTACGGCGCGACCGACATGGGCAGCGTCATGATGGAGGAGAACGTGGTCAGCAGCGCGGGAACCACGTACTGCCTCGATGAGGCCGTGCTCTGCCGCCTGATCCGCGAGGCCGGGTTCACGCCCGCGCAGCGGAACAACACCTACGACGTGGTGAAACTCCACGACGGGCCTCAGTCCCCGGACCTGCTGGTCACGGACTGGAGCCGGCACCGCGCCAAGACCATGCACCGCGAGACGACGGGCAAGGGCAAGCAATCCGGGCGGGCGTCCCTCACGGTGAGCGCCGCCCGCACCTGACCAGAAGCCCCCGGGAACCGGCCCGCCCGATCCCCTCAGTTCATCCCGGGGATCGGGAGGTTGATGGTCGCCTTCGGCCACTGCCAGCCGAAGATCCCGGCGGTGAGGAGCGCGTAGATGAGCCCGTCGATGATGCGCCCGGGGACCTGCGACCAGGGCAGGCCGTGCCAGATGGACAGAGGGAGCGTGGAGCCCGCGTACGCGAGGAATCCGGTGGCACCGACGACCTGAAAGACCTTCAGGTAGCTCGTGCCGTGGGGCAGCGCATTGGACGCGATGTACCCGATGAAGACGCTCACCAGCAGCAGGTGGAAGAACCACAGGCCGAGCATCTTGCCCATGCTGGGAGCGCACCCCTGGACAATGAGCATGCCCCAAGGACCTTGCTTGACGCGGGCCATGGCCTCGGGGTCCTTGTTCCCCTTCCCGCCGCACCAGGGGACGTAGTACACGCCGGGCTCGAAGGACTGGGACCTGAGCAGTTCCAGCAGCGGGCCCTCCTTGGACCCGGGGTCCTTGTAGTCGTGCTTGTGGAGGGGGGACGCCATCCAGATGATGGAACTCGCGACGAAGCAGACGACAGCGCTGAGGACGATGGGCAGCCAGAGTGCGACGAGCTCAGACATGAACCGTTCCTTTCTTGGCGTGACGCAACCGTGGGCAGCATGACTTGGCCCGGTCCCAGTGTCAACCGCAGAAAATCGGACCAATACATGCGGTGGCGGGCCCTACCTCGCGGCGCTGATCATCGCGCGGGCCAGCGGGCTGAGGGAGGCTCGCCGGGCGGAGAGTTCCGCGTAGCGGTCCGCCACGCCTCCCCTCCCGACGACAGGCGTCGGCCGGGCGGGACTCTGGGGTGACTGCGGGTGCGGTGCGCGGAGCGCGTAGCCGGCGAGGAAGCCGAGGGCCACTGCCGCCGCTGCGGCCCAGATCCAGCGCGGTGAATGCACGACGACCGGGGCCGTCAGATGGCGTGTGGCGGCGTGGGCGTCCGCGTGCGAACCCGCCGCCTGCGCCACGGACGCGTGCGCAAGCCGCAAGGAGCGAGCGCATTCGCGGCAGGGGTCGCAGGCGTCCAGATGCGCCGTGAGCTCGGCTCGACGGGACGCGGCGAGTTCACCGGCGGCGTCATCGACGAGCATCTCCTGCCACTGGTCGCACGGGCTGGGCCGGTCACTCATGGGGCACTCCTTGCTGGATCAGGCACTCCCGAAGCGTGCGGAGGGCCCGGGCGTAGTGGGTCTTGGCGGTCGGGATGCTGATCGCCAGCGCCGCCGCCGCCTGCGCGAACGAGAGCCCTTCCACCGCCTTCGCCAGCAGCACAAGCCGCTGCGGCTCCGTGAGCGTGCGCATCGCCGGAGCAAGTCTCACGGGCTCTTCGTGCGGCGTTTCCTGGTGGAGGGGCTCGGCAGCGACGGGTCGAGGCCGGGACAGCCGTCTGGTGTCGATGGAGAGGTTGGACGCGGTGCGCCGGAGCCACGCGACCTGCGATGCCTCGGTCGGGCACCGCGGAGAGGACGCGAGGAATCGGGCGAAGGTCTCCTGCGTGACATCCAGAGCCGCGTCGTGCCTCAGCCCGTGTGCGCACGCCCAGCGATACACCAGCGCGCGGTACGCGGTGAAAAGCTCTCCGGCGGGGCGGGCGGGCGAGAGTGGAGTGTGCTGGTCCACCGGGTTCTGGTCCCTCACGGGGCTGCGGGGGTTGCGATGCGGCTGGTCGCGAGGAGTTCGCGGTCTGCGTCGAGGAGCGCGTTGCCATCGAAGGTCCAGATCAGCGTGCCATCGCGGACCTCGTCCGCGTTGTGGGCCACGATCTCGCCGGGAAGCTTCAGGCTCACCTCCCAGCGCTCGTCGCGCAGGTCTTCGGTCACCTCGCGTCGGGCCCGCTCCAGCTCGAAGGCGGCGGTCGCCGCCGCGACCTCCTCGGCCCTCAGGTTCTCGCGAGCCAGGGCTGAAGCCAGATCCTTGGAGACCAGGGACAGGAAGTCCTCCGCGATGGCGGCGAGGGCAGCGTCCCGCTCCTCTGTCTGGGGCAAGGCCATGAGTTTGGTCGCGTTCGCGAGGTCGTACGACCGGGCCCGCGCGAGCGCCCCCTCGAGCACGCGCAGACGCACGTCCTGTGGCCGGTCGGTCAGCGCGTGTGTCGCCGCCCGCACCTGCCACGCCTGCTTCTCGAGCTCGACGCGTCGGAACGACTCCAGCAGCGACACGCGATCCTGGTCCGTCAGCGTCTGGGGATCGGCCTTCAGGAGTTCCGATGTGCGGCTGTCGTGCTCGAGCGCCCGCTGCGACACGCTGAACGGCGCGTACACCCGCGACCGGTACACCCGCGCGAAATGCACGTAGGTGTCCGCGCCCCGGCGCTCCCACGTCACGGACGTGGGGAACTTGAGCGAGGCCTCGTCGCTGCCCGTGGCGTAGGTCGCCGGCAGCACTCCCCCCGGGGCAATGCTGACGGTGGCACGGCGGACGTGATCCGTCCCGCCGCTCGGCGTCTTGGTCTCCCACTGGCTCACCTGCCACACCCCGCCGGCGAGCGGGAGCGCGTCGCCCTGGGTCAGGTCGTCCAGGTCGCCCCGAAACTCTGACTCAAAGTCCGTCGTGCCGTCGGAGCGGACGGTGATCGTCTCGGCCCGCTCGAGGCAGCCGCCGGCAACCAGCGCGAGGCTTGCGGCGACCGAGAGCACAGCGAGTGCGGCATGATTCATGTGCAGAACTCCTTGCGGGGACGGTGGGGCGCCCCTCACAGACATAGACGGCCAACCCCCCCCCGGCGGATGACACAATCCGCGGGGCGGGCCCGAGATCGGCCGGCACCAGAGGGAGCCGCTCCTGGGCGTGGACGGCGAAGGAGCGTCTAACCGAGGATCCGGGCGAGGTACTTGCCGGTGTGACTGGTGGGGTGCCTTGCCACCTGTTCGGGGGTGCCCGACGCGAGCACTCGTCCGCCTCCCTCGCCGCCTTCCGGGCCCATGTCGATGATCCAGTCCGCGCACTTGATGACGTCGAGGTTGTGCTCGATGACCACGAGGGTGTTTCCCGCGTCCGCGAGGCGGTGGAGGACCTTCACCAGCTTGCTGATGTCCTCGAAGTGCAGCCCCGTGGTGGGCTCGTCGAGCACGTAGAGCGTGTGGGCGTGGGGGGAAGTCGAGACCCGTGCGGGTCGGGCGGGCCGCAAGTCGTCACCCGGCTCTTCGGCGTCGGGCTGGTCGTCGGCCCCGGTCCGGCCAGCGGCGGCCTTGCCCTTTTTCTCCGCGGGCTGTGCGACGCCGTCCCACGCGCCGAAGATGCTGGTGCCCCGCGCGAGCTCGGTGGCGAGCTTGATGCGCTGGGCCTCGCCGCCGGAGAGCTGCGTTGAGGGCTGGCCGAGCTGCAGGTAGTCCAGCCCCACGTCGTGCAGGCACCTGAGGAATCGGAGGATGCGCGGGTGGTTCTCGAAGAACGTCAGCGAACTCTCCACGGTCATGTCGAGCACATCGGAGATGTTCCGCCCGCGGTAGGAGACCTCCAGCGTCTCTCGGTTGTAGCGTTTGCCCCGGCAGACCTCGCACTCCACGTAGACATCGGGAAGGAAGTGCATCTCGATGCGCTTCAGGCCCTGGCCCTGGCACGCCTCGCATCGCCCGCCCCCCGACTTCGCGCTCACGTTGAAGCTGAAGCGTCCGACCTCGTAGCCCCGGATGCGGGACTCCTTGGTCTGCGCGAAGACCTTGCGGATATCGTCGAAGAAGCCGGTGTAGGTCGCGGGGTTGGAGCGGGGAGTGCGTCCGATGGGCGTCTGATCGACCTCGATCACGCGGTCGAGGATCGGGGGGAGCTTGATGCTCGTGTGGGCTCCCGGCTTCTCGCGGGCTCCCATGAGCTTCGCGTTCACGGCGCGGAGGAGGATGTCGCTGACGAGCGTGGACTTGCCCGAGCCCGAGACGCCGGTGACGCAGACGAGCCCGCCCAACGGGAACGAGGCGTCGATGCCCTTCAGGTTGTTCTCCCTCGCGCCGGTCACGACGATCGCGGACTTGGGGGAGAGGGGGCGGCGCTTCGCGGGAACGGGGATGGATCGCCGGCCAGAGAGGTAGTCCCCGGTGATGGACGCGGGGTTGTCGCAGATCTCGCGGACTGTTCCCTGCGCGACGACGCGCCCGCCGTGCACACCCGGCCCGGGGCCGATGTCCACGACGTGGTCGGCGTGGCGGATCATGTCCTCGTCGTGCTCGACGACAAGGACGGTGTTGCCGATGTCCGCGAGGTGTCGGAGGGTGGCGATGAGGCGGTCGTTGTCGCGCTGGTGGAGCCCGATGGTGGGCTCGTCGAGCACGTAGCAGGCGCCGACGAGGCCGCTGCCCACCTGCGAGGCAAGGCGGATGCGCTGGGCCTCGCCGCCCGAGAGCGTCGCGGTGCGTCGGTCCAGGGAGAGGTATTCGAGGCCAACACCCGTGAGGAAGCGGAGGCGGTTGGCGATCTCCTTGACGATGGGCTCCGCGATGATGGCCTGCTCGGGCGAGAGCACAAGGTTGTGGACGAAGGCGAGCGCATCGGGGATGTTGAGGCGAGCGAACTCGGCGATGTTGAGCATCGACCCGTCGTGGCGGGGCCTGCCCACGACCGTGTTCGAGAACGCCTTCG
This sequence comes from Leptolyngbya sp. PLA1, assembly GCA_021405315.1. Lineage (GTDB taxonomy): Bacteria > Planctomycetota > Phycisphaerae > Phycisphaerales > UBA1924 > RI-211. The sequence goes on from QWIH01000015.1 coordinate 39,519, forward strand.
CGGTGTCGGCGCGGTGGGTGCTCTCGACCAGCACGTGCAGGGCCTCGAGCCTCAGCCGGTCCCCCATGCACGACTGGCAGGGCTTCGTGGAGAGGAACTGGCTGAGAAACTCCTTGACGTTCTCTGTTTCGGTGGACTGCCACCAGCCCATGGTGTCGGGGATCACGCCCTTCCACTTGGAGCCTTTCGCGCGGGCCTTCTCTTCCGGGGTCGGGCCCTGGAGGAGCAGCCGCCGGTGGTCCTTGCTGAACTGCGAGACGGGCTTCGTGAACGACACGCCGTACGCGGCGCAGAACTTCTTGAGCTGGCGCGCGAACCACCCCTTCCAGTGCCCGTTCTTGCTCCAGCAGGCAACGGCCCCCTCCGCGAGCGAGAGCGACGCGTCGGGGAGGATCAGCCCCTCGTCCATCTCGAGGATGGTCCCCAGGCCGTTGCAGGTCTTGCACGCCCCGAAGGGCGAGTTGAAGGAAAACAGCCTGGGTGCCAGCTCCTCCAACGCCACCTCGGGGTGGTCCGGATCGGCAAAGAGCGTGGAGTACGTCCGGTCGGTGAACGTCCCCTCGGCGTTCTCCGTCGCGATGATGACGATCCCCGCCGCCACGCGGATCGCGGCCTCGACGGACTCCGCCAGCCTCTGCCTCGAATCGGGCGACAGGCTCAGGCGGTCGATCACCGCGTCGATGGAGTGCTTTTCGTACCGGCCCAGCTTCGCCGGGTTCTCGCCCGGCTCCTTCAGCAGGTCACGCAGGTCTTTGATCTCGCCGTTCACGCGGACGCGGTTCCACCCCTGCCCGGAGAGTTCCTCCATCGTGTCCCGGTGAAAACCCTTCTTGCCCCGCACCACCGGCGCCAGGACCATGAGCCGGCCCGTGCCCGCGCCGGCGGCGAACACCGAGTCCACGATCTGGCTGCTGCTCGTCGCCGTGATGGGCGTGCCCGCCCGCTGCAGCACGGTGCCGTCCTTCTTCACTTTGGTCGGCGCCCAGGAGTGCGGCCGTCCGCAGCGGGCGAAGAGCAGACGCAGATAGTCGTACACCTCGGTGGTGGTCGCGACCGTCGAGCGGGGGTTGCCGCTGGCGCTCCGCTGCTCGATCGCGATGGTGGGCGGAACGCCCTCCACCTCGTCGACGTCCGGCTTCTTCAGTTGCTCCAGGAACTGCCTCGCGTACGCGGAGAGTGACTCCATGTACTTCCGCTGGCCCTCGGCAAAGATCGTGTCGAACGCCAGACTGCTCTTGCCCGACCCCGACAGCCCCGTCATCACGATCAGGCAGTCCCGGGGGATCGTGAGGTCGATGTTCTTCAGGTTGTGCTCGCGCGCACCCCGCACCCGGATCTCCCTCGCGGGTGCTGGAGTCTTTCGCGGCTTGAGTTCCATGTCGGCGTGCGCAGGGTGTGCAGCGGTCACTCGATTCCTCCGTGGCTCCACTGTAGCGGCGACGCTAACAGGAGTCTAACGGAACGGCGTGGTTCCCGACCGCCGCCGTGTGTTCAGAGCGACTTCCCGCACTCCGGGCACTTCATGCCGCGCAGCGAATACCCGCAGCCACAGCGGTGCTCGCGCGTGTCGATGAGTCGGCTGGCGAGTTCGAGGGCGGTCCAGCACAGGAGGCACGCCGCGGCGAGCAGGGCCCCCGCCCAGATGTCGGTCTGCCCGTAGTTCGCATACCACCCGAAGTTGAGACGCACAAACACGAATGCGAAGCCCGCGGCGAGGAGTCCGCCAACCAGCAGCCAGTGCCTGTGTCTCACGCACGCCTCCCTAGGGAGTGGTCGCGGGCGGCGTGGGCGGTTTCTTGGTCGCCCCCTCCCGTGCAGCCCGCAGGAATCCCAGCAGCATGAGCCCGATCGCGATGCCGATGAGGTAATACGCGAGCCGGCGGCCGAAGCCCTCTTTCCACGATCCGCCCGTCTGCATGGGTGATCCTAGTGCCGCCCGGTCGAGCCGAAGCCGCCTTCGCCCCGCGCTGTTTCGCCGAGCTCTGGAACCACGTCGATCGTGGCGCGGACCACCGGGGCGATCACGAGTTGCACGATCCGCATGCCGTGGGTGACGGTAAAGGCTTCCTTGCCGTGGTTGATGAGCGCGATGCGGAGCTCGCCCCGGTAGTCGCTGTCGATCGTGCCCGGGGCGTTGGGCACGGAGAGCCCGTGCTTCGTCGCGAGGCCAGACCGGGGACGCACCTGACCCTCGAAGCCTTCTGGGATCGCCAGGGCCAGTCCTGTTGGGATCACCGCGATGCTGCCGGGCTGAAGCACGACAGGGGCGTCCGGCAGGCACGCGTGAATGTCCATGCCCGCGGCACCAGAGGTCTGATAACCGGGTACGGTCGCTTCCCCATGGAGCTTCTTGACCGCGAGGCAAACGGTGCTCATGCGGTGCGGCTCGCGGCATAGGTCGCGGCGACTGTCCAAGGGCCCGCCGATCGGCTCGGGACGCGGACCTCTGCGACCGGGTTGCACGGGCGACCCTCGGCCTCCGCCAGAATCCGGTCATAAGTTTCGATCAGACGCCTGGTTGTGGCGATGGCCTGCTCCACGCTGCTCGCCCCAACCACCCGACGGAAGAGGTCCGGCCGTCCTCCTTGGAGGATGGCCTCCTGGGATTCCAGGAGGGTGCCTAAGAGCTGCTCGGCCTGCGAACGGGCCGCGCGGGTCTGATTCAGGATGGCTTCACGGTCACTCATGCGGTCAGAAAGCCGGGGTGGACGAACCCGCCTCATCATTAGGAAGTCTATCACGCCGATTGAACACTTGGCAACGTGTATAGTTCGGATATGGTTCGGGTTTGGATTACCCCGGCCTGGTCATCTCCGGCACGTGGCGCCGGATCATCTCGATGACGGGACCGGGCGACGCGCCGGAACGGACGGCGGAGAGATCCGCGACCATGGCCGAGGCATCGAACTCGGCCCGTACGGACGCCGCAAGAGCCAGGATGCCGGGATACGGCGTGGGGAGGAGGCCCTCGGCGTCGTAGGCGAGCTCCTCGAAGAGCTTCTCTCCGGGCCTGGCGCCGGTGAAGAGGATGTCGATTTCACGGCCTGACAGGCGCAGCGCCGGGCCGCCGACGTGACTCGCGGCCTGCCCGCCCGCGAGTCCCGCGACTCGGGGCTCAAAGCCGTGGAGCGCCACGAATCTCTGGGCGAGGTCGAGGATGCGGATGGGCTCACCCATGTCGAGGACGAAGATGGTGGGCTGGGGTCCGGCGGAGGTGTCGTGGGCGTCGATGGCGCCGGCCTGGATGACCAGCGTCGCCGCTTCGTGGATGGTCATGAAGTAGCGCGTCATCCTGGGATCGGTGACGGTGATCGGCCCGCCCTCGGCGAGCTGCGCCGACCAGATGGGGAGCACGCTGCACGCCGAGCCCAGCACGTTTCCGAACCGCACCATCGTGAAGCTGGTCGTGGGCCCGGGGCGTCCGCGGGCCAGGGCGTTGCAGTGCTGCACGTACATCTCGGCGAGGCGCTTGGTCGCCCCCATGACGCTGGTGGGGTTGACGGCCTTGTCCGACGAGATCATCACGAACCGCTCGGCGCCGACCGCCATCGCGGCGTCCGCGACGGACTTGGTCCCGAAGAGGTTGTTGGTTACGGCGTGGGAGGGGTGGTCCTCCATGAGCGGAACGTGCTTGTGGGCCGCGGAGTGGAAGATCGTCTGCGGGCGCAGGCCCACGAACTGGCGGAGGGTGCTCTCCGCGTCCGTGATGTCGTGCAGGAGGGCCTTGCGGGGGAGGTCGGGGAACCGGCGCGCGATCTGCCTGTCGATCTCGAACAGCGCGTTCTCGGAGCGTTCTGCGAGCACCAGTTGCGCCGGGCGGAAGGTCGCCGCGATGCGGCAGATCTCCGAGCCGATCGAGCCACCCGCGCCTGTCACCAGCACCCGCTTGCCCTCGATGACCCGAGCCACGGCACGTCGATCGATGCCGTAGGGCGTGCGGCCGATGAGGTCCACCATGTCGATCGCGGGAGCGATGCCGCCGGGCCGGGTCGGGCCGGCGACGGCGAGCATCTCGGCGAGGGGTGGCACCGTGCGTTCGGCGATGTGCAACTGCCGGAGTTGGGCCCTGAGCTTCAGCGTCGCCGCGGGCATGCCCCCGGGGATCGAGACAATGGCCGCGGTGAAGGGCTGGGCCGCATGGAGCTTGGGGAGGTCTTCCACCGAGCCGAGCACCGGCACCCCCAGGGTTGCAACCACACCCTCTCGCACCGCCTCCGGCCCCGCGAGCAGGCAGCCAACCGGCACGGGCGCCCCCGGCAGGCGGGAGAGGTGAGCCGCGAGCCCTGCGACGCTCTCGGGGGTGCCGATGAGGATGGCCCGGGTCCAGAGAGGATCGGCGGGGTGCGCGGGGCTTGGGGCGGCAATAGCAGCGGTGGCGGGCATGATGGTCCTCTGCAAGGCTCTATCGGCCGGGCAGGGCAAGGCGAGTGAAGAAGGGGGGGCGGGCGGAGAGGTGATCACCGGGCCCCGGGGATGAGGGCGTTTGTCGCGCGGGCCGATGGCGGGGTTCAGGATTGATCCGGCGCTCTCCCGGCGCGGGCCCACTACCATGCTTCGCTCTTGGGCGGGTAGCTCAGCGGCTAGAGCATTCGCCTTACACGCGAAGGGTCCGGGGTTCGAATCCCCGCCCGCCCATTCCTGCGCTTCCGCCGCCGAGGCGGGCGATTCTCTCTGGGGCAACTTCGGAACGTGAACGCCCTCGATCTACTTTACATCCCGCTCGCTCTGGTGACGGCCCCCAAGTGGGCCTCCAAGCGCCGCCGGGGCTGGCGGGAACGGATGGGCCACACGCCGGAGTTCCCTCCCAAGACGCGGCCCCGCATTGTGCTGCACGCGGTGTCGGTGGGGGAGGTCTCAGCACTTCGGCAACTGGTCCCGCTGCTGACGCCCCACGCGGAGGTCATCGTCACCGCGACGACGGACACGGGTCTGGCGCGAGCCCATGCGCTCTTCGACTCGGGCGCGACGGTGCTGAGGTACCCGCTGGATTTTTCATGGTGTGTGGCGAGGTTCCTGGACGCGGTGAAGCCGGACGTGGTGGGACTGGTGGAACTCGAACTGTGGCCAAACTTCGTCGACGCGTGCGCGGCCCGGGGCATCCCGGCGTGCATCATCAATGGCAGGCTCAGCGAGCGGTCGTTCCGGGGCTACAGGCACATCAGGGGGTTCATCGAGCGGCGGCTGCGGAAGCTGCGGGCCGTCTGCGTCCAGGATTCGGAGTACGCCGCGAGGTTCCGGGCGCTGGGGGCACCGGCGGATCGCGTGCTGGTCACCGGCTCGATGAAGTGGGACAGTGTCCCGCCGGCGCCGACGACGGTGGAGGGTGCGGCGGAGCTGGCCCAGCAGTTCGGCATCGACCGCACAAGGCCGTTGATTGTGGCGGGCAGCACCGGCCCGGACGAGGAAGCGCTGCTGCACGCGGCGTGCCCGCCGGGCGTGCAACTGCTCTGTGCCCCGCGCAAGCCAGAACGATTCGACGAGGCGGAGCGCGCGTTGCCTGGGTGTGTGCGGCTGACTCACCTGCGAGCCGGCACCGCCTCGCCGGGTTCGGCCACGGGCCGGTTCCTCCTCGACACGATCGGCGAACTGCGGAAGGCGTACGCCCTGGCAGACGTGGTGGTGGTGGGGCGGAGTTTCGGAATGCTGCACGGCTCGGACCCGGTGGAGCCGGCAGCGCTGGCGAAGCCGGTGGTCATCGGCCCCGCAGTCGCGGACTTCGCGCAGGTGGTCGCGGCGCTGGAACGACACAGGGGCATCTGCCGAGTGGAGGCGGCGGGTCTGCCCGGAGTGCTCGCCGACCTGCTGGCTGACGCCGGGAAGCGTGCAGCCCTGGTTCGGGGAGCCCTGGAGTGCATCGCGGCGGAGGCAGGGGCCTCACGCCGACATGAGGAACTTCTGACAGGGCTGTTGCCCGGACCCGTCAGACCCCCAACGATGCCCGCGAACGGGACTGGCTGAGGGGTCGACCCACTGGTAGGTGAGTGTTCGGAATCCTGACACGTACCGACTTGTGTTCGACCCGGAATTCGGTCACAATAGGATCAGGGAGCAAGGGGGCCCGTATGGCATGACGCCAACGGGCGCCGCGGCTTATGGTGGGACCACAGGTTCCGCCTCACAGGCTGCACCCGCCGGACTCCTACTTGGGATTGCACACGCCCCTGCACACACAGGGGCTGTCTTGGAGTGTCGTATGTTCAATCGTCGAACGGGTGGCATCGGCTTCGGATTCGGCCTCGACGCGCCTCAGGTCATGGAAGCGCTCGAGCAGCGTCAGTTGCTCGCCGCCGATCTTCCGTCGGGAGTTCGACTGCTGGACTGGGATGGGGACCGCGTCGCGGCCATCGAGAACTCGTACATCATCTCGTTCGATGGTCAGCAGAGCGCGCAGGATGCGCTGGCGACGGCCCGGGCGGTCGCGGCGCGGCTGGGCATCCAGGCGACGGACTTCCAGTCCGTGGCCCGGGGCCAGTACGCGACGTTCACGACGACGGACGCGGTGTCGGGCGTGCTCGCCCGGCGGCTGGCGGAATCGATGCCGTTCGTGCGCACGATCGAGCCCAACCGCGCCTACCAGACGATGGCGGTCCCGAACGACCCGCAGTTCTCGAACCAGTGGTGGCTCCGGAATACCGGTCAACCCACGACCGTGAGCCCGGCGGGCACGCCCGGCGCGGACATCAAGACCGTGCAGGCGTGGGACATCTCCATCGGCACGCGGGACAACGTGGTGGCGGTCATCGACACGGGCATCGACCTCCAGCACCCGGACCTCATCCAGAATCTCTGGACGAATCCCGGCGAGATCGCGGGCAACGGTGTCGACGATGACGGCAACGGCTTCATCGACGACGTGCACGGGTTTGACTTCGGCGACAACGACTCCGACCCCGACGACATGGACACGGGCGGGCACGGCACGCCCGTCGCGGGCATGATCGGCGCCGTCGGCAACAACGACCTGGGCGTCTCGGGCGTCAACTGGAACGTCTCGCTGATGGCGCTGAAGATCGCCGACCGGTTCGGCGCGCTCTCGACCGCCGCCATCGTCGCGGCGCACGACTACGCCACGATGATGATCGGGCGGGGCATCAACATCGTCGTGAGCAACAACAGCTACGGCGGGTTCAATCAGGAGTTCTACGCGGACGCGCCCGAGGGGTTCTCCGCCGAGCGTGACGCCATCCAGCGATTTGTGGACACGGGGGCGTCGTTCGTGGCCTCCGCGGGCAACAGCTCGTTCGACAACGACAACCCGAACTTCACGTTCTTCCCGACGTCGTACAACATCGCGGGCGTCATCTCGGTCGCGGCGACGGACTACAACGACCAGCTCGCGGGCTTCTCCAACTGGGGCGTGCGCACCGTGGACGTCGCGGCCCCGGGCGTGGGGACGTATACCACTGCGAACGGGGGCGGGTACAGCTCCTTCGGCGGCACCAGCGCCGCGGGCCCCGCGGTGGCCGGCGCGGTGGCGCTGCTCAAGGCGGTCAAGCCCAACGCGACCGCCGTGGAGATTCGCGAGGCCATCGTGAACGGCGCCGACCCGCTGCCCTCGCTGCAGGGCAAGGTCCGCTCGGGCGGGCGTCTGAACGTCTTCCGTTCGATGCAGCTCATCCAGATCGACGGCCCCGTGGTGCAGTCCATCAACCCCGGCCCGATCGCCCAGCAGTTCGTCCCGGGCACGAACACGCCCCTGAGCACCGTCACGGTCAACTTCAGCGAGGTGATCGATCCCTCGGCGCTCACGACCAGCGCCGTCACGCTGCTCGGCGCCGGCAACGACAACACCTTCGGCACCTCCGACGACTTCAGCGTCCCCATCGCCTCCATCACCCGCAGCAACACGGACACGACGCTGGTCGACATCGGGCTCAACCTCTCGGGCTTCTCGCCCCAGCGACTCCCGCTCAGCAACTACCGGCTCACCCTTGCCCCCGCCGGCTTCAAGGACCTGCAGGGCAACTTCCTCAACGGCAACAACGTGGGCGGCTCCAACCACGTGTACAACTTCCGCATCGCCGCGGCCACCGGCGACAACGAGCCCAACGACCAGCTCGTCGAGGCCACCACGCTCGCCTTTGACGCGAGCAGCACGGCCCGTGTGACGGGCGTGACGCTCGGCAACGGCCTGTTCGGGCCTCTGGACGTGGACCTCTACAAGGTCGTGATGCCGCGGGGCGGGCAGATCACCGCCGAACTCACGGCCCAGCGGCTGCCCGCGGGCTCCACGCTCGACGGCTTCCTCCGCCTCTTCGACGCCAACGGCGTGCAGCTCAACGAGAACGATCAGTTCTTCGGCAACGACCCGTTCATGGACTTCTTCGTCCAGACCGCCGGCACGTACTACGTGGGCGTCTCCGGCTTCGGGAACGATGCCTACGTGCCCACCATCCCGGGCAGCGGGACGACGCAGTCACTGGGCATCTACAACCTCACGGTCGGCGTCCGGCTCTCCACAGACGACACCGTGACGAGCGTGGGCTTCAACCCCACCGTTCCGCCGCCCTCCGGGACGAACGTCTTCACCACCTTCGACGCGCCCGCCGGGCCCACCACCAACATCCCGCCCAACGCGCCCTCCGACACCCGGGGCGTCACCACCGCCTTCATCGACATCGACGACTCCCGCCAGATCCTCGACGTGAACGTCCGCCTTCGCCTGGCGCACTCGTTCGTCGGCGACCTCATCATCAGCCTCATCGCCCCCAACGGCCGCGAGATCTTCCTCTCCAACCGCCGGGGCGGCGCGGGCACGAACTTCACCAACACCATCTTCGACGACGAGGCCACGACTTCGATCACGACGGCGTCGCCGCCCTTCACCGGCGTGTTCCGGCCGGAGAGCACGACGCCCGCCTCGCAGCCCAACGCGCTGGGCCTGCTCGATGGCATCCCGGGCGCGGGCCGCTGGACGCTGAAGATCGAGGACACCACGTCGCTCAACACCGGGCAGCTCCTCAACTGGGCCCTGGACGTCACCTACAGCAACGACATCTTCGGCCCCTTCGAATCCAACGACACCCTGGTCACCGCCAAGGCCATGACCGAGATCAACGGCGCCGGCACCGCGACCCGCAACGCCTTCCTGGGTGACGGCGGCTTCGGCGGTCTGGACCGCGACATCTTCTCCTTCTACGCCGAGACGGGCTCGACCCTCACCGCGACCCTGACGCCCACGGGCGCCTTCAACTCAGCCATCCGCGTCTTCGACTCGCAGGGAACCCAGATCCTCATCTCCAACCCCCTGGACCGCAACTCCGCGCAGATCGACGGCTTTGTCTTCAACAACGGCGGCACGTACTACATCGCCGTCTCCGAAACTTCCAACGTCGCGTACAACCCCACGGTCGTCGCCTCCGGGACTCCGGCCGCCAGCACGGGCGACTACACCCTTGTTGTCAATGTCGCGGCGGGTGTCTCCGATCCCAGCCAGGTGTTCACCGGTTCGGCACTGTCGATGGGCATCAGCACGCTGGGCAACATGGGAGGCTCGGCGGGCACCCCGGGCATCCGCTACAACGGCATCGAGTTCCTGCCCAACCTGGGCCAGACGTTCTTCGGCGCGGTGGGAGGGGGCCTGGGCTTCTCCAACGCAGCCGCGAGCCAGAACTCCCTCGCGTTCTCGCTCACCAACCAGAGCGACCCCTCGAACTTCCGCCTCACCACCCGCGCCCAGCAGGGCAACGGCCTCCGCATCGAGCGATCGATCTCCTTCGGCCGCAACGACTCGTTCTTCGTCATCGACGTCACGCTCACCAACGCCTCTTCCGGCGGGCTGACGGACGTGAGCTGGATGGAAGGCTTCAACCCCAACCCGGGCATTTCGCTGGGCGACAACCGCGCGAACACGGTCAACGACGTCGCGTCCGGTCAGCCCTTCGGCACCGCGGTCTACACGAACAACCAGTTCACCCAGGGCCTGACCGTCGGCCTGGGCGCACCGACCACCGACACCCGCGCGGGCGTGACCTTCGCGAGCGGCGCCGTGCCCCGCGACCCCGGCGTGCTCATCGGTCAGGGCGCCATCGACCCCAACGGCACGTCCGGTGACTTCCAGATGGTCATCACCTTCGACCTCGGAGGCCTCTCCGCGGGCGCCTCCACGTCGATGCGGTACTTCGTCTACTTCGGCACCACGCCCACGCAGGTGCAGAACCTGCACGACGCGATGAACGCCGGCACCGGCACCGGGCACCTCGCCGCCCGGTCCGACCAGCCCGCGACCGAGACTCTCTCCGAGGGTTCCACGGTTCCCGTGCTCCCGTACCGCGTCTTCTTCCCCGAGGGCGCGACGGGCGACAACATCTTCACCTTCGTCCCGATCAGCAACCCCAACAACACGCCCGTCCGCGTCGTCGCCATCGCCCGGTATGAAGTCGGCGAGCGGGACCAGGTCGTGGGCGACGTGGTCATCCCCGCGCAGTCCCGCGGCGGGTTCACGCTCATCGACCCCGTCCTCAAGGCCAACAACCAGACGCTGGTCCGGCTCCCGACCGCGGAGAACCCCTTCGTTCAGTACGCCCTCGAACTCCGCTCCGACCTGCCGGTCGCGGCGACGTTCAGCCACTACGACCTCAACCTCGTCAGCGGCGCGAACAACTTCAAGGCCGCCGTGGGCGAGGCCTTCACGAGCGTCACCAGCAACACCTGGTCCTTCGCGCAGGTCGAGAAGGGCAACGGCAACGTCAACTTCATGGTGTGGCTGAACACCACCGGCGCCAACTCCAAGGTTGACGTCTTCTTCTACCCGCAGTCGGGTGGGCAGGCCTACCAGACCACCATGACGCTCGGCGCCTTCCGTCGCGGCGGCATCTCCGTCAACGACGCGGTCGTCCAGCGCCTCGGCCAGCCCGCCGATCCGTTCATCAACCTCCCCGACGGGAACTACGGCGTGGTGCTCTCCAGCCCCGTCGCCATCGTCGCCTCACTCTCGCACTACAACGGCGGCGAGGGTGTCGCCGAGGGGGCCATCGGAAACGTCGGTGCGGGCTCGACCACCGGCGTCATCCCCGAGGGCCAGATCGGCCTCAACGGCACCTCCGAGTCCATCGCCATCCTCAACACCGGCGGCTCCGCCGCCACCGTCACCATCTCCTTCCTCTTCGACAACGGCTCCGCGTACCGCGCGGTCCGCACCGTGACGGGCGGCTCGAGCAGCACGATCGTCGTCGAGGACCTCCCCAACTTCACGGGCGGCCGGCCGTACTCGGTCTTCTACGAGTCCACAGCCTCCGTCATCGTCTCGGCCCGCTCCAACGCGTTTAGCGGTCAGCTCGCCACCTCTACGGCGGACGCCGCGTACTCCTGGTGGGGCTTCGGCGAGGGCTTCCGCCCCGGCGACACCGACACCAACCACCCCGGTGTGGTCGAGAATCTGCGCCTCTACAACCCGGCGTCGACCGCCACGACCGTGGAGATCACCATCGCGTACGACGGCATCGCGGGCACGGAAGTCTTCCGCCGCACGCTCTCGGCACGGACGGTCAGCGAGTTCAACGTGCACGACTTCGTGACGGGCGCCCGCCGCACCAACAACCAGTGGTACTCGATCACGGTGAAGGCGCCCACGCCGATCGTCGCGTACATGGCCCACTACGACCGCGCGTTCCAGGGCGCGTTCGGCACGCTGGGCACGCCCCTGGGCCGCATCTCCGCGGTCTCCTGATCCGCCCCCACAGCCTGATTTTCACCGCACCCCCCGCACGTAAGCGGGGGGTGCTTTCATTTCGGAGGCTGGTAGCCCGCGCGGCGGCCCCCTACCATGTCCCCTGCGCTCGAGGGCGTAGCTCAGTTGGTAGAGCAGCGGCCTTTTAAGCCGTAGGTCCAGGGTTCGAGTCCCTGCGCCCTCATTCCGCCCGCCGGATCAGCCCCGCCCGCGACGAGCGCGCGGGCAGCCCGGCGCAGTGCCGACGAACGGAGAGTCGAGTTGTTGCCACAGGTCGTTCATGCCAACTGGAGCCAGGGCGCTCTGCACCTCTGGGTCGAACTGGGAACCCCGACACCGGGAGCGGGTGCCGAGCCTCACACGCACCCCGCGGCACGGGCGCTCGATGCCGAGGACGTTGCCTCGCTCACGGGCCGCCCGCCCCAGGCGACGTCGGGAACGCTCGTGCTGAGGCTGCCGACGCGGGCGGGCGCACCGATGGCAAGCTCATCGCTCGCGCACGCGATGGGCCGCTCCGCGGTGCTGGATGACGACGAGCTGTCGAGCGTCGCGATCGACCGCTGGACCGTGCCGACGCTGGTGGTCCCGCCCCACGCCTCCGGCGACCTGCTGCTGTCTCTCGCGGAGAACCTGACCGACGCCTCGCTGCTGGACGAGTCCCCGTGGCGGGCCGGGTCGACCCTTCGCTACTTCGCGGAGTGTGTGCGGCTGGCTCGCTACCTGCAGATCCAGCAGCGGGTGGTGCCGATGCTCGTGCAAAGCGGCGCGGAGACGCTCGGTGCGTGGGAGCCCTGGATGTCCGACGCGGCCACCGCGGAGCGCGTGGTGGCGCTGGTTTCCGCGATGCCCGCGGCGGCCCGCGCGGCCGAAGATTCGCTCCGCCACGACGCGTGGGCCGTGACGAGGGAGTTCCTCGGCGCCGTGGTCGACGCCGAGGCGCGGGCGGTCCTCATCCGCGAGAGCTTCGCGGACTCTCTCGACGGGCGCGACCCGGCGAAGGACCCCCACGTCGCGTGGCTGTCCGGGCTGCTGGGCGAGGCCCATCAGGTTCCGGGCCCCGCGCCCCTGCGCGGGGAGCTCTCCCGCAGGGTGCGCACGTGGGTGTCAACACTCGAGGAGCGGGGCCCCAGCTCGCAGTGGAGGCTGCTGCTCCGCGTCGAGGAGCCCTCGCTCGCGCCGGGCGCCGAAGCGCCCCCGCCCGAGGCGCAGGTCTGGAAGGTGACCTTCCAGCTCCAGTCCATCGATCGCACCTCGCTCATCCTCGACGCGGAAGACGTCTGGATGCTCTCCGGCGAGTCGGCGACCATCATGGGCAAGCGCATCGATCGCCCGCAGGAGTTGCTGCTGGGAGAGCTCGGCCGGGCCTCGCGGCTCTATCCGAGGCTCGAATCCGCGCTCTCGCTGTCGCAGCCCACGCACCTGACGCTCTCCACCCGCCATGCCTACGAGTTTCTCCGCGAGATCCGGCCGATCCTGATCGAGCAGGGCTTCGCCGTCGAGGCCCCGGCCTGGTGGGACTCTCCCGCGGCGCGTCTGGGGGCCAAGCTGCGCCTGCAGACGCCGGATCAGGATCCGTTCAGCGCCGCCGCCTCGGGCGGGCTCTCGAACGCCGCGAAGACACAGCTCGGGCTCTCGGCGCTGGTCGATTACCGCTGGGAGATCTCGGTCGGTGATGCCACGCTGACGCTGCACGAGTTCGAGCAGCTCGCGTCGAAGAAGTCCCCGCTGGTGCGGGTGAACGGGCGCTGGGTCGAGATCCGCCCGGAGGACGTGCAGGCCGCCATCCGGTTCATCCGGGAGTCCCCCGGGGGGAGCATCCCGCTCGCGGCGGCGTTGCGGATGGCGTACGCGGACGAGTTCGACCGCGCCGGGATCCCGATCGTCGGCCTGGAGGCAACGGGCTGGCTGCAGGCGTTCCTCAGCAGCGAGGCCGCGAGTCGGCACGTGACCATGCTGGAGACGCCGCGGTCCTTCCGGGGTGCGCTCCGACCGTACCAGGCGCGGGGCGTTTCGTGGATGGCGTTCCAGGAGTCGTTGGGCTTCGGCATCTGTCTCGCCGACGACATGGGCCTGGGCAAGACCGTGCAGCTCCTGGCGCTCATGGCCTGGGAGCGACAGGTCGACGGCTCGCCCGCGGCGACCGATGTCCCCGCCCCCCAGGCCACGGTGCCTCCCACGCTGCTCCTCGTGCCCATGTCGGTCGTGGGGAACTGGATGCACGAGACGAAGCGATTCTGCCCGGACCTGCGTCTGCACGTGCACCACGGCCCGAACCGCCCGCTGGGCGATGCGTTTGTCGCGAAGGCCGGCGAGAGCGACCTGGTGGTCACGACGTACGCGCTGGCGCACCGCGATCGTGAGCTGCTTTCTCGCGTCAACTGGGCTCGGGTGGTGCTTGATGAGGCGCAGTACATCAAGAACCCGACCGCGAAGCAGACGCAGGCGGTGCGTGGCCTGCACGCACAGCGCCGCGTGGCCCTCACGGGCACCCCGGTGGAGAACCGGCTGACAGAGCTGTGGTCGATCATGGACTTCCTGAACCCGGGCTATCTCGGCTCCGCCGCGGGCTTTCGCACGAAGTTCGCCGTGCCCATCGAGCGATATCACGACCGCCACCGCGCGGAGAAGCTGCGCGGGCTCATCCGCCCCTTCGTGCTGCGGCGGCTCAAGAGCGACCCAACGGTGGTCGCCGATCTGCCGGAGAAGGTCGAAGGGCGCGAGTTCAGCCATCTCACCGGCGAGCAGGCGTCGCTGTACGAGTCCTGCGTGAAGCGCATGCTCGCGGAGGTCGATCAGTCCGAGGGCATCCAGCGTCGCGGCCTGGTGCTCGCGACCCTCGTGAAGCTCAAGCAGATCTGCAACCACCCCGCGCTGGCGCTGAAAGAGGCGGACCACGGCACGCCCCCGGATCCCTCCCGTTCCGGCAAGTGCATCCGCATCCTTGAGATGCTCGACGAGGTGGTCGCCCAGGGCGACCAGGCGCTGGTCTTCACGCAGTTCCGCGAGATGGGCGACCTCCTCGAACGCATGTTCCGCCACGCGCTGGGCAAGGAAGTCCTGTTCATGCACGGCGGGACGACGCAGCCCCAGCGCCAGGCCATCATCGACCGCTTCCAGAAGGCCGACGGCTCCACGCCCATCCTGATCCTCAGCCTTCGCGCGGGCGGCGTGGGCCTCAACCTCACCGCCGCCACCCACGTCTTCCACTTCGACCGCTGGTGGAACCCCGCGGTCGAGAACCAGGCCACCGACCGGGCGTACCGCATCGGCCAGACCCGCACCGTGCAGGTGCACAAGTTCGTCGTGCGGGGCACGCTCGAGGAGCGGATCGACGCCATGATCGAGAGCAAGTCCGAGCTGGCTCAAAACATCATCGGCGCCGGAGAGGCCTGGATCAGCGAGCTCTCAACCGACCAGCTCCGTGACATCCTCACGCTCCGCAACGACGCGGTGGACGACGAGGCCTGAGCGGGCCTTCCGGCCCGGTCTATCGGGCGCCCCCGGCCTCTCGCCTTTTCCACGCGCTGGTCGTCGTCGATCTCGTGCCGCCGTGCGTGAGGGTGTAGGTCAGGCGCCCCTCCAGGGGCCACGTGCTCCCGAGCAGGACCAGGGCGTCGCCCTGGCTGCGCGCCGCGATGGAGTGCACCTTGGGCACGTCCTTCTTGCGCCCCGCCCGCACCTGCAGGTCGCGCACCGTGCGGGCCATCACCCCCGCCACGTGCTCCTGCTTGAGCGAGACTCCCCAGGCGACCCGGGCGGTCGTCGGCGTCAGGTCCAGCACGGCAAAGCTTGCGGACGCTGGGAACGGCTCACCGCCGAACGGGTTTGGCATCAGCGCATCGGCGTGAGTTTGACCCTGCGTGCTCAGCTCTCCCGGGAGGCACCCGAGCACGGTGGCCGGGGCGTCGAGCACCAGCGATTCGAGGCTCTCCCGCGTTCGGATCATCTCGAGCACATCCCGCCCCGCCTGTTCGAGTGCGGCGTTCTCGCCCAACGCGGGGCGGCGCGCGTCCACGGCATCCGCGAGGCGAGCTGCGAGGTCGCTGCTTAGTCGCTCCCAGCCTCGCACGCCCCGCATCTCACCTGTTCGGCTGAGGTCGAACTCGATCCGTGCGCCGCTCAGCATCGCCGCGACGAGTTCGTCTTCGCTGGCGCTCGGGCGGCTGGGGTCCGCGTGCTTCAGTTCGCCCCAGGTCCATGAGAGCACGAACCCCCAGTTTTCCATTGACTCCACCGCCACTCGCGCCGTGCCGAGCGTGGTCGCGGCCTGCACCTTCCCCTTCGGCAAGGGCACGACCTTGCTCCGGCGCCATTCCAGATCCACGGAGTCGCCTCTCGTGAAGTTGGGGGAGAGGTCAACCGTTCCCGGCGGCAGCCTCTTCCGGAGGGGTGGTGTCGAAGGCGGCGCGGGCTCCTGCTGCTTGGCCCGAGGTGTGTTGATCTGAGCGCGCACGTCAGCCGGCGCCGCGCAGCAGGCGGCCGCCACAATCGCCGGCAACATCCTCCGAACAAACAACATCCTCATGCAGGTTCCCGCGTGAGTCCCCCGGTACATCGTCCGGCAACCGCCGTACCCCGCTCCGCATCCGGGCAACGGGGCGGAAGCCGGGCTTCTGGGACCCTCTCAGGCCGTCTCGGGCGCCCGCCGGGGACTGAACAAAGTCCGTGCGGGAGCCCCCGGAGCGTGGTATGCTGAGCGAGGATTCGGGAGGTGCCCATGCCGCTGCTCGTGGTGAATAACGCCGTGCTCAAGTGCTCGTGCGGCACGGCGCCGTCAACGTTTTCCGTCGCCCCGGTAACCACGAAAGGTGGGAACCAGCCCGCGGGAACGATCATGGACTTTGCACCAAATGTGAATATCAAGCCCTTCGGCATGTGCACGACAACGTCCAACCCGCAGGTGGCCGCGGCGACCTCGGCCGCCAGCGGCGTGCTCACCCCGCAGCGGTGCATTCCGGCGACGCCTGCGCCCTGGTCGCCGGGCTGCAGCAAGACGATGATCGACAGCAAGCCCGCGCTCCACGACGGTTGCACGTGCAACTGCATGTGGAGTGGTTCGATCTCAGTGACGCAGGCGGGCCAGACCACGATTCAGGTGAGCTAGAGCGGCGACGGGAGCGTGCCTCTCGCGCGTCATGGAGTTCTGGACGACCCCATGAGCCAGACCGAGACAGTCACCCTGACCAGGGCTGCCACGAAGCCCACAGCCGCCGACGACGCCGGGGGTCCGCCCGCGCCCGCCGTCACGATTCCGGCGAGGCTGGGGCCCGTTCAACTCCTCCGTGAGATCGGGAAGGGGGGCATGGGGACGGTGTGGCTGGGGCGGCACGAGATGCTGCACCGCGACGTGGCGGTGAAGTTCATGCTGAACATGGTCCAGAGCCAGGATGACCCGGGCTTCGCGACCTTTCTTGAGGGGGCTCGCGCCGCCGCCGCGATTCGCCACAAGGGCATCAACTCCGTGCTCAACGCCGACGTGGTGGAGGGGATCCCCTTCCTCGTCATGGAGTATGTGGATGGTCCGACGCTGGACCGCCTGCTGGAGCTGGGCGGGAAGTTCACCCCGGCGGTTGTCCGAGTGGTGCTCGAGGCCGCCTGCGAGGCGGTGGGCGAACTCCACGACCAGGGCATCATCCACCGCGACATCAAGCCCTCGAACATCCTGATCCAGCCCGATGGCACCCCTGTCCTCACGGACTTTGGTCTTGCCTGTGCGCGACCCGCGCAGAGCATGGGCGAGCGAGTCGAGGGCGTGGCGGGCACGCCCTGCTACATGGCGCCGGAGATGTTCGATCGCATGGTCTCTGCACGCAGCGACGTGTACGCCCTGGGCGTCATGGCCTTCGAGCTGCTCACGGGGCACCTGCCGTTCGAGGGCTCGCTGGACGAGGTGCGGCGTGCGCAGCGTGAGACCGAGCCAAACCTTGCGGAGATCACCGGCATCCACCCGGCGCTCGAGGAACTCCTCACCCGCGCGATGAACAAGAACCCGATGTTCCGCCTGAAGTCCGCGCGGCACATGCGCCATGCCGTCGAGGAGGCCTTCGGCCAGATCGATCAGATGCTCGTGGCCCGTGCGAAAGGGGAGGCCGAACTCGCCGCGCTCCTGGCGACCTGGAGCCGTGGAGGCCGGGCGGCGTCGGGCGGCGCCGAGCCCACGCCGGAGCCCTCGTCGTACTACGACCGTCTGACCACGCTCGTCTCCAAGCGCAAGAACGATTCTGACCCGGCCCACAGCGCCGATGTCGATCAGCTGATCGAGCGCGTGCCGCAGGGCGTCGCCTGTGCGCGCTGTGCGACGCACATCGGGGGAGAGCCAGTCACTGGCCGGTGCCCCGGGTGCCTGCTGCTGGTTCGTCTCACGCTCAAGCCCGACCAGTCGCCCGGGGCTTCCACGCGGCCTGCGGCCCCGGCGCCGCCACCCACGGCGGAATCGGCTCCGGCGTCTCAATCGCCCGCCGGGCCCGGGCAGCCTTCGCCACGGCAATCCGGGCTCTTCACCCGCCTCGGGCGGGCGTGGCGCGGCTTCTGGCACCAGTAGCGGGCGCATCAAGCTCGTACGCACGAGCCAGCCACTTCAGCACGAACGCGTCCACCTCGTCCGGCGACGCCAACGCCACGCGGTGGGTGATGCGGTCCTTCTTCGCGAAGCCGCCGGTGTCGAGCAGACGCCCGGGCAACTCCCGCCCGTCCTTGACGAGCGGCGTGAGGCACAGGCCAAGGTCGACGCGCGTGTTCGTCGCGGGCCTGATCTGTGCGAAGACGTGCTCCCGGTACGCAGGAACGATCGTCTTGCAGGGGCAGATCTTCACGTCCCGCCCCAGCCCGCGGCAGGCCGTGTGCAGCTTCTCGTAGATCGCCCGCAGGCCGGTCTTCTTCCCGGCGTACTGCCCCTCCACGTACTTCGGCGCGAGCGCCAGGTACCGCTCGGGATCATCGTCCATCAGGGACAAGTCCCGCGCGAACGCACGCTCGGCCAGGTGCCGGCAGGCGTTGGTCCCAAGCCCGTGCTGCGCCTTCAGCCACGCGCGGGCCTCGCCGGGCCCGGTGAACTTCTCGGCGCGGATCGCCCGCATCCACGCGGCCAGCGACCTGCCGGTGGACTCGGGGAGCGTGCGCACCCACTCCGCCATCAGGCGCACGCTCGGATGCACGTCGTAGGTCAGAGTCGCCACGGAAGCGGGCTCCCTCAGGCGTCGTCCTCGTCCTCGGCGGCCCGGGCGGCCTGCACGGGCGCTCGCCTCCCGAGCCTGGCGGCCTCCTTCGCCTCAGCCTCCAGAAGCTGCGCCTCGTACCGGGCCTTGTTGGTGCGGTAGTCCATCAGGAAGAGCACCTTCTCCGCGTTCTTGGCGCCGGAGAGCTTCGCCACCCGCTCCTTCGCGAACTGCATGTCGGTCCGCCTCGAGACATGCACGAGCACGATGTGCTGGCACTCCAGCACCCGGAGCCACTCCGCGATGTCGTCGATGTGCATGTGCATCCCGATCTTCGCCCGCTCCTTGTGGTCGGGCTCGAAGAACGTGCACTCGGAGATGACCACGTGTGCCTTGCGCACGTCCTCCCGGAGCAGGTGAGGGCCCGGCAGCGTGTCGCCCGTGTACGCGATCTGCGGGATCTCCAGCACACGCACGATTTCCACCCCCCGGTCCTTCAGTTCCCGGAGCTTTTCCTGGGGCAGATCGGCGAACTCCGGCTTGAGCTTCGTTCGGCGCTCGTAGACCACGTACCCGAAGCTCGGGGCCGTGTGCTCGGTCTCGAAGCCCCGAATGAACATGTTGTTCTTGATCTCGTAGGGCTGGTCGGGCAGCAGGGGCACCAGGTCATAGGGCGTCCGCTGACGCTCCAGGTCCACGTACCCCTCCATCATCCGCTTGATGGACCCCGCGATCCGCGCGTCGCAGATGATCTTCGCGTTGCCCATGCCCTGGAACCGCCTCTGCGAGCAGTAATACGCCAGTCCCCCGATATGGTCCATGTGCCCGTGCGTGATCGCCAGGTGCTTGCTCGGAAGGATCGCCCGCGGGCAGCTCCCGATGTCGAAGCCAAGGTCCAACTCGGGCACCATCAGGCTCGTGGACTCGCCCGCGATCGACTCCCCGTACAGCCGGTATGGCGGGAGATACAGGAAGCCCAGCGAGGGCTCACGGGGCGGCGGCTTGGGAAGCATCGGGCGAATCCTCCTTCGGCGGGCTCTCGCCCGGACGTGAGTGTGCAACGTCAGGCCGATCATACCCGGTGTCGCCACCCAACGAAAAACCGGAGGGGGCTGCCCCTCCGGCGTGGTCCAGCATCAGGATGACGCGAGAGGCCTACTCCTTGGACTTCTTCTCGGCAGCGGGCTTGCCCTTGCCCTTCGCGGCCTTCTTGTCGCCATCGGCGGTGGCGGCCTCGGCCTTCTTGTCTCCGCCGCCCCAGCCCACGACGCGGGCCTTATCCGCCTGGAGGGCCTGCTCGAAGATGTCCACCCGCTTGCGCTCGACGCGCTCGCCGCGGTCGCCACGGTCGCCACGGTCGCCACGGTCGGGACGCTCGCCGCGCGGAGCACGCTCGGTCTTCTCGCCCTCCGCCGCGGGCTTCTCGCCCTCGGCGCCGGCCGCCGCGGCCTGCTTGGGCTTCTCGCCCTCGGGGGCGTCCTTGGGCAGCTCGCGGTCGGGCTTCACGAAGAGCCGGATCGTCGCGTCAAGGTCGGAGTCCAGCTTCATGTGGATGTCGTACTTGTCGATGCGCTTGATGGCGCCGGGCAGCCTCACGTCGCGGGCGCGGACCTCGAAGCCCTTCTCGCCCAGTGCCGTCGCCACGTCCTGCTGGGTGATGGCGCCGTATAGAATGCCCTGGTCGTTGCAGGAGCGGATGAGCTCCAGCTCAACGCCCTGCAGCTTCTGAGTCGTCTCCTCGCGCTTGGTGCGCTGGAGCGCGACCTGCTTCTGCGCTTCCGCGCGCTTCGCCGAGAGCTTCGCGATGAGCTCATCGCTGGGCTGCGTTGCCAGGGCGCGGGGCAGCAGGTAGTTGCGGGCGTAGCCGATCTTCACGTTCACCACGTCGCCCACGATGCCCAGGGCTTCGACGCTCTCGATCAGCAGCAGCTTGACGGATCCGGCCATGGTGGCTGTCCTTTCCGAGCCCCTTCAGGCCCGTCGAGTTAGGAGCGATTCCCGGGACACCCGTACATCGCCCCAACAAATGTGAGACTCCCGCGGCGTGCGAGAGAACTCAAGTCTAGGCTCCATCCCCGTTCCCGTCACCATGACCGGCCTTTCGCCCAATCTCGACCTTGTCGCCACCTGCGCCTTCGGGCTGGAATCTGTCGTGGCGCGCGAACTCGGGGCCCTGGGCGTGGAGGCCAAGCCCTACGCCACGGGTCGGGTCGGCTTCGGGGGCGATGCCGCGACGATGATCCGGGCGAATCTCTGGCTCCGCGCTGCCGATCGCGTGCTCATCGCCGTGGGCCGTTTCCCCGCCTCGGACTTCGGCGTGCTCTTCGACGCGACCTACGCCCTTCCCTGGGAGCGCTGGATCCCGCACGACTTCGCCTTTCCCGTCGATGGGCGGAGCGTGAAGAGCCAGCTCTCGTCGGTGCCCGCGTGCCAGAAGATCGTGAAGAAGGCGATCGTGGAGCGACTCCGGTCTGCGCACGGCGTGACCACGCTCCCCGAAACCGGCCCCACGGTTCGCGTGGAGGTCGCCATCCTGAAGGATCAGGTGACCCTCACGATCGACACGTCCGGGGATGGCCTTCACAAGCGTGGCTACCGCCCGCTGGTCGGCGAGGCCGCGCTCAAGGAGACCATGGCCGCGGGGTTGATCCTCTTGTCCAACTGGCGGCCGGAGCGACCGCTGATCGACCCGTTCTGCGGCAGCGGCACGATCCCCATCGAGGCCGCGCTGATCGGTCGCAACATCGCCCCCGGCCTCTGCCGCGACTTCGACGCCCAGCACTGGCCCTGCTTCCCACGAGCGCAGTGGGATGCGCTCCGCGCCGAGGCTCGCGCCGCGGCGCGCCCCGCGCTCCCCATCACCATTCACGGGAGCGACATCGACTCCAACGCGCTCTCGCTCGCGCGGGCTCACGCCGTGGCCGCCGGAGTTGACCGCGATGTTCATTTCCAGCGGCGGGACATCGCCGATCTGGAGAGCAAGGCCGAGTTCGGGGTGATCATCGCCAACCCGCCCTACGGGGTGCGGCTGGGGGACACGGAGTCCACCGATCGGCTCTACGCCCAGCTCCCCATCGTCTTCCGACGCCTCCCCACCTGGTCCTTCCACATCCTGACGGCGAGGCTGGATCTGGAGCGCCTCTTCGGGCAGGAGGCCACTCGCCGGCGCAAACTCTACAACTCCCGGATCGAGTGCACGTACTTCTCGTTCCTGGGCCCGAAGCCCCCGTCGCTCCGGCGCGACCCCGAACCCGGAGCCGAGCCCGCGTTGGAACCGGATGCTCCCGCCGACGATCCGGGTGAGTTCGAGCCCGAGTCCCCGCCGGGCGCGGTGCGTGGAGCGCAGCCGCCCCCGGCACCGCCGGCCCTTCTTCCAGCCGCGTTCGGGGGCCTGCGGGGGCGTGACGCGCGCGAGCTCGATCAGTTCGCGTCGCGCCTCGAGAAGAACGTCCGTCACCTTCGACGCTACCCGTCCCGGGGCATCACGTGCTACCGCGTCTACGAGCGGGACTGTCCGGATGTGCCGCTCATCATCGATGTCTACGAGGGGGCGGCGCACATCTCGGAGTACGAGCGGGAGCACAGCCGCTCAGCCGCCCAGCAGGCCGACTGGTGGGACCGAGTGCGGGACATCACCGCCGGCGTGTTGTCGATTCCGCGAGATCTGGTGTTCACGAAGGAGAAGCACCGCCAGCGTGGCCTCACGCAGCACGAGAAGGTCGCGGATCGGCGCGCGACGCGCGTGATCACGGAGGGCGGGCTGAGGTTCGAGGTGAATCTCTCGGACTACGTCGACACGGGCCTGTTCCTCGACCACCGCCTGACCCGCGCGATGGTCCGTGAAGAGGCACCGGGCAGTCGCTTTCTCAACCTCTTCTGCTACACCGGCTCGTTCACCGTGTACGCGGCCGCCGGGGGCGCCGCCTCCACCACCAGCGTCGATCTGTCGAACACCTATCTCTCATGGGCCCGCCGGAACCTGGAACTGAACAGCCTGTGGACGCCCGCGCACGCGCTGGTGCGAGAGGGAGTGCTGGAGTTCCTCGAATCGCCCGACGCGGGGCGGGGGTACACCCTCGCGGTGGTCGATCCGCCCACGTTCTCCAACAGCAAGTCCACCGAGGACGACTGGGAGGTGGGCCGAGACCAGGCGGACCTCTTCGAGCGGCTGATCCCGCGCATGGCCCCCGGGGGCGTGATCTACTTCTCGAACAACTTCCGCCGGTTCAAGCTTGATGAGGCCACGCTCGCCCGTCTGGGTGTCACGGCGAGGGAGATTTCCAGCCGCACCGTTCCGCCGGAGTACCGCAACCGTCGCATCCACCGCTGTTGGCGGCTGGTGGTGGGGGGGTAGGGGGCCACACACCGGCCGCTACTACCATCCGGCATGAACGCTCGACTTCTCCCTCTTCTGGCCGCGCCCGCCCTTCTCGGTGCCTGCACCGTCTCCCGGCATGATCAGGTGAAGGCTCACGCGCAGCGCACCGAGCGTGCGCTGGTTTCCGAGCGAGACCGCACCATCCGAAGCGACACGCTCGCCCCAGCCCGCGATGCCCGCCTGGGCCATCTGAGCACACTGCGCCTCTCCCTGTCCGCCGCCAACATCGCGCTGGGATCTGTCCCCTACGCGATTGACGAGCCCAAGCGGCCCGCGGCGTACGACGTGCTGGACGAGGTGTATTCCACGATCGAGTGGAACATCCCGCTCGGCCCCGGCGACTCGCTGAAGCCCCTCCCCCGCCAGTTCCAGGGCAACGTGCTCCGGCTTGACTGAACCCCGCGACGCACTGCACACCCGCCGCTGGACTATTCGCCCCGCGGCCCCAACGCTTCACGCTTGGACCACGCCACCCCCGAGAACCAAAGCCCGCCGCCCGTCCCGCCGAGTTCTGGTGGCCAGCCCGCGCCGGCCTCGCACGGGCCGCCCTTCTCCAGCCCGCGACCGGCGCCGCGTCCCACCCCCATGCACCCCCGTCGCGTGCGTGGGGGCGTGCGACTTTCGGGCGGCATCGTGGAGGGGCCGACCCTGTGGGCTGCGCAGCGATGGATGCGTGTGGTAGAGGTTGCGGCTCCTGGCGCGAACCTCACCGAGGGGCTGGAGTACGCGAAGCTGGGCCAGACCAAGCGCATCGCCGTCTCTCCCGGGCGCATCGAAGCGGCGATCCAAGGCCGCGCGGACCGCCCGTACCTCACGCAGATCAGCTTCGGCCGCCTGGCCGACGCCGAATGGGAGCGTGTCGCCCGCGTGATGGCGGAGGGCGCCGTCTACTCCGCCAAGCTCCTCGCGGGCGAGCTTCCGTCGAACATCGAGGACGCGTTCGGACCGCTGAACTTGCGGCTGTTCCCGAGTGAGCCCGGGCACCTCGCCGTGTCCTGCACGTGCGCCGAGTTCCGCATGGCGGCCGAGGCCCCGCCCCAGCCGGGGGCCGACGCTCGCTGGTGCAAGCACGTGTGCTGCCTTTCGCACATCCTGGCGGGCAAGCTCGCCAACGAGCCGCTGCTCATCTTCGCGCTTCGGGGCCTTGAGGGCGCGGAGTTGCTCGAAAGGCTCCGCGACCAGCGTGCGTCGGTATCCGCCGCCCCTGGAGACCGCGTGTCCGTCTACCAGCAGCACGTCCCCGGGATCAACGACCTGCCTGCGAAGACACTCGAAGAGTCCATCTCATCGTTCTGGGACGCGGGGCCCGCACTGGACACCCTCGACCTGCCTCTTGATCGCCCCAAGCTGTCTCACCCGCTGCTCCGCCGCCTGGGCCCCAGCCCCCTGCCGGATGCCCCCTTCCCGCTCGTGGGGCTCCTCGCCAGTTGCTACGACGTGATCTCGGATGAGGCGCTGCGAAGGTCTACGACCACGGCGACGGATGAGCCCGGCGCGGCCGAAGATGCGTAGCGGCCTCCTTGCCCGCCTCCTCGGCGCCTCCTATCGTTCCCTCCCACCTTGGGCCGCCCGCGACGGAGGCCTGCCGAGAGGCAGGACGAGGCGCGGCAAGGGCTCCCCATCGCGGCGATGGGACAGTCCAGCCCACAACCCCGGCTGCTGCCGGGACTTTCGCCGCGGATTCCGTTTCTCGCCCCTCCTTCCGGGGCTGACGGGCCGCAGCAACGACGGCTTGTTCGGGCCTGCACGCGGCCCTGAGAAACGGAGAACGCCCGCCCCCGGAATCCCCCGCAGGCCTCACCATTGGGCGATGGTGTAACGGTAGCACAGCAGATTTTGGTTCTGCTTGTCCTGGTTCGAATCCAGGTCGCCCAGTTCGTCTCGAAGCCGCTTTTTCAGGCCCGTTGTTCGTGTTGGCGAATCGCATGCACACCCAGCAACGCAATCCCGCCGCCATCATCCTCGCCGCCGGCAAGGGCACGCGGATGCGATCGGACCTGCCCAAGGTCGTCTTCCCGGTCGGCGGGCGCCCGATGGTCTGCGCCGTCGTCGATGCCTGCCTCGCGTCCGGGTGTTCCAAGATCGTCGTCGTTGTGGGGCACAAGCAGGAGCTGGTCCGGGACGCGCTGAAGGACTACGCCGTCGAGTACGCGGTGCAGGACCAGCAGCTCGGCACGGGCCACGCGGTCGCCTGCGCCGCGCCGCTGTTCGAGCCCGTGCAGGCCGGACGCCCGCTCCTGGTGCTGTGCGGCGATGGGCCCCTCATCCGCCCCTCGACCATCGGGCAGGTCCTGAGACGGCACCGCGATGCGGGAGCCGCTGCGACGCTCGCCACCTCGGTGATCGATGACCCGACGGGCTACGGCCGCATCTGGCGGGACGCGCAGGGCCGTTTCCTCGCGATCGTGGAGCACAAGAACTGCACGCCCGCGCAGCTCGCCATCCGCGAGGTCAACCCGAGCTATTACTGCTTCGACGAGGCGGCGCTCTTCGGGGCCATCCCCCGAGTCCAGCGGAACCCCGTCAGCGGTGAGTACTACCTCACGGACGTTCCCGAGCTGCTCCTCCGCTCGGGCAGCGGCGTGGAGGTCATCGAGGCCGTGCCCCCGGAGGACGTGCTCTCCATCAACACGCCGGAGGACCTCGCCCGGGTCGACGCCATCTTCAGGTCCCGCGAAGAAAGGCCGGTGAAGTCATGAACGAGAACGGCGAGCTCAAGGTCTTCGCGGGCCGATCCTGCGAGGCGCTCTGCAAGACGGTCTGCGGCTTCCTGGAGGGCGCCCCGGGGCGGGCCAAGGTCGTCGACTTCCCCGACGGGGAGATCCTCGTCAAGCTCGATGAGGACGTGCGCGGGCGAGACTGCTACGTGGTCCTGTCCACGTCGGAGCCCGTCAACGACCGGCTGATGGAGCTGCTGATCTGGATCGACTGCCTGAGGCGGGCGAGCGCGGGACGCATCACCTGCGTGCTGCCTTACTTCGGCTACGCGAGGCAGGACCGAAAGGACGAGGGCCGCGTCCCCGTGACGGCGAAGCTCGTGGCGAACCTCATCACCGCGGCGGGAGCGCACCGCGTCATCACGATCGACCTCCACGCGGCGCAGATCCAGGGCTTCTTCGACATCCCGGTGGATCACCTGTCGGCGACGCCGGTCTTCGTCGGCTACTTCCAGGACCTTCAGAAGAAGGGCGAGCTCAAGGACCTGTGCCTCGTGAGCCCGGACGTGGGCAACGTCAAGGTCGCGGAGGGCATGGCCAAGCTGCTCGGGGGCGACCTCGCGATCATCTACAAAAAGCGGCTCTCCGGCAGCACGGTCGAAACGGGCCAGCTCATCGGCACCGTCGAGGGCAAGACCGTCCTCATGTTCGACGACATGATCTCCACTGCCGGGACGGTCTGCGAGGCCGCGAAGCTCCTCAAGGACCGCGGCGCGAAGGACATCATCGCCGCCGCGACGCACGGCGTGCTGGTCGGCCCGGCGGTGGAGCGGCTCGCCGCCAGCCCCATCAGCAAGGTCGTCGTGTGCGACACCGTCCCGCGGCATGCCCGCACCGACCCCCTGGGGGCGAAGCTCGTCGAGCTCTCGGTGGGCCCGCTGCTGGGCAACGCCATCTACCGCATCCACAACAACCAGTCCGTGTCCGCCCTGTTCCGGAACTCGGCCGGCCCGAAGCGATAGGTCACCCCGCCCGGGGCTCGGGGCCGCCGGGCTTGTTCCGTTCCAGACACATTCACCAGCCTCACACCTCATTCAGGAGTTTCAACCATGCACGAGAAGGCACCCCTCATTTCCGTCAAGAAGCGCGAACGCGTCGGCACCCGCTACTGCGAGCGGATCCGCAAGGCCGGAGGCCTGCCCGCGGTGGTGTACGGCCACGGCGAGGCCCCCGTCGCCGTCTTCCTCCCCGAGTGCCGCGACACCGTCCGCCACATCACCAGCGGGGAGAAGGTCTTCCGGATGTCCCTCGAGGGCGGATTCTCCGAGCAGGTCGTCCTCGTCAAGGACCTCCAGTTCGACTACCTGGGCTCGAACATCGTCCACGCGGACTTCGCGCGCGTCGATCTGAACGAGCGGGTCAAGACCAAGGTTCCGGTGCACCTGATCGGCGAGGCGATCGGCCTCAAGCAGGCCGGCGCCATCCTGATGCACCCCAACAGCGAGATCGAGGTCGAGTGCCGGGTCGCCGACCTGCCCGACTTCATCGAGGTCCGCGTGGACACCCTGGATGTCGGCCACGCGCTGACCGCCGGCGAGGTGAAGCTGCCCACCGCGGACATGAAGCTGGTCACGGACAAGCACGCGATCCTGGCGCAGATCATCATCCAGGCCGAAGTGGTCACCGCCGAGGCGACGACCGCAGCCGCGGGCGCCGCCGAGCCCGAGGTCATCACGGCCAAGAAGCCCGCCGAGGGCGAGGCAGCCGCGGGGGCCAAGCCCGCCGCCGGCGC
>QWIH01000016.1 GCA_021405315.1 Leptolyngbya sp. PLA1
CGCGCGGGGCGGGAAGGGCGAGCGGGCCCGGTCGGGCTCCGCGGGTGATGGCTCCGGTGCGGAGCCCGCGGGGGGCTGGGGCGCCTCGCCCGCGGGGGGCTCGGATGGGGGAGCGAGTTCGGCAGGCTCGGCTGTCGCGAGCCGGGCGAAGATCATGCGGCCCGCGGCGGTCTGGAGGCTCGACTGCACCGTGAGAGTGACCGTCTCGCCGATGCGGGAGTGACCGTCCTCTGCCACGACCATGGTGCCGTCCGGTAGATAGCCCACGGCCTGGCCGGCCTGCTCGCCCTGGCGGAGCAGGCGGACGGTGACGGACTCTCCCGCGACCAGGGAGAGCTTCATGGCGTTGGCGAGCTCGTTGAGGTTGAGAACCTGCACGCTCTGGATGGAAGCGACGCGGGCGAGCCCGCTGTCGGTGGTCATGATGATCGCCCCCATGGAGCGGGCGAGTTCCACGAGGGCAGCGTCCACCGCCTTCTGCTGCACCGGAGTGTCGTCGATCGTGACGTCCAGACGGGGCGCGCGCTGCAGCCTGACGATCAGGTCGAGCCCGCGACGGCCCTTGTTGCGGGTCAGCGCGTCCTCGCTGTCGGCGAGGAGCTGGAGCTCGCCGATGACGCTGCGGTGGATGACGAGGGAGGATTGAAGGAAGCCGGTGGCCGCGATGTCGGCGATGCGGCCGTCGATGAGGACGGAGGTGTCCACGAGAATGGCGCGGACGCCGCGGAGCTGCTTGGCGAACTCGACGTAGGGGATGACGAGGCGGAAGTCGTCCTGTGTCTGGAGCACGGTGGTGACGCCGAGGTAGCAGAGCGTGATCCCGAGGAGGATCTTCATGGCGCTCACCACGGGTTCGAGGGCCTTGACGGCGCGCTCTTCCATCCAGGTCTTGAGGAGGAGTTCGATGATGAAGCCAAGGGCGAGGGTGGCGAGCATGCCGACCATGACGCCGACGACCACTCCCGTGAGGGTCGCGATCTTCTTGCGAGGCGTGAGAAGGTCAACCCCGAGCGCGAAGCCGAAGAGGGCGAGAGAGAAGCAGAGCGGGATCCACCATTGCTCTGCGAGCATGCGCGAGAGGTCATCCTGCGCGGGGCGGAGAATGCTGAGCAGGGTGAAGGTGACCGTGAGGACGAGGAACGCGGCCCGGACGAGGCGGATGATGTTGACCCGCTGGCGGGCGGCGGCCTCGATGGGGTGGAGGTCGGCGTTGGGCGTGGGCTTGTTCACGGTCAGGAGAGTGTACGGGCTGGGGTGATCCCGGGCTGCGGGCTCCCTACTCTTTCGGCGTCTTCCGTCCCCCCGGTCGACGGCCGGGCCCGGTGCAAGGGCATCGCCGTGAACCTGGTCAGGGCTTGACCGCAGCAGCCATAAGCGGATGGTGTTCGGTGCTGCCGGTGTCCTGGCCGTCGACCGCGGGGATGTGAGGCCGCGTTCAGGCCCGGGGCTGGGGGCCGAGAATAACGCGGCGCTGCTCCCAGAGTTTGTCGAAGCGTTCGGCGAGGGACGGGCCCGCTCCGAGCCGCTCGCCGCAGGCGATCAGCAGATCGACGAGCCCCTCGAAATCAGAGGTCGCGATGTACTCGCGGGCGACGCGGGGCGGGGTGGCGTTGGTGCCGGCCTGCACCGCGTCGAGGTCGCCCATGTTGTGGTAGTTGCCCAGGGGCAGGCAGACGCAGGTGGCCTCGAAGCCCGCCTGGCAGAAGACCGAGGCCTCGCAGGCGCCGCCCGCCATGAGCTTGCGCTGCCACTTCCAGCCCGGGTTCGCCGCGGCGTGCTCTTCGGCACGCTTGGCGATGGCGGCGGTGAGGCCGGGGGAAAAGATGCTCAGGCGGTCACCCACGCGGACGATGGGCCCTCCGCCGAGGGGCGAATCCGCGAACGCGCGGCTGTTCTCCAGGGCGATGAGGCGCGCGCCTCTGGGAATCGTCGAGTGACGGCAGGCGCCGATGGCGCCGACAAAGCCAACTTCCTCGGCGCGCGTCAGCAGGAGGCGCACGCACTCGGTGGGGGGGCGGCGCAGCAACGCGTCGAAGGCGGCGAGCGCCGCGGCGAGAGCCGCGAGGTCGTCGCACGCGAGCGTGTGGACCCGTCCATCGGTGACTTCCGCGGGCGGCACGTCCCAGACGGCGACGTCCCCGGGGGCGGCGTGGTGCGGAGACTCCGTGACCGCCGTGTAGATCGGGAAGAGGTCGGACGCCGCGGCCTGCGGCTGGCGGCCCGTCAGGCGGGCGCGCACCGGGCCCGGGGCGCTGTGGAGCATGACCGAC
The DNA here is from genome assembly GCA_021405315.1 of Leptolyngbya sp. PLA1. Lineage (GTDB taxonomy): Bacteria > Planctomycetota > Phycisphaerae > Phycisphaerales > UBA1924 > RI-211. The sequence goes on from QWIH01000016.1 coordinate 2,271, forward strand.
GCGTCGGTGAAGTAGGCATCCATGACGCCGCCAGCGTCGCTGGTCACGGCGACCAACGGCCTCTGGGCGGCCCAACGGGTGATCCACTCGATGACATGGTGCTCCCGCCCGGCGGCGGTCGGGAGCTGGGTGAGGTGGAGGAGCCAGCGGAGGTGGGCAGCGCGGTCGTCGGCGCTTGGCTGGAGAGCGTCGGGCATCGAGGGATCGTACGGTGCGCGGATGGAGCCGACGGGCGGACATGGTGTAAGGCTGGCGCCGGGCGTGGAAGTGCCCGAGGCGGTGCTGCGGTTTGCGTTCACGACCTCCGGGGGCCCGGGCGGCCAGAACGTCAACAAGGTCGCGACGCGGAGCGTGATGCGGGTGTCGCTGGCGGACCTTCCGCTGCGGGATTGGCAGCTCGCGCGGCTGCGTGAGCTCGCGTCGCACCTGGTGACATCGGAGGGCGAGCTGATCATCAGCAGCGGGGAGCACAGGTCCCAGAGCCGCAACAGGGACGAGTGCGTGGAGCGGCTCGGGGATCTGGTGCGAGCCGCCATGGTGAGGCCCAAGGTGCGCCGGGCGACCAAGCCCACGCGGGGTTCCAAGGAGCGCCGGCTGAGCGAGAAGAAGAGGCGTGGCGACGTGAAGCGGGGCAGACGGGGCGAGAACTGACGCCCGTCCGCGGGAGGAGCGCATGATGCACGTGTTGTGGACGGCGGCGGTGGTACTGGGGCAGGCCGCGGGCGAGCCGGACCTGCGGACCGCCGCGGAGCGGACGGAGTATCGGGAGACCTCCACGCACGCGGAGATCGTGCGCGTGCTGGACGGCATCTCCGCGGGCTCGAAGGTGGCGACGCGCGTCAGCCTCGGGTCGACGACGGACGGGAAAGACCTCGCCGCGATCGTGCTGGCGGACCCGCCGGTTCGGACGGCTCCGGAGGCCCGTGCTCAGGCGGACGCGACGGGCAAGATCATCGTGGTGGCGATCGGGAACATCCACGCGGGCGAGGTGGAGGGCAAGGAGGCGCTCACCATGCTCGCGCGCGACATCGCGGCGGGCGGGGGAGGAACGGGGGGCGGCGCGATCCTGAAGGGCGCGATTGTCCTCATCCTGCCCATCTACAACGCGGACGGGAACGAGCCCATGAGCCCGACGAACAGGCCGCACCAGAACGGGCCCGCGGCGGTGGGGGTGCGTGCGAACGCGCGCGGACGCGACCTCAACCGGGACTTCATCAAGATCGAGGAGGCCGAGACACGAGCGCTCGTCGCGTGCTTCAACGACTGGGATCCGCACGTCTTCATCGACTGCCACACGACGGACGGGAGTTATCACCGGTACGGCATCACCTACGCGGGGCCAAAGTCCCCCGCGGGCGATCAGTCGCTTGTGGCCTATTCGCGCGACACGTTCCTGCCCGCGCTCTCCCTGGCGGTCGAGGCGAGCACGGGCAAGCCCACGTTCTGGTACGGGAGCTTTGAGGGAGAGTTCGACGCGGGGCCCCGCGGTCACAGCCGCTGGGAGACCTTCCCGGCGGACGCGCGGTTCGGAACCACCTACGCCGGGCTGCGCGGCAGGCTGAGCATCCTCAGCGAGGCGTACGTCTACGACCCGTTCGAGGAGCGAGTGGAGAACACGCGGGACTTCGTGAGGGTCGCGCTGGAACTGGCGGCGGAGAACCGCGCGACGCTCCGGACGCTGACATCCGAGGCGGACCGGCGCGCGATCGAAGCCGGTCACACGCTCGGTGAGCCCGACGACCTCGTGGCCATCCGCTGGAAGGTGGTGCCTTCCGCCAAGCCGGTGCGCGTGCTCGGCTACGAGGAAGAGGTGGTGGATGGCAAGAGCGTCCGGACGGATCGAACGAGGGAGTACGAGTGCGAGTTGTGGGACACCTACGTGCCGGAGCTTTCGGTGGTGCGGCCCTGGGGGTACGCGCTCCCGGATACTGCAGACACCCGCGCGGCGATCGAGGCGATCCGCCGGCACGGTCTGAAGGCGTGGACGCTGAAGGTGGCGTCTGAGGCGGAGGTGGAGCGGTACGAGGTGGTGAGCGCGACGCCCGCCAGCCGCGAGTTCGAGGGGCACGTGCTGGTGACGAGCGAGGTGAAGGCCTCGCGTGGGAAGCGGGAGGTGCCGGCGGGGTGGGTGGTGGTTCCCACGGGACAGGCGCTGGGCAACCTCGCGGTGTACATGCTGGAGCCGCAGTGCAACGACGGGCTCGCGGCGTGGAACGCCTTTGACCCGTGGATGCAGGCGGGAAAGGAGTTCCCGGTGTGGCGGTTGATGAGCCCGGTCGGGCCGGAGTGAGGGCTACTCGCGGCGGCCGGCCATGTAGTTCGGGCTTTCTTTCGTGATCGTGATGTCGTGCGGGTGGTTCTCGACCACGGTGGCGCCGGAGACGCGGCAGAAGCGAGCGTGCGATCGCAGGTCATCGATGGTGCGACAACCCGTGTAACCCATCGCGCTACGGAGCCCGCCCACGAGCTGGTACGTGAAGTCCGCGAGAGAACCCCGGTAGGGGACGAGCCCCTCGACGCCCTCGGGGACGAACTTCTGGGTCGGTTTGCCGTCGGCGCCGATCTTCTCGGCCTGGCGGTAGCGGTCGGCGGAGCCGGCGTTCATGGCGCCCTCGGAGCCCATGCCGCGGTAGGACTTGTAACGCCTCCCGTGGGTGATGACGACCTCGCCGGGGGACTCATCGAGGCCGGCGAAGAGGGAGCCCATCATGACGGCATGGGCGCCCGCGGCAAGGGCCTTGGGGATGTCGCCCGAGTGGCGGACCCCGCCGTCCGCGATGATCGGGACGTCGCTCCTGATGGAGGCAAGGGCGCGGGCGACGTTCATGATGGCGGTGACCTGCGGGACGCCCACGCCGGTGACGACGCGGGTGGTGCAGATGGAACCCGGGCCGATGCCGACCTTGACGGCGTCGGCGCCGGACTCGACGAGATCGATGGCTGCTTCGCCGGTGGCGATGTTGCCCGCGACGATCTGGACGCCCGAGCGGGCGACCTGCGGGAGCTCGCGGATGGCGCGGACGGTCTGGAGGACGTTCTCACTGTGCCCGTGTGCGGTGTCGACGACCAATACGTCGACCTCTGCGGCGAGGAGAGCCTCGACGCGGTCCATCTGGCGCGGACCGACGGCGGCGCCGCAGCGGAGGCGGCCCCGCGAGTCACGGCATGCGCGGGGGAACTGGCTCAGGCGGTCGATGTCCTTCATCGTGATCAGACCCGCCAGACGCCCCTGATCGTCGACGATGACGAGCTTCTCGACCTTGTTGGCGTTGAGGATCTTCTCCGCCTGCTCGAGGGTGGTGCCGACCGGGCCTGTGACCAGGCTCTTGCCCCGGGCCGGGCCGGACATGACGTCGGCGACGCGAGTGGAGAGGTCCTCGACGAACTTCAGGTCGCGGCGGGTGATGATGCCCAGGACCTTGCCCTTGCCCCTCAGGTTGTTGGCGCCGTCCTCCGTGACCGGGAACCCGGAGACGTGGTGGGTCCGCATGAGCTCCTTGGCGCGGGCGACCGAATCCTCCGGGCCGAGGGTGATGGGGTCGATGATGACGCCGTTGGCGGAGCGCTTGACCTTTGCGACCTCGCGGGCCTGCGCCTCGACGGAGAGATTCTTGTGGATGAAGCCGATGCCGCCTTCCTGGGCGAGCGCGATGGCGAGGGCGGACTCCGTGACGGTGTCCATCGGCGCCGAGAGAAGCGGGATGTTCAGACCGATGGTGCGGGTGAGTCGCGTGGACGTGTCGGCGTCGGCGGGCATGATCGCCGAGCGGCGGGGGACCAGCAGGACGTCATCAAAGGTGATGCCGTCGAAGATGATCTTGTCTTCGCCGGGGCCGGAGGAGGGCGGGATGCCAGGGGAGAGGGCCGAGTGGGGAAGCGAGATGGCTGCCATGGGACAGGGTAGGAAGGCACCCCGTGGTCGGCGAGGCGGGGTGTAGACTGTGGCGATGACACTGTTCGATATCGAGCCCGCGGGGCAGAGGGGGGAGCGTGAGTGGCTTCTCGCCAACGGCCTGGGCGGGTTCGCGATGGGAACGGCCAGCGGAGTCCCCGCGAGGCGGTATCACGCGATGCTGATCGGGGCGACAACGCCCCCGGTGGGGCGCGTGGTCGGGCTTGCGGGGGTGGCGGACCTCGTGGACGCGGAGGTGCAGACCCCGAGGGGCCACGCCCGGGAAAGGCGGGCCCTGAGCTCGTTCGCGTTCAAGGACTGGGCGGGCACCTTTGCTCCGGCCCCGGTGCGGTGCTGGGGGAATGTGGGGGAGGTGATGTGGGAGTACCGCCCGTGGGGGCCTTCGAGGCCCGGCCGCGTGGTCCGGACCCTCCGGCTGGCCGATCGGCGGAACGCGGCGGAGGTGCGCTACGAGGTGGAGATGCCCGGCCCGGCGTGGCTGGAGCTCTCGCCGCTGGTCGCGCTGCGGAACTTTCACGGGCTGGTGGAGGGTCGGCGCGACGACGGGGAGTTTCGCGTAGAGCCGGAGGGGACGGACGGGCTGGTGGTTCGCCGGGGCGGGTGGGCGGTGCATCTGCGCGTACCGGGCGGGGCCGTGGCGCTCCGCCGCGACTGGTGGTGGAACTTCGAGTACCGGCGCGACCGTGAGCGCGGACAGGACTTCACGGAGGACCTGCTGTGCCCCGGGACGTTCACCGTGCCTGCGTCCGGAGCTGTGACGCTTCTGGCGTGGATGGATGAGGGCCCCGCGCCCGAGTGCCTCGAGCCGGCATCGCTCCGGGCGCGGGTGGCCCAGAGCGCGAAGGCGCTGGGCGGTGAATCCGAACCGGCGACCCGGCTGGCGGCGGCGGCTGAGCCGTTCGTCGTGACGAGGCGCGTAGGCGGCGCGGGGCGTGAAGCCACGAGCATCATCGCGGGGTATCCGTGGTTCAGCGATTGGGGTCGGGACACGATGATCGCGCTGCCGGGGCTGCTGCTGGCCACCGGGCGGCACGCGGAGGCGAAGTCGGCGCTCCTGGCCTTTGCCGGGCTGCAGAGGCGGGGGCTGGTCCCGAACTGCTTCGAGGACGCGGGCGGAGAGGCGCAGTACAACACCGTTGACGGCTCACTCTGGTTCGTGCACTCGTGCCTGGAGTATGCCGCGGCGTCGAAAGACCGCGCGGGGTTTGAGCGGGACCTGCTCCCCGCCTGCCTCGGCGTTGTGCGCGCGTACCGGGAGGGGACCGACTTTGACATCCGCATGGACGAGTCGGACGGGCTGATCGCCGCGGGCACGGGCGCCACCCAGCTCACGTGGATGGACGCGGCAAGGGACGGCGTGGTGTTCACGCCGCGTGCCGGCAAGCCGGTCGAGATCGCGGCGCTGTGGTGCTCCGTGCTCGGGAGACTGGCGACGCTGGCGCCCCCGGGTGAGGCCCGGGGGCTCGCGGACGTGGCGGCTCGCGCCGGCGCCTCGCTCAGAGAGCGGTTCTGGAATCAATCGAGAGGTTGCCTGTTCGATCGGCTGGAGCCCGATGGGTCGGGAGGTTGGCGGGGGGTGGACGAACTGCGGCCAAACCAGGTCTTTGCCGTGAGTCTGCCCGGGTCGCCTCTGTCCGTGCAGCAGCAGCGGAGCATCGTGGACATCGTGCGGGCGTGGCTCCTGACGCCGGTGGGTCTGCGGAGCCTGGACGCGGGCGAGGCAACCTATGTGGGTCGGTACGAGGGGCCCCTGTTCCAGCGGGATCGGGCGTATCACAACGGCACCGTGTGGCCCTATCTGATAGGCGCCTACGCGGAGGCGGTGCTGCGCGTGGGGAACTTCGGGCCGGGCGCGAGGACCGAAGCGATGGAGGTGATCTCGCCCCTGCTGGCGTCGCTCTCGGGCGAGTACGAGGGCCGGGGACCCGCGGCGTCGATCTGCGAGGTGTACGACGGCGACGAGCCGCGGCGCTGCGAGGGGTGCCCGATGCAGGCGTGGAGTGTGGCGGAAGTGATGCGCGTGTGGGCGTTGGCGGGGCGGCGCGCATGATCGTCGACGTTGCGGCCAGGCTGCCCGAGTCGCTCGAAGAACTGCTCGGCCCGGGGCTGGCGGGGAGGCTCGACGCGCTGGATGTGGTGAGCCGCAAAGTGATGGCCGGGAAGATGCCCGGAGAGAGGCGGAGCAAGCGCCGCGGACGGAGCGTGGAGTTCGATGACTTCCGCGAGTACGTGCCGGGAGATGACCCGAGGCACATCGACTGGAACGCCTGCGCAAGGCTGGACCGGCTGATCGTCAAGCTCTTCAGGGAGGAGGAAGACCTCTCGCTGCGGCTGATCGTGGACGCGTCGGCGTCGATGCAGACCGGCACGCCCTCCAAGCTCGTGTTCGCGATGAGGCTCGCGATGGCGCTCGCGTACGTCGGGCTGGTGAAGCAGAACAGGGTGGGCATCGCCGTGTTCGGGCGGGAGCGCTGGCCCGGGGGCGTGCGGGCCCTCTCGCCGTTGCGGGGCCGGGGCTCGGTCCAACGGGCGGGCGCCTTCCTGCTCTCGGTGGCAGCGGACATCCGCGCGAGCGGGCCGGGCCCGTCCGGGGTCCCCTCGGAGGCGCTGCGGACGGTCCTGCGGGGCCGGGCGGAGCGGGGGGTGAGCCTCCTCGTGAGCGACTTCCATTGGGATGAAGGCGCGGGACCGGCGCTGTCGTACCTCGGAGCGGGAGTGGGGCTGGGCGGGGCCGATGCGTACGCACTGCGCGTGCTCGCGCCCTCGGAGCTGGACCCCGCCGTGGACACGGGACTCTCGGGGGATCTGCGCCTGACAGACGTGGAGTCCGCGCGGGCGGCGGAGGTGACGGTGACACCGGCGAGCATCGAGTTCTATCGGAAGGCGCTCGAGACGGACACGCAAGGCCTGCGCGAGGCGGGGGCTGCCAGAGGAGTCGCGCTCTTCCGGACGCGGTCTGACGCGCCGGTGGACGAGGTGGTGCTCGGCACGCTCAGACGAGGCGGGATGCTGGGCTAGCGTGATGAGGCGGCGTCGAGCCAGCGAAGCACGCGGGCGGCCCGGGCGGCCTCGCTGTTCCAGATGGTCAGCGGTGGGAGCGATGGGCCGTGTGAGACGGTGGGGGCGCTCCCGCGCGGGGGCTCGCGCCCGACGGCGGAATAGTCCGGCCTCACGCGGGAGAGCGCGTCCGGGTCCGGGCCTGGTGTGGGCTGGAAGCCTCCCTCGATGCGAAAGACCGTCCCCGCGGGGATCGCAGCCAGCGTCGCGAGCGTCTGGCCGTCCTTCTCGATGCTCCAGTACTCGGAGCGCTCGAAGTACGCGGTCATGGCACCCGCCCGCCGCGCGAAGCGGGGCCGCCCGACGACCAGGGGCGAGGATGAGTCCACTCGGTACACGCGCTCGAACGCGCCGTCCTGCCTCAGGTCGAGCGGGACCATGAGCGCGTCGATGCGCAGGGGTGAGGCGTCCGCGGCGCCGGCGTTGATGGGGACCAGGTCCGGCGGCGGGTCCGCGAGCAGCGTGAGCAAGATGAGCGCCGTGAGGCCCACGTCCAACTCTATCGGCGGTTGAGGGCCGGCACGTCGAGCATCCGTACAGTGGTGGCATGGGTGAAGTGGACCTGCTGCAGCGTGCCCCGGTGTGGCGTGACTACCCCGCGATCCTGGCACGGCACGGGCTCGATGTGGATCGGCCCGAGTCGCCGGGGGATCCGGGGCCGGCGAAGCGCCGAGCCGTGGAGATGCTGTGGGGCGCGCTGCGGGGCACGGGCGTGTCGTGGCTGGGGTTCTACGACAAGGTGCCGGGTGCGCAGGAGATGGTGCTGGTCTGCCGCGAACCCAAGCCGGCGTGCTCGCCCATCGGGCTCCACGGGATGTGCGGGCGGTGCTGGCAGGAGCGCGCACCGGTGGTGGTGAAGGATGTTCGCACGCTTGGGGACGGTTACATCGCGTGCGATCCGAAGGACCTGTCGGAGGTGGTGGTGCCGCTGCTGAGCTCGGAGGGCGAGTGCCACAGCGTGCTGGACGTGGATAGCCACGAGGCGGGGGCGTTTGACGCGCACGACGCGCAGGGCCTGACGAAGGTGCTGGTGGCGCTCGGGCTGACAACCCCGGGAGCGCTTGGGCTGAAGCCCCTGATGCTGTGAGGCCGGCTAGAACGGGGTTGGGCTTTCAACGCGCACGGGGTTGCCGGTCGCGGGGTCCGTGAACTCCAGAACGCCCGCGTGGAGCATGAGCCGGGGCGAGGGGGTGCCGTCGCCGTAGAGCGGGTCGCCGAGGATGGGGCAGCCCAGCCCACCGGGCCGGCCGCAGGCAAGGGCGGCGGGAAGAGCCGCGTGGACGCGAAGCTGGTGGCTGCGGCCCGTAAGTGGCTGAAACCAAACGCGGGTGGTGGCCGTGGTGCGGGCGAGCACGCGGAAGCGCGTGCGAGCGTCGCGTCCGTGCTCGAAGTCGGCGATCTGGTACGGGCGGCGGTCGACGTCGAGACGGATGGGAACGCGGATCTCACCCTCTTCGGGGGCGACGAGCCCGGAGAGGACGGCGGTGTACTCCTTGTGCACGCGTCGCTCCTCGAACTGGAGAGAGAGGTCGCGTTGGGCGGCGGCGTCGAGGGCGACGATCAGCAGCCCGGAGGTGTCCATGTCGAGGCGGTGGACCATGAGGGTCCCCGTGGCGCCGGGGAACTCCCGCCTGACGCGCGCGACGACGCAGTCGGCCTTCTCAGGCCCCTTGCCGGGGACGCTGAGGAGACCGGAGGGCTTGTCGATGACGACCCACAGCGGGGTGGACCTGACGATGCGGAGTGGCACGGGCGAAGATAGGCGTTCGCGGCCCGCACGCGGGTCTAGTCGAGGCGGCGCGGGTTGACGGTGGAGACCAGCCGGATGGTGGGCGCCTCCAGGTCCGCGTGGAACGCCGCGTCCTGGTAGTCGTTGGCACGGACGGTCATGTCGACCGTTGCGCGGCGAAGACGCGGGCCCACGTCGTATTCCAGCGTGAAGCGGAGGTCGGCGATGCCGGTGAGCATGGGACGCTCGATGGGCGTCTGCGCGACGCCGTTCACGAAGTCGGTCTGGATGTACCACAGCTCGTAGGGACCGCGCTCGGTGCTCGAGGGGTCCCGGCGCTCGATCTGCACGACCTGACGATTGCCCGCACCGTCGTCCCGGGTCAGGAACTCGATGGACGTGCTCGTGACGGGGTTGGTGGCGGTGTCGTAGACGTCGTCGGGGTAGGGGCCGAAGTCGGTGCCCGTACGGATCATGGTCATCATCCGCTGCATGACGAGGCGCGAGACGACGTTGGTGCTCGCGCCCTCGGTGGTGACCTTGTAGCTGCGATAGGAGGTGTCCAGGGCCGTCAGCGTGGCGGTGAGGAGGGTGGCGGTGATGGTGAGGGCGATCAGCATCTCGGCGATACTGAAGCCCCGGGTGCGCGGTGTGTTCATCGGTATCCCTCCCGGTAGGTTCCCGCGACGGGGGTGATCTGCATGGGGAGCATGATGCCGTCGGGGAGCTTCATGTTCGGGTCGAAGCGGAGGCGGATGCGCCCGTAGCCGTAGAACGGCACGGCGGTGGAGCCGTTGGGCCGTGCCTGATCGGCGTTGACGTCAGCCATGCCGTCGCCGTTGGTGTCCCATCCGACGATGCGTTGTCCGTTGACGACAGGGAGCGTGGCGGGATCGACGGACTCTGCATCGCCGTCGGCTGAGCCGAAGTAGCCGAGGGTGGTGTTGAAGTCGGCGGGATTGCCTACCGCGGCACCCGTGACGTCGATGAGGGGCGCCTGGCCGTAGGTCGGCGTGAACGTGAGGAGGAGCGCGCCGTCGATCTCCACGTTTCCTCGGGCGTCGAGGACGCCGGCGATGATGGCGCCCTTGAGGTCAAGGTTCTGGGCCGGCGGGCTGTTGAAGGACCCCAGGTCGACGGAGTAGTTGGGGAGCATCATGGAGGTCTTGGCGATTTCCCGAGCGTCGGCGGGGTCGGGGTTGTAGCTGGAGTTGTCGGGGTAGGTGGGGTGCTTCCGGGCGAACTTCGTGGCGCCGGTGAACTGGATCTTGTTGCGCGACTGGGTGAAGCCCGAGGGCGCGTCGCTGATGATGCTGCCCACGAACAGGCAGTCGTGGAAGCGGAGGTTGTTGGAGCGGGTGCGGGTGTCGGTGATGCGCTTCCCGCCGATCACGAGCGGATCGGGGAGCAGGTTGTACCCGGGGCGGGTTGTCTGAGTGCTGTCGAGGTCGGCCTTGTCGAGGGGCGTGGCGGCCATGAGGATGGCCTGGTTGGGCGGGACCGCGGTGGAAGGGAGCATGGTGGGGTAGTTGGAGCCCCCGTAGATCGACCGGGGGACCGAGGGTGCCGGGGCGGGCGGGCTGCCCGAGAGCGTCATCTTGCCGTACTCGCCCCAGAGTCGGTGGGTGTTGCTGGTGTCGGTGCGGACCCAGGTGACGCCGATGAAGGTGCAGCCGACGAACAGGCCGTTGTTGCCCATCGGGATCTGCACGTCGCGGAAGGTCATGTTGTAATAGACGGGGCGGAAGTAGACGTCGGAGTACGAGGGCGAGTTGTACGGCATCTTCTCCCAGTACGCCGTGGAGGCGTTGGCGGGGAGGCTGGTCGCATCCGCATTGGCATCGAGGCGGCGGAACCATGGCGCGCTCTGGTTGGCCGGGCGCGGGGCCGAGTACGTCGCGAGCTGCGCCTCGGAGACGCCGAGCTGCTGCGCGACCTGGGAGGAGAACGAGGAGCCGTTCACGGCATTCTGCAAGGCCGTGTGCTGGTTTGTGAAGACGCTCACGTCGACGGCGGGGAGGTCGGTGTTGCCGACGCCGAACGAGGCGGGGGCGGTGCCGGGGGGCGGGGCGATGGGGCCGCGGAGCTTGGTGTTGAGGTCACCCCGGTTGGATTCCCAGTCCGAGGCGCCGACGCGGAACTTGAGGCCTCCTGAAACCTTGGCGTACTGGTCCTTGCGGTCGATGACGCCGTCGCGGTAGCCCAGGACCTGGTCGCGGGCGAGGCCGTTGGCCGGGTCGAGGTCGGCGAAGATCTCGCCGGAGTCCCAGCGGCCGTTCACGTTGGCGTCGAGGAAGCCGTGCACGCCGTTGCGGTTTCGGTCGGGGTTGTTGGAGTCGATGAGGAGGGCGAGGTCCTCGTCGATGGCGACGCCGCCGGAGCCGACGAACTCGGCGGAGAGGCCGGCGTTCGGGGTGCCCGCACGGAGCGCGTCGGACAGCGCGACCTTGCCGTCGTGGTTGGAGTCGAAGCGGTTGATGAAGATGTCGAGCTCATCGACGTAGCCGTCGCCGGTGACGTCGGAGAAGAGGTCGTCGACCTGCCCGTCACCGTTCAGGTCCTGGGCATCGGGGACGGCGTCACCCTCCACGGAGTGGCCGGCGCGGAGCCGGTTGTCGCCGTCGACGTCGCTGGAGTTGACGGCGGAGAAGAAGGTGGTGAGCGCGGCGGTGAGGAGGGCGTCCTTGCCCATGAAGTCGGAGCGGAGGAGCAGCGGATCGCCGTTGTTGAAGGAGACGGCGTCGAAGCGGGCGCCGATGTCTCCCGAGACCATCACGTTGGAGCCGATCATGATGCGGCTGGAGGAGACGATGGCGTTCTTGACTGACTTGGAGAGGCGGACGTCCTGGGAGATGGTGCGTGTGATGGGGGTGCCGCCCCGCGAGTAGCCGAAGTCGTAGCCCGTGGCGATGATGCGGATGTCGGTGCCGTTGGCGAGAGGCGCGTAGGTGACCTGGTAGGCCAGGGGCGGGTCATTCTCGCCGCTCGGGCGGGGCTCCAGGGCGACGCCGGGGGTGAAGACCCAGTTGGTGTCGGCGAACTCGCTGGCGCTACCCGCGGGGGCGTTGCCGACCGTGGGGGTGCTGATGCCCAGGCTGGTGACGATGTCCTGGTCGAGGCTGTGAGCCTGAGCGACGGCCGAGGCGAGGCCGGCGGGCGTCGAGAGGTCGAGCCGCCCGGTCTTCGGGGGCAGCACCTGCACGGTGCCGAGCGGGCCGGTGTTGCCGGTCCAGAAGTTCCAGCCGAAGGTGCCGTCGACATCACTCCCGGAGATAAGGAAGCGCGAGGCGGCCTCTGCGATGCGAGCCTTTCCCACGGCAAGGCCGGTCTCGGCGGCGGACTGGGCGCGGTTCACGTGGAGGTGGGTGGCGGCGGTGGTGACGTTGCCCTTGCTGGCGATGGCCATGGCGGCGGCGAGCGAGCCGAAGAGCACGATGAACATCATCGCGAGGACCGCGGCAACGCCCCGGCGCGACCGGAGCATGCGCCGTGCGTACCCGCGTGCGATCCTGAGGGCGGACGTGTCGGGGGTGGTCATGGGCGGTCTCCACTCACGCGGGCAGATCACTGGGCGGGCACGATCCAGGTCAGGCGGGTGACTTCGTCCCACTGGGTCGAGTTGGAATCCTGATGCTCGACGACGACGGTCACCCGCAGCGGGAAGCCGTCGACGCCGATGGCGGGAACCTGCGAGGTGGCGGCCTGGGTGTACGCGACGGCGCGTGACTGGCTGAAGTTGTACGGGTCGACCTTCTCGACGGTGACGCGCTGGCGCCAGCCGACGAGCGGGATGACCTCTCCGTTGTCGGTGAGGACGACGCCGTTGAGGTCGGTCTGAGGGACGATTCCACCGAAGGCGTCGATGGGGCCCGTGAAGTCCCCGCCGGAGCCGAAGGTGAGGCCGTCAAGGTCGTCGAGGTCATCGAGGTCGTCGAGGTCCGTCTCGCCGGTCTCGGGGCCCCAGCCGGCCACGCTCGCGCCGGAGCCGGAGCCCTGGAGGCTGAGGCCGGTGACGGCGTCGTGCCTGGGAAAGCGGGACGCCATCTCCCGGATTTCGTTGGCCAGGAGCATGCCTGTGGCGGCGTGACTGGACCAGTTGTTGGAGCGGGTGAACGCCGCCTGTGCGTCGACGAAGGCGAGGACGCCGACGGCGATGATGATGAGCGCGAGCATGGCCTCGAGCAGGGTGAAGCCCCTGCGGGCGACGCTCCGTGCACGGCCCGAGAACGAACGGACGATCCTCATGGCTCCTCCCGCCGGGGGTTGCCCGGCCCGGGGGAGAGCATCGGTCACTTGACGATCTGGCTCATCTTGAAGATGGGGAGGATGATCGCCATCGCGATGAAGCCGACGACTGTGCCCATCATGAGGATCATGATGGGCTCGATCATGCCGGTAACCGCCTTGATGTGGTCCTTGAGTTGGCGCTGGTAGAACGCCGCGATCTCGTCCAGGACTTCGCCGAGCTTACCGGACTCCTCGCCCGCGGCGATCATCTGGGTGACCGCGCGGGGCAGGACCTCCGCCTGCAGCAGAGGCTGGGTGATCTTCTTGCCCTGCTTGACGCTGGCGTGAACCTTCTTCCACAGGCCCTTGAAGATCTGGTTGCCCGAGATCTCGCCGGTGATGGAGATGGTGTCGAGCATGGGTACGCCCGCGTTGATGAGCTGGCCCATGGTCTGGAGCGAGCGGCTGATGTAGAGGGAGCGGAACATCGTGCGAAGGATGGGCACGCCCAGCTTGAGCTTGTCGACCCAGAAGGAACCGAGCTCGGTGCGCGTGAAGGCGTAGATGCCCCCGCCGACACCCAGGATGCCGCCCAGCACGAGGTACCAGTTGGCAACCATGAACTTCGAGAGGCCCATGAGGAACTTGGTGGCCCACGGGAGGACCTCTTCCTTGCCCTCGAAGACGCCGGCGAACTTGGGGAGCACGAAGGTGAGGAGGAAGATGGTCACGCCGACGGCGAGGCACCCGATGATGGCGGGGTAGATCGCCGCTCCGACGACCATCTTCCGCGTCTCGAGCTGCTGGGTGATATACCCTGCGATGCGGTCGAGCATCTTGCTGAACGAGCCGGACATCTCGCTGGCGCGGACCATGTTGACGTAGAGAGGCCCGAAGAGCTTGGGGTGCTTGGCGATCGCCTCGCTGAACTGCTTGCCCCCCTCGACGTCGTGCTTGAGGCCGAGAACAACCTTCTTGAAGGCGGGATGCGTCGTCTGCTCGCCGATGCCGTCGAGGGCCGCGCGGAGGTTGATGCCGGCGCGGATCATGACGGCGAGCTGGGTGGTGAAGTCCAGGACGTGCTTCTGGGTCGGCTTGCCCTGGTTCATCTCCTTGAAACGGGTCATGAGCCCGCCCGTGTCCAGTCCCGCGACCGTGGTGCTCAGCGAGAGCACGTGCGAGCCCTGGTTCCGGAGGATGGACGCGGCGCTCGCGGCGGTGTCCGCCGCGATGACGCCCGACTGGAGCTGACCGTTGCTCGTGCGGATCTGGTACCGGTAGTTGGGCATGGGTCATGGAGCGTCGCGGCGGGGTCCGGTCGGCTGTGCGACGCTCGGTCTCCTTCGGGCGGGTGCGGGTGCCTCGGGCGGTTCCGGTCCTTCGGGTGTCAGGCGGCGAGCTGACGCTCGAGCTTCTCGGGGTGCGCGGACTGGGCCACGGCGTCCTCGCGGCTGATGAAGCCGTTGAAGTAGAGCTCCGCGATGGAGCTGTCCAGGCTGCACATGCCGATGGCGCGGCTGGTCTCGATGACGTTGGGGATCTCGAAGGTGCGAGCCTCGCGGATCAGGTTCCGCACCGCGGGCGTACACAGCAGCACCTCCACCGCCGGCACCATGCCCGGGCGGTCCACCCGGCTGAACAGCGTCTGGCTCAGCACCGCCTGCAGCGTGTTGCTCAGCATCGACCGGATCTGGTTCTGCTGCCCGCCCGGGTACATGTCGATGATGCGCTCCACCGTCTGGCTCGCGCTGCACGTGTGCAGGGTCGAGAGCACCAGGTGGCCGGTCTCGGCGGCGGAGATGGCCAGCGCCGTCGTCTCGAGATCGCGCATTTCGCCGACGAGGATGATGTCCGGGTCCTGACGCAGGGCATGCTTGAGGCCGCTGGCGAACGTCGGCATGTCCTGCCCGAGCTCACGCTGTTCCAGCACGCACTGCTTGCTCTCGAAGACGTACTCCACGGGGTCCTCGAGCGTGATGATGTGCTTGCGATACCGCTGGTTCATCGCCTCGATCATGGCGGCGAGCGTCGTGGACTTGCCCGATCCGGTGTCGCCGGTCACCAGCACCAGCCCGCGGGGCAGGTAGGTGAGCCTCGCGATGACCTCCGGGAGGCTGAGCGCCGACAGCGGCGGCACCTTGGTCTTGATGATTCGCATGGCCAGCCCGACCATGCCCTTCTGCATGTGGGCGTTCACGCGGTAGCGAGCCAGGCCCTCGGCCTGGAACGAAAAGTCCGCGTCCTTCTGCCGCTCGAACGTCGCGAGCGCCTCGGGCGGTGCCATCTGCTCGAGGAACTTGCGGGCCACCTCCCGCGTGAGCACCGGCATCTCCAGTGGCGTCATGACCTGATGGATACGAACCGTGGGCGGCTGGCCCGCGATCAGGTGCACGTCCGACGCGTCCGCCTCAAACGCCGCCTTGAGAATCTGAGTCAGTTCCACGTCGGTTCCTCCAGCGGGGCGAATCCCCGGGAAGGATGATCGGTCCGACGCGGGGCGGGCTGGAACCTGCGCCCTCGGGCGATCCGGGTGCTCAGGCCGCACCGCCCGCACAGACGGACCAGGCGTTGCCGTCGTTCCCGGCGGTGACCGATGGCCGAGGGTCATCCGTCCTTCATCAGCTCGCGGATGTACGTCTCGAACTCGTCGTGGAGAATCTTCATGGAGGGCTTGTTCCACATCTTGCGGAACGAGGGCTCCCGCTCGATGACCCGCATCCGCTTCTCCCAGGAGGCGAAGTAGCCGTCGCCGAGCTGGCCCATGCGGTGGCTGAACCACGCGATCTCGAAGACCGAGAGCTGCATGAGATTGAGGAAGTACTGCCGGATGTCCTCGTCGCTGTGCAGCCCCTCGATGTCGTGAGAATGAACCTTGGCGAGCTCGGGGTGGTCCACCCGAAGCCGCCTCAGGGCCATCTGAAGCTCGACGAGCTTGGTGAAGTTCGCGACCTGCTGGGCGCGGTGCCAGGTGCGGAGCTGGCGCCCGGCGTAGATCACGGACGTGATGATCGCGCCCGCGGTCAAGGCCTGGAGGCAGATCTGGATCACAAGGAGAGTGCCGGGTTCCATGAGACCCGATTGTTGGGGGGCCGGCGGGGGCGACGCCCCGATAGACAACCGTTGAAAATAACGCCTATACTTCAACAATGAGCACGGGCAAGCGGCAGGCACGCGGGCGGCATGAGTACCTCGTCACGTCAGGTGAGCAGCGGCGGGCGCTCGCCTCGCCCGTCAGGCAGGAAGTGGTCGACACCCTCCACGCCGCGGGCCCGTCCACCATGGCACGGCTCGCGGGCCTGCTGGGACGGCCCGCCGACGGGCTCTACTTCCACGTGAAGGTGCTCCTCCGCGTCGGGCTCGTCGTGGAGGCCGGTACCAGCGGCTCGGGGCGGTCCCTCGCCGCGGTCTATGACGTCCCGGGGCGGCCCTTGAGGCTCGCCTACGGATCCACGAGGGCCGAGCGTGCCGAGATCGCCCGGATCATCCGGGCGGCGATCCGCCTGAGCCAGCGCGAGTACGAGCGCGCGTGTGCCCGCGGCGAGCGTGCCGAGCAGCCCGGGCGCGTGCTGTGGGGCGGGCGGGCAAAGGGCTGGCTGAGCGGGGTGCAGCAGCGCCGTGCCGGCACGCTCCTGAAGGAGCTGGAATCGCTGTTGCAGTCGGGGAGTCCCGGGCGCGGTGCCCGGCTCATGTCATTCGGGTATCTGTTGGCGCCCTGTGAGGGGGCCCGCGCGGGCCGCCGGACCGGGGGACGCCGCGAGAGGAGTTCCACATGACTTGGAGCGTGCGTGCGGCGTTGGCGATGCTCGGCGCGGCTGTGTCCGCGATCGCTCACGGGCAGGTGGTGTTGCAAGGCGACGCGCAGGTCTTCGGGCTCGCCAGCCCGGCCACCATCGCCTTTGACGCCACGGGGAGGGTCGTGACGCACGTTGCCGGACGGGTCAGGCTCCGATCCGGGTTCGATGGCACGCGGGCGTGGTCGGACGATCTCGGGACGCCCCCGCGCACTCTTCACCTCCGCGAACGCGACGAGGTGAGGCTGCTCGGGGCCGTGCTCTCCGGAACGTGGGACGATCCGCACGGGCCCCTGGTGCTCGCCGACGGGCCGCTCGCCGAGGGCGGTCCAGCCGAGGTGGCCTTCACGTTCCGGGACGGCAGGCCCGGCGGAACGATCAGCCTCGATGCGTCCGGGCGGCCCGTGGCGATGCGCCTGGACGCGGCGCAGGAGCGAGGCGAGACACGACTCTCCGAGTGGACCCGGGTGGGCGAAGTCTGGGCGCCGATGGTGGTCGAACGCTCGGGTGGTGGCGGCAGCGTCGTGATGCGGTTCAAGCCCGACGGAGCCACCCGGCCGGATCTCTCGTCCTTTGCCGCCCCGGAGCCGACGGCGCGCGCCGCCTTTGAGGGGGACGCGAGACTCGAGGTGAAGCGGGCCAAGACCGGGCACCTCCTCGTGAAGCCCCGGATCGACGGGCGGGAGGTCGGCTGGTTCATCTTCGACACGGGTGCCGGCGCGACGGTCCTCGACAAGGCCACGGCGTCGGAGTTGGGGGTCGAGCAGTTCGGCAGCATTCCTGTGGGCGGGATCGGGGGCTACGTCACCTCACCCCTCTCCATGCCGAAGGCCTTCACGCTCGGGCCTGCGACCATCCACTCGCCCGTGCTGATCACGCTGGACCTGGCACCGATCGGCGCGGCGATCGGGGAGGACCTCGCCGGGATCGTGGGGTACGACCTGCTCAGCCGCGTCATCAGCGAGATCGATCTGGCCCGGGCGCGGATCTCGCTCCACGATCCACGGGCCTTTGATGCCGGCGGCGCGGAGTGGTCACCCCTCATCGTGTATGAGCGGCATCCGTGCGTGAAGGGGGCGATCGAGGGGCATGAGGGCATTCTGAAACTCGACACGGGCGCCAATCCGGCGATCATGGTCACGGCGCCCACGGTGCGGAGGCTCGGGCTTCTCGATGGCCGCGAAACCTCGCCCACGCGTATCGGAGGGTCCGGCGGCTTTCGCGAGGCGGCGAAGGGCGTGCTGCGCAGCGTCTCATTCGCGGGGACCGAGGTCAAGGACGTCCAGGCGGTCATGGCGCTCCCGGACGATGAGGGCATGGGCGCGCTGCGTGACGACGGCACGATGGGATCGCTGGGCGGGCCGCTCCTCAGGCGGGGAGTCCTCGTCCTGGACTACCTGCACGAACGCATGATGCTGAGGCCGGCATCCGCGGAGTGACGCGGCGCAAGGACCCACAACGCCACGACCGACACCGGGCATCGATGTCGGTCGTGGCAGAGGAGAGTCTTCGCCGGGGGAGGCCGAGGTCAGGGGCAGGCGCCGCCCGCGAGCACGTTGATCAGAGCCGCGAGGTCGTCCTGGTCCACGTTGCCGTCATGGTTGAAGTCCGGATCGATGCCCGTGGGATTCGGTCCTCCTCCGACGACATCGACGAGGTACGTCGCGTCGTCCTGATCAGCGTTTCCGTCGTGGTTGAGGTCGGGGTCGCACGAGGGGCCGCCGATGCGGGTGAGACCGATGCGGTAGGAGTCAAAGCCCGCGGTGGTGGAGAACCGCGTCGTCGCCACCAGTGCGCCGCCATTGATCCCCACGAACGCCGGAGACGCGTCGCCCTCCGCCCCGGTGACGACCGGGAGTGCGGCGGGGTCCATCAGGGTGCCGCCCTCGCTCACCCTGGCGGCGTACACATCGGTGCGTTCGTCGTAGAACTGGCTCTGCCGGCGCTGATCATCCCATGCGACGAGGAACGAGACGCCGTCCCAGACGACCGTGGGGCGGAGCTGGCGCCCCGGCGCCTCGGCGATCGTGAACGACGGGCCGTAGCTGCCGTCCGGGTTCATCAGTCGCCCCGCGACGTAGTTGTTGGCGTTGGAGAGGCTGTTGTTGCGCCAGACGATGAGGAACCTGGATCCGGAGAACGCCACGTCCGGGTCGCCGGAGCCGCCCGAGAATGGCGTCGGGTTGAATCCCGTGGAAGGCGTGCCGCTGAAGGGAACGCGCGCAATCACGGCGTCTGACTGGCTCGAGTCATGGGTCCACTGCGAGTGCGATGCCACGAGCCATTGGCTGCCGTCGGTGCGTGTGCGTGTGAGCCCGCTGTGGTAGCCCCCCGAGACAGCGATGCCGTTGGCCGGGTCAAGGGCGGCGCCCTGAGCGTCGAGGCGCTTGATCCAGAGATCGATGAACTGGGGGTTGGTTGCGAAGCGGGTCGCGGCGATGCAGAAGCGCCCGTTCAGGGCCTCCACGGACGGGTTCATGCCCGGCATGACGGAGAACGTCGGCCCCGCGAAGGTCCCGTCCGCGTTGAGGAGTCGGGCGACAACCCCCGTGGGCGTGACGCCGGGCCCGCCCTGATCCCAGGTGAGCAGGTAGTTTGCGCCGTTCCACGCGATGCCGCAGACCCCAATCGTGGGTGCCTGAGCGACCTCGACGGGTTCCGTGGTTGCCGGGTTGCCGGCGGGGTCGAGAAGGTGCAGCAGCACTCGGTCGTCGTTGGCGGCCTCGCTGACAAAGGCGAGGGCGAGTGAACCGCCGGGGCCCCGCGTCACAGCGCTGCTGCGCTGGCTTCTGGTTCCCGTCGAGAGGCAGTGCTCGGATTCACCGCTGTTGGAGGGCGCGACCGGCATGACGAAGGCGTTCTGGTCGTTGCCGTTGGCCTGGCGGAGATCGGTCCAGCCGTACAGGACCCCGCCCCCCGCGCGAGGAACCATGAGGCTGTCGTAGAGGCTGTTCACGGAGCCGGTGACGACGATGGGCAGTGGGACACCCCCGAGCGCGTCGAGGCGCGTGCCGGCGGGGGATACTCGCAGGAGTCTCGCCTCATTCGAGACGGTCCGTGAGAGCCACCAGTTGACGCCGTCGTGCGCGATGTCGAGTTCGCCCGAGAAGTTGGGGAACAGGGGCGTGCCGGCGGGGTTCAGCAGCGTGCCGGCTGAGGTCATCCGCGAGCCGACGATGTCCGTGAAGTTCTGAATCCAGGTGATGTAGAGCTCCGACCCGTTCGATCCGACGGCGTAGGCATTGGTGGGAAGGTTGAAGGAGGGGGCCAGAGGCTGCAGATTGGCGCCGATGCGGCGTGCCTTGAGGAGGGCGCCATCGTTCCAATCCGGCCCGATGACCATGTACTCACTGGCCGTGGCGACGACCTGGAGTTGGCCGTAGACCCAGTCGTTGAGCATGACGGGTGCGGGGTCGAGGAGTTGCCCGGCGCTGGTGATGCGCTGCCCCGCGAGGAACGTGCCGTAGCCGTCGTTGTGGTACACGCAGCGTGCGACAAGCCAGTTGCCGCCCAGGCCGGAGACCGTGAGACCGATGGTGTCGGGCTCGAACTGCGTCGGGGGAAGTGAGAAGGGGACCGTGTCGATGGGGCGGCCTTCGGCGGAAACTCGCACGAACCGCACGCGAGTCTCGAAGTACGTGACCGGGGGCTGCGTTGGCTCCTGCGACTCAAAGACCACGAGCCAGTGCTCACCGTTCCAGGCGACCTTCGGACGCCGCTGGTACCCCATGCCCCCCGCGATAAGGAACGGCGCGGGGTCGAGAGGATTCCCGCTCGCATCGACCCGGATGCCGAAGAGATCTGAATCACTCTGATTGGTTTGTGAACCGGAACTCCGGCCTCGGCCGTCGGTCCACACGGCCAGGTACGCATCCCCGCCTCGGGCGATCGCCAGATCGGACTGGCTGTTCGTGGCCGGCAGGACCGAGCGGTCTCCGGGAACTAATCCGAGATCGCGCACCAGCGGCTGCGCTGGCGCGAGGCCGACCGCCGTCAAGAACAGACACATAGCAGCGAGTTGATGAACCTGCGGCATGAACCCTCCCTTCGGCGGGCCGAGCCCGCCTTACAGACATGCGGCAAGGGAGGGTAGCTTGAGTCGCCAAAACAGGATATTTGCATCGTTTGTCGAGTGGCCCTGGGTCATGCCGGCTTCAGCATTGCGCGCAAGTCATTTGGAATACGCACCTTGCTTCCTCGGCTGTAGTCGTACGTCACGATGGTCCCTTCCCCGAGAGCGGCGACCTCTCCGCGCGTCTTGCTGATGATCTCGTGGCGAAGAGTGAACCGGTCCTCACCGATCCCCGCGAGGCGGGCGGTGACGGCGAGTGTGTCCGGATACACCACCGGGCGCCGGAACCTGCACTGCACAGCCTGGAGGATGAAGCCGACTCCCTTGCGGCCAAGGTGGCCGGAGCCCTGGTCCGGGGCCTTCCACCCCAGCCGCCGGATGAACTCCACGCGGGCGGACTCGAGGTAGCGGAAGTAGACCGCGTTGTTGACGTGGCCAAGCGCGTCCATTTCACCCCACGCCACCGGGATCTCAAGCACCACCGGCGCGGAAGCGAGGAGCGAGGTCGGATCGTGAGTGGTCATGCGGAAAGCTACGCTCGGGCCGCGATCGTTGCGGGCTTGGGCAGTCGCTTGACAGTGTGGATATGCTTGTGCGGGCGTTGTTCGCCCGATGTTCCGCCGGTTCGGAGGCAACTTCGGGCCCCGGCGGGCGAACAGAGAGGTGGTGTCGGCCGCGTTCGCAGGAGCGCGGGCTGGCGTTTTCTTTCCCGCACTCGGCGGGTCGGGCGGCTGAAGAACGGAGCCAGGGCATGAACACGACACGTCGGGCCGGGGTGCGAGTCAGGGGTCCCCGAGCCTTCAGCCTCATCGAGTTGCTGACCGTCATCGGGATCATCGCACTCGTGATCGCCATCGTGGTTCCCGCGCTGGGGTATGCCCGGGACGCGGCCCGAAAGAGCGAGACGACCAACGTCGCGAACCAGGTGTCGCAGGCGTGCCTCACGTTCCAGCAGTCCGAAGGGCGTCTGCCCGGGTTCTTCTCCGCGCGGGCGATGGCCCACGCCGAGAACTCGACCCGCGGCTTTACGGCGATGCAGAACGCCATGCTCGACCTCATGGGGGGTGTCGTGGACACGGCGGCTCCGCCGGCGCCGGACGAGATGCTCGTCGGGCCGTCGACGACAGACGTGGTCAAGGTGAAGCCCAGCCTCATCGGGACCAACTCCGCGGGAAACAAAGCCTACTTCACGCCCTCGGGCAAGTACTTCAAGGTGATGAACCAGGCGTTGCTCGGATACGGACGCACCGGCGCCGGCTATGGCTGGACCTCCAACGCCGCGGGCGCCGGAACGGCGCAGGGCGGCTACGGCGAGGTCGTCGATGCCTGGAGCAACCCGCTCGTGCTGTGGTCGATCGATGAGTCGCAGCAGGGGGAGATCGTGGGCGCGACCGCGGCCGCCAACAACTTCTCGCAGGTGCGGGCGCCGGCGAACGCGAATCAGCCGTCGGCACGCTTCTATTGGAACGCCAACGCCGCGGTCTTCACCACGGCGCAGTACGCGATGAACGGCGTCAAGGCCGGGGCCGCGAGCCTGCTCGACTCCGGCACCAGCGACGATGAGAAGCGGACGAACCTGATGGGCCTCTTGGGCAACCCCGCCTCGCCCAAGGCGCTCGCGAACGCGGCCGGCAACCCCCTGACCGCGGCCCAGATCCTGCCCAGCGCGGGCCGGGGCACGGTGATCGTGCACTCCGCGGGCAACGACCGCACGTTCCTCTCCACCCAGGATCGTGGCGGGAAGCGCGCGGGCGGGACCAGCCCGCGGTACCTCTATTACGGGCTCAACTTCCGTTCCAACGCCACCTCGACCGCCGACCTGCCCGGGGGGCAGTCTTCCGACATCATGAACGAGTTTGATGACATTCTCGTCTCCGGCGGCTGAACCCCGAAGGCCAACCGCGTCATTCGCCCCTGCCAGGCCCCGTCCGTTGCGACGGGGCTTTTTCGTTGGTAGCCTGCGTTGGAGGCGGGGCCGACCGGGGCGGAGGTGTCGGGGTGCTGATCCGGATCATCATGATGGTGTGTGCGGGCGCCGGAGCCGCGAACGCGCAGCTCGTGGTCGGAAACGACCAGTCCAGCGGCGCCACGATCTGGCTTGTCGATGTCTCCGGCGCAAGGCCCCCGCGGGCCTTGGTCACGGGCACCGACGCCCGCGTGCGGGCCCTCGCGGCGGATGACGCGGGTCGGGTGCTGTATTGGATCACGCCGACCGGCATGTTCCGGGCCGACTACACGCCGAGCGGGTTGCTGACACCCGTGTCGCTGGGGCCGATCACCGGGCTCACACGCTCGGTCCTCGGGCTGGGGTATGACGTGCAGGGCGCGAGGCTGATCGGGCAGACGCAGGATGGGCTTGTGCAGATCAACCCGGCAACCGCCGCCGGGACGCCGATCCTCTCGCTGGCGACCCAGGACCTGGGAGGGCTGGACTTTGAGCCTGTGTCCGGAGTGCTGTACGGCGCGAACGACAGCGTGCTCAGCGGGCCGCTGGGCTCCCGCGGCGTCTATCGGATCGACGCGCCGCTGGAGAGCCCGTCATTTTCGCGGGTGGCCCCGTACCCCGGCACGGTGACGGATTTCGATGGGTTGGCAGTGGGGCCGGGCCGGGCATACCTCGTCTACCAGACTTCGGCGGAGCCCATCCACGTTCTGGACCTGCAGACGGGCCAGTGGGTGCAGACCTTGCCCAACCCCCTCGCGGGATCCGCAACCAGCGCGGGGGCGACGTGGGCGCCCGGGCTAATGGCCTTGGGGCCCACCGCGGACATCCAGGCGTCGGTCGGAGCGCCCGCGGCTTGCACGCTCCAGCCCGGCGATGTCGCGGAGTTCATCGTTTCCGTGACAAACCGCGGGCCTCAGGCGGCCGGCGCCGCGGCTGCTATCTCGCTCCCGGCGGACGCCCCTTTCGCGGGCTCAACGCCGACGATGACACCCGCCGCGGGGGTGCTCCACTGGCAGACGCCGGTGCTGGCTTCCGGAGCGAGCGCGAGCGCGACGGTGCGGGTGGTGCCGCAGAACGCGGGGCCCATCGTGCTTTCGGTCGCGGCTTCGGGGTCGCTGGAAGACCCGATCGCGTCGAACAACGCGGCGTCCGCCCAGAGCGTCGTGCGGTCGCCGTTGCCCGCGGCGGCGTCGGTGCGGGCGGTGCTGGTAGAAGGGGCCGGCGTGCCCGGCCTACCGGGAGTCACCATTGCGGCTGAGGGCCTCGGACGCCCGGTGCCGAGCCCGAATGGCCGGTGGTGGGTGTTGCGAGCCCTCACGACCGACGGCGGAGCGGTCCTGCTGCGTGGCGAGGGCGAGGCGGTGGACGTCGTCGCGCGGACTGGGGGCTGGCCGCAGATCCCGTCGGCGTTGGGCGGTGCCTGGCCACCCCGGACCATCGATCCCGTGGGGGCGGTGGACGATGCGGGGCGGGTGGCATTCTCGGGTGAAACAGCGGAGCCGGAATCACTGGACTCCTTCGTGGTGAAGCAGGTACCGGGCGGCTGGGTGCGTGTGGCCCAGGAGGGCGTGGCGGTGCCGGCTCTCGGGCCCAACGTGTGGTATGGCGCGGCGCGCGGGGGCGTCACCCTCAGCGCCTGGGGGGACACCGCGTTCTACACCTCGCTCCTCGGGCCGGGCACGACACCGACCACCCGCGAGGCGCTTCTCGCGCTGGATGGCAATCAGTTGCTTGCGAGGTCCGGCGTGATGCTACCCGCGGGGCAGGTGAACGGGGAGTTTGCGCCGTACCGCTCGTTCGGTGGGCCGGATGACCCGCCGGGCGTGCTGGCAACGGACCCGTGGGGCGCGCGATGGCTGACGCGATGCTCCGTGGACGCCGATGCCTCGCACGACCGAGTGGCAGTGATGAATGGAGTGGTCATCGCCCAGGAGGGTGCCGCGGGCTTCGAAGCGGGGTGCCTCGGTGCCCCCGACGCACCCGCCGAGTTTCTGGGAGTCGATGCGTCCGGAAGGTGGTGGCTGGTCGGCGCGTGTGAAGATGGTCGCTCCTGGGTGGCGCTGGACGGGCAGGTCCTGGCCCGGAGCGGCGGGCTGTTGCCGGGCGGTACAGGGGAGTTGTGGGCGGAAAGCGGTGAGGTGTTTGTCCTCGCCGCCGCCGACGCATCCGGAGGCTTGGTCGTTGGAGGCCGCACCGCGTCTGGCGGTCTGGCCGGCGAGGCCGTGGTGCGACCGGATGGATCGGTTGTGCTGCGGTCCAACGACGCCGTGGACCTGAATGCGGACGGAGCGTTCAACGACGGGTCGTTTGTTCGCGCGATCGTTCCTCATCACGGGTTTATCGATGCCGAGAGCCGTCTCTGGGCGGCGGTGGACCTTCGCAGCATGGACGCGGCGCTGTGTGCCGCCCCGGACGTCGAGGTGGGACGAGCGCTGGTAGTTGTTCAGGGCCCTGCTCCACCGGCGTGTGACCCTGACCTGAACCAGGACGGGAACGTGGACCAGGATGACGTGGCATACCTGATCGACGTGGTGGGGGGTGGGGAAAACCCGAACAACATCGACCCGGACTTCAGCGGCGACGGGAACGTTGATCAGGACGACATTTCGGCCCTGATCAACGCGGTGGGCGGCGGGGGCTGCCCTTAGGCGGGTCAAGGTTTGACTTGCGTTTGGGCGCTGGGTTGGTATACCTAGTGTGCGACGGTCGCCGCGAGGCGCCCGTGGACGTTGCGTGATCGGACCGTGCGGCCCGCCGCGCCCGGCGACGCGTGATGGGTGTCCCCGCAGGGGTGTCGATCTGTTCCGGCGTCCGGTGTGAGTTGAACGGAAGGGCTCAGGCATGCGAAACGCGAATCTCGGCGTGGTGTTGACGGCGGCGGCTCTGTTCGGCGCCTGCGGCTTGGCGATGGGACAGCACGCCCATTCCGAGTGCTGCGGGCAGTCGGCGATGGACTTCGGTCTGCCTCAGTACGACGTCCGTGAACAGGCGGACGGGAGCGTCTCGAAGCAGGTGGCGGCGTCGATGGCGGCGTACCGCGGGTCCACGGCCTGGCAGAAGCGAGAGGCCTCGGCTGATGCCCTGCGGGCGCTGGTGCCCAGTGTGAAGATCGACACTGATCCCCGCTACGGCTCGCCCCACTTCGTCCGTTCGGTCTGGCAGTTCATGACCGGACCCTCGAAGGACTCGCCCCGCGACGTGGCCCGCGGGTTCGTCAACCACTACTCCGATCTCTTCGGCATCTCGGCGGCGGACCTGGACCGTGCCCGCCTCACCCGCGACTACGAGACCTCCGAAGGTCTCATGCATCACCTCACCTTCCAGCAGGTGATCGACGGCATCGACGTCTACGGATGCACGCTCATCGCCAACGTGACCGGCCGGGGTGAACTCATCACGATCGGCAGCAAGATGGTGCCGAATCCCGCCGCGGTTGATGCCTACCAGCTCGATGCCCACCAGGCCCTGCGGGCGGCTGCCGCGGCCTGCGGCGTGACCATCACCACCATGCCCGAGCCCGGCGAGGCCGGCGGCGCCGACGAGCACCGCAAGTGGGTGAACTCCACCGACTTTGCCAACGGGTACGAGATCGAGACCAAGAAGGTGTACTTCGCACGCACGCGCGACGAGATCGTGCCCGCGTGGTGGGTGATCGTGCCCGTCAAGGGCCCCGGCAACCAGTACGAGACGATCGTGGACGCCCGCACGGGCGAGCTGCTCTTCAGGCACAACCTCACGGTCTGGGAGACGACCCAGCCCGCGACGTACCGCGTCTACCCGCTGGACTCTCCGGCGCCCTGGAGCCCGGGCCCGGCGACCCCGGATGGCGCTCAGGCACCGTTCGTCGAGCGGCAGCTCATCACCGTGCAGCCGCAGGAGATCTCGCCCTACTCGCCCAACGGCTGGATCAACGACGGCGACAACCGAACCGTGGGCAACAACGTCGACGCGTACTCCGACGCCGCGAACGACAACACGGGCAGCGACGCGGATCGGGCGGTCGGCACCGCCGCCCCCGGGCGGGTGTTCGACTTCGTCCACGATGTCAACCAGGCCCCCGGCGGGTTCAAGGACGCTGCTGTGACGAACCTTTTCGTCGCGTGCAACCGGTACCACGACCGGCTCTATGCCATGGGCTTCAACGAAGCCGCGGGCAACTTCCAGACCCTCAATATCTCAGGTCAGGGCGTCGGGGGCGACGCCGTGCGGGCTGAGGCGATGGACGGGAGCGGCACGAACAACGCGAACTGGTCGAGCACCGGCGCGGACGGCAGCACCGCACGCACCCAGATGTACATCTTTACGGGCCCCGCGCCGGCACGCAACGGCACGCTGGACAACGACGTGGTGTACCACGAGCTCTCGCACGGCCTCTCGATCCGCCTTCACAACGGGCTGACGGGCACCCAGAGCCGCAGCATGGGCGAGGGCTGGGGCGACTTCTACGGCACGTGCCTCAACGCCGAGCCTACCGACGATTTCAACGGCGTCTACACCACCGGCGGCTGGGTCACCAAGCAGTTCCTCTCGGCGACGTTCCTCACCAACTACTACTACGGCATCCGGCGGTTCCCGTACTCCACCGACATGCTGAAGAACCCCTACACCTTCGCTGACATCGACCCGAACCAGTACGCCATCGGCAATGTCTCCACGGCGCCGAGCCCCGTGATCGGTTCGACCTCCGGGTCGGCCAACGAAGTGCACAACGCCGGCGAGGTGTGGTGCAACACGCTCCTCGAATGCCGCGCCTCCATGGGCATCGACGAGGGCTACGCCGCCAACCAGATCATCATGCAGCTCGCGGTCGACGGCATGAAGCTTGCGCCTGACGGCACGCCGGACTTCCTCGATGAGCGCGACGGCATCCTCGCCGCCGACCTCGTCCGCTATGGCGGGGCGCACCAGTACCGCCTCTGGCAGGCGTTCGCCAAGCGCGGCATGGGCGAGACCGCGGTCTCGCCGGACTCCAGCACCAACGGCATCGTGGAATCGTTCGTCCTCCCGGTCCGCGTCGACTTCTCGTTCCCCGACGGCACCCCCGAGCAGTTCGGTGCCGACGCCCCCACCTCGTTCCGCGTGCTGGCCTCACCCTTCAACCTCACCATCAACCCCGGCCCGGGCACCCTCTTCTACTCGATCGACGGCGGGACCTTCAACTCCGTGCCCATGCCTCAGACGGGGCCGGGCGAATACCTGGCGACGGTCCCGGCCTCGCCCTGCTTCTCCACGGTGCGGTTCTACCTGGCTCTCAGCACCAACGTGGGTCAGCAGACCGGCCCCCGCAACGCGCCGGTCGGGTTCTTCCAGGGTTTGACCTACTCCGGCACCACCGAGTTCTCCAACCAGACGTTCGAGACCGATCCCGGCTGGACGGTGCAGAACACCGCGGTGCCCTCCACCGTCACGTTCCTGGGCGGCTGGACCCGGATGGACCCGGAGCCGACCTTCAACGGCACGCAGCTCTTCCAGCCCGGTGACGACCACACGCCGGCCCCCGGGAGCATGTGCTGGGTGACCGACGGCCGGGCGGGGACCACGGTCGGCCAGTGGGACGTCGACAACGGGTACACCGTGCTGACCACGCCGACGATCGATCTGTCCTCCGCCCCGCTGGTGGTGGTGGAGTACTGGCGCTGGTTTGCCTCCTACTCCGCCGGCGCCACCGGGCACCTGGACCCCTTCACGGTCGAGGTTTCCAACAACAACGGCGCATCCTGGCAGGTCGCGGACAGCGTGCCGGTCGGCTCGCCCATCGTCTACGACTGGGTGCGTTCCCAGTTCACGATGTCGGCCG
This sequence comes from Leptolyngbya sp. PLA1, assembly GCA_021405315.1. Classification (GTDB taxonomy): domain Bacteria; phylum Planctomycetota; class Phycisphaerae; order Phycisphaerales; family UBA1924; genus RI-211. The sequence goes on from QWIH01000016.1 coordinate 30,802, forward strand.
CGACCATTCCGACAAGTGCCCAGGTGAAGTTCCGGTTCCGTGCGGAGGACTCGGGTACGGCACAGAACTTCGTCGAGGCCGCCATCGATGACTTCAAGATCTTCCGCTACGAGTGCAGCACCGGGCCCTCCTGCGACCCGGACTACAACCAGGACGGGAACGTTGATCAGGACGACGTGCGGTACCTCGTCGGGGTCATCGCGGGCGGGCCAAACCCGACCGGCCGCGACGCCGACTTCAACCAGGACGGCAACGTCGACCAGGACGATTACGCCGCGCTGGTGAACGTCGTGGCTGGTGGCGACTGCCCGTAAGCCGGTGGCGGTGATGCTTTTCCCGGGGTCGGCGCGTAACGGCGCCGACCCCTTTGCGTAGGGATGGGGCGAGGTCTTTCGTCCGACGTCGCCGGGCCGGTTACGGAACGTGCGTTCGCGGAGATCAGGAGGTTTCCGGGGGTTCGGCTCAAGAATGTCCGGTAACGAAGCGATGGAGTGCGGCCCGGTGCCTTTCAGGCCGGCCGCGGGGGACCGTGGCATCCAGCGGGTCTGTTCGTGCAGCGTTCGGATTGTTCCAGGCGGGCGACACAGGTGCCTCGGTTCCGGGGCGCGAAAGGGGAAGCGATGAACGGAGAGATCAGGGGTCGTCGGGTGTTGGCGTCCGTGGTGACGGTGCTTGCGCTGGTCGCGGGCAAGGCGGTGGCGTCGGAGCCTCACATGCATGGCGACGAGGTGTGCAATCACGAGCACGGCCTCCCCTTCTTTGATGTGAAGTTCGGCCAGCAGGACATTCCCACGCAGGCGGCGCTCGCCGCGGTGGCGAACTGGAAGAAGACGCCCGCCTATCAGGCGAAGCTGGATGACGAGGCGGCGCTCCGCGCGATGGTCCGCGACATCCGGATCGACGAGCACTGGGCGCTCGGCTCTGCGCAGTATGTCCGCTCCACGGCCTCGTTCCTCACCGGCCCTTCGAAGGCCGCGCCCCGTGACGTCGTGCGTGGCTGGTTCGCCGCTCACCAGGGCCTGATGGAGCTGGACCTCGCGGAGCTGGATTCGTTCCCGCTCACCAGGGACTTTGACACCCACGACGGGCTCATGCACCACTTCACGTGGCAGCAGCGGGTCAACGGTCTTGATCTGTACGGCGCCGAACTGAAGGCCAGCGTCACGGGCCGGGGCGAGTTGATGAACGTCGGGAGCACGATGATCCCGACCAAGGGGCTCTCGATCCCCGCGCCGGTCCTGAGCGATCTGGACGCGATCCGCGCCGCCGCGGCGAACGTGGGAATCACGCTCACCGCCGATCCGACGCCCGGCCCCGCGTCCGGCGATGAGGAGAAGCGGACGTGGACGGCGTCCAAGGACTTCGGCAACCAGGACCCGATCGAGTCGCGACGCGTGTACTTCGCCCGGAACCGGGGCGAGGTGGTGCCGGCTTGGTACGTGGTCATCCCCGTGCCGGGCCCCGGCAACACCTACGAGATGGTGGTGGACGCGGTGAACGGCGAAACGCTGTATCGCTGGAACCGCCTCCAGTGGGACACGACGCAGTCGATCACCATGCGTGTCTACCCGAAGGACAGCCCCGCGCCGGGCTCGCCCGGCCGCGCCCTGCCCGACGGCGGGCAGTTCGCCCACGTCTCGCGGAGCCTGCTCACGGTGACTCCGGCCCAGATGGCCCCGTTCTCGCCGAACGGCTGGATCAACGACGGCGATAACCGCTCCGTCGGAAACAACGTCGACGCCTACACCGACGCCGCGAACGACAACACCGCCAGCGACGCGGACCGCGCCACCGGGACCGCCGCGCCGGGGCGCGTGTTTGACTTCACCGCGAATATCGGCTTTGAGAGCGGGGACGCGCCCAGCGTCTACCGAGACGCGGCGATCACGCAACTCTTCTACAACAGCAACCACTACCACGACCGCCTGTACGCCTTCGGGTTCAACGAAGCCGCCCGCAACTTCCAGACGACCAACTTCACCGGTCAGGGTGTGGGCGGCGATCCCGTCCGCGCCGAAGCCCAGGACGGCAGCGGCACCAACAACGCCAACTTCGGCACCAGCGGCACCGACGGCTCGGGCGCCCGCTGCCAGATGTACGTCTGGACCGGACCCACGCCAGATCGCGACGGCGATTTCGACACCGAGATCATCTATCACGAACTGTCGCACGGACTCTCCATCCGCCTCCACGGCGGCGGGCTGACCGGCACCCAGGGTGGCGGCATGGGCGAGGGTTGGGGCGACTTCTTCGGCATCTGCCTCAACGCCGAGCCGTCCGACGACTTCTCCGCCGTCTACGCCATGGGCGGCTACGGCACCTACCTCGGCTCCGCCGGCTACACGAACAACTATCACTACGGCATCCGCCGCTTCCCGTACTCCATCGACTTCGCCAAGAGCCCCCTCACCTACGCCGATTGTGACACCGCCCAGTACAACGCCGACGGCGTGGCCCGCGGGCCCTTCGGCTCCGCGACCGCGAATGCGGTCCACAACCTCGGAGACATCTGGTGCAACGTGCTCCTGGGTGTTCGGCGCGAACTCGCCATCAGCGAGGGCTTCGCCGCCAACGACATCCTCATGCAGCTCGTCGTGGACGGCATGAAGCTGGCCCCGTCGGCCCCCAACATGCTCCAGGAGCGTGACGGGATCCTCCAGGCCGACATGACCCGCTACGGCGGGGCCCACCAGGCCGCGCTGTGGCGCGGGTTCGCACGCCGCGGGCTTGGCTTCAGCGCCACCAGCCCCACCGGCGGCGCCACCGCCGGCATCGTCGAGGCCTTTGACACGCCCCAGCGAGTGGACATCACGTTCCCCTCGGGCACGCCCTCCCAGCTCGACCCCGGCTCCACCACCAGCTTCCAGGTCCGCTTCACCCCGGTGGATGTCACCCTCACCTCCGGCACACAACAGCTCTTCTATTCGGTGAACGGCGGCGGGTTCACGGGTGTTTCCATGGCGCCCCTGGGCGGCGAGTTCTACCAGGCCACCCTGCCCGGCCTCTCCTGCTTCGACAACGTTCGCTTCTACGTGCAGACGGGCTCGTCCATCGGCAACCAGGTCAGTCCCGCGGGCGCGCCGGCAAGCACCTTCTCCGCAACCGTGCTGACCGGCACCAACGTCTTCTTCGCGGACGACATGGAGATCGACCGCGGGTGGGCCGGTGGCCAGCCCGGCGACACCGCCACCACGGGCATCTGGAACCGCATGGACCCGGAGGCGACCGCCGCGCAGCCGGGCGATGACGTCTCCAACCCCGGCACGATCTGCTGGGTCACCAACGGCGTCGCGGGCGCCTCCGTGGGCGCGAACGACGTCGACGGCGGGTTCACCACGCTGCTCTCGCCGGCGCTCGCCCTTGCAGGCCAGCCCAACGCCACCATCTCCTACTGGCGCTGGTACTCCAACAGCGCCGGCAGTGCGCCAAACGCGGACACCTTCCGCGTCGAGATCTCCGCCAACGGCACCTCCAACTGGGTGCCGCTCGAAACCGTCGGACCCGTCGCCGAGTCCGGCGGGGGGTGGATCTTCCACTCCGCCCGCGTGGGCGACTTCGTCACCCCCACGAACACCACGCGCGTGCGCTTCATCGCGGATGACAGCGGCACCGGCTCGGTCGTCGAGGCCGCCGTCGATGAGTTCCGCGTGGTCCAGCCCGTCTGCGTGCCTCCGCAGCCCTGCGATCCGGACTTCAACCAGGACGGAAACGTCGACCAGGATGACGTGAACTACCTGATCAACGTCATCGGCGGCGGGGCCAACCCCAGCGGCGCCGATCCGGACTTCAACCAGGACGGCAACGTCGATCAGGACGACGTCTCGGCGCTCATCAACGTGGTCGCCGGCGGCGACTGCCCGTAACACGAGACCCACACTCGGGGGGAGGAAGCTCCCCCCGGGTGTTTGCCCTCCACGCCCGCGGTCGTTGTTCCACGCCCCTCGAGGACGCCTCATGCGCATTGCACTCCCGCTCGTCCTGGTCCTTTCCGCCGGTGCGGCCCATGCCCAGCCGGACCTCGGCTTTGATGAGTGCGGCTGCGGCAAGGCGCACATGCTCCGCCAACTCGAAGAACAGGGATTCGAGATCCACGAGCAGCGACCCGTCGGCTACGCGAGCCGCGAGGCATTCTCCGACACTGACCTTCTCCATACAGACCTTGACATCGAGATCGTGCCGTCGACGGACAACATCTCGGGATCCAACGTGATGCGCGTGCGGTCTCTGACACCGAACCTCACGCAGTTCACCTTCATGCTCCGGAGCAACTTCACCATCTCCTCGCTCACGGTGGACGGCACACCCGCCGTGGTCGCGGGCCCCGCGGGGAACAGCTACGCCCGAACGGTCACCCTCCCCCGCACCTACGGGATGAACGAGGAGTTCACCGTCTCCATCACCTACGCGGGAACGGCGGTCTCCCGTGGCTTCGGGTCCATCACCTTCGGCACGCAGAACGGCGTGGACCTCGTGAGCACGCTCAGCGAGGCCTACTACGCGGCCACCTGGTGGCCCATCAAGGACGGCGACGTCTTCCTCCCCGGCAACAACGGGGACAAGTTCACGATGTCTCTGGCGGTCACGGCACCATCCTCGCTCCGGACCGTCTCCAACGGCCTGCTCGCGCCGGGATTCCCGCAGGCGCTGGGCGGCGGACGCAGCAAGTACAAGTGGCAGTCGGGCATCCCCATCGCCCCCTACCTGGTCGCGTTCTCCAGCACCAACTACAACACCTGGACACGCACGTACACCTACCCGCTCGATGGCGGCGGGACGGGCACCATGCCGGTCGAGTTCAACATCTATCCAGCGAGCGACACCGCAGGGAACCGGGCCGCGTGGGAGAAGTGCCTCGACATGCTCGCCGCGTACCGCCCCGTCTTCGGCGAGTACCCGTTCGTCGCGGAGAAGTACGGGATCTACCAGTTCCCCTTCAACGGCGGGATGGAGCACCAGACCAACACGGGCCAGGGAACCTTCTCCGAAAGCGTGACCGCTCATGAGCTGGGGCACCAGTGGTGGGGCGACAACGTGACCTGCAAGACGTGGAATCACATCTGGCTGAACGAGGGGTTCGCCACCTTCAGCGAGGCGGTGTGGGAGGAGCGCAAGCCCGGTTCCTCTGGCCTCCCGGCGTACCTCGCGGCGATGGTGGCGCGCAAGCCCGCGCAGGTCGGCGACAGCGTGTACGTCTACGACACGTCGAACATGAACCGCATCTTCAGCAGCACGTACACCTATCGCAAGGGCGGATGGGTGCTGCACCAGCTCCGCAAGCTGATGGGCGACGCGGCGTTCTTCGCCACTCTCAACGAGTACCGCGCGGAGTTCCAGGGCGGCGCCGCGACCACGGAGGACTTCTTCAACGCCGCCTCCGCGCTCGCCGGGCAGGACCTCACCTGGTTCTCTCAGCAGTGGGTGTACGGCGTGGGGGCGCCGGCGTACTCGTACGGCTGGCAGAACGTCTCCATCAACGGACAGAACTACCTCGCCCTGAGCCTCTCACAGACCCAGGATGCCGCCTGGCCCGGCTCGCCAGCGCAGGCCGGGTATTTCCGCGCCGGCATCGACGTCCGAGTGGACACCTCGGGTGGGCCGGTGACGGTTCCCATCCAGAACGCGGCGAGGTCACAGTGGTATCTCCTGCCCATCCCCACGCCCGCGACAGGTGTGACGCTTGATCCGTTCGACTGGGTGCTGAACACCGGCAAGACGGGCGTTTCTTATCAGAACGGGCCGCCCAAGGTGGTCGCCGTGAGTCCTGCGCCCGGCTTCTCCGGACCCGCGGCACCTGCCGCCGTTGCCGTCACCTTCAGCGAGCCCGTCGCGGTGCCCGGCGGGTCGGTCACGCTGACCGGTCCCGGAGGCATGGTCTCCGGCAGCCTCGTGTACGACGCGCCGAGCCGAACCGCAACGCTCACTCCCGCCTCCGAACTTGCCCCGGGTGCGTACACGATCTCCGTGAGCGGAGCGGTGACCTCATCGGCGGCCGGCCTGGCCATGGACGGCGAGTTCGCCGGAGTCCTGCCCTCGGGTGACGGCCTGCCGGGCGGAGCGGCCACCTTCGCGTTCGTCATCGAACCGCCCGCGGGCTGCGACCCGGACGTGAACCAGGACGGCAACGTCGACCAGGACGATGTGTCGTACATCATCAACGTCGTGGGCGGCGGCGACAACCCCACGGGCATCGATCCGGACTTCAACGCCGACGGCAACGTGGATCAGGACGACGTCGCGGCGCTCCTCAACGTCGTGGCGGGTGGCGATTGCCCCTGACCGGCGGCTACGGGTCCACGAGCAGCACCGGCGCCCGCAGTACCACGCGGTCCTGAACCGCGCCGCTCGCTCCGGGGTCCACGATCATCTTCAGCCGCGAGAGTCCCTGGGGCAGATCCAGCCGGAAGGATCCCTCGGGCTTTTCTCCCGTGAGGCGCTGCTCCCAGAGCACGGTCCCGTCCCCGGCGCGGATGGAGAGCGTGCAGTCGCCCCAGACGCGGCAGGCCTGGGGCAGTTCGGCATCGCCGGCGAGTACTCGCGCGCCCTGAGGAATGTCCCACTCAACGGTCATGGGACCGGGGAGCTCGATGTCCGCGGCGAACAGGGCGGCCCGGGCCGGGTCGCCGGAAACGGGTGGCGGGGTCCAGCGCCTGGTGCTGCCGGGCGCGGCGCCGATGTTGACCCACGGCACCGTCGCGAGCGCACGGACGCGCGCGGAGTCGAAGACGACGGCCCGGACGCTCGCGAAGGGTGCGGTCCTCGGTCCCGTGCCCTTCTCGCCGAGCACGGGGACGAACGAGCACACTCCGGCGGCGTCCACCGTGAGGGTGTCGACGGCGGCGACCACATCCGACACCAGCCAGATCATGGTGCCCGCGGGAGGTACATCCGGGTTCGAGAACACCACGCCCCTGGCGCGGTCGGTCGGCAGAGTGGTGGCGTCACGGGCACCCTCGATGCGGATCACGCCGCCAATTCCCGCGACGAATCCCTCCGCCGTGTCGCCGTTCGTCAGCAGCACGCGGTCTGCGGCGCCGGGTTTCCGCTCCGCCGCGGAGAGCTGCGAGAGCGAAACGGAGGCCACGCGGTCGAGCGGGATCGTGATGGGACCCCATCCGGGCACCTCCCAGCGGAGGGAGTCCGGGGCGGCGGGCTCCGACGCGGGCGCTCCGGGGAAGACCTGCCCGTCGACGAGGCGCACGCGCGGCTGCGCCGTCGGTGCAACGCGGTCCTCCTGGCTAGGCGTTTCACGGACGCCCTCCTGCCTTGCGAGGATCGCGAGGACGTGCGCCCGGGGCAGGGTGACGGCCCGCCCCTCGGCATCGCGGGCGCGGAGTTCGGACCCGGAGAGTGACACCACCTCGATCGGAGTGGCACGAAAGTCAAGATCGAGCAGAACGCGGGACGGTGACCCGCCGGCGGGCTGCGCCGCGGCGAGGCCCGCGGAGAGCGTCAGAGTCAGCAGACTGATCGGGGCTGAGTTCACCGCTTGCTCCATACGCACGAGCGTTGCCCGGGGGGCACGCATTCCCGGAGAACCAGCCACGCTACTTCTGGAAGATCGGCAGGTACCGCTTGGGCATTTGCAGAACAATGACGGCCATGGCGGTCCCGTAATCATCCCCGGCACTCGAATCCGCCCACATCCCGTCCTCGCGCTGGGCCTGCATGAGCTCTCTGCGGATCGCCGGCCACCACCGCGACCACGACCGTCCGCCCGCCAGGAAGCAGGCCTGCACCGCGTAATAGTGCCCGTAGAAGTAGTGGATCGCCTGCGTGTCCGCCCGGCCCGGCATGGCGTTGGAGAAGAGGTACGCCAGCCCCGAGTCGATCGCACGGTCCGAGTAGATGCCGGCGTACTGGAGGCTGGCGATGCCCGCGGCGGACCTGGGCCAGGCGCTGGGCCCGGACATCGATTGATATCGGAACCCGCCGTCAGGGTTCTGGCACGCGCGGACGTACTCCACGGCCTTGTCGATGGTGGTCTTGGGGACGTCGAGCCCGGCGTTGCGGGCCGAACGCAGCCCCATGATCTGGCAGATGGTGACGCTGACATCCGCGTCGAATGGCACAGGGTTGTAGCGCCACCCGCCCTCGTCGTTCTGGCACTGTTCAATGAGGCGGACCGCGCGGGACAGGGCCGAGTGCACGCGCTGAGCACGCGCATCATCGCCCGGGCCCGTCATGCCGTAGACCTCTCCCAGGAAGAGCGTGGCGAACCCGTGCCCGTACATCGGGCTGTTGGCGCTGGGTGTCGCGATCAGCCCGTTCTCGCTCACGTTTGCGAGGATGTAGTCGAGCCCTCGGGAGACGTTGTCGGCATAGGCCCCGCGCCCCGGGAGGTTGCCGTCGGCCATGAAGGCGATGCAGGCGAGGGCCGTCACCGCGACGGTGCGGCCGAACTGCATCTCGCCCCACGACCCGTCGGGGTTCTGCGTGCGGGCCAGGGCCGCCAGCCCGCGCGCCACGGCCCGGTCCAGCTCCGGGGACATCTCGTCCTGCAGGGGCTGGTCCGTGGCTGTGACGTGGATCGGGAAGGGGTCGGGCTGCCAGGACGCGGGCGCGAACAGCGCCGGATCGAGCACGCCGCCCATCGAGACGGCGAGCGAGCACGCCATGCTGGAGAACACACCCATCAGCGGGGGCCCTCCGAGCGGTCCTCCGCGAGGCGGCGGTAGTAGCGCTCCGTGAGTTGCTGGTAGAGAGAACTGAAGCGGTCGCTGCGGCCCTGAGTGAGGGCGTTGCGCACGTGCTCGGGCAGGTTGCCCCACGAGGCGGCGCTGCCCGCCGGCGCCGGCCGGAGCCCGCCGTCCTGTCTGGGCACGTTCGGATCGCCCGCCTGATTGGTCTGGGCCGCCTGCTGCCCCTGCTGGCTCTGCTGCTGCATCTGCTGGCCCTGCTGCTGCTGATCCTGCTGCTGGCGCGAGCGTGACCGCTGCTTCTGCTGCTGTTGGTTCTGCTGCGCCGCGTCGATGAGCGCATCCAGCTTGGTCAGGATGTCCTGCTGCAGGCGCTGGGTCTCCAGCCCGGCGTCGCCGTCCCGGCTGAGCCGCGACGAGACATCCTGCATCAGCGTCACCGCCTGCTCGAAGGGCTCACCGGCTTCTTCGGCGCCGAGCGCCCGCTTCAGGGCGGCGTCGTGGCTTGCGGCACCGTCGTCCCCCGGGGCCTTGGGAAGCCCCAGCAGCTCATCAAGCGTGGGCTCCCGAGGGGGGGCGGAGGGGGGATCGGGCGCCGGGGCCGGCTGCCGGGCCAGCGCCGCGGCGGAGAGCAGCGCGACAAGCACGAGAGGCTTGAGGGCGTTCACTGGCCGCCTCCTTCCGGAGCCTGCGGCGCGTCTGTCTCGGACTGCTCCTGCATGCGCTTGAGGAGCAGGGCGCCCTCGCTGGCGAGTTCGGCCTGCAGATCGCGGAGCGACTTCCCCTCGTCGCCGGTGAGTTGCAGCCCGGACTCCGCGATGAGCCGGGTCAGTTCCGCGGCCTCGGACTGCATCGAGCGGAGCAGTTTCAGCTCCGCGACGGGCGGGATCAGGGGTTGGGGCTGTCCGGGTCCTCCCCCGCCGCCGCCACCACCTCCGCCACCACCCCCATCGTCCTCGCGGAAGTCGCGCTTCTGCATGGAGTCCGAAAGGGCCTGGATGAGCTGCTGCAAACCCCGGATGGCGCCTGCGTGGTCCGCGCCGAGCGCGGGCGCGGTGTTGCCGGAGGTCAGCTTCTGGGCCGCGCGGGCCATCGCGTCGTCGGTGCGTCGGTGGGCGAACATGAACACCCGCGCCTCCTCCATCCCCTCGGCCTTGGAGCGAAGCTCGGCCATCAGCGCCCGGATTTCTCCCTGGCGCTCGCCCAACTGACGGGCGGCCACTCGCTCGCGCCGGCTCAGCTCCTTCCCGGTCAACGGCACCGCCTCGGCGGCCAGCGCTGCCTGCTGCTCAAGGATCGCCGCATACTCCTTCTTCAACTCGGCACGCTTGCGCTGCGACTCCCGTTCGTCGGCCTGTTCGCGCAGCTTCTCCGCGGCGGCGATGGCGTCGTTCAGTTTCGCGAGGCTGGTGCGCTCGTCCGCGTCCGCCTTCCCCTGGTCGCCCGCGCGGAGGAAGCCGATGGCGCTGCCCTGGGCCTGTCCCGCGGCGGCGAGGAGCGCCGCGACCTCGTCGCCTCCCCGCAACTGCGCCCGGACGGCGTCCGTCACGCTCAGCGTGTTTCGCTGCAGCGTGATCATGCCCGCGTCGGTGAGGTCGCCCCTGGCGAGCGTGGCGAGCTGTGCCTGCTGGGCCGTGATGAGGCCGCGGATCGATTCCGTGAGGTCCGCGAGCACGCGCCGGAGTTCCTCATCGCGGGCGGCCTCGGTGCGTTCGAGTTCCTCCAGCATCTGCTGGAGCGTCTGCTCGGCCTGCCGCTGCTCCTGCTGCGCCGCGCCGGTCTGGTTCTCTCGCACCTGGCGGGCGGCCTGTTCCTGGTGCTCGCGGACCTGGTTCTCCCTGGCCTTCTGTGCGGCGTTGCGCAGCGCCTTCGCCGCACCCGGGTCGGCCTCCTGCAGCCTCCCGGCCTGTTGTTCGAGGGACTCGATGGCGGCCGAGGTCTGCTGGGCGACCTCGCTCTGCCGCTGGGCGGCGCGCTCCAGATCCTCACGCTCGTTCCGCGAGAGCTCCTGGGCGGACTTTCCCTTCGTCGCTTCGCCCAGGGCTTCTGTCTGCTGCCTGACTTGCTGCTGCTGCGTGATCAGCCGCTCGATGGCGCGGCGTGCCGCCCAGGTATCGCGTCCCTGGTCGAGCATCTCCGCGATCTGTTCCAGCGAGCGCTGCGATTCCTGCTGGGCCTCCGCCGCCTGCCGGCGGTGCTGGGAGGCCCGGGCCGGGTCGGACCCGGCGTCCTGCAGCGACTGCTCCGCGAGGTCGGACTGACGCCCGGCCTCGTCCAGAAGCTCCTGCGCATCCCGGAGCGTTGCCCCAAGGGATTCGTCATCGAGCCGGTTGCGGGCCACGCGCTGCTGCAGCCGCTGAAGCGTGTCGCCCATCGGTGTCATGCGGTCGCCGATCTGGCGCTGGTCTCTCGAGATCGAAGCGGTCTGCGCCGCGTCCGTGGCGCTCGTCGTTCGATCGGTGGCGCGTTCCTGGTCCTCCGCCAGCCGCTTGGCGCTCTCCCGGACCGCCGAGAGCTCGGCCCGCACCTGCTCCACGAGTTCGCTCTCCGCGATGATGCGGATGCGGCGCACGCCGGAGGCGGCGGGCTCGCGCTCGCCCGTCGCGGCGATCAGGTCCGCCGCGCGGGCCACGAGCCAGAGTTCGTCCCCGGGCCGGACGTCCATGGTCTGAAGATCGATGTTCGTGAGGGCACGCACGAGCGTGATGGCCGCACGCGCCGTTCCGGCGGGGACGGCGCGGGTCAGCCGCTCGGGTTCCGCCGTGGGCTCGGGCGGAGCCCCCGCGGAGCCCTGGGGGGCGCGGGCGACCTGTTGCTGCACCTCGACCCAGGCGAGGCCGATGTCGTCGCGGCCTTCAGCGGCGACGTCCAAGACCGCGGTGGGGAGGACCGACTCGTCCTGCGCCGGCTCCACGATCGCCACGCCGGGCGTCCCGTCTTCAACGACCTCCAGGCGGTAGGCGGACTCCTCGCTGGGAGTGATGCCGAACTCGTCCCGGACAACCACCGGGAAGCGGGCGGAGCGGTTCGCCTTGAAGGACACCACCCACGAGCGGTCGGTGTGCGTGGCGCGCAAGTCGTGCTCGGATTCGAGGCCCGGGAGCGAGGAGATCGCCCAACTGCGGATCGCCTCATCGTCCCTCGACGGGACAGGGATGGACTTGTTGAACTCGAAGGTCAGGGTGACCTCTGATCCGGCGAGGACCGGGCCCAGCACCGATCGGTCGTCGCGACCCGGGCCAAGCTCGCGCTCTCCCCGCACCACGTCCTGCGCACCCGCGATGGCCAGGGCGGCGTACTCCGGGGGCCGGACATCCGCCCGGGCGCTCGTGATCGCCGGGGGCTCCACGAGTCTCACGGTTGTTTCGGGGGTGGCGTCGTCGTCCGTCTCGTAACGGATGGAGACGGTAACCTCGGCGTGGGGGTCGCGGGCCGCGGCGGGGACGAGCGATTCGGTATCGAGCAGGCGCTCGTACAACTCGCCGGATGCACCCGGGTGCTCCGGCGCGTCCTGCTGAAAGGTGAGGAGCACGTGGCGGGCCGGCTCGGCCACGCCGTTGATCGAGACGCGGAAGACGGCGCTGACATCTGTCTGACCGGTCGGGTTGTCGGACTTGGTGAGGATCGCGCGGAGCGGGAGGGCGGCACCTCGGGCGTGTGCCGCCGGGTGCGGGGCTGCCTGTACGGTTGTTCGCTTCGGCCACGAGGCGTCCGTCCACGGGACCAGAATGCGGGCGGTGCCGATCGAGAGCAGTTCGCCACGAACGAGGCCCAGTGCCAGCACCGGGGCGCCCACCGCCACCAGGGCGGCCACCGTTCGCCGAAGTGGCTTGAGGTTCAGGACCTGCAGCGGCCTTCCGAACGCGGAGGCGGACCGCAGCGCCCGCGAAACGGCGAGCGCGGCAAGGGCCGACGCCACCGGGCTTTCCGCCCGCTTCTCGCCGAGTTCGAGGCCTGCGGCGAGCGTGCCACGGAGCCCAGCCTCCGCGCCGGCCTCGGTCTGCTCAAGCCTCAGCGCGAGATCGGACGCGCGGGGCCGGAAGCGGAGCGCGGGCCACACGCTCCGGACAACCCAGGTTGCCGTCGTGATGAGCGCGACAGTCCACGCACCGAGACGAACAGGTGTCGGGAATCGGAACCAGAAGTCGACCAGGCCACCGAGTACGGCGGCGGCGAGCACGCACGCCGCGATCCACCCCGCGCGCTGAAAGACGAGCATGGTTCGGACGAGCAGCCCGAGCTGGGCGAGGGACGAGCGGACACGGCGCAACCCTGCCGCCGATCCCGGGTCGGTGCCCTCCGGCGGTTCGGGGAGATCGGGGGGCGTGTCTGTGCCTTGGGCCTGCATGCTCCTCCCGGGCTCACGGAGCCCCGGCAGTTCATCGACACATCCGGGCCCCCTCGCGCGGGTACCTTGATCGATGGCCCGGGCATGCGTCTCCGTCCACCAAATGTACGCGAAACGCCTGTTTGGGGTGCGACCGGAGTGTCACAAGGAATACCAATCAAAGCCCGGACATGGGATTCAGTCGCCGAAGCAGGCGCCCACCGCCCGCGCGGCATCAATCAGGGGCTCGGCAGGCGTCACCAGACGCTGCTTGCCCGCGGGCTCGCTGAGGTCGATGTCGGTCAGGGTCCCGCGCTGGACCGCGACCATGCGTCCGACCTTGCCCTCTCGGAGCAGCTTCATCGCGTGGTTCCCCAGCATCGTGGAGAGAACTCGGTCCGCCGCGACGGGGGTCCCCCCTCGCTGGACATGCCCGAGCACGACGTATCGGCTTTCGACCCCGGTGGACTCCTCGATGGTGTCCGCGAGCCACTTCCCGATGCCCCCGAGGCGGATGGGGTCCGGGCTGGTCGGGTCGACCTTCGCGACGATCTGGGAGCCCCCCGCGGGCTTGGCACCCTCGGAGACACAGATGAGGCTCGAGCGCTTGTGCGCCTTGCTTCGGCTGAGGATTCGGGTGTAGAGCTTGGTCATGTCGAACGGGATCTCGGGGATGAGGATCACGTCCGCCCCAGCCGCGACCCCCGCGTGGAGCGCGATCCACCCGGCGTTTCGCCCCATCACTTCCACGACCATGCAGCGGTGGTGGCTGTCGGCGGTGGTGCGGCAGCGGTCCATGGCCTCGGTCGCGGTGGCGACCGCGGTCTGGAAGCCGAAGGTGATCTCGCTGCCCACGATGTCGTTGTCGATGGTTTTCGGGACGCCCACGCACGGCATGCCGAGCTTTGAGAAGGTGGCGGCGGAGGTGAGCGTTCCGTCACCCCCGATCACGACGAGGGCCTCCACGCCGTGCTGGCGGAGGTGGGTCATGCACTTGGCGGTGACGTCGGCGTAGATGGGCTTGCCATCGCCCTTGGGGGGGGCGGGGTTGTAGCCGACGACGAACCTGGATGGGTTCGACTTGTTGTTGGAGCCGAGAATGGTGCCGCCCTGCTGGAGAATGCCGGCGAGCTTGTCGTCGGTGATCTCGCAGAATCGGTTCTCGATCAGGCCCAGATATCCGTCCTCGACACCGACGACGGACATGCCGCACTGGAGGGCATCCTTGGAGACGGCACGGATGACGGCGTTGAGGCCGGGGCAGTCACCGCCGCCGGTGAGCACGCCGATACGACGGATGACCGGGCAGGTATCAGAAAGGGACATGCCGCATGGTATCGGACGTTGCGGGGCGGGGCGGTCCGGGGAAACCGGTTGGATGCGGATGGACCGTGGGGTGCGCAAGTCCGATAGCATCTGGACGTGAGCGAAGTGCCCCGCATGCCCGAGCAGGTGCAGCGTCCCCCCGAGGTGGACGCCTCTCTGTATTTGCACCCGCAGACGCTGGCGCGGCTCGCATCGCTGGAACTCCGGGCGAAGATGATCGTGGAGGGATTCGCCTCGGGGCAGCACCGCTCGCCGTACAAGGGGTCCTCGGTCGAGTTTGCGCAGCACAGGCCGTATGTCGCGGGCGATGACCTGAGGCACCTCGACTGGAAGGTGTACGGACGGACGGACAAGCTGCACCTGAAGCAGCATCAGCAGGAGACCCACCTGGACCTGGTGCTTCTCGCGGACGCCTCCGGGTCCATGATGTACGGCAGCCGCTCCTTCGAGGACGCCAGCGGCGAAGGTGTGAAGGCGAGCATCGACGGGCGCGCGACGTGGAGCAAGTTCGACCACGCGACCGCGCTGGCCGCGGCGATGGCCTATATCACCATCCAGCAGGGTGACCGGGTCGGCCTGGGCATCTTCGCGGAGCAGATCATCTCCATCATCAGGCGCAGCAGCAGTTCGGCGACCTGGAGGCAGATCGTGGGCGCACTGGCGACACACCCGGTGAACCCCGCGCACGCCGGGCGGAAGGCGAGCCTCGTGCGGGTCATCGATCAGACCCTGGCGAAGGTCACGAACCGCTGCCTGGTGGTCCTGCTGAGCGACCTCTTCATGGACATCGAGGAGTTCCGCGAGGGCCTCGCAAGGCTCAGGCACGCCGGCCACGACCTGATCGTCTTTCAGGTGCTCGACCGACGCGAGGAGACGTTCGACTTCACCGACGCGGCGCCGTTCGTCGGGCTGGAAGGCGAGGACGCGCTGCGCGTGGACCCGAGGGCGCTGCGGCGGGAGTACCTGCAGGTGATGAAGGAGCACACGTCCGAGGTGCAAAAGGCGTGCCTGGGCCTTGGCTTTGACTATCAACGTGTTTGCACGCACGACTGGCTGGGACCTCCCCTGGCGGCGTACGTCGCCCGCCGCAACGCCATGATCAAGCGCGGGAAGTTCGGCTGACCGGTAACGCTGTGACACTCCTCAACCCCATCCTGTTCTGGGCTGCTGCGGCGTGCGTGAGCATTCCGGTGCTGGTGCACCTCCTCATGCGCCGGCGCCGCAGGCCGGTGCCCTGGGGGGCGATGCAGTTCCTGCTGCAGGCCTATCGCAAGCAGCGGAGACGGATGAAGCTGGAGCAGTTCCTGCTGCTCGCGGGGCGGTGCCTGCTGGTCCTGCTGCTGGCGGCGGCGCTCGGAAAGCCCGTACTTGGGGCGGCGGGCCTGGCCGGCGGGCGCCCGTCGCGCACGGTCTACCTCCTCGTCGACAACTCCATCACCTCCGGCGCGCTGCTCGACGGCCAGACAGACCTCGAACGCTCGGTCGGGTTCGCACAGACCCTGCTCGACGGGCTGGATGGCGGGCGTGGCGACCGGGCGGCGGTCCTGGCACTGGGCGGGCCCGCGGAGGCCGTGGTGTGGCCCCCCTCCCGGGATGCAAGCTCGGTGCGCGAGGCGCTGCGGGACGTGAGGCCCACTGACAGCCGCGCGGACCTGGTGGGCGCGCTCGACCGCGTGCGGAGCGATCTGCCCGGAGCGCAGAGCACCGGCGAGGCGGAGGTCGTGCTCCTCTCCGCATGGCGCGAGGGTTCTGCGGACTTGAGCGCGGCGATTCAGGCCCTCCCCGGCCGGGTTCGTGTGGTCTCCTCTCCCCCGGCGACGGCCGAGCCTGGCAACGTCACGGTCACGGAGGTCAGGCCTCTCCGGAGCGTGGTGGTGACGCCGTCTTCGGACGCGGCCCCGATTCCCGTGCGGCTTGCGGTCACGCTCCGGCGGACGGGGCCGGGTGTCTCAGCCGGGGCGAGCATTCCGCTCGTGGTGCGAACCGGCGACGACGGGCCGTCTTTGTCATCCGAGGCGGTGTTCGCCCCGGGCCAGGCCGAGTGGACGCGCGTCGTCGAGGTCGAGTTTCCGGCGGCCAGGGCCGGGCAGGGGGCTCTCCGAGCGACGGCTGGCGTGCCGTCGGACGGGCTGGATGGCGACAACGCACGCCGCGTGGTGCTGGAGACACGCGAGAGGCTGCGCGTGGTGGTGCTCACCGCGGACCGACTGGGCGTTGCCTCCACGATCGATGGATTCACCCCGGCCGACTGGCTGGCGCTCGCCATCGGCCCCGACGCGGATGTCGGCGTTCGAAGGCGCCAGGATGGGGATCTGACGATCGAGACACAGGACCCGGCCCGAGCCGGCGGTGCGGGGGTGCTCGCGGGGGCCGACGCGATCCTCATCCCAAGGCCCGACCTGCTGGACGATGCAGGGTGGAGGGCGGTGGGGGAGCTGCTGGCGAGTGGAACGCTGGTCGTGGTCTTTCCACCCCCCGCGGCACAGACGCACCTGTGGCCCGAGGCGATGTCAAAGGGCCTGGGTGTCGACGTTGCGTTTGCGAGGGAGGCCGCGGTTCACACGCCCGCGCTGGCGGTCTCGCCCGTGACGAGCACCCGCGGACTGCTGGCCATCATCGGTCCGGAACTTCCGGAGCTTGCGAAGCCGGTCTCCGTGTCCCGGAGTCTCCCCTTGCTCCCGGGGGGGAGCCCCGAGCCGCTGCTTCAGCTTTCTGACGGGACGGTTCTGCTCGCGGCGGTTCCGTCGGGCGGCGGCGCGGCGCGCGGCCTCCTGGTGGTGTCGACCGTGGCAATGGACCTCTCGTGGACGGACCTGCCGACCAAACCCCTCATGGTGCCACTACTTCAGGAGGTGGTGAGGCAGGGCGTCGGGCGAGCCGCGGGGAACGGCGTGTGCGAGGCGGGGGTCTCTCCCGTGCTCGGGCCCGGGGTGGTTGAGCTTGTGAGGATCGGCGCGGGCGAGGGGCCCCAGCGGTCGGCGGTATCACAGGGCAGGCTGGAGGTCCCGATCCGGCACGCGGGGTACTACACGGCGCGGGCTGCCTCGGGAGTCGCCATGGGCGAGATTGCGTTTGATCCGGACCTGGGCGGGGCGAGATTGGCGCCCGCGGAGCCGGGGCAGCTCTCTCGCTGGCTGGCCGGACTCGGCGCAGAGCCGGAATGGATCGGCGCCGGGGAGAGCGCCCCGGGGCGAGCTGGCGCCTCGAAAGACCCGCCCATCAGCTTTCCGCTGCTTGCGGCGGCGCTCGTTCTCGCGGCGGCCGAGGCGGTGGTCGCCCGCTTCGCCAGCCACGCCTCGGTCGACAGAGAGGAGCCCGCACGGTGAGCGCGTGGCTGGACCGATTGCTGTCGCTGAAGAACCTCTCCGCCGGGTCGGCGGGGGTGGAGTTTGAGCTTGCACGCCCGGTGCCGGGCTGGGCGTGGCTGATGATCGGCGCCTGCTGCATCGCGTGGGCCGCGGTGACGTATGTCAGGCTGCTGGGGCACAAGGGGGCGAGAACCGGGCTGGCGGCACTGCGGACGCTGCTGCTCCTGCTGATCGCGCTGCTGCTGGCGGGCCCGCAGCTCGTGAGGCAGAACGAGAGCGTCGAGCCGGACTGGGTGGTGATGCTGGTGGACCGTTCCGCGTCGATGAACATCGCGGATGTGGTCGGTCCCGACGGTTCGCGGGAGAGGCGGGAGACACAACTCCGCCGGGCGCTGACCTCGGCGATGAAGCCGCTGGCGGAGCTCGCGCACGCGAGGCGGGTGCTGGTGCTGGGCTTTGACGCCGGGGTGCAGGACCTGGCGATGGGTGAGGACGGATCGATCAATCTGGCGGAACCGGCGGGCTCGCGGACGTCTCTCGGGCCGGCGCTCGATCAGGCACTCCGACGAGTCGCGGGCAGACCGCTGGCGGGTGTGGTGGTGCTGTCCGACGGTCGATCGGTGGAGCAGCCGACGCGGGCGCAGCTCCGCCCGCTGCAGTCCAGGCAGGTGCCCGTGATCGCGGTGCCGGTGGGGTCGGAGAGCGCCCCGACGGACCTCTCGATCGCGCGCGTCGAGGCGCCCGGACTGGCCTACGTTCGTGACCTCGTGCCCGTCTCGGTCACGGTCGATCGGCGGGGGGGCTCGCCCCTGCCCGCGCGGGTGAGGCTGCTGGATCGCGCCACGGGTGAAGTCCTCGACGAGCAGCGGCTGCCCGCGGACTCCCCCGAGCAGCACACCCTCACGCTCACAGCCAAGAAAGACGACCCCGGCGATGGTGACTGGCGCGTGGAGGTTGTGCCGGACTTGCCCGACCTCTCGGGAGAGAACAACACCGGCGACGTGCGCGTCGAGATCGTGGATCGTCCGATCCGGGTCGTCTACATCGAAGGCTACCCCAGGTGGGAGTACCGGCATCTCAAGGACATCATCGTCCGGGAGCCGTCGATCCGCTCCGCAACGATGATGCTCGCGGCGGACAGGCGGTACCTGCAGGAGGGCACCGAGCCGCTCGGCGCCGTCCCGCGCACGCGCGACGAGTGGAACGCCATCGACGTCATCATCCTCGGTGACGTCAGGCCGTCGCTTTTCAGCGAGCAGCAGCTCGATGACCTCCGAAGCATGATCGCGGATCGGGGTGGCGGGCTGATCTGGATCGGCGGGCCCGGCTACACGCCCGGAGCCTGGCGGGGCACGCCTGCCGCGGACCTCCTTCCCTTCTCGCTGGCGGCGGACGGTGGGTCGCTCGCCTCGGGCGGACCCAGGCCCTGGGCCGGGCCGGTGGTGATGAAGTCGGCGCCCGCGGCGGGCCGCTACGCGCTGCTCCAACTTGGCGAGAGCTCGTCCGACCCATGGCCGGGAGAGCTCTCCGATCCGTCGCTGGGCTGGACGACGCTCCGCTGGGCGCAGCGCATCGAGCCCGCGATGCTGAAGCCCACGACCGAAGTGCTCGCCACGGCCCACAGCGCGGGAGGCGGGAGCGAGTCCGCCCCGCTCGTGATGACGATGCGGTACGGCGCGGGGCGCGTGGCGTACGTCGCGACCGATGAAACCTGGCGATATCGCTACGGACGGGGCCAGGCGATGATGGAGCGGATGTGGATACCGCTGGTGAGGCTCATGGCTCGGGAGAGCCTGGGTCGGAGTGGTAAGGCCGCGGTGCTGACCGTGTCGCCCGATCAGGTGGTGAGCGGGCAGCAGGTGCAGATCGCGCTGAGGCTGGTCGATCAAACGCTGATCGAGAAGAGGCCCGAGCAGGCGCGGGTCCGCGTGACCCGGATCGGGAGCGAGGGAAGGCCGACGGAGGTGACGCTCCGTCCGTCCGGGCAGGGCGAGGCGGCGCCGGCGGTCTTCCAGGGCGCGTGGTCGGCGCTCGACCCGGGCATGTACGAGGTCGAGCCCGATGACGCCCTCCTCGCGGGGGTCAAGGCGACCGTGCGGGTCTCGCTCCCTGAGGATGAACTGCGCGTTCCGCAGTCCGATCATCCGGCGCTCGCGGCATTGGCCGACGCGACGGGAGGGATCGTCCTGCCTCCGGAGCGTCTGGGTGAGCTTGCCTCGCACCTGCCGAACCGTGAGCTGAGGCTGCTGGGCCAGCCCGACGTCGAGACACTGTGGGACAAGCCCATCGCCTGGGTGCTGCTGATCTCGCTGCTCGCGATGGAGTGGGTCGGCCGCAGGCTGATCAAGCTGGCGTGAGCTCCGGGCGGCGCTACCGGATCTTCAGGGACGCCAGCCCGATCACGACGAGAATGACGGAGATGATCCACAGGCGTGCGACGATCTGCTGCTCGGGCCAACCACCGAGATGGAGGTGGTGGTGGAAGGGCGCGCATCGGAGGAGGCGCTTGCCCCCGGTCGCCTTGAAGAAACCGACCTGGGCGATGACGGAGGCGATTTCCAGGGCGAAGACCCCGCCCATGAGCAGGACGACGAACTCCTGCCGCACGATGATGGCGAGGTAGCCGATGATCCCGCCCAGGGAGAGCGCTCCGGTATCGCCCATGAAGACGCGTGCGGGGGAAGCGTTCCACCAGAGGAAGCCCAGACAGGCGCCGGCCGTCGCGCCGGCGAGGACGGCGAGCTCGCCCGCCCCGGGGATGTGCGGGACGAGCAGGTACTGTGCAAAGCCCTGATCGCCCGCGACCAGGCACATGACGAAGAGCCCGACGCAGACGATGCCGCTGATCCCGCCGGCGAGCCCGTCCATGCCGTCGGTGATGTTCACGGCGTTGGACATGCCGCAGATCATGAGGGTCGCGAAGACCATGAACATGGGGAGATTGAGGTACACGAGCGCGGGGTTGAGCTGGCCGGGCGCGGACCAGGTCTTCTGAAAGGGAAGGTTGAGGACGTGCTGGAGCTGGCTCTCGCCGGAGTGCTTGAAGGCGAAGTAGCCCACGATGAGGCCGATGCCGATCTGGAAGATGAACTTCTCCCAGGCGTACAGGCCCTGGCGGGAGCCCGTGCCCCGGCGCTGCGCCGTGAGCTTCAGCCAATCGTCGAAGCCCCCGAGCACCGCGTGCCAGAGGACGACGACCAGGCCGAGGTAGACGTAGAACTGCCGGATGTCGGCGAGCAGGAGCACGCTGACGAGGATGGCGCCGACGATGAGCACGCCTCCCATGGTGGGGACGTTGGCCTTGGCGCCGGCGTGAGCCCGGAGGGCCTCCGCGTCCGTGGCGCCGCTGTCGCCGATCTTCTGCCGGAGCAGCCAGCGGATGGTCGCCTTGCCGAACCCCATGACCAGGGCGAAGGAGCAGAACGCCGCGGCGAGGGCGCGGAACTGGATCTGGTCGAGGACGGACACGAACCGGTACAGGTCATGCTCGTTGAGCCAGTCCTTGAGAATATCGAGCAGCGCGTAGAGCATGCGTCAGGGGTGGTGCGGGGCCGGCTGGTCGGCATCGGGCGTGGCGGAGCGGTGAGCGTCGGAGTGGGCGGCGAGCACGCGTTCGAGCGACATGCCCCGGGAACCCTTGAGGAGCACGGCGTCGCCCGGTCGGAGCAAGGAGGCGATCCGGCCGACGTCCTCTCCACGGGCCGAGCCGATCGTGACGATCGTGGACCGAGCCGGACCGCCGGGCCACGCGCGAGCCGCGTCCGCGGCGTGCGCCATCAGGGGCCCCACGAAGACGGCGAGGTCGGGTGCGGCCCCGGCCACAGCGGCGCCGATCTCCGCGTGCACGCGCGGGCCCGCGTCACCCTGCTCGAGCATGTCTCCCAGCACGACGACGCGTCGCGCGAAGCCCGCGCAGGCCTCGTCAAAGGTCCTCAGGGCCGCGAGCATGGACTCCGGGTTGGCGTTATACGCGTCGTTGAGGAACCAGACCCCGGACGACTCGACCGGCTCGAGCCTCATCGGCGCGCCCCTTGCCGCGGCCAGCCCCGCCCTGATCTCCTCGTGCGAGAGGCCGAGCCTGCGGGCGACGGCGACGACCGCCGCGGCGTTCAGGGCGTTGTGCGCACCGAGGAGCCCGACCCGGAACGTCTCGCGCTCGTTCAGCGTGAAGGCGGTGCCCGACATTCCCGTCGAAACGGCGCTCACCCGCAGGTCCGCTTCGGCGCTCATGCCGAAGGTCAGTGAGATCGCCTGCTGGGCTGCGAGGAGGGGACGTGCGGCGTCGCGCAGTTCCGGCGAGTCCGAGCTGTGGATCAGGACGCCCCCCTCGCGCAGCCCCGCGGCGAGCGACGCCTCCTCGCGGACAACACCCTCGATGGAGCCGAAGCCCTCCAGGTGCTCCCGTCCGATGCTCGTGATGACCCCGATGTCGGGTGCAAGGGCCTCCGCGAGCGGGCGGAGCTCACCAGGGGCGTTGGTGCCGACCTCACAGATCAGGAACTGGTCCGTGCGCTTCGCCCCGAGCACCGTGAGGGGAACGCCAAGGTCGTTGTTGAAGCTCTTGGGCGACGCCGAGCCGCGTAAGTGGCGCCCGAGCACCTGCTCCAGCAGGCGGACGGTCGTGGTCTTGCCGTTGCTCCCACCGACGGCGATGACGCGGGTCCTCTCGAAGCTTCGTCGGTACGCGGCGGCGAGCCGGAGCAGCGCCGCGCGGACGTCGGGCACGCGGAGAACCCCGCGGGCAGGCGTGGAGGAGTCCAGGGGCAGGACCGACTCGGGCCGATCCACCACGACCAGCCCGGCGCCGCGGAGGAGTGCATCGCGGATGTATGCGTGCCCGTCCGCCTTCTCCGTACGCAGCGCGAAGAAAACCTGGCCGGGTGTGAGCGTGCGACTGTCGGTGGAGGCTCCGAAGAGTTCCACGGCCGGGGCCGAGGTGTCGGGTCTTTCGAGCCACGAGCCGCCGATGGCGGAGCGCACGCTGTCCGGTGTCCAGAAGGTCATCCGCGCGCCGTCCCGGCGACGGGCCGCCTCTGCTCCAGCCACCGCCGGGCGACTTCGCGGTCGTCGAAGTGGGTGCGGATGGTGCCCCCCGCGCCGTCGGAGATGATCTGCTCGGTCTCGTGCCCCTTGCCGGCGATGACCACGACGTCACCGGGCCTGGCCGTCTCGATGGCGTGGCGGATGGCCCGCTCGCGGTCGACCTGGACGGTGAGGCGGCCTCGCGCCGCCGCGGGGATCCCCGCGAGCACCTCGGCGATGATGTCGCCGGGGCGCTCGGTCCGGGGGTTGTCGCTGGTAAGGACGAGTTCATCGGCGCACTCGGCGGCAGCGAGCCCCATGCGGGGACGCTTGGTCCGGTCGCGGTCCCCGCCGCAGCCGAACACCGCAATGAGTCGGCTTCCTTCCGTCGCTTCGCCCGCGGCGCCCGCGGCGGCGGCGAGGCGTTCGCCCCGGTGACCACGTCCGGGCATCGCGGCACCCACGGTGCGAAGGACGTTCCGCAGCGAATCGTCGCTGTGGGCGTAATCGACGAAGACAAAGATGCGATCAGCGGGGGTGGAAACCCGCTCCAGCCTGCCCGGCGGCGCCGTCACGCCCCGCAGGGCGAGTTCCAACTCGCCCGCGCTCAGGCCCAACGCGTGGCACGCGGCGGTGGCCTGCAGCACGTTCATCGCGTTGTAGTTCCCGATCAGCGCCACACGGGTCGTGATCTCTCCCCAGGGGCCACGCAGCCGCAGACTCATGCCGTCCATGTCGCCGCTGGTGATCTCCACGGTGCAGTCGGCGCCCTCTCCGCGGCCCGACACGGCGCAGGTCCAGACTGGCGCCCGGCATGTCGCCGTCACGCGGGGTGTCCAGGGGTCTGAGAGGGGCACGATGGCACGGCCCGCGGGGTCCAGCAGGCCAAACAGTCGGGCCTTGGCGTCCGCGTACGCCTCCATGGTCTTGTGATAGTCCAGGTGGTCGCCGGTGAGGTTCGTGAAGATGCCGACCCGGAATAGGAGGGCATCCGCACGCTTCTGGTCCAGTGCGTGGCTGGAGACCTCCATCGCGAGCGCCCCGCAGCCGCCCTCGACCATCGAGGCGCACAAGCGACTCAGCTCGACCGCGGGGGGCGTGGTCATGGTCGCCGGTCCGACCTCCCGCCCGTCGTCGACCAGCACGGTGCCGATCAGACCGCAGCGCCGATCACGGGCGTTGAGCATCTGCCAGACCAGGAACGAGATCGTGGTCTTGCCATTGGTCCCCGTGACGCCGACCACGCTCAGGTTGCGGGTGGGGTACCCGTAAAACCTCTCGGCCAGCGCCCCGCTGGCCCCGAGGATGTCGGGGGCGTGCAGAACAGGCACGCGGTCGCAGGTCAGGTCCGGGTCATCAGTCACGATGGCAGCGGCTCCGGCGGCACAGGCGTCGCCGACGAACTTCCGCCCGTCCGCCACCCGGCCCGACCGGGCGACGAACAACGAGCCGGGCAGAACGGTCCGGCTGTCCTCCGTCAGGTCGCAGATGCGCACGCTCAGGTCGCTTCCCTTGGGCGCGCGGAGCGTGAGGCCGGAAATCAGGTCGCGCAGCAGCATCCATCCTCCGGGAGCGCCAAGGGTATCGGCCACAACGCCCGGGGCTCGCGCGAATTTGACACACCCGGCACGCGCTCTTCGGGCTTCTCCGGGGCGGGTCCGACCTAACCTTCGGCCCGCGCACCGGCGTGGGCGCCGCCCGAAGGGGGCCGCGCTCAACCCGCCGCGCCGAGAGGAACGCCCACCCATGGCAGACGGCTACAAGAAGTACCAGCGGTTCTTCGAGCGACCACCCGCGATCGTCGTGGAGTGGCACGATGACAGGACCGACGCCCAGGGATGGCTCTGCATCGACTCGCTCACCGGCGGCGCCGCCGGTGGCGGTACCCGGATGCGCGACCGTGGCTCGCGGGAGGAGGCGGTCTTCCTTGCCAAGACCATGGGGGTCAAGTTCCGCGTCTGCGGCCCGGACATCGGGGGAGGCAAGTCGGTCATCCGCTTTGACCACCTCAAGCACGCCCGCGACAAGCGGGGCGTCCTGGAACGCTGGTACAGGCACGTTGCGCCGTACCTCCGCCACTGTTACGGCACCGGGGGAGACGTCAACGTCGACGAGGTCAGCGAGGCCACGAAGATCATCAGCGAGGTCGCGGGTCTCGACCATCCGCAGCACGGCATCTGCGCCGGGCACATGTCTCCCGTCGACGGCGAGCCGATCGACGCGAAGGTCGGGAGGCTCCGGCATGGCTGCGAAGCCCGGGTCGTGCTCGAAGGTCTCCCCGGGCCCCGTGACGGGGCCTGGATGGTCGCGGACGTGGTCACAGGCCTTGGAGTCGCACGCGCCGTGCAGCGGTACTACCACGTGAGGGGCATGGAGCTGAAGGGCCAACGTGCCGTCATCGAGGGGTTTGGCGCGGTGGGGGCGTTCGCGGCGTACTACCTCGAGAACATGGGCGTAAGGCTCGTGGCGACCAGCAGCAAGGACGCCAAGGGTTTCCGAGTCGCCATCAACCCCGAAGGGTTCGACGCGAGGGCGCTGGTCGCGGGGCGGCAGGGCACCGGCCTCGGGGCTCCGGGGCGCGGAAAGCAGGCTGCGGTGCTCGCCAGCGACACCGCGGACGAAATCTTTGACGTCGAGGCGGACATCTTCATCCCCGCCGCGGCGTCGCACACGCTCAACGCCCGTCGCATCAAGCAGATCCGCAAGGCGGGCGTCAAGGTCTGGTCGTGCGGGGCGAACAACCCGTTCGCCTTCAAGACCAAGCGCCACGACCTCTCGGCCTGGGTCGGCGAGATGGCCGATCTGCAGCGCAAGGCCGACAAGCACTTCGCCATCATTCCGGACTTTGTCGCCAACTGCGGCATGGCCCGCACGTTCGCGTACCTCATGGGCGCGGGCGGGACGGTGGATGCCGCCAAGATCCTGGCGGACACCGAGCAGACGATCGACCGCGCGGTGGACCGTCTGGTTGACGGGTACAGGAAACCCACCGGCCTGCTCGGGAGGGGGTACGAAGTGTTTGTGCCGGATTGAGGCGGGGCTCGGGAGTCAGCGCCGGGTTCGTGGGCTCAGTTGCCCGCGGGGCCGCCGAAGTCCGTGCCCTCGAGCTTGCTCCGGTTGAGCATGTACAGCCCGACGAGCCAGTTGCCCATGACGTAGGGCTTCACCTGAAAGACGCCGGTCACATTGCCGGCGATGGCGTAGCGGTTGTTGCCGGTCGCCGGCTTGGCGAGGGTGACCTCGAGGGCGTCGTAGGGCGTGGGGGGCACCCCGATGCAGCACCCGTCCCACTGGTTGAGCATCGCGAGGCACTCGCGTGGCTCCTCGACCATCAGCGGGAAGGAGATGTAACCGGAGATGCGAACGTGCTTGTCGTGCAGCATGGCAATGCGCTGCGGGATCTTCTTCTTGCCGGACTGGGGGTCGAAGGAGTCTGCGGCGGAGGTGAGCTGCTCCCACGAAACCTGATAGGGATCTTCGGGGGTGCCGGCGCCCTTGACAACGTACTTGCCGTCAATCAGGAGCGTGCCGTCTGCCTTGCGCTCGACCGTCCCGGGGGCCACGTCGTACTCGCCGATCTTCGCGGGCTCGGCGATGGGGCCTGCGGGGGCGTGGACGTCGGGGGCGATGCCGCCCGGGTTCGCCGGGGCGGGTGGCGTGGGAGCGACCTCACCCGGCGGTGGGGGAGCCTCGGCCGTGGGGTTCGTGGCGGCTGGGGTGGTTGGGGGCGCGTGCGCCGGGGGGACCACCTCTGCCACGGGGGCTTCGGTGGTAACCGGAGACGATGACGGCTGGGGCTTCGTGGGCTCCGGGGGCAGGTTCCGCAGGGACTCGTTCTCCGCCGCGGTCGCCGCGACTTCCGCGGCCAACTGGGCCTCCTGCTCCGCTGCCTTGACCTGCGCGGCGGTGGCCTCCGCCAAGGAGTCGATCGCGCGGCGCTGCTGCATGAAGGTGTAGCCGATGGCACTCACCGCCGCGATGGCGACCAGCCCGATCAGCACCCAGAACACACGCATGGTACAGCTCCTTCACGGTCCCGAACGCAATGATAGGGGGTTCTGCGCTCCGCTCCCGATCGGAAGCAAGGCGCTCACGCGGTGGGACGCAGGTTCCGCCAGACGCTGGTTCGGTAGGCCATGATGGCGGGAACCAGCCCCGCAAGGATGGAAAGGCCCAGGGTCATCAGAAAGATGTTGGCCAGAATCAGGGGCGATGTCTCGGGCGAGATGGAGATGCCGAGCCTGGAGCGGAGCACACCACTGGCGATCTGAGCGCCGATGAGTCCAACGCCCAGCCCCACGCCGGCCCCGAGCAGGCCGATGAACGCGGACTCGGTGATGATGAGTCCGAAGATGCGTCCGCGGCTCGCACCGAGCACACGGAGCACCGCGATCTGTCGCTGCCGCTGCTGCATGGAGTTGTAGAGCGCGAGCATGATCCCCACGCCGCTGGAGGCCATCACGACCACCGCCATGATGACGAGCAACTGGTTGATGTTTCCCACGATGGCGTCCAGCCTGCGGATCTCCTGGACGGGGCCGGCGACCGTGAGGGGCGCCGCCTGGAAGTCCGGGTGGCGTCGCAGGTGCTCCATCACGACCGGGACCGCCGCGGAGGCGTCCTGCCCGGGGCGCGTCGCAACGCGGAGGTAGATGTTGGTGATCTTGCGGTCCGCGTCGATCAGGTCCTTCTCGGTGAGCGTCGCGTGATCGTGGTGCTCGTGGTCGTCCATGTGGTCGTGCTCGCCGGCGGCGTGCTCTCGCTCCAGGCGGTCCGCCGCGTGGATGAGCCACGAACTCGTGAGATTCGAGAAGAGCGCCCGATCATGGGGCGTGCCGGTCGGTGAGAGCACACCCACCACGGTGTATTTGAACTCGTCGTGCTCGTGCCCGGCGATTCCGCTGGAGCGGCTGGACGCCGCCCCGTGCGTCAGCACGACCCGGGAGCCGACCTTCAGGCCCGTGGCGCGTGCCGCGGCGGCGCCGACGACCAGCTCAAAGTCCTTCGCGAAGACGGCCCCGTCGGTGAACGTCCAGGTCGCGTCCTCCGCAGGCCGGAACTTCGTGAAGAACTCGGGCGAGGTCGCCAGCACGGGCCACTGGCCCCGGTAGCTGTCCCCGAGCTGCACCGGGATGGCGAACTCCAGGGGCAGGCTGCCCGCGATGCGCTCATACTCCGCGTACGCCACGGGCTTCAGGGGCGCGCCGGCGTAGAACATGCCGTTGAGCACGCTCACCAGCCCGCTTGCGTCGCGGCTGACGAGCAGGTGCACGTTCCCGGTGCCGCGTTCAAAGGCCTTTCGCCCCGAGGACTGCAGCATGAGCAGCACGAGCATCAGGCCCACGGCCACGGCGACGCTCAGCACGGTGGTGGCGGTCGAGAAGAGCCTCGTGCGCAGGCTCCGGGTGACAATGGTCCAATCAGTCATCGCCATGGCTGTCTCCGTTACGAAGCTGCTCCGGCGTGCCCGAGCGCCTCGCGCCTCGTGAAGCGGGAGGCGATCGCGGGGTCGTGGCTCACGCACAGGAGCGACGCGTTCCGTGCCTGGCAGGCCTTCTCGATGAGGTCGATCGCGTTCGCCGCGTTCTCCGGGTCCAGGCTGGCGGTGGGCTCGTCCGCGAGCACGAGGACCGGGTCGCACGCGACGGCCCGCGCGACCGCCACACGCTGCTGCTGTCCCACGCTCAGGTTTTCCGCGTTCTCGTGCGGGTTGCTGATGCCCAGCGAGGCGAGGAGTCCAAGGGCGCGGCTCCGGTGTTCGGAAGAGGGAATGGCCGAGAACATCATCGCGGCCATCACGTTCTCCGCCGCGGAAAAGCCCGTCAGCAGATTGAAGGTCTGGAAGATCATCCCGATGCTCCGTCCGCGGAAGCGGTCCCGCGCGGGGCCGTGCAACGCGTGGATGTTCTGCCCCGCGATCTCGATGCTCCCTCCGTCAGGGTCCATCAGGCCGCAGATGAGATTGAGGAGCGTGCTCTTGCCCCCGCCCGAGCGGGCGGCGACGAGCATCTGCTCGCCCTGCCCCAGAACAAGAGCGGGGATCCGCAGCTCGAAGGCTTCGCCCTCGCGGGGCCTGGGGTAGCGAAACCGAAGGTCGGTGATCTTCAGCGCTGGTGCATCGGGCATCGGAGGTCCGCCTGTCTGGCCGCTTGTGCGGCGTGGGTGGAGCATACTCGCAGAAAGCCGGGCCGGGCGCGCGTGCACCGCGGTCCCGACGGGCGTCAGGGGCAGCCGCCTCCCCCGATCATGTCGATGAGCGAGGCGAGGTCATCCTGGTCGGCGTTGCCGTCATGGTTCACGTCCGGGTCGATGCCGGTGGAGTTGCTCCCGCCTCCGATGACATCCACGAGGTAGCGCACGTCGTCCTGATCGGTGTTCCCGTCTTGGTTGAGGTCTGGGTCGCAGACCGGGGGCAGCAGGTACTGCCTCACCCAGCCGATCGCCGCGTCGAGCGTCGGGGCGTCGGCGCCGTTGCCGAACACGACCCAGAAGGGGTCCGAGGGACCGATCGCGGGGTCGCTGGACCAGAGCGAGAGCGTGAGCAGGTACACCCCGCTCCCAGCCGGCGGGAGGAGCGAGAACTCCAGGTGGCGATGCCACTCGCCGTTGGAGCCCACCGGGAGCGAGAAACCATCCACAATGTGCGGGGTCTGCGGGGTGGTGCGCGAGAGGGTGCTGAAGGCGAGTTCCATCGGGGCGGATGAAATCGTCTCGAACGAGGCGCCGTCCCACAGCCTCAGGCTGTCCAGAATGCGAAATCCCACTCGAGAGTTGATCGGGAACGTCCCCGGAGCGCTGACAAAGCCGGGTTCATCGGTGTAGTCGGGGACGACCGCTCCCAACTCCGACGCGAAGATGCGCTGCGGGCCGTCAGTGTCGTTGGTTCTGATCGCGTCGTCGACCGTGAGGCGGATGTCACCGTGGTGGGGCTGGGCGGTTGCGAACGGGCTCAGCGCTGCGAAACAGGTGGAGATCAAGACCCGAAGGTTCATGGCAGAGTCTCCTTCTCCCGGTGGTTCACTCGTGGGCGAACTCCGGGTTGAACTGGTTGGTGATCGGGCTGGTGTACACGCGTTCAAACGGGCGCGCCGCGGCGTGGGCGTCGAGGTAGCCGTAGTTCGACACCGCCAGCCCCGTGCGGTCCCTGCCCCCCCATTTCGCGATCCGCACCTGGTTGGAGGCGAGCGGGGCGGCCTGCGCGCCGCTGCGCCAGTGCTCGGCGTGCGGGTGGTCCGACACCGCGTAGTCCCCGTGCTCCGCGAGCAGCACGAACTGCACGGTGCCCGAGGGGCGGGGGATCAGGTCGATGCGGTCGAAGGGCTCTCGATCCGAGAGACCCGGGTTGTAGGTGCGGGAGAGGAAGTTGTTCATCCCGTAGCTCGTGCGGCGGAAGGACCCGCCGACCGGGCCCTCGCCGCCATCACGGGACACCCAGTACCGGCTCGCGTCCCCGGGGCTCTTGAGCACCGGAGGAGTCACGTACTGGTCTGGCGGGTGCGTGGGGTCGTAGTCCAGGGGAATGGAGCCGATGAAATCACGAAGCGTGAAGACGAAGGACAGCCGTGGGTCTCCACCCCCGCCGTGAGGCAGCCCCACGTCGGCGAGGCGTCCCCTGTTCGCGTCGGCGTACGCCGCCTGGGCGAGCTGGAGGGAGCGGACGTTCGCGAGGCAGCGGGTCGCCCGCGCGGTCTGGCGTGCCCTCGCGAGCGAGGGCAGGAGCACGCCGATGAGCAGGGCGATGACCGCGACCACGACCAGCAGCTCGATGAGCGTGAAGGCGCGGACACGCATGGGAAGACTCCCAGGGTGCGGATCGATCGGTGCGATGCGGTGGTACGAGGGGGGTCGACGGGCTCAGAGCGCGGGCGGACCCCGGGGCGGGGCGTCACACAGCGTCGTCAACACCCGCGGCGCGGTCTCCGGCCGGTGATCCGGACGGGCACGCGCAAGGGTCGGCGCGGGGGGCACGGGAACCGAGGTGCCGAGTTCCGCGCGGGCCTGGTGAACGAGGAAGCAAAAGCCGCAGGAGTCCTGGTCATCACCCGCCGGGTCACGGTCGTGCCCGTCAGGCCGTGCGTCACCGCTGGCGTGATCCGGGAGGTGCGAGACATCGACGACGGTGCCCGCACGCCCCGCCGCGTGCCCGTGCGTGTGGAGGAGGGCTGCGGTCGGCGTCATGACCACCGCCAGCGCCACCAGGACGCCGAGCAGGCGGCGGAACATTTGAGAATCGAGTCTCAACAAGGCTATTACAGCAGAGCGGACGACGGGAGTCAAGGGGAATCCGCCCCGGGACCGGGGGGTCTCAGCGGCCGCCCTCGCCCGCGATGGAGGAGCGCATCTGCGTGTCCGCCTGCACGTTCTGCATCTTGTAGTAGTCCATGATGCCAAGGCGCCCGGAGCGGAAGGCCTCCGCCATAGCCTTGGGCACCTCGGCCTCCGCGAGCACCACCAGCGCCTTGTTTTCCTCGATCTTGGCCTTGTTCTCCTGCTCGAGGGCCATCGCCAGTGCGCGTCGCTTCTCGGCCTCGGCCTGGAATCGCTTCTTGTCTGCCTCGGCCTGTGCCGCCTGGAGTTGAGCGCCGATGTTCTCGCCGACGTCCACGTCCGCGATGTCGATCGAGAGGATCTCGAAGGCGGTGCCCGCATCGAGGCCGGACTTCATGACGGTCTTGGAGATGTCGTCGGGGTTCTCGAGCACGGCCTTGTGGTCGTGCGCGGAGCCGATCGTGGAGACGATGCCCTGGCCGACGCGGGCGATGATCGTCTCCTCTGTGGCGCCGCCGACAAGGCGGGCGATGTTCGTTCGGACCGTGACGCGGGCCTTGACCTTGAGCTGGATGCCATCCTTGGCGACGGCGTCGATGGTCTGCCTCGGGCCCTGCACCGCGGGGCAGTCGATGACCTTGGGGTTCACGGAGGTGTGCACGGCATCGAGGATGTCACGCCCCGCGAGGTCGATGGCGGTCGCGGTGTTGAACGGGAGATCGATCTTGGCGCCGCGGGCGGCGATCATGGCGCTGATGACGTTGCTCACGCGCCCGCCGGCAAGGTAGTGCGTCTCGATCAGATTCGTGGGGATGTCCATGCCGGACTTGACGGCGCGGATGCGGTTGAGCACCACGGTCCGCAGGTCCACCTTCCGGAGCTTCATGCCCACCATGTCCCACAGTCCCACGCGGGCGTTGCTGGTGTACGCCTGGATGTAGAGGTTGATGAACTGGATGAGGAAGATGGCCAGCAGCAGCAGGATGATGCCGACGATGACGATGGCGCCGATGATGACCGCGTCGAGGATGCCGGGTCCGCCGCCGCCGCCGGCGGGCTGTGCGAGTGCCGGGGTCGTAAAGGCGGCGAGGAAGAGCACGGAGGCGGCGGTGATGGCGGAGCGCTGGGTCATGAGGGGGTCCCCGGGGTGAATCGTTCCGCGAAGAGCGGGCGTCGTGGAGTATACGTGGGCGCAAACCCGCAGCGCACTCCCGGGAACGTTCAGGCCCGGCCCGCGTCATCGACCCGCCGGACGCGGAGCTGCGCGACGTCCTGTCCCGTGACGCGCACGCGAGTCCCCGCGGGCAGGATGAACGCTTCGGAGATCGCGTCGTACCGCTTGCCCGCGATCTCCACCGTGCCCACGGGGCGCAGCTCGGTCAGCACGACGCCCTCCCGCCCGAGGATCGATCGGGCGGCCTCCGCCGCGTCCGCCTCGGCCTTCGCCGCGCGGGCTCGCTCCTCATCGCTGGGCGTGCCGATGATGCGCCGCCCGAGGGGCGTGTGGGGCCAGACCTTGAGTCCGTACGCGAGCGCCGCCGGACCCATCACCAGCACGCTCAGCGTGCCCGTGAGGCCCCAGGTTCGGCCCGCGCCGATCCAGAGCACCACGACGCCGGCGATGGTCGCGACGATCGCCGTGAGGCCCAGCGCGCCCCCCGTGGGGATAAAGAACTCCGAGATCATCAGGACAAGACCGAGGGCGATCAGCACCCAGCCCCATACCAGCGGATTCTCCATCATGCGGTCGCCCCCCGGTCCGGCTCCACGCCCACCCTCATGCCGTCCACGCTCGTGACCCGCACTCGCGTCCCGGCCTCGATCATCCCGAACTCCGCGACCGCATCGACGATGACGCCCCCGATCTCCACGCGTCCCGCGGGCCTCATCACCGTGATGGCGATCCCGGACTCCCCGATCGCGGGAGCCCCGGGGGCCGTCTCCGCGATGGCGTCCAGCGTTCCGGGGCTGTCGTCGTCGCTCGCGGCGTCGCGCAGCACGAGGCGCGAGAGCCCGGGAATGGACCTCAGGTTTCGCGCGACCAGCGCGATGCCCGCGGCGGCGGTCACCATGGCCAGCAAGACCGTCGCGCCGTAGTAGAGCAGGTCCGTTCGGCCCTCGGGAGAGCTCGGCACCAGCCCGTTGCCGCTGGGTGCGAACACGCCGACCAGGCCCAGGAACAGGAGGATCAATCCGAAGATGCCGGGCGCGCCGAAGCCGGGCACGACGAACACCTCCAGCAGCAGCATGCCGATGCCGCAGATGATCGCGACCACGGCCCACCAGCTCGCCATCCCGATGAGCATCGGGGGCGCGACCAGGCCCGCGAGCGCCGCGACCGCGATGATGCCGGGCAGCGCGGCGCCCGGGTGCGTGAGCTCGATGAACATGGCGATCAGGAAGATGACCACGAGCACGAAGCGCGTGGCGATGTGGGTCATCACCAGCACGAGCCCCTCGCTCCACGACGCCTCGTAGCGGACCAGTCTCTTGGCCTGGAAGAACGCGACCAGGTCATCGTCCGTGCGGATGGGGTCCGCGACCGTGCGCCCGGACGCGTCGGTGGTGGTGTTGGCGGCGAGGCCGAAATAGACCATGTCGTCGGCCTTGAGCAGCGCGGGGCCCGAGCCGTCGAGCACCTTCTCCTCCAGCACCCAGAGATCGCGATCCGCCGCGGAGATCTTCGGCCGGCGGGTGGAGACCGAGCCTCCGGAGAGCCGGGCGATGACCGCGTCGGCGGCCGCGGCCAGCTTGGCCGAGCCCGACGCGACGCCCTCCCCAGGAGGCGGGTCGGCGGGGGCGGTGGGGCTCGCGGACGAGAGTGACGCGAGGCGCGTGGCCCCGCCCGGGTCGGCTCCCTCGCCGAAGAGCAGGCGGAACTCGTGCGGATCGATGCAGACCCGCTCGCCTGTGACCTTGTGTCGAACGCTCCACAGTCGCATGTCGTCGACGATCATGGCCTTGGCCAGGTACTCGTCCCACTCGTACCGCCCCGCGAACTCGTTGTGGCGGCGGACCGACTCGGTGACCTCCGCGACCAGGGGCGGAAGGATCTTCTTCAGCAGTTCGTCGGGGATCCCCTGCGGCAAGATGCCCAGCGGGCCCCCCGAGATCGGCTTGGCATCGCCGAACGACACCGGGTCGTTGATCACGATCTCTCGACAGGCCAGCGCGACGATCGCCCCCCCCGAGTACGCGTCCGAGTTGATCCACGCGACCGTGTTCCGCACGCGTGAGCCCTTGATGGCGCGGCACATCTGCAGCACCGCGTCCACCGAGCCGCCCGGGCTGTCGATCTCGATGACCACCGCGTCCGCCCCGGCACGCTCCGCGAGCGCCAGGCGCCGTCGCAGGCTGGTCGCCATCACACCCCGGTCATCGATCTCTCCCCGCAGCGGGATCACGACGACGGTGCGCGCCGCGCGGAACGCCGGCGGGGGCGTGGTCGTCGTCTGGGCCCAGGCGTGGCTGACACCCAGCGCGACCAGCAGCGTCCAGCAGAGGGCGCGTGCCGTGGCCCACCGCTTCCCCGCGAACCAACGGCCCGTGATGCCCCGGCGCCAGGTCTTCATGGCCCGGTAGGGTACTCAGGCTGTGAGGGTTGGCGCGTCGGGCTCGGGGGGCTCATTCCCGCGAGGAAGTCCCGGAGGATCGCCGCCGCCGCCAGCGCGTCCCGACGCTTCTTCTTCTGACCATGAGTCAGGCCGGACCGGGCCATGGACCAGTCCGCGTCCACGCTGGTCAGTCGCTCATCCTGAAAATGCACCACGCGCCCGGTTGCGGCGGCGAGCCGGGCGCCGAACTGCCTCACGGCCGTCGCTCCCGGTCCTTCGCTCCCATCCATGTTGAGAGGCAGGCCCAGCACGACCTCGCCCGGGGAAGGCGGATCCCCGAGGTGTTCACGGAGCGCCCCCGCGAGCCGAGCGAGGTACTCGCTCCCCATCTGCGACCCCCCGGGGGCCTCGAGCACCTCCACGGGCGTGACCACGCGGGTGATGGAGTCACCCACCGCCACGCCGGTGCGCTTGCCGCCGAGATCAAGGCAGACGTACCTCACGGTGGACTCTACGGCCGCTCCAAAAACAGCACCGCCCCGGACTGACCCGTCCCGGGGCGATGACGATCTGGAGTGTCGAACCGGAAACGGCTCAGCAGTCGAGGCCGTCTTCACGCATGCCGTCCTCGCCGCGGGTGGTAAGCGCCTCAGCCGCGAGAGCCGGGATCATGAACAACGCCGTCAATACGAGCCGGAAACGACTGACGATCACCTGCATGGCACGCTCCTTCCCGCGACGTCACGCTGGATTGGAGGAGAGAGTTCCAATCCCGCCGCACCCCACACCCGACCAACGCAATCGGACGTAGTGCCACCCTAAACATGCCACACACGGCGCAGGCTGCCAGCAAAGTGCCGAAAAAAAGCGCATGCCCCGTAAAATTCCGCACTTCCGGAGCGATCGGACTACGTTAGGTTCGACCCTTTCGGGGGATTTTGTGCTCCGGATCCCCGGGGGCCTAACGCTTGCGCGCCGCGGCATACCGGAGCGCCGCCTCAAGCCCATCGACCATCTTTGAGATGGTGTAGTCCTGCTCGACGGTGGCCCGCGCGCCCGCCGCCAGCGTGCGCTGAACCGTCGGGTCGGAAAGCACGCGGTCGAGCGCCGCGGTCATTCCCTCAAGGTCATCCTGGGGGAACCCCAGCCCGTTGACGCCGTCTCGGAACGCCTCGATCTCGGGATTCTGCGCCCGCTGCTCGCGGCTGGTGACGACCGGCACGCCGTAGACCAGCGCGTGGATCAGACTCAGCCCGATGTTCGCGGGGTAGCAGAATGCCTGTGCGGAAAGGAACCAGGGAGCGAGCTGATCCTCGCCGTAGATCGCCCCGGTGAACCTCACCGTGTCCTCGAGGCGGAGCTGGCGGCTGAGGGCGCGGAGCGAGTCGGAGGCCGGGCCATCACCGACGATGGCTACGCACAGGCGGGGATGCCTTGCCCGCAGCGCCGCGGCGGCACGGACGAGCAGGTCGGTGCGGTTCCATGGCTGCAGGCGCGAGACGAACAGAACGAGGGGGCGGCTTTCGAGGCCATGGGCCTTCTGAAACTCGGCAAGCCTCGCGGGGTCGGCGAGCCAGGCGTCACGCACCGAGCGGATCGGGTCCTGGTCGATCGTGTTGAGCGCTACGAACAGCTGCTCGGGGGGGGCGTACCCGGAGTCGATGTACATCTGGGCGGCTGTGTGGTTGTAGAAGAGCAACGCGTCCGCGAGGCTCGCGAGCGTGGCGCGGGTGCGGTCACGCAGGCGCGTCTCCGCCTTGGAATAGCCGTGGCCCCAGAGCACCGTGCGCACCCCGTTCCAGCGCGCCTTGATGAGCCCGGGAAGCAGCGAGAGATAGCGTGTGCTCCAGGAGAGCAGCACGACGTCGGCCTTGTCCTTCGTGCAGAAATCGATCTGCGCATCGTGCCATCGGAAGGCCTCGGTGCCCATCACGCGCTCGCGGAGAGGGACGAGCTGGGTTCGGAAGCCCTCGGGCTTGGCCGTCGGCATGTTGCTCTCTTCGCCGTG
Source organism: Leptolyngbya sp. PLA1 (assembly GCA_021405315.1). Taxonomy (GTDB): domain Bacteria; phylum Planctomycetota; class Phycisphaerae; order Phycisphaerales; family UBA1924; genus RI-211. The sequence continues at coordinate 67,251 of QWIH01000016.1, forward strand.
CACCACCAGCAGATCGATACCCGGGCGCGACGCAAGCTCGCGGAAGACCGGCACTCGGTACTTCGTGAGGGTCGGCTGCGTCAGGACGACGCGGACGGTCTGTCGGGCGGCGATCGGCACTCCGGCTGGTCTCCCCTGTGAACGGTCACTGTACGTGCGTCATGCCCCTGATACCCCGTGGCGCGCGTACGCCTCCATGCACCGGCGGGCGATCACCGGCCAGGTGAACTTCGACTCCACAAGCTCGCGACCCCGCAGGCCCATCTCGCGTGCCCCCCCGGGGTCACCCAGCACGGCGCAGAGCGAGTGCGCCACCGCCGCCGGGTCGAGCGACACCACGTGGCCGGCTCCCGCCGACGCGACCTCCGGGAAGTGGCACGCGTCCGACACCACGACAGGCCGGGCGCACGCCATCGCCTCGGTGATGGCCATGCTGAACCCCTCCTGTCGGCTGGGGAGGCAGAACGCGGCGCACCCCACGAGCGCCGCGAGCTTGTCACGCCCGTACAGCGGGCCAACCAGGTGCACGCGATCCGCCATGCCGAGCCTTCGCACCTGCGACGTGAGCGGCCCGAGCGCCCCGCCGTCGGGACCGGCGACCACCAGTCTCGCGCCGGGGTGCGTCCTCAGCACCAGGGAGAACGCGTCCGCCAGAATGTCCAGGCCCTTCTTGTGGTGGAGGCGGCTGAGGAACAGCACAAACGGCTCCGTCCCGAGCGCCGCGTGGGTTGCTCGAAACTCCTCGGGTCCGGGGAGGTTCGCGAACTCGTCCAGGAACACGCCGTTGGGAATGACCTCGCACGGCGGCCTCAGGCCCAGGGGTGCCATCCCGGTCTGCTCATCAGCGTTGAGCGTGTGGAAGAAGCAGGCGTGATTGAGGATGCGCCGGAACGTCAGGGCCATCGCCATGGACTTCTTCACCCGCTTCGCCGGTGTGGCACGCATCGACCACGGGTCGAGCATGCCGTGGGGGACCACCACCATGGGCACGCGAGTCGCGACGGAAGCTGCGTACGAGGCTCGCACCGTGACGTCCCAGACCCCGTGCACGTGCATCACCTGAACGCCCCGTGCGAGATCGGTGAGCGCCGCGGCGAGCCGTGTGAGCCGAAGTCGCTCGATCGGCCCTGACGGGCGCGGCAGTTCGTGCAGCGAGATGGAATCAAGCCCGGGAATGGAAGCGAAGGACGCCCGCACGCGCTCCGCCGCGCCCGGCTCCGAGAGTGCCGCGATCCCCACGCGCGCACCGAGCGCGGCCTGCGCCGCCCCCAGCCGGGCCGCTACCGCCGGCGGACCGCCCGTCCGCGGATCAAGCGACTCGATGACGTGGAGCACTCTCATGGATGCGGATAATAGAAAAGGGGCCCGCGCTGCGAACAGACACGCGGGCCCCGAGGATGCTGCCTCTATCGGCCTACTGGCCGTCGTTGCCCGGGACCACCGTCACGGTCCGGTTCTGGGTTGCTCGCGCCCGCTCCAGCGCCCGCATGATGGAACTCCGGATCGACCCGCTCGAAGACGAAGACTCCGTGCGGTTCGGCCTGATGGACGTCACGATGCGGGGCGTCGAAGGAGACGAACCACCGCCGGCCGAGCCGCCTGACGAACTGCCTCCTGAAGGCCGGCTGCCAGAGGTGTTGGACGAGCTGCCCCGGTTGCGCTGGGCTGCGGCGAGCATTCGCATGATCGCGCTGGACCGGCCGGCGTTGGGAGTGGAAGAAGAAGAGCCTGCGGCGGCGCCGAAGTTGTTGAGCACCGTGCCGACGTTGCCATCGCCTGGGGGCGGGGGTGGGGGCTGGTTGATCTGGCCGCCAGAATCGCCACCGGAGCCACCGCCACCGGAGCCGCCACCGGAAGATCCGCCGCCGGAGCCTCCACCAGAGCCGCCACCGCCGGCGTCACCACCGGAGCCGCCACCGGAAGATCCGCCACCGGAGCCTCCACCGTTGGTGTAGGTCTGGACGTCGCTGTCGGAGCCACCACCGCCGGAGCCACCGCCACCGGAGCCGCCACCGCCAGCGTCACCACCGCCGGAGCCGCCACCGCCAGCGTCACCACCGCCGGAGCCACCGCCGCCAGCGTCACCACCGCCGGAGCCGCCACCGCCAGCGTCACCGCC
>QWIH01000017.1 GCA_021405315.1 Leptolyngbya sp. PLA1
CGCGCTCAGCGATCCTCGTCGCGGGGGTTGAGGATGCCGTTGTGCGGTGTGCGAGCGCGACCTCCAGCGGCGTGAGTCCGGACGCCCGCAGCCGTGCCAGCGCCGCGTCGCGAGTGGCCGCGACGATCGTCCCGCGTGAGCGATTCCCCGCCCCGTCCGTGGCGCGGTACTGGAACGCGAGGGCGCTCATGCAGCCCTCCGCAGCGTGCCGGTCAGTTCAGGGTCCGCAAGGTCCTCCGGGGCGGCGACGACGGCCTTCGCAAGGTCGTCGAGCGTCACCTGCCCGCGTCGCGCCTTGTCCAGCCCGTCGAGCCACATCGGGCGCATGCCGCCACGGATCGCCGCGGCACGCAGCCGGTCCGAGCCCGCGCCCTGGTCGATCAGGGTCCGCACCTCCCGGGTGACCTCCAGCAGTTCCAGCACAGCCAGGCGGCCCTTGGAGCCCTGCCCGCCGCACATCGCGCACCCGGCCCCCTGCACGAACCCCGACTCTCCCTGCGAGACTCCGAACTTGGCCAGCGTCGCCTCGGACGGGGTGCAGGGGAGCGCACACGCCTGGCACGCGCGCGCCACCAGGCGCTGCGCCAGCACGCCGAGCAGGCCGGCGTTGATCGCGAACGCGGCGCACCCGAGGTCGCGCAGCCGCGGGATGGCCCCGGCCGCGTCGTTGGTGTGCAGTGTTGAGAGCACGAGGTGACCCGTGAGCGCCGCCTGGAGCGCGGTCCGCGCCGTCTCCTCATCGCGTATCTCGCCGACGAGCACCACGTCCGGGTCCTGCCTCAGCACGGCCCGAAGCGTTCCGGCGAAGGTCATCCCCGCGTCCGAGTGCACCTGCACGTGACGCACCATGGGCAGCCGGATCTCCACCGGATCCTCGATGGTCATGACGTTGACATCGGGCGTGTTCAGCCGCTTCAGTGCGGTGTAGAGCGTCGTCGTCTTGCCCGAGCCCGTGGGCCCAGTGACGAGGAGCATCCCGTGCGGGTGCGCGATGAGCCGCTCGATCCGGGCGGCGGCCTCCGGGGCGAGCCCCAGCTCCGCGAAGCCCTTGATCGCCGCGCCCGTCGCGAGCAGACGCAGGACCACGTTCTCCCCGTGGATCGTGGGGAGCACGCTCGCCCTCACGTCCACCGCCTTGTTCCGGGCGGTGAAGCGGAACTTCCCATCCTGCGGGAGGCGAGACTGCGTCAGGTCCATTCGGGCCATGACCTTCACACGCTGCACGAGCCCCGTGTGCGTGGACTTGGGCGGGCCGGGCCGCCGGTGCAGGTCGCCATCGATCCGGAACCTCAGTTGAAGCTCGTGCTCGTCGGGGCTGATGTGCACGTCCGACGCGTTCTCCGCGACCGCCTGGGCCAGGATCTGGTTGACCGCCGCGACGATCGGCTCCTCCCCCGACACGAGCGACTCGGCCTGAGTCTCCGTCGCCGCTTCGCCCTCCCCCTCTTCCAGCGCCATTGAGTAGGCGCGGCTGATCAGGTCCCCCAGCGCCGGCGCGTCGCACACCACCGGCTCCAGTTCGCACTGCAAGGATTGCCGCACGCGGTCCAGCAGCAGCAGGTCCAGCGGGTCCACCATCGCCACCGTCGCCACCTGCCCGATCACGAACAGCGGAAAGACCCGGTGACGCTCCGCCAACGAGCGCGGCAGCAGTCGGGCGTTGGCGACCTCGATCGTGTAGTCCGACAGACGGACGAAGGGCACCTCCGCGAGCGTCGCGCGAGTGATCGCGATCTTCTCCGCGGTGATCCCCTCGATCCCGATCAGGGCCTCGTCAAGCTCGATCCCCCGCTCCGCGGCGATCGCGCGTGCCCTTGCCGCCCCGTCGGGGGTCAGGGCCTTCTCCTCGAGAAGGGCCGTCGTCACGAACGCAGAGGTGTCAGACATCCTCGGCGCCTCCATCGCGCTCGGTCAACGCCCGGAGTGTGGCGACGTGGAGCACAGCCGCCGCGGCATTCTCGAACGACGTGCCCATGTAGTACGTCGGCGTCCCCGCGCGCATCTGCACGCGCTGGACCCTCACCCGCATCGTGAGCGACTTCATCTCGCCCTCCCCCGCCCCGTCGAGCCCGGACAGTCGCACGTCGAGCTGGCTCCCCCTCGGGAACATGACCGGCCCGCGCAGCCCCAGCCCGCCCTCGCTGAAGTCCACCACCAGCGAGTGCTCCGCCGCGTTCTCCAGCGCCTGCTTGGTGAGCTGCACCTGCGCATCGGTCCCCGACGGTGCCACCACCGCCGCCAGACAACAGGCTCGGCGGCTGTGCTGACGAACCTGGTCGTTGTCGATCGTCTTCATCTTCGACTCCGGTGGTCCCGACCGTCGTATCGGCCCTTCCAGCCGCCGGGAAAGGCGCCGGTGCCGCGCCGGTCGCGTGCCGCGTCCCCGGCTCGGCACAGATGGACCCCGACGCCCGGTAACCGCCCGACCCAACCGGCGCCGCCCTCATCGCGAGGACCTCGGTTCGCCCCGCTCCATCGGGCGGCAACGTCCGCAGTACTACCGGACCGCTGCCTCGCTTCCGCGCAACCCGGTCCAACTCTCCCCATTCCGTCGCCCCACCGCGCCGCGCATGAAGACCGACACGCCTATTCCCGATGCTGCTCCCGTCACCACCCGGGAGGATCGGCATGAACCAGAAGAAGCCACATCCCGCGCCGTTGCGCGCGAGTTCCCTCCCCCGAGTGGCGACCTCCCTCGTGATGCTGGGCACGGCGGTTGTGCCGGCGGTCCTCTTCTCCGGACCACGCGCCGCCTCGGGCGAGGTCGGCTCCCTGCCGGCCGGCGTCGCCTCGTGCACCACCTGCCACGGCATCGACGCATCAATCTCTCACCCCTTGCTCGTGAGGCCCCGCGGCATCATTCCCGCCTCGCTCCCCCTTGAGGACGGCCGGATGACCTGCCTGACCTGTCACGACCAGGACAAAGCCCGGGGTCACGACTCCGCACCGCCCAGCGGCGATGCCTTTCTGAGGAATGCGCACTCGGCCGCAGGGCTCTGCGTCGAGTGTCACACCGGAGGTCCCGACGCCGCATCCGCGCACGCCGCGGGCCTGGGCCGGGCGCACCTCCTGAAGGGGTCTCGACGCGCCGGCCGGCACCAGGCCGGGCGGCTTGATGCCGAGAGCACCGCCTGCGTCGGATGCCACGACGGCTCGACCGCCAGCGACGCCGGCGCTCACGCGATGTCCATCACGCCGGGCGAGGGGCCCTCCGAACACCCCATCGGGGTCCTGGTCAACGCCAAGACCACGCGCGAGGATTGCACCATCCGCTCCCCGCACGCCATCGACCCCCGCGTCAGGCTCTACGACAATGCCATCGGGTGCGGCACGTGCCACAACGTCTACTCTGAGCAGAAGGACCTGCTCGTCATGAGCAACCAACGCTCCGCGCTCTGCCTGACCTGCCATGTCCAATAGGCCCGGACGCCCCCGCTCGTCGCGTCCCCATACGCTCCGCGCGGCATGATCCTGCTGATCGACAACTACGACTCGTTCACGTGGAACCTCGTCCAGCGCCTCGGGGAGATCGATCCCACCCTCGTCGTCGGCAAGGACCTGCTCGTCGTCCGCAATGATGAGATCGACGCGGCCGGTGCCCGCCGACTCAACGCCGGCCGAGGCCCCTCACGGGTCATCATCTCCCCCGGTCCCTGCACTCCCAAGGAGGCCGGTTGCTCCGCGGAGATCATCGCCGCCTTCGCCGGAACGGTCCCCGTGCTCGGCGTCTGCCTTGGCCACCAGACCATCGCGGACATGCATGGCATGACGGTTACCCGCCACGCCATCCCGGTGCACGGCAAGACCAGCCCCATCCACCACGACAACCGGGGGATCTTTGCCGGTCTGCCCAACCCCTTCGACGCCACACGCTACCACTCCCTCGTCGTCCAGCCCGAGACCATCCCTTCTTCAGCCCCGGGCGCCGACGGCTGGGAAATCTCTGCTTGGACCGATGAGCCCGATCCGACTACCGGTGGCGTCCGCAGGGTGGTCATGGGCCTTCGCCGGGTCTGGGCCGACCCCGCCAAATCCCCGCTCGAGGGGGTGCAGTTCCACCCGGAGAGCTTCCTGACCCGTGCCGGGCCGAAGCTTCTTGCGAACTTCCTGGCTCAGTAGCCACCGGAAGCCGGTTTTGGGGGACCAGGGGCGGCCCTCCGTACAAACAAAAGCCTATCAGATGGCCTTTCCGAGTATTCCGACTGTTTTGTCTCGGAGGAATGTGAGTACTGCGCGAGAAATTCCGTCTGAAAAGGTGGCACGACCCAGAATGTGTGGCACATTCGGGTTGTCTTGTCTCTCTCTCCTCCTTGACTCGGGTGCAGGCGGAATCTTGCAGCCGGGCTTCATGAAGGGCGGCCGAACGACGGGCCCTTCGACGAAGTCTTGTCTCTCTCTCCTCCTATGACTCGCCTGCGAGCGGAAACGCGCAGACGAGTCTTTTCCTTTTTGCCCCCGCTGCGGCCGGGCCTGAAAGGCGGTACGCTCCCCGTGCCCGGACTCCGGGCTGGGAGGCACGGATGCTTCTGCTCGCCGAGGGCCTGCGAACCACGGACTGGCTCGTGCTCGGGCTGTACGCGGCCCTGATCATCGGCGCGGGCGTCTGGGCTCAGGTCAAGAAGCGGTCACAGACCGCCACCGACTACTTCCTTGCCGGCCGTCACATGCCGGTCTGGGCCGTCGCGGTCTCCACGATCGCCACGGCCCAGTCCGCCGCCACCTTTGTCGGCGTCCCGCAGGACTCCTACGCGAACGACCTCACCTACTTCTCCGCCAGCATCGGCGCGATCCTGGCGGCGTTCCTTCTCGCCCGGCTCGTCATTCCCTCGTACTACCGCCTCGGCGTCGGCACGCCCTACCAACTGCTTGAATCCCGCTTCGGACCCGGCGCGAAGCTCGCCACGAGCTGGGCGTATCTCATCGGGCGCGTCTTCGCCAGCGGATCCCGGGTGTTTGTCGGGGCCATCCCCGTGGCGATCGCGTTCTTCGGCGACCGCCCCGACGGCACCATGATGTGGGTCATCGCGGGCATCATCGTCTTTTCCATCCTCTACACGCTCTGGGGAGGTCTCGACAGCGTCATCTGGACCGATGTCGTGCAGGTCGTGGTCTATGTCGGGGCCGCGCTCGTGGCCGTGCTCGTCCTCTGGAATCACATCCCCGCATCCGCCGCGGCCGTCCTCGACGCATGGCGACACGGCATGCCCGACGGCTCATCCAAGCTCACGCTCGTCCGCTCCGGCATCGATACCACCAAGCCCCTCGGCTTTGACCCCGGGGCGCCGTTCACGCTCCTCACCGCCCTCACGGGCTGGACCCTTCTCAACCTTGCCGCCTTCGGCACGGACCAGGATCTGGTGCAGCGGCTCCTCTCCTGCCGCGGAGCAAAGCAGGGCGGGCGGTCTGTCATCGCGAGCACGCTGCTGGGTATCCCGGTGGTGATGATCTTCGCGGCGGTGGGGCTGCTGCTCTGGATCGTCTACGCCCGGCCGGACCTCATGGGACGCCCAACTCCGGGGTACGCCTCGGGTGACACCGCGGACATCTTCCTGAAGTTCGTCATGCGGGAGATGCCCGCGGGTGCCGCGGGGCTGATCGTCGCTGGTGTCATCGCCGCCGGGCCCGCCGGGGTCAACGCGTCGCTGAACTCGATGGCGGGCACGCTCATCAGCGACTTCTACAGGCCCGTGGTGGCCCCGGGCCGCGACGAGGCGCACTACGTGAAGGCCGGCCGCTGGGCTGTTGTCCTCTGGGGCATCGTGCTGGGCGGGTTTGCTGTGCTCTGCATCTGGTGGCAGCGCCACAGCGGACAGTCCATCATCGACTTCGTGCTGGGTGTCATGGCGTTCGCGTACGCAGGTCTCCTCGGCGTGTTCTTCACCGCGCTCTTCACCAAGCGAGGCACGACCGCCTCCGCCATCGCGGCGATGCTGGTCGGATTCCTGGTCGTCCTCATGCTCCAGCCTCCCGTCTGGAAAGTCTGGACCGCCTGGACCGACTGGACTGCAACCCACCTCGCCGCCCTCCGGATCGCGAGCCCGTGGCGGCTCGTGATCGGCGCCGTGCTTGCCACGCTCGTCGCCGCAGCCCCACGGGGGAAAGCCCTCGCGCCGGGAGTCACGGGATGACCGCCGCTGCGCGATGCCACTGGCCCCCCGGGCTGCGGCTGTTCCCACCCCCGGCCGCCCTGACGTGGGCGGGAAGCTCCGCGCCAACGCCCGCCGGCGCTAGTGACTGGGCCGCGTCGGACCCGCTCCTCATGTCCGAGGCGCCGCCCTGGCTGCACGAACGCGCCTCCGGCGGGTGGTGCGGCGCGCCCTCGGGCCAGGGGCAGGCCTTCCGACTGTGCATCCGGCCGGATGGCACCGTCGAGTCCGAGTCTCCGGGCCCCGCGGGGCTGCGACACGCGCGGGCCGCGCTCGTCCAGGTGCTGCGCTCCTGCGGCCCGACTCTTCCGTGCATCGAAATCATCGACCGGCCCGCCATGGCGCGCCGCGGCGTGATGCTCGATGTCTCCCGATGCCGCATCCCCACGATGGACGAGTTCGGCCGAGCGTTCCGAGCCCTGGCGGCTCTGCGGTGCAACCACCTCCAGCTCTACACCGAGCACACCTTCGCCTACGAGGGCCACCGCGCCGTCTGGGAGGGCTGGTCGCCCATCACCCCCGAGGAGTTGATCCGCCTCGACGCCCTCGCCTCATCACTCGGCATCGAACTGGCCGCGAACCAGAACTGCTTCGGGCACCTGCGCCAGTGGCTGGAGCATCCGGACTACGCCCATCTCGCCGAGACCCACGGTGACTGGATGTTCGACGTCTGGCCCCGGTCCGGCCCCTTCTCACTCTGCCCTACCGACCCTCGCTCGCTGGCGTTCGTCGACGATCTTCTCGGGCAACTCCTCCCCTGCGTGCGGAGCGGGCTGGTCAACATCGGATGCGACGAGACCTATGACATCGCCTTCGGCCGCTCGAAGGAGCACGTGGCGGCCCGGGGTCGGGGCGCGGTCTTCGCGGAGTTTGTGGCACAGGTCGCCCAGATCGCCGCGCGCCACGGCAAGCGCTCGATGTTCTGGGCGGATATCGCCCTCTCGCACCCGGAGTGCCTCGGCCTCCTTCCGGCGGACGCGGTGCCCCTCGCCTGGGGCTACGAGCCGGACGCGCCCTGGCAGCGCTGGTGCGACGCCCTCCGCGGGCGAGAGTTCTGGCTCTGCCCCGGCACCAGCTCATGGCGCAGCATGACGGGGCGCCGCGCAGAACGCCGGGGGAATCTCGCCGGCGCGGTGCGGGCCGCGTCCGAGCGTGGTGCCTCGGGCCTCCTCGTCTGCGACTGGGGCGACAGCGGCCACTGGCAGACGTGGCCCGTCGCGATGCACGGCATCGCCGAAGCGCTCGCCGCCGCGTGGATGGGCACGCCGCCCGATGACGCCGACCTTCTCAGCGCCTCCGCCCACCTGTGGGGTGACGACGGCGCGTGCGCCGCATGGCTCGAGGCACTCGGTGATGTAGACGCCCCGCTCCGGGCCGAGTGCATGGGCTTGTCGCGCCCGGGCATCGCCGGTGCCATCAGGAACCAAACCGCTCTCTTCGCGGACCTCTTCCAGCCCTGGCACCTCCACACCGATGTCGGTACCCGCGACGCCTGGCAAGAGGCCCGCGCCGCTCTGGACCGGCTCGGCCCCCCGCCTCACGCGGACCCGCTCGTCGAGCGTGAACTATCGCACACGTTCGAAGCGACCCGCTGGATGCTCGGCCGGTTCGCCGCACGCCGTGGGTGGGAGCTGCCCACCGATCTTGCGGACGCCTCCAGACGCCGCGCGTCGATCCGCCGCACGCACGAAGCGCTCTGGACTGAACGCTCCCGGGTCGGCGGGCTCAGCCGGAGCCTCGCCTTCTTTGATCGCATCGCCCCGGTCCCTGGCGAGCCCGCAGGAGGTGCCACATGACGACCCGGAAGCGACTCGTCGTCGGCTGCATGACGGGAACCAGCCTCGACGGGCTGGATGCGGCGCTCGTGGAGATTGACGGTTTCGGACTGGGCATGACGCCGCGCTTCGTCCGTGGCCTCTCCAGGCCGCTCGGAAGCACAGGCCCCGCGCTCCGTCGCATCGCCCAGCAGACGCCGATGCCGGCAGGGGACATCGCCCGCACCGCCCTCGAGCTCGGCGAACTCCATGCCTTAGCCGTGGCGGAGCTTCTCTCTGGGGCCCGCTGTGATCTCATCTGCGTCCATGGGCAGACCGTGTTCCACCAGCCCCCCGTCTCCTGGCAACTCATCAACGTCTTCCCCATCGTCCGCACCCTCGCCGCGCCGGTCGTCTTTGACCTTCGTCAGGCGGATCTTGTCGCCGGCGGTCAGGGCGCGCCGATCACGCCCATCGCGGACGCAATCTGGCTCAGGGCCGTTCGGGTTCCCTGGGCCGTCATCAATCTCGGTGGATTCTGCAACGTCACGCTCGGCGGTGGGGGGGGAGGGTCGGTCGGATCTCATCTTGGGGCGATTCGCGCCTCCGACGTCTGCGCCTGCAATCAACTGCTCGATTGCGTCGCGCGCGAGGCCCTCGGGTGCCCGTTCGATGATCGGGGCTCGCACGCGCTTCGTGGCACCGTGAACCCCGCAGCCCTCGCCGACCTCGCCCGCCTCCTCGGCGATCAGCAGCACGCCGGTCGCAGCCTCGGCACGGGCGACGAGGCCGGACACTGGGTGCGCTCGCACCGGGCCTCACTCTCCGGTCCCGACCTCGCCGCGACGGCCTGTGAAGGGATCGCCGCCAGGATCATCGAGTCCGTGCGGGGCGCCTCGGAGCTGTACCTCGCAGGCGGTGGCGAGCACAACCACGCGCTTGTTGCCGCAATCTCAAGGTTGGCTGCCGGGGCCTCGGGAGCCAGCGTGGTCCCGCTCGCGTCGCTCGGCCTCCCCGGGGCATTCCGCGAGGCCGCCCACTTTGCGGTGCTCGGGGCGCTCTGCCAGGACCGCGTTCCCATCACTCTCCCGGCGGTGACCGGTGTCCGCGTGGCTCCGATCTCCGGTGCGTGGGTCATGCCCTGATCCCCCGTCGCACAGGAGTGGTACCATCTCCCCGTGGCGGTGAGGTTTCGGAAGGCTTGCCGGGAGCGCAGTCCCGAGGCCATCGGTTCCTCGCGTCCATCCAGGAGCTCGTTCATGCGGAATCGTGCGCAGTCGTTCGTGGCCGGAGCCTGCCTCTTCGTGCTCGTGGGCGCGGGGGTTCTTGTGCAATCCGGGTATGCACAGCCGGGCGGCGGTGGTGGTCAGCCCAGGCAGCCCGACGGCCAGGGCCGCCGGGGCGGTCAGCCCGGACAGCCCGGCGGGCCGGGTGGCCCGCAGGGTGGTCGCGCCGCTTCCGTCGAGGGCTCTATGCGCGGCATCAACCGCGCGCTGCGCGAGGTCAAGGCCACTATCGGAGATGCGACCAAGCAGGAGCAGACACTGATGGGCGTCTACGGCATGCAGGCCGCCTGCGCCACCGCCAAGCGCGCCAAGCCGGAGCACCTCAAGGGTGACGAGGCAAAGATGCTCGGCGAGTTCCGGCGAGACATGCACGCCCTCACCGCGCTGCTTGTGGAACTCGAAGGCCATGTGCTCGACGGCAAGGTCGATGCGGCAGGTGCCACCCTCAAGAAGATCGAAGCCGCGCGTGACGCGGCCCATGAGAAGTTCGGTGTGAAGGACGAGGAAGACGAAGGCGCCGGACGGCCCGCGCCCTCTGGCAACTGATTCCCCGCTCCGGTCACGACACCCGTTCGTCGCCGCGGAGGCCGCTCCACACCGGGGCGGCCTCCCGTGCTTCTACGGGTCGTCTGCGATCGCAAACCTCTACGGGGTTTCATGTTGCGAAGTTTTCGGTCCTGTCACTTGCAAGTTGGGCCGTTGTTTGGGTATGCTGAGGCCCGCGTCCGGTGATGGTACCGACGCATTTGGGCCCGGAGACCGGGGGTGGCCGGAGGGGCCTCAGGAGAACTCAGCAATGGCAGCAGCAGCGAAACTGGCGTCGGTTTGCGTCATCGGGGCACTCATCGCGGCGGCGGTCGCGCAGCCCGGGACGGACAAGCATCCCATCAAGGCCCCCGACGCGCCCAAGGCGCCCGAGGGGCAGCCCGACATGGCGGCGATGATGGCGGCGTGGGAGGCCGCCGCGAAGCCGGGCAAGATGCACGAGCACCTTGCCAAGGGCGCCGGCACCTGGGAAGGCACCGTCAAGATGTGGATGGATCCCGCCGCTCCGCCCAGCGAGAGCAAGTGCACCACGGTCATGACCCCCGTGATGGGCGGCCGCTTCGTCCGCGGAGAGACCAAGGGCAACTTCGACATGGGCCAGGGCCCGGTTCCTTTCGAAGGCTTCGGGATCTACGGCTACAACAACACCACCAAGCAGTTCGAGTCCACCTGGTGCGACAACCTCGGCACCTGCATGATGCACTTCACCGGCGCACTCAGCGAGGATGGAAAGGTCCTCACCTGGAACTCCAAGTTCGTCGACCCCATGACCGGCAAGGACACATGGATGCGCGAGGTCGAGACCTACACGGGCCCGGACTCCATGAAGCTCGAGATGTACGGCCCCTCCATGGACGGCAAGGGTGAGATGAAGATGATGGAGATCACCTACACCCGCGTCGCCAAGGCCGCGACGCCCAAGGCCGATCTCTCCAAGTAGCCCGATCGGATTCACACTCCCACCGCCCGGGGTCCACCGGCCCCGGGCGGTCTTTCGTTGTGCAGGCGCGGGCCGCCGCGATCTGTTGCACAGCCGCCCGCACTCTGCGGAGGCGTCACCCCTGCCCGACCTGAACACGCCGGCCCCCGCTCCGCGAGGGAAGTACGACGCTCAGTACCGTCGCGAGCGCCAGGACGCCCAGAACAACCAGCAGCGAGACCGTCGTGTCGATCTTGACCGGCTCGAGCTTGGGCAGGCCCAGCAGCTCCAGGTACGGCGGCGCACTGAGCAGCAGGAGCTTCACCCCCACGAACGCGAGGATGAGGATGAGGGCCGGCTTCAGGAAGCGGAACTTCATGATCAGGGCCGCGAGGCAGAAGTACAGCGCCCTCAGCCCGAGGATCGCGAAGATGTTGCTTGTAAACACGATGAACGGGTCCGGCGTGATCGCGAAGATCGCCGGGATCGAGTCCACCGCGAAGACCAGGTCCGTGATCTCAACCAGGAGCAGGGCCAGGAACAGCGGTGTCACCGCCCACCTCGCGCTCAGGGAGCCCGCCGGCGGCGGGTCCTGCACGTCCTCGCCCGCCGCGTTCTTCGAGTACGTCGGCTTCAGCGTCCGGCGGGTGAAGAACCGCTGCCCGTCGTAGAACTCCGTGACGCGGAAGAACCTCCTGCACAGCCGCACGGCGAGGTTCTGCGACACGTCGTCGTTGCCCTTGATCAGCGCCATCTTGAGAGCCGTGAGCAGCAGGAACCCGCCGAAGAGGATCAGGATCCACTGGTACTTCAGGATCAGGCCGGCGCCGAGGAAGATCATCCCGCCACGCATCACCAGCGCTCCGAGGATTCCCCAGAAGAGCACGCGGTGCTGATACTTCGCCGGCACGGCGAAGTACGAGAAGATCAGCGCGATGACAAAGATGTTGTCCATCGCAAGGGACTTCTCAACGACGTACCCCACCAGGTACTGCTTGGCGGCGTCGAGCCCGCGGACCTCGCCGGGCACGATCAGCGGCGCGCCGGACCGGATCGCCTCCGAGGTGCTGTACGTCGGGGTCTCCAGCCCAAGCCCGAGCCAGTGCCCCTCGTACGCGAGGTACACAAAGCCGCTGAACGCAAGCCCGCAGGTGAGCCACACCACGGACCACGTGACCGCCTCCTTCAGCTTCACCTCGTGGGCTTCGCGGTGGAACACCCCGAGGTCCAGCGCCAGAAACACGCCCACCAGGCCGATGAACGCGGCGTAGGCCCAGAACTTCAGGTCGGCCGGGTTCGGAGACGTTTCGAGTGCGAGCAGAAGCAGTCCGTCCATGACGAGATCACCCTGAGCCCGCGTCCGCCACGGGGGCGGGCGCGAGAGGCCACAGCGTGTTGGTCTCGCCGGGGGTGCCGACGCTCGCACCCGAGTGGGGGCGGGCAGGCACCACAGACGGGCCGGGCAAGAGCGAGAGTCGCTCCGACCGTGCTGACGACCCGTCACACCCGCATCGGCGGGCGGCTACTCCCCAACAGGGAAGAAACGAATACTACGCGGGGTCCGCCGGTCGCACCATGCCCGGCAACATCATCTTCGAGCGCCATGTCGGCAGTCCGGAGCATTCAGCGTCGGCGGACGCTCCTCGCAGCCGCCCGCGCGGCTGCCGCGGTCCCCCCGCGTTCACGCCAGGTTGCCCGTCGGGGGACCGCCATCAAAAACGACCCCCCCGGTAACTCCGGTGGTGGACCCACGTCTGAGTCCAGCAACCGACCTGCGGGGGGGTAAGTGAGCGATCCCGGACTCGAACCGGGGACCTCTTCCATGTCAAGGAAGCGCGCTAGCCAACTGCGCTAATCGCCCAAGGCGGGGAGAGTATATCGCCCATTCAGCGGCGAAGGCCAGCGCGGAATCCCAAAACGCAAAGGGCCCGGGCACATGGCCCGGGCTCCCTTTGGATTCTCCCCTCTCTCCTTGGGGGTTATTGGGGACTCAGGGGCAGTCGCCGCCGGCGACCACGTTGATCAGGGCCGCGACGTCGTCCTGATCGACGTTCCCGTCGTGGTTGATGTCGGGGTCGATGCCGGTGGGGTTGGCCCCGCCGCCGACGACGTTGATGAGGTAGGCCACGTCGTCCTGATCGACGTTGCCGTCCTGGTTCACGTCGGGGTCGCAGGGGGCCGCCGGGGGCATGATGTTGAGGTTGAACGCCCCGGTGACGTTGGGCGAGAAGGAGCCGACGCGGATGCGGTAGCTGGTGCCGGCGGTGAGGGTCGCGAAGACGCCGGCCTGGAGCCCGCAGCCCGTGCCGTGGTCATCGTCGCACGCGATGGGGGTCTGGCCGGAGACGGGGCAGCCCTCGTAGACCGCGAGGACGGTGTCGAACGAAGTGCCGCAGGTGTCGATGCGGTACTCGCCGGACTGGGCGGGCGAGAAGGAGTACCACAGGTCGTGCCGGGGCACGAAGCCGTCGGAGGGGCACATGCCGGCGGTGTCCTCGGTGTTGGCGCCGCAGTTGCCGAAGGTGTGGGACCCCTCCGTCACGGTGACCGCCCCCGTGCAGACGTCGTTGGGGTAGGAGTAGTAGAACGAGGGGCGGACGTTCGCGATGCCCGAGGCCCCGTTGTAGCCCGCGATGCGGACGAAGTAGGTCTCGCCCGCGGCGAAGTTGAAGGTCACCAGGCTGGCGCGGTTGTTCGGGGCGGGGAAGGACGCGTCGTCGTTGCAGACGAGAGTGTTGGTGTTGTTGATGATCGTGCTGGGACACGCGGAGTGCACGCTGAGCACGGTGTCGAAGTCCGAGCCGAAGGTGTCGATGATGGCGTTGCCGGAGCAGGTGGGGGTGAAGGAGTACCAGATGTCCGGGCCCTGGCCCGCGCCGCCCGTGCCGCACGTGGTCGAGTTGCCGCTGGAGGTGGCGTAGGTGGTGCAGGCCTGGAACTCGGAGAGGGGCATCGCCCCCGCCCCGGAGCAGACGTCGCTGGGCTGGCCGTTCTGGAGCGAGATGCCGTAGACAGCGCCACGGTCGGTGACCGAAGCCTCGTCGTCGCCCAGGTCGCCCACGGCGATGTTGCTGTCAAGGATGTCCAGGCTCGTGCCGAAGGTCGAGACTCCGTCCGGGTCGCTGAACTTGTTGGTCTGGGCCCACACCCCGTCGATCTTCTCAAAGACATACACCGTCTTGGTGGACTCGCCGTAGACCGCGATGCGGCTGCCGTCGGTCGCGACCCCGGAGCCGAACCGCAGTCCGGACACCGCGTCCGACGCCGTCAGCACCGCGACCACGTTCCAGGAGTTGCCCGAACGCTCGTACACGTGGACGCGGCCGGCGCTCGCGACCGAACCGAACAGCAGCGGCTTGGGTTCGCCGGGGGCGCCGATGACCATGAGGTCGCCCTCGATGGCGACGGCCTGGCCGAAGTTGCCGTTCTCGTACCCCGTCGCGGGGCTGATCACGGCCGGGGCGCCGACGAGGCCGTTGTCGAGCTTCTGCGCCATGTAGGCCACGCCGCTGTCGGTGGGCTGCCCGCTGGCGTTCCCGCCGGGCCCGCCGACGACGGCGTACCGAGAGGTCTTGGACATGGCGACGGCGGTTCCGCGGTGCTCCGCGGTCTTCCCGTTGAAGTCCCCGCCCCAGATGGTGAACGCGTTGGTCCACGCGCCATTGGCATCGCGGGTGAAGAAGAAGGCGGCGCCGGCCTGGCTGACACTGTGGAACGAGTGGTTCGGTGCGCCGATCACCGCCCAGCCCCCGCCGTACGCGCTGATCGCGACGGACTGGCCCGCGAGGTCGTCCTGGTTGGGGAAGAAGGAGAAGAGGTCGGACTCGAACGTCCAGTTGCTCCCGCCGTTGTCCGTGCGGTACACGCGGGCCCGGCCTCGGTTGGTGTTGTAGCCCGGAGCGCCCGCGATCACGTACGGGTACGCGATGTCCACCGACGTGCCCATCCGGTCATTCGCCGTGGGGCCGAAGGACCCACCGAGCGAAGACCAGGACTGGCCCTTTGCCCACACGGAGAACGAGCCCACGTCCGTCCCGCCGGGGCCGTCGTTGCCCGGGATCCCCACGACCATGATCGGGCTGGTCGGGCGGAGGTCGATCGCCACGCCCGAGCCCAGTCGCTCGTTGGCGGTCGCGCCCACGCGGTTGAGTTTCTGGAACCCGGCGCACTGGGCCGAGGCGGAGCCGGCGACCACAACCATCAGTGCGGCGGCGGATGCGAAGCGAACGGTCTGAGTCCTCATGGCAGTCTCCCTTTGACTTTCTGCGTACCGATCGCGCGTGCCCCGCGGGGCGACGTGCCCCGGAGCCGAACAGCCAGACGCGATCCCTGTGTGCTTGTGCTTCCGTCTGCGAGGTGCAGCCGGACGAAGGACAAGGCGTCGCCCCGCGCCGGAGGCGCTAACCGCCCGGCCAATAATTCTGCGACGCTGCCCCGATCCCGAGCGCGCCACCGCCCCGGCAACGCCTTGAATAGGGAGCAAGACGCCCGCGATACCCTCAGTGCCGACGTGGAGGCCCCATGGACACCAACAACACCTTCGCCGTGACTCGACTGCTCGCGGCGGTTCACTCCGGCGATCCCCGCGCCTCCGAGCAGCTCCTCCCCCTCATCTACGACGAGCTCCGCAAGCTCGCACGCTCCTACATGAAGCGGGAGAGCGAGGGCCAGACCATCCAGGCGACGGCGCTCGTTCACGAGGCCTATATGAGGCTCGTCGGGAGTGCCGACGTCTCCTGGGATAACAGAGGGCACTTCTTCGCCGCCGCCGCCCTCGCCATGCGCCGAATCCTCGTCGAACGCGCCCGCTCGCGGGGTCGCATCAAGCGTGGCGGCGACCGACAGCGCGTCGAGCTGGCGGACCACGCCGGCGCGACCGAGGAATCCCCCGTCGATCTCGTGGCCCTCGACGGCGCCCTCCGCAAGCTCGAGGCGTTCGACCAGCGCAAGTCCGAGGTCGTCATGCTCAAGTACTTCGCCGGACTCACCAACGACGAGGTCGCCGCCGCACTCGGCGTGTCCTCCGCCACTGTCCGCAACGAGTGGACCTTCGCCCGTGCATGGCTCATGCGTGAGCTGGCACAGGCCGAGGAGTCGGAGCCCGGATGACCGGTCACCCTCCCCAGCCCGACCCGAAGAAGGCCGAGGAGGTCTTCCTCGCCGTCGCCGACCTCCCCCGCGAACAGGCGGAGGCCGCGCTCCGGGAGCGATGCGCGGGCGACGCGGCCCTCGAAGCCCTCGTCCGCGAACTCCTCGGCTTTCACATGCAGGGCGAGGGCGTGCTCGACAAGCCCGAACTGCTCACCAAGGGCGTTCCGTTCTTCCGGCGCGACCTCGCGGAAGAAGCCCTCCCCGCGGGCACCCGCCTCGGCGAGTACGTCATCGAGAAGCTCATCGGCACCGGGGGCATGGGCTCCGTCTACCTCGCGACGCAGGGCCGGCCCCGCCGCACCGTGGCGCTCAAGGTCATCCGCCGGGGTGTAGCCACCGCCGCGATGATCCGCCGTTTCGAGCACGAGGCCGAAGTGCTCGGCCGGCTGCAGCACCCGGGCATCGCGCAGATCTACGAGGCCGGCGCCGCCTCCGTCGGACCCGGCGAGTACCCGCAGCCCTACATCGCGATGGAGTACATCGACGGCGAGTCGCTGAGTGCCCACGCGAAGTCGCACGGCCTGACCCGCGCACAGAAGCTCGAGCTCATGGCCCGCGTCTGCGACGCCGTGCAGCATGCCCACCAGCGGGGTGTCATCCACCGCGACCTCAAGCCGGGGAACATCCTCGTGGACCGCACCGGCCAACCCAAGATCCTCGACTTCGGCGTCGCCCGGGCCGCGGACGCCGACCTCCGCGTCGCGACCCTCCAGACCAGCGTCGGCCAGCTCATCGGCACGCTCCCCTACATGAGCCCCGAGCAGGTGCTCGCGGACCCATCCGAGGTTGACACCCGCTCGGACGTCTACGCACTCGGCGTGATGCTCTACGAACTGCTCACAGGCAAGCTCCCCCTGGATGTGGGCAGCCGGCCCATCCCGGAGGCCGCCAGGCTCATCCGGGAGGAGACCCCGTCCAGACTCAGCTCCATCTCGCGCGAGTACCGCGGTGACGTGGAGACCATCGTCGCCAAGGCGATGGACAAGCAGAAGCGCCGGCGATACCAGTCCGCCGCGGAACTGGCCGAGGACATCCGCCTCCACCTGCGGGGCATGCCGATCTCCGCCAAGCAGGACTCCGCGTGGTACGTGCTGGTGAAGCAGGCCCAGCGGCACCGCGTGGTCGCGGGCGTGGGCGCCGCGCTCCTCGCCAGCCTCCTCGCGTTCACCGTCTACGCCAGCGTCCAGGCCGGCCGCTTCCAGCGCCTCGCCCGGAGCGAGTCCCTCGCGAGGAAGACCGCGGTGGACGCGGGCGAGGTCGCCGCACGCGAGGCCGCCCGCGCCAACGAGCAGGCCGAGCGACTGAACGATCAGCTCTACGCCAGCAACATCGAGCGGGGACGACTCCTGGGCCTTGCGGGCAATCTTGTCCAGGCCGAGGACCTCCTCTGGCGCAGCTTCCTGGCCCGCCCCTTGAGCTCGCGCGGCCGGTGGGCCCTCTGGGAGTTCTACGAGCGACACCCCTGCCGCTGGTCCCGGTCCGCTTTCCCCGTCGGGGCGTCCTTCGTCGCCGTCGGGCCCGCCGGCGAGATCGCCGTCGCATCCAACACGGGCGACATCGCCCTCTACGAGCCGTCCAGGGGCGACGAGCAGCGACGCTGGACCGTCGATGCGAGGCTCCCGCTCGCGATGCGGTTCAGCGCCGACGGCCGCTCGCTCATCGTGATCAAGCGCACCGGAGTGATCTCGACCTACGACATGGCCTCACCCGCCGACGCTCCTCCCGCCTCCTCTGACGTGCCCATCCCATCGACCGCCGGCGTCACCGCCTTCGGCCTCTCCTCGGACGGAGCCAGCCTCGCCCTGTGGAAGAGGGGCGGCGAGCTGATGATCGTGAACACCGCCGACGGCGCCGTGACGCAGACGCTCAAGGACGACGCCGCCGATCCGGCTTCCTGCATCGCGTTCTCCGATTCCCGGGACCTGCTCGCCATCGGTACCGCCGGGGGACTCCTCAAGATCATGAACCGGGCGACGGGCGAGATCGTCCGCAGGTGGACGACCGAGCCCGGAAACCTCATCGGACTGGACTTCAGCGACGACGGCTCCATGGTCGCCGCCGGCCACCGATCGCGCTTCATCCAGGTCATGAGGGTCTCTGATGGCGAGCTGATCGGCACCTTCCGAAGCGAGCTGGCCGCGTCGCGCTACGTCGCCATCTCGCCCGACGGCCGCCACCTCATGGGCAGCGACATGGGCGCCACCTGCATCTGGAACATCCGTGACGGCTCCCTGACGCGCCAGATCGTCATGCACCGGGGGGGAAGCGCCGAGGCCGCCTGGACCCGCGATGGCACGGGGCTGGTCTCAACCGGGCGCGACGGCATGCTCCGGATGTGGGAGCCAACCTCCGTCCCCGGAACCCGGGACTTCGAGGGGCACACCAGCTGGGTCTTCGGTGCCGTCACCTCGCCCACAGACCAGACCCTTGTCTCCGCCGGTGGGGAAGGCGTCGTACGGTTCTGGCGCCGCGATGGCACCAGCCTCGGCGAGCTGAAGGTCAGCACCGCCCGCATCCGCATCCTGCTGTTCACCCCCGACGGGTCGCGCCTGTTCGCCGGAAGCGCCGACGGCCGCGTGCACGTCGTCGACCCCGCCTCGCGCACCCTCCTCACCTCGTTCGAGGGACCGGGCAAGGCGGAGGTGTCCTCCCTCGCCCTCACCCCCGACGGATCGAGCCTCGTCGTCGGCGGCTATACCAACATCATCAACGTCCACAACCTCCCGGACCTCTCGCTCCGCGCCAGCCTCACCCTGCCCCGCACGGGAGGGGTCGTCCGCTCCCTGCTCATCACCCGCGACGGCATGACCATGTACACCGATGGCTGCGGGCCCGAGGTCTGCGTCTTCGACATGCAGACGCTCACGCTCCGCGAGCGCCTCACAGGCCCCGCCGTGCTCAGAAACCTCTCGCTCAGCGAGGGCACGGGGCGCCTCGCCGCGGGCATGGACGACGGCCGCATCTGCCTCTGGAACGTCCAGACCGGGCAGTTCCTCGCCACGCTCGACGGGCACAGCACCGGCGTCTGGGCAGTGGCGTTCTCGCCCACCGGCCGCGTGCTCGCCTCCGGCAGCGACGACTCGACCGTCAAGCTCTGGGACCCGGAAGCCGGGGTCGTCCTCGTCAGCCTCTCGCCCGGCAGGGGCGAGGTGCCCTTCGTGAGCTTCAGCCCGGACGGGCACCTGCTCATCGCGTGCTTCCAGAACCGCACGTTCCGGACGTGGAACCTGCTGCACTACAACCTCAGCATCGCCGGGAATATCGAGCACCAGATCCAGCGGCTCTCCGGGGAGCTCGACCCCTCGATCGACCTCACGGGCGTCCGTGACTGGGCGCGGATGATCAGGGAGCAGGTCCCGCAGCACTGACCCGCGCTCGGCCCGCGGCCCTCGGTCAGCGCTGCTCGATCGTCGGACGCATCTTCTGCCCGCGCTGCTTGTACGCGTTCATCGCCGCGGCCTTGTCCGGGAACTCCTGCGAGCAGAACACCAGCTTCGAGTTCCCGATCTGGATCTCGTCGTTGTCCCGCAGGTCGATCTCCGCGTCGATCTTCCGCCCGTTGATGAACATGCCGTTCGCGCTCTTCATGTCCAGCGCGATGTACTTCCCCGTCCCGTCGTCATACCGGATCTGCACGTGCTTGCGGCTCACCCGGTCGTCCACGACCTGCAGCGGGCACCCTTCGTCACGCCCGATCACGATCGTGCGCTTGCCGAGGGGCTGGTACAGACCTTCGCTCGGACCGGAAACGACGAGGATCGACGGCATGAGAGGTACCCCTTGGAGTGCGTCCGCCACTATATGCCCCCGCCGCGAGAAGCCGCCCGCTACAGCAGCGGGCTGAAGAGCTGGGCGCACTGGTCCACGAAGCGGAGGTGCAGAGGGCGCCTCTTCCACCGGGCCGCGGACACCGGCCGCCCCTCCGCCTCGAAGTGCTTCTGCATGAACCGAAGCTGCCTCGCGAACCCCTCGTCGTAGACGAACAGGGTGCACTCGAAGTTCAGCCAGAAGCTCCGCATGTCGAAGTTCGCCGAGCCCACCACCGCGAGCCGCCGGTCGATCGTTGCGGTCTTGGCATGCAGCAGCCCGTGCGGGTGCTGCACGATCCGCACGCCGGCACCCAGCAGGTCGCCGAAGTGCGACCGCGCCGCCGCCGCCACCAGCCTCGCGTCCAGCACGTCCGGAATCACCAGCGTCACGTCCACGCCCCGCCACGCGGCGTTGATCAACGCTGCCTTCGTCGCCTCGTCCGGCACGAAGTACGGCGTCGTCATGATGATCTCGTGCTGGGCTCCGAACAGCATCGCAAGCATCGCAGAGTGGATCGCGTCGGGCTGTCCCCCGGGCCCGGTCGCAAGCACGTGCACCACGCACTGGCCGGCCGGTTCCTCGGACTCGCGGGGGAAGTACGGGGCCAGGTCCGCCAGTTCCTCATCCGCCTCGATCACCCAATCCCGAAGGAACACGGTCTGCAGCGCCTGCACCGCGGGGCCGCGCAGCCTCACCGTGGAATCGATCCACGGACCCACCTTCGCCCGACGCTTCAGGCGGAAGGTCTCGTCGGTCAGATTCTGGCTCCCGCAGTACGCGATCCGCCCGTCGATCACCGCGAGCTTCCGGTGGTTCCGCAGATCGATCCGCGCCAGCAGCATCCGGAACGGGTTGACGGGGAGCGCGTCCACCACCTTCACGCCTGCGCGGCGCATCCGCTCCACGATCTCATGTCTCAGGAACTGCTTGCTCCCCACGGCGTCCACCAGCACGCGGCATTCCACCCCGCGCCCCGCCGCCCGCATCAGGGCCTCGCACACCTCCAGCCCCTTGTTCGCCGGCATCCAGATGTAGAAGAGCAGGTGGCAGTGGTGCCGTGACTCCTCGATGTCCGCGATCAGCCGGTCCAGCACCGGTCCGCCCGTCCCAAGAAGCTCCACGTCGTTCCCGCGGAGCGCCGGCATCCCTCCCATGCTGGTCGCCAACCGCGCCAGCGGGCGATAGCCCGGATCCTCGCTGGTCCAGTCCAGGCCCTGCCGCCGCCAGTGCACCACCGCCTCGTTCTCGATCCGCGATGACAGCCTGGAGTGCTGTTCCGCACGCCGAAGCCCCAGACGGGGCTCGCCCACCAGCAGGTACACCGCGCTCGGTACAAACGGGATCGGAACCAGCACCAGCAGCAGAAGCCATGAGAGCGAGACCGCCACCGTCGCGTCCCGCATGATCACTCGCACCGCCAGCACCAGCCTCAGCAGCCAGTCCGCGGCGATCAGCGCGGCTCCCGACCATGTCACGATCTCGGTCCACACGCCCCGAGGGCTCCTTCGTCGGGCAAAACGCCCCGAGCACTACTTCAACGGCTTTGCGGCCTCCGCCGGCGCGCCAAACTCCCCCGGGCTGAACAGCGGGCCCTTCGGATTCCCCATGAGCGTGCGATGAAGCTTGAACTTCCCGGATCCACGCTCGAGCTGCACACTCCCCTCGCCGACCGGCGCCTCCATCCAGATCGTCGCCGACCCGGGACGCGCCTCCACCTTCGGCGATCCCCACCACAGCCCCTGCACCGGCGTGCCGTCCGGAGCCAGCAGCAGCACCCAGTCCCCATCGTTCCCCAACGCCGCGTACTGCGACATGGTCTTCATCGAAAACACCCGCGCGGCGCCGAACGCGCTGTTCTCGCCCGCCGCTCCCTCCGAGGTGCCCACCGCGCCCGGCACCGTCGAGTCCATCCCGTTGAACACCACCACAACCTCCCCCGGCTTGAGCGTGAGATCCGGGAAGGTGAACCGCACGTGCTGACCAGGGGCGTCATAGGGCTGCTTCTCACGCGGGGCCGCGTCCCGCCCTCCGCCGGGCGATGTCGTCTTCGCCGGGTCCGCCGGCGCTCTCGGCGCGGGCTGCGTCACGGGAGCGGTGGGGGACGCGGGCGATGCCGTGCCGCCTCCGGGTGAGGCGGCCGTGCCGCCCAGGCTTTCCTCGCGTGCCTCCCACGCGTTGGAATCCAGCACCGTGTACCCCTTCAAGTTGATCGACGAGTCCGAGAGGTTCGCGAGCTCGATGAACTCATCGCCGCCCGACGTGCGCTTCCCGTCCTTGTTCGCGTCCCCCGCGAGCCTCCCCGGCACGTCGTACAGAACCTCCGTGATCATCGGGTGCGGCCCCGTGGCCTTCGCAGGTTGCGGAGCCTGCCCTCCCGGCTGCAACGCAAGAAGCGCGATCAAAATGCACGTCTGAGGCATGCGAGGCTCCTGGATTCCCCCCCGTGACGGGGCCCTACCGTCTGGGCATGTTGGTCACGGTCAACGGCAAAGCAATGGAACTCCCCGAACCCACAACGGTACGGCAGCTTATCGAGAAACTTGACCTCGGGAAGGCCGCCTGCGCCGCCGAGGTCAACCGCCGCCTCATCCCCCACAAGGAGCACCCCGACAGGCTCCTCCAGCCGGGTGACGTCGTCGAGCTCGTCTCGCTCGTGGGAGGTGGCTGAGCATGAGCAGCCCGGCCCCCCAGACCCGAGCCCCCGAGCCCGGCGAATCGCCCCTCCGCGTCGGCAGCCGCACGCTCCAGTCCCGCCTTGTCGTCGGTACCGGCAAGTACAACTCCATGGAGGTCATGCGCGACGCGCTCCACGCCTCCGGGTGCGACGTCGTCACCGTCGCGGTCCGCCGCGAACGTCTGTACAACGAACAGGGCAGGTCGCTCCTCGAGTTCCTCGACCTTTCCCGGTACGCCATCCTCCCCAACACAGCCGGCTGCTTCAACGCCGAAGACGCCATCCGCGTAGCCCGCCTGGGCCGCGACATCCTCGAGCAACTCGGCAACCCCGGCGCGTCCTGGGTCAAGCTCGAAGTGCTGGGCGACAAGAAGACGCTCCTGCCGGATCCCGTCGGAACGCTGGAGGCCACGCGGGAACTCGTCGCGGACGGCTTCACGGTCCTCGCCTATACCAGCGACGACCCGATCTGTGCCGCACGCATCAAGGCCGCGGGCGCCGCGTCTGTCATGCCAGCCGGCTCTCCCATTGGCTCCGGGCAGGGCGTGCTCAATCCGGCCAATATTGTCCTCTGTCTTGAGGCTCTGAAGGACGGCGACCCCTCCTATCCCGTCATTGTCGACGCGGGAGTCGGTTCAGCGAGCGATGTCGCCGCGGCGATGGAACTCGGTGCGGACGCCGTACTTCTGAACACCGCCATCGCCCATGCCAAACAGCCGGTCATGATGGCGCACGCCATGCGCCACGCCTGCCTTGCCGGCCGTCAGTCTTACCTCGCGGGCCGCATCCCCCGAAAGAGGTACGCCACCGCCAGCAGCCCCTGGGAGGGCGTCATCGGGTACATCCCCGGCGAGTAGCATCGCTGGCGCATCCGCCCCTCTCCGGCGCATTGAGTCTGGAAGGACTCTGTCCCAGGAGCCGGCGGTGCCCCGTGTTGTACTTCTCAACCCGTTCGCGACAGGCTGGCTGCTCGGAGCGCAGTGCCTGATGATCCTCGGCTTCCTCCCGCTCGTCGGGATCCCGCTGATCATCCGTGCCAAGCAGGCCTTCGCGGGCATGGACCCTGAGCCCATGTCGCTCGTGGCGGTCCCCGCGTTCTTCTGGGTCGCATCCTTCGCCAGTGTCGCGCTCGCCATCCGCCGCGCCGGAGGCGGCTGGGGCCTCGCCCTCGCGGGCGGCGCCGCGACCGCCGCGGTCTTTTCCGTCTTCGCCTGGCTCTCGGTCTACTGGATGGTCCTCATGGCCGACCGCATCTGGACCGTGGTCGCGCTCGCCATCGTCGTCACGTTGCTCTACCTGACCATCGGCACACCCAAGTGGTCCACGTCCCGACTCAGGGCGAGCGAGGTCTGACCACCCTCACTCTCCCCCGAACCGCCACGCCGGCGCGTCCGCCACGCTGGTCCGGCCGGGCATCAGCGCCGCTCGCATGAGCGCGACCGGGATCGGTCCCTCGCGGAGCACCGCGTCATGAAACTGCCGGTGTGTCATGCCGCCGCTCCCCACCAGCTCGCGGTGCAGTGCCCGCACCTGCAGCCCTCCGATCATGTACCCGCACTGGTACAGCGGGGAATAGTCGCCCGAGATGTACCGCCTGACCTCGCTCGTGGCGCCGAACCGCTCGTGCCCCACGCGCTCGACCAGGAAGTCGATCATCTCCTCGGGTGTCATCTGCCCGAGGTGGAACCGCAGGCTCACCGTGATCCGCGCGCACCGGTGTGCCCTCCAGAACAGCATCCCGATCCTGTCCTCCGGGGAGGTCGGGTAGCCAAGGTCCCACATCAGCATCTCCCAGTGAAGCGCCCACCCCTCCACAAGGAACGGCGTCGAGAACATCTGCCTGTAGGGCCTCACCCGGCTTTCCACATACCCCTGCAGGTGGTGCCCCGGGATCAGCTCGTGCGGCGTCACGATCCGGTTGAAGTGCCGGTTGTTCCCCCGCATCGACATCAGCTTGTCGTCGTGCTTCATCCCGTCCGTCGGGTATGACACGCCCATCGCCTGCCCGAAGTACACCGCGAACGGCCAGGTCTTCTGCTGCGCGGGCGTGATCATCCGCAGCCGCCAGGTCTCTTCGCACATGGGCGGGATGGTCACAAGGTCCCGCTCCTTCAGCCACTGAATCGCGAACCGCGACTGCTCCGCCGCCAGTTCATCCTGCTTCCCCGGGGGCACGTGGTCGGCCTTCACCCGCGCCAGCGCGGCGCGCCAGTCGTCGACCAGGCCCATCTCCGCCGACGCCTTCTTCATCTCCGCCTCGCACCACGCCAGCTCCCGGTCCCCGATGGCGATCAGCTCCTCCGGCGAGTACGGGATCATCTCCGCCCTCAGATCCGCCAGCAGCGACTCGCGCCCGACGGGGTCACCCACCAGCGGGTCCGCATCCTCGCCCCGCTGCCCCGCGATCTCCTCCCGAAGGTACTTCGCGTACTCCTCCATCGCCGCGCGGGCCCCCTCATAGGGCTGCTTCACCCACCACGAAAACTCAGGCTCGAACCCGGCGTGAAACTCGTACCACTCGTCGAGCTGCCGACGGATCGTGTCCGCGGCGCCCGCGGCACGACGGGCCAGCACCGGCGACACCGCCAGCGGCGCGTCCTCCGGCTTTGACGCCGCTTCGCCCTTCCTCCCGGCCTCGATGCGCCCGCGCACCGCACGCAACTCCGCCGCCAGCGGGGCAAGAGCCGCCGCCGCCGCGGGCGCGTCCACCTCCTTCAGCGCCCGCGACTCGGCCACGATCCGCTGCACCACCTCCCGGAACGGCAGCACCGGCCCCATCTCCGCCAGCCGACGCGACTCCAGGTCCAGCTCGGCCAGCGCATGGTCCAGATGTGAGGCCAGCAGCGCCGCGTCCACCTGGTTGCTCCGGTCCAGCACGCCAGGGTCCACCCCCGTGACCACGCCCCGCCACGACTCCGTGTGCTCACGCAGCCTCGCGATGCGTGCCTCCGACCACGCCAGGTCGTGGAACCTCCGCAGGTCGTTCCGCTCCGTCTCATACCGCCGGATCAGGTTCGGAACCGGCCCCGTGTCCGGCGCCGACGCGGGTTCCACATGAGGGGCGGGCTGCGCCGGCACCTGGCAGGCAGCAAGCAGGACGCACACGATCGCGGCGTGGATCATCCGCACACGGTACCCGCCCGCACGCGCCCGCCGCAAGGCCGCACGCCCCCGCGAGGTATCATCCGTCCATGAGCCGGCGAACTCCGACACAGCGGGTGGACGTGCGGGTGGCCTCATCGCCGTCGGACCTCGACCTGGCGCGAACGCTCTTCCGTGAATACGCCGCAAGCCTGCCCTTCAGTCTCTGCTTCCAGGGCTTCGAAGAGGAACTCGCGACGCTCCCCGGCAAGTACGCCGCGCCCGCCGGCGAGATCCTCATCGCGTACGACACCCGGACCCCCGTGGGCTGCGTCGCCCTCCGGCCCATCGACCCGCTCCCCGATGACCCATCCGCCGCCCGCCCCGTCTGCGAGATGAAGCGGCTGTACGTGAAGCCCGCCTCCCGGGGCCTCGGCGCGGGGCGTGCCCTGTGTGAACGCCTCATCGCCGACGCCCGCGTGATGGGGTACCGCATGATGAAGCTCGACAGCGAGCCGGACTTTGACGCCGCCGTCGGCCTCTACCGATCCCTCGGATTTGTCCCCATCCCGCGGTACAACGACGACCCCCATCCGCAGACCATCTACCTCGGTCTGCGACTCTGAGCCCCGGCGACCACGCCACCCGCTACCCTCGCCCGTGCCCATCACCAAGGACGACGCGGTGTGCATTCGCCATTGGGATTGGTCGGAGACCAGCCAGACGGTCTCCCTCTTCTCCCGTGAACACGGCATCGTCCGCTGCGTCGCCAAGGGATCCCGACGCGAACGGTCGGACTTCTCGGGAGGGCTCGAACTCGCCACCCGGGGCGAGATGGCCGTGTCCCTCAAGCGCGACGGCCAACTCAGCAACCTCACCGCCTGGGACCTCCAGGAGATCTTCCCGCAGGTCCGTTCCTCCCTCTCCGCGTTCACGCACGCCATGGCCATGCTCGACGTCGTGCACCACTGTCTCGAGCCCCTCGACCCGCACCCGGGCCTCTTTGATGCGCTCGTCCGCGGGCTTCGGTCGCTCACCGATCCGCCCGCGCAGCGCCCAGCCCTCGCCGTCGTGCTCTGGACGGCCCTCGACGACACGGGCCACCGTCCCGAACTCTTTGTCGATGCCGCCACCGGGGCCGAACTCCCGCCCCCGTCCGATGCGGGCGTGCGCACCTTCAGCCCGCGGGCCGGCGGCCTCGTTGCCGGGGCCGTCCGCGATGGGCCCGCCTGGCGCGTCCGGGCAGAGACCGTCGAGCTGCTCCGGCTGATCGCCTCCGGCGTGTGGCCGGACCCCGACGCGCGCGACCCCGCCACCGTCGAGCGAGCCGCCAGGCTGCTTGGCTGGTACTTCCGCGAGGTCTTCGGCGTCGAGCCCCCGGCCCTCGCGCCGTTCCTCACTCTGCCCGATGCCAGAGACCCGGGACCCGTCGGCTGAACGCGCTAGACGCTCTGGGGCAGCAGCCGCCCTTCCGTCACCGCCTTCATCGGGAACGCTGCCAGCACCGCGCGCACGTCGTCCACCGTCACCGCCCGGATTCGGTCCAATTCCTCTTCCAGCGTCCGGTACGTGCCGAGGTACGTCCACAGCCGCCCCAGCCTCTGCATCCGATCGTTCGGTCGTTCGCCCCCGACCACGATCCCCGTGGCCAGTTTCTCCAGCAGGCGGCTCAGGTCCTCGCGCTTCAGCGAATCCGACAGCGACGCGCTCTCCCGCTCGATCGCAGCGACGATCTCCGGCATCCGCCCCGGCTCGCCGCTCGCGTACACCATGAACTCGCCGAACCCGTCGTGCGCGTCGTACGACGCCTGCGCCTCGTCCGCGATCCCCGGCTCGATCAGCGACCAGTGCAGGCGGCTGTTGTCCGCCGCGCCCAGCACCTGCGCCGCCAGCGCCGCCGCGTACCGGCGGTCGTCCCCGATCGCCGGCGCGGGTGAGAGTGTCATGAGGTACCCGCGCGACACCTTCGCGCTGTGCATGTCAAACCGCCCGCCCGCGAGGGGTGGGGGGGTGTTCTCCCGCGTCGCCCCCGTCCGCTCCCACCAGCCGCAGAGCGACTCCACCTGCCGGCACGCCGCGTCAAAGTCCACCCGGCCCGCGAACGCCGCGACCGTGTTGTCCGCCGAGTACCGCCTTGTGAAGTACCCGCGCATCTGCTCCGAGGTCATGGACCCGATCGTCTCGGGCGTGCCCAGCACCCTGTGCGACAGCGGGTGCGCCCCGAAGTGCCTCGCAATCGTCTCCTCGTACAGCACGAACGAGGGGTTGTCCTGGTACATCGCGATCTCTTCCAGGATCACGCCCCGCTCGGTCTGGAAGTCCGCATCATTGAGCGCCGGACGCAGCATCCGCCCGAGCAGGTCCGTCGCGCTCCCCAGGTGCTCGGGCAGCACGTGCGCATAGAAGCATGTCAGCTCGTTCGACGTATACGCGTTGTTGCGCGCCCCGATGGCGTCGAACCTCCGGTTCAACTCGTCGGCGGAGATGTCCGTCGTCCCCTTGAACATCATGTGCTCGAGGAAATGGCTGACGCCCATGCACGACGCCTCTTCATCCCGTGCGCCGGTACGCACGAAGAACCCCGCCGCCGACGTGTGCGCGTCGGGGTCGATCTCCGCGATGATGTTCAGGCCGTTGGGAAGCTGGTGCCGGCGGAAGGACACTGCCATGCCCGAGTGTATCGCAAACGCCACGGTCACCGCCCCGCGACCGCTCCCTCGATCAGCGACAGCAGCCACGGAGCAAAGTCGGCCTTCGTCATCAGGCTCGGCGTGCGGAACTCCTCCCCCTTCGCCGTGAGCACGATGGCCTCCACGTCCGGGCTGTCCATCGTCTCCAGCGGGTTCCCCACCACCATGTCCACCTTCTTCCGCACCAGCTTGTCGCGCGCGGACTGCATCAGCTCCGCCCGTGGCTCCAACGCAAACCCCACCATGTACTGCCCCGGACGCCGGGCCGAGGCCACCTGGGCCAACAGGTCCGGCGTCGGCTCCAGCTCCAGGGTCAGGTTCTCGCTCTTGCGACGGAACTTCCCGCCAAAGAACGCCGGATCCACCTTCGGGCGATAGTCCGCGACCGCCGCCGCCATCACCAGCACGTCCGCCCCCGGGGTTTCCTTGGCCAGAAGGGCTTGCAGGTCCGCGCACGAGCGGAACCGCAGCATCCGGACCGCTGTATCAGTGGGGGCAATGGGCGCCGGTCCCATCAGAAGCGTCACGTCCCAGCCCCGAGCCGCCGCGTGCGTGGCCAGGGCCGTTCCCATCCGGCCTGAACTCCGGTTCCCGATGAACCGGACCGCGTCGATGGGCTCCTGCGTCGGACCGGCAGTAATGAGTAGGCGACGGGCCATGTCTGTGCGGGCTCCAGAATCGGTCCGACCGGGCACGCGCCGGCGTGACGACCCGGCGGCGGGGGGGGGGACCGGAGAAAGTGGGGGCGGCGGAACCCCCGCTTCATCCTACGGCGATCGGGTAACATACACCCCCCGCCGGGTGAACACGGTCCCGTCCGGGTACGGTTTGTCGTCCGCTGGCACCCGGGGTGCTCCGGCGGCGGTTGTCGTCGGTCCTTGAGCAGAAACCCAGCGCACGGGCGGAAGCCCACCAAAGGCGTTCATGGCACGATCTCGAAAGAAACTCGGTGAGATTCTGGTCGGCTGGGGGGCCATCACGCCCGAGCAGGCCGACAAGGCCTCCGTCATGGCCAAGGGCGCCGGCAAACGCCTGGGAGAGGTCCTCGTCGAGGCCGGCTTTGCCAAGGAAGAAATGGTCGCCAAGGGCCTCGCCAACCAGTTCGGGATGGAGTACATCGACCTCACCGCCAACGGCGTGGCGGAAAAGATCGACCTCAAGCTCGTCCCGGACGACCTCGTCAAGAAGCACCTCATCCTCCCCATGGGCAAGGCCGGCAACCGCCTCCAGCTCATCATCCACGACCCGATGGACCTGGAGCTGTTCGACATGCTCCGGTTCCGCCTCAACGTGGAGCTCGACCAGAAGCTCGCCGCCAAGAGCCAGATCAGGAAGTACCTTGACCTGGCCGCCTCCGGCACCGCCAAGAAGTTCGCGGCCTCCGAGTCGCTCGTCACCGAGTCCATCGATAAGTCCGTCGACCGCTCGGTCGACCGCTCCGTCGACAAGTCGATTGACGTCACCGACGATGAGACCCCCATCGTCAAGCTCTGCAACCGCATCATCGCCGAGGCCGTCCGAATGCGGGGCTCGGATATCCATATCGAGCCCATGGCCGACCGCGTGCGGCTGCGATACCGCATCGACGGCGTCTGCATCGAACGCGACAACCTCCCCAAGCGCATGCAGAACGCCCTGCTCTCGCGCTTCAAGCTCATGTCCGGCGTCAACATCGCGGAAAAACGCATCCCGCAGGACGGCCGAATCAAGCTCCCCGTCGACGACGCCACCATCGACTTCCGCGTCTCCACCACCCCCGCCTACCACGGCGAGAGCATCGTCCTCCGTATTCTCCGCCCCGACAGCGTCCGCATCGGCCTCGAAAACCTCGGCTTCGAGCCCGACAACCTCGCCATCTTCAACCGCATCATCCGCCGCCCGAACGGCATCTTCCTCGTCACCGGCCCCACCGGCTCCGGCAAGACCACGACCCTCTACTCCGCGCTCGATGTCCTCAACCGGCCCGACAAGAAGATCATCACCGCCGAGGACCCCGTCGAATACAACTTCGAGGGCATCAACCAGTGCCAGGTGCGTGAGCACATCGGCCTCACGTTCCCGGCGATCCTTCGCTCGATGCTCCGCCAGGCGCCCAACATCATCCTCGTGGGCGAAATCCGCGATAAGGAAGTCGCCGAGATCGCCATCCAGGCCGCCCTCACGGGCCACCTTGTCTTCTCCACCCTCCACACCAACGACGCCCCCTCCGCCATCACCCGTCTCATCGACATCGGCGTCAAGCCCTTCCTCGTCGCCAGCTCCATCCAGGCTGTCATGGCCCAGCGGCTCGTCCGCGTCAACTGCAAGGAATGCCGACGCCCCATGACCCCCGACGAGCTCGACCCCAAGTTCCTCCACCTCGTGGGCATGACCGTCGACGAGGCGATCGGCAAGGCCCACAAGGGTGCGGGCTGCGGCAACTGCAACAACACCGGCTACCGCGGCCGCCGAGCCATCTTCGAAATGATGGTCATGAACACCCAGCTCCGCGAGCTCGCCTTCAACCTCGCGCCCATCTCTGACATCCGCAGGGCCGCCCTCGCCGCCGGCATGAGGCCCCTCGTCGCCGACGGCCGCATCAAGATCCTCAAGGGCATGACCACCCCGGAAGAGATCGCCGCCACCACTCAGGTCGAAATGGATTCCATCGCCGCCGGCTGATACCCGGGGTAGTTTGTTCCGCCCGCCACTCCGTGCAACGCCGAACTGGGAGTTACCTCGATGTCCTCGATGCAAATCGACCGCCTCCTTGACACCGTCGTCAAGAACGGCGCTTCCGACCTTCACCTCACCGTCGGCCGCCAGCCCACCATCCGCCTCCACGGAAACCTCAGAAACCTCCAGACCAAAACGCTCGAGTCCGACGACATGGTCTCCCTCATGAAGGCCATCACCCCCGAGCGGAACCAGCAGGAACTCCAGGAGGAAGGCGGCACCGACTTCGGCTTCGCCTACGGCGAGGCCGCCCGATTCCGTGTCTCGGTCTTCCGCCAGAGGGGCGATCTCGCCATCGTCTGCCGCCAGATCCCCAACCGCCTCCTCACGTTCGAGCAGATCGGCCTCCCGGAGGTCTGCAAGGAGCTCATCCGCCGCCCCCGTGGCATGTTCCTCGTCACCGGACCCACCGGCTCGGGAAAGACCACCACGCTCGCGACGATGATCGACTACATCAACACCAACATGGACCGCCACATCGTCACGATGGAAGACCCCATCGAGTACTACCACCTCCACAAGAAATCCATCGTCAACCAGCGCGAAGTGGGCAACGACGTCCCCAGCTTCGCCGAGGCCCTCCGCCGCTCGCTCCGCCAGGACCCGGACGTCATCCTCGTCGGCGAAATGCGAGACCTGGAAACCATCGAATCCGCCGTCCGCGCCGCCGAGACGGGCCACCTGGTCTTCGCCACCCTGCACACCACCGGTGCCGCCAAGACCATCGACCGCGTCGTCGACGCCTTCCCGGTCACCCAACAGAACCAGATCCGGGTCCAGCTCTCCACCGCCCTCCTCTGCATCCTCAGTCAGGCGCTCCTCACCCGGGTCGATCAGCCCGGAATGGTCGCCGCCTACGAGTTCCTCGTGGTCACCCCCGCCATCGCCAACCTCATCCGCGAGGCTAAGACCTTCCGAATCGACTCCGCCATCCAGACCGGCAAGAAGTTCGGCATGCAGTTGCTCGACGACCACCTCTGGTCGCTCTACATGCGGGGCATGGTTTCTGCAGAGGAAATGATCGACGTGAGCAAAAATCCGGCTGAGCTAACCTCCCGCATCCACCGGCTCGGCCGAACGGTCGGTCGCATGGAGTGGGACGAAGAGATCGAGGGCGAGCAGAAAACCGGCGCCCAGTGATTCAAAAGCCAGTTGATCTATCGTCAGCAGCCCGGTATTCGGGTTGTGCCAGTGCAACATTTTGGGTAGTCTGGCCGAAGCTACTCGTAGTCGGTGGCCGCGCATCGGATATCGGTCCATGCCGACGCACCGACTCGGGGCCAGCCAGACCGTCCGGAGAGGAACACAGTTCGCATGGACTTCGACCCCGTTGAGATGAAGGGACGCAAGCTCGGTCGCGTGCTGACCAAGATGGGCAAGGTCACCCGCGAGCAGGTCCACGAGGCACTCGCCGTCCAGAAGACCAAGAAGTCCCGTCTTGGTGAGTTGCTCGTCGAGCTCGGCTATTGCTCCAAGACCGACGTCGCCGCCGCCCTGGCCGGCCAGGCCGGCATGCCGTACGTCGACCTCACGGGCTTCGCGCTCAGCGACACCTTGAAGGATGTCCTCCCCGCCGACAGCGTGCGGATGTACGAGGTCATCCCGATCGAGTACAACCCGACCAGCCGTCGCCTCAAGATCGCGATGAAGTCCCCCGACAACTTCCGGGCGGTGGACGACCTGCGGCTGCTCATGGGGTTCAACGTCGACGCAGCCGTCGGCGATTCGTCCATCATCGAGTCGCTCATCAAGAAGCACTTCGCCAAGGTCGAGTCGGTGACGGAAGTCGTCACCAGCCTCGCCGCGGACAAGAAGTTCGAGGGCCTGGGCGGGCGGGGCGATCAGTCCATCGACATCGACGCCCTCGCCGCCGCCGCCAGCGACAACCAGGTCATCAAGCTCATCAATCTCGTGCTCATGCAGGCCATCAAGGACCGCGCGAGCGATATCCACTTCGAGCCGTTCGAGAACGAGTTCAAGATGCGATACCGCATCGACGGCGTTCTCTACGAGATGGTCCCCCCGCCCAAGCAGCTCGGCCCCGCCATCACCAGCCGAATCAAGGTCATGTCGAACCTCGACATCGCCGAGCGACGCCTCCCTCAGGACGGCCGCATCGAGCTCACCGTCGGCGGCAAGCCCGTGGACCTCCGTATCGCCATCCTCCCCACCATCCACGGCGAGAGCTGCGTCATGCGCGTCCTCGACCGCAGCAACGTCGAGCTCGCGCTCGAACGCATCGGCCTCCGTCCGGACGACTACGACAAGGTCACCAAGCTCATCAGCCGCCCCAACGGCATCGTCGTTGTCACAGGCCCCACCGGCTCGGGCAAGACCACCACGCTCTACGCCTGCCTCTCCAAGCTCAACGACATCGAAACCAAGATCCTCACCGCCGAGGACCCCGTCGAGTACGACATCGACGGCCTCTGCCAGTGCCAGGTCAACACCGAGACCGGCAACACCTTCGGCAAGCTCCTCCGCAGCTTCCTCCGTCAGGATCCGGACATCATCCTCGTCGGCGAAATCCGCGACCTCGAAACCGCCCAGATCGCCGTGCAGGCCTCGCTCACCGGCCACCTGGTGCTCTCCACCCTCCACACCAACGACGCCCCCAGCTCCATCATCCGTCTCATCGACCTGGGCATGGAGCCCTTCCTCCTCACCGCCACCATCGAGGGCATCGTCGCCCAGCGCCTCGTCCGCGCCATCTGCAAGCACTGCAAGGAAACCTACACGCCCCGGGAGGAAGAGCTCATGGAGCTCAACCTCCGGCCGGAGGACGTCGCGGGCAAGCAGTTCTGCCGCGGAAAGGGCTGCGACAACTGCAACAAGTCCGGATACCGGGGCCGCATGGCGCTCTTCGAGATCATGGTCGTCGACGACGAGATGCGGGAGCTCATCATGAAGCAGGCCAACACCGGCGTGCTCCGTGCCCACGCGAGGAAGCGCGGCATGCGCTCCCTCCGCGAGTGCGGGCTGCTCGCCATCTACGAGGGGCTGACCACCATCGACGAGGTCGTCCGGGAGACGCTCTCGGAAGAAGACTAGAACGCAACGCGGATGGCTCCGGCCCGGGCGATGCCCGGGACCCGGCAGAGCTGACCATCGGAGGCTGGCATGGCGACGTATACGTATGAGGCGCTGAACTCCGCCGGAAAGCCCCAGAAGGGCACCATCGAGGCGGGGACCACCGAGGAAGCAATCCAGCGCATCAAGGCGCAGGGCTTCTACCCCACCTCCGTGCGCGAGCAGGCCGCCAAGAAGGGCGGCCCCGCCGAGGGCGAGGGCGCCAAGCTCAAGAAGGCCAAGGGAGGTGGCTTCGGGTTCGGCGGAGTGTCCGCCAAGCTCATGACCACCTTCACCCGGCAGCTCTCGACCCTTCAGGACGCCGGCCTCCCCCTCCTCCGCTCCCTCCAGATCCTCGAGAGCCAGCAGAAGCCCGGACGCTTCAAGAACACCCTCATGGGCGTCTGCGAAGAGGTCGAGGGCGGCTCCTCCCTCTCCGAGGCCATGGGCAAGTACCCCAAGGTCTTCAACCACCTCTACGTCAAGATGGTCAACGCCGGCGAGATCGGCGGCGTGCTCGACGTCATCCTCCAGCGACTCGCGGAGTTCATGGAAAAGGCCGAACGCCTCAAGCGGAAGATCCGCGGCGCCATGGTCTATCCCATCGTCGTCATCCTCATCGCCACGCTCATCCTCGTCGGCATCATGATCTTCATCATCCCGAAGTTCGAGGAGATCTTCCGCGACTTCGGCGTCTCCCTCCCCATGCTCACCCGCTGGCTCATCCGCACCTCCCGCTGGATGGCCGGCACCAACCCGGGCCAGTCCATCCCGGGGTGGATCATCGTGCTCCCCTCCCCCATCATCATCTGGATCCTCTTCAAGCTCATCCGAAAGGCCGGCCCCGGCCGCGCCGCCACCGACGTCGTCGCCCTCTACTCGCCCATCTTCGGCAACATCGTCCGAAAGACGGTCATCGCCCGCTTCACCCGCACCCTCGGCACCCTCGTCGCCGCCGGCGTGCCCATCCTCGAGGCCATCAAGATCACCAAGGAAACCTCCGGCAACTACGTCTTCGAGAAGGCGCTCCAACGCGTTTACGACAGCATCCGTGAGGGTGAGGGCTTCGCCGGTCCCCTCCGCGAGAGCAGGACCTGCGACGCCATCGTCGTCAACATGATCGACGTCGGCGAAGAGACCGGCGAGCTCGACGCCATGCTCCTCAAGATCGCCGACAACTACGACGAAGAGGTCGACGTCGCCGTCGCCTCCCTCGTCAGCCTCCTCGAACCCCTCATGGTCGTGGTCCTGGGCGGCATCGTCGGCACCATCGTGCTCGCGATGTTCCTCCCCATGGTCAAGATGATCGAATCGCTCCAGGGCGGCGGCGCCATCTGACCGGAGCCAACCCCCATGTCCACCCAGCGCACATCCCCATCACGAGGCTTCACGCTCCTCGAACTGCTCATGTCGATCCTCGTGATCGGCATGCTCATGGGCCTGCTCATCACCGCCGCAGTCCACGTCCGATCCGTCGCCCGGAAGACCGCCGACGGACAGGCCGTGCTCAACGCCGCCCAGGCCGCCTCGAAGTTCCGTACCGACTTCGGCTTCGCCCCGCCTCTCGTCCGAGACCAGGACACGACCGCCGGCGCCAGCCGCGTCATCGTGCCCGGCTCCGGCAACACCCCCTCCCGCCTCAACGTCCGAAACCCCGTCATCGCCGGGGATGAGGACTTCCTCCGTGGCACCACCCAGACCTACAACCCCAGCAACCCGCTCCTCGACACCCGCTACAGCACCGTCACCCTCGCCGCCTACCTCGCGGGCGGCGTCGCCGCTCCACGGGGTGGCGGGCCCGATGTCCCGCCCGGACTCCCCATCGACGGCGTACCCGGTCCCGGCTTCTACAAGCCCAGGCGAGACGGCTCCTTCGACGTCGCCGCCGACGCGCTCAAGGCCTCCAACGCCCCGGGTGCCACCGCTCGCATGGGGCGCACCTTTGAGCCCATGGTCTCCCTCGAAGGCTCCGGTCTCAAGCTCGTCACCCCGAGCAATCCGCCCGCCAATCTCGACGGCCTCGCCGAGCTCCACGACCGCCGAAACAAGCCCCTCCGCTTCTACGCATGGGTCCCGGGCGACGCCAACGGACGCATCACCGACAACGCGAGCATGAACATCCCCGCCATGGTCGGGAGATGGCAGATCACCGCCCAGCAGCCGGATTCCCGGGCCGCCCTCGGCCAGTTCAAGCTCCCGCCCTCGAGGGACGTCAGCGCCAACACCAAGCTCCGCGCTGCCAGATGGGCCGTCGTCGGTGCCGGACTCGACGGACTCTTCGGTGATGAGTCCGACCTCGAGATCTCGCAGGTCTACGGCGGGGCCGCAAACGCCGCCGCCCAACTGCCCAACCGCGTCAAGGCCGAGGCGGACAACTTCGTGGAGGTGGGCGAATGAGCACGACCCGCACCCGGGCCTCCGGCGCCTTCACCCTGACCGAGCTGATGGTGGTCATCTCCATCGTCGTGCTGCTCATGGCCATCGCGCTCCCCGCCTTCACCGGCATGGTGCGGGACTCCGAGAAGTCGCTCGCCGACAACCAGCTCCGCGTCGCCGTGGGCGCGGGCCGTGACGCGGCCATCCGCTCCAGCTCCGGCGACGGGGCCGCGGTCTTTCTGTTCACTCCCGCGGGCCGCGTGCAGGTGATCCCCTGCGTGCAGGTCGGGACGCTCGACGACGAAGTGATGGACGGGTCCGTGCCCACGGGCCGCTACAGGCCCCGCGATGTCTTCGTGCCCGTCGCCGAAGTGGAGCCGCTCGTGATGCCGCGCGGCTGGTCCGTGCGGGCCTACGCCGGGCCGGGCGCGATCTCCCGCGCCGGCACGCAGTCCACCGGCTGGTACGAGAACGTCCAGGCCAACGTTGACCTGACCACCAACTGGGTCTTCCCCGAGTCCGGCTTCACCCGGCCGACCGGCAACACCGATGCCGCCGTCCGCTCCCGGGGCTGGCAGAGACAGAGCTTCATGGTCCGGTTCAAAGCCGGCTCGGGCGAGCTCGACACCTCAGGCCGTGAGGCCCTCGTGCTCGATCCCCTCGCCGTCGCGGACTCCATCTACCGCGAGGCCTCCCCCTGGACGGGAACCACCACGCTCCGCGTGCCCCTCGCCCGCCAGCTCGCCATCGACCCCGCACGCTTCGTGCGCACCGTGCTGGGAGGTTCGGGCGCCAGCGGCTTCTCCGTGCAGCAGCAGCGCGACCTCCTGGGTGACCGCAGCGCCGAAACCGTGCTCTGCCGGGGCGTGACCGAGCTCGCGCTCTACCGCGAGGATTCCCTCGCCAGCGCCCTGGGCGCCGCCGTGAACCGTCGCACCGGCACCCTCTACGCCCCCGACGCCGACAACGCGACCGGGCCCCGCATCGATCCGGCGGTGCTCACGCAGTCCGGCGCCGCCGACGACGCCGAACTCCTCGAACAGATCGGTCAGTGGATCACGGGCACGCTCCGCCGGAACAACGCGGCGGTCGCGTCCGACGCGAGGATCTACACGGTCGAGCGGAACCTGGGGCAGATCCGCGAGATCGAGGCATCCGTTGCCGGGGAGGTTTCGCCATGAACATCGCGCGCTCACTCGCACACGCCGCCTCGGGCCGCCGTGGATTCTCCCTCATCGAGGTCCTCATCGCGGTGGTCGTGCTCTCCCTGGGCCTGCTCGGTCTCGCCGCCGTCTTCCCCGTCGTTGTCACGCAGCAGCGCCGCGCGTCAGACAGCGTGCAGGGCGTCTCGCTGGAGCGTTCCGCCGGCGAAGCACTGCTCAACGACACCCGTCTCACGCAGCCCTCCTACGGCCCGCTCGTGAACCCCGACAACCGATTCGGTTGGGACATGCTCATCGGCGACACCGCCTGGTCCGACCGGGAGCAGTGGGTCCTCGCCGAAGACACCGACGCCTCCAGCCCCCTCGAGTACGCCGGCGGCCAGCTCAACTTCCGCGCCGGCACCACCCTGCGATACTCCATGCCCGCCGTCCAGCGTGTGAATCCCAAGACCGAGTCCGCCGGAGGCGGCACCGACCCCAAGTACGTGTGGGACTTCGTCGCCCGCCGCGTCGACGCCGGCTTTGACCTCAACGACGCCGGCCCCTCGCAGGCCGAGCAGCGCGCCGCGATGGAGGACGACAACGTCCAGGTCGCTCTGTTCGTCCGCCGCATCGACTCCGGTATCCGCAAGGGGCCCAACTCGCTCCTGGCCCTCATCCGCAACGCCGCGGTGCTCCCCGTCGCTGTTTCTCCCGCCACCGGCGCTCCCACCAACGATGGCCGGGGCGACTACTCCGAGATCCGTCGCATCGACGTCCGCCGCGTCAACGGCACGCAGGGCCGGCAGATCTCCCTCGATCCCGCCGTCGCCCTCCCGCAACTCCGAGGCCTCGTCGCCATCCCGGGGCAGCAACTCGTCGACCAGATCGGCGTCGTGCACCGGGTGGTGGGGGTGGTCCCCAGCACCGTTCCGAACGAACTCATCGTTCGCATCGAGCCGCCCCTCTCTCCCAAGGTCGACATCTTCAACCAGACCCACGGCGGGGGAGAGATGCACATGCTCTTCACCCCGCAGGCGCCCCTGGGCGTCCGGGTCATCACCATCAGCCGAAAGACCCTGTCCTAGCCACGGAGGCCGACGCGATGAGCCATTGCACACGCAGAGAGCTTCGAAGGACCGGGCCCCTCGCGCTCGCGAACGCCGCGGGACGCGGTTTCACCCTCATGGAGATGGTGGTGGCTGTCGCCGCCGTCGCCGTCATCTCCGTTGGCCTCGCCGCCATCTTCGATGCCGTCGGCAAGACCGTCTCGGGCGGCCGCCGCGTCAGCGTCCTCAATACCTACGCCGGACTCATGGAGGCTCGCCTCCGCCGCGACTTTGAACGCATGTCCCGCGAGGGCTTCCTCATGGTCCGTCAGCAGTGGGCCAACGACGGCGTGGCCCGCCTCGCCGTACCCGTCGCAGACTCCCAGCGCCAGGCCGACTGGCGCGAGCGACGCGTCGATGAGATCCTCTTCTTCACCAAGGGCAAGGCAGAGTCCGCCAGACTCCCCGTTGGCATCGATCCGGCCACCGGCGCTCCGCTCATCGCCTCCGGCGAGGCCTCCCGCGTGTACTACGGGCACGGCCAGAGAGTCGGCCCCACCAACGCCGCCTACTCCATCCCCAGCATCGGCGACCTCAACCCCCCGGTCGTCTCCGGTGAGCCCGTGGTCGCGCTCGGCGTCCCCTTCGTCGCTGATCCGTCCCAAAATCCAAACTACTACGCCGGCGGGTGGACGCTCCTCCGACACGAAACGGTCCTCGCCCGCCCTCGGGCCTCCGCCAGCGCCCCGGGCGATTTCCGCGGGCTTCTGGGGACCAACCAGCCTCCCCTGGGTGATCCAAGCACCCTCGATAGCGACGTGCAGGTCG
Source organism: Leptolyngbya sp. PLA1 (assembly GCA_021405315.1). Classification (GTDB taxonomy): domain Bacteria; phylum Planctomycetota; class Phycisphaerae; order Phycisphaerales; family UBA1924; genus RI-211. The sequence goes on from QWIH01000017.1 coordinate 39,237, forward strand.
CCGGTCAGCCCGCCGCCCCGGGCATCTTCCGGTCGCACAACCGCTGGTTCCCGGGAGGCGCCGGGGCGCCGCTGCCCGCGTGGATGCACCCCGCCAGCGCCAACCCCGCCGCGATGCTCACCCCGCGGTTCGCCTCCGGCCTCGTCGACATCGCGACCACCGACCTCGAGGAAATCCGCTGGTGGGTCACCTCCGGCACGCTCCTGCCCGGACGCATCGAGGACCCCGCGACCCCCGCGAACCTCATCTACCCCAACCGGCGCATGGCCAGTTCCGTCGTCGCCTTCACCTCCAACCCGCCCCCCCTCACCCAGCGAGACCTCAGCGCCAATCCCATCGACTGGCAGCACGCCTGGATGGACGACGCATGGCCGACCCAGTCCGCCGTCCTCCCCGCCGGGAACACCCCGGAGTACAACCCGGCCCCCTCCGCCGTGCCCGGCTCCGCCAACGCCCTCGATCCCTCCGGCGCCCGCCTCCGATACGAGCCCCAATCGCCCGACCTCTTCGGCGAGATCGCCGCGGGCAACCTCTACGGCCGCGCCGACCAGCTCCTCCTCACCGCCAGCAACTTCGTCCCGCGGTGCAGCGAGTTCATCGTCGAGTGGTCCTACGGCGACACCGACCCGAACTTCGCCAACAGCGAGCCCGTCTGGTTCGGCCTGCCCCGCAACCCGGGCGCCGTCGGCGAGACCTATCCGTACCCCTACTCCTCCCAGGGTCGGGGTAACTGGGTCGTCCACACCCGGCCCCTCCGACTCAAGGGCGCCAACGCCCTGGCCACCGTTTCCGACCGACTCGTCTACGGCTATTCGCCCGACGAGGCCTCGCTCGTCGTCACCAGCTTCTTCGGCTACACCGACCCGTCTCTCCCCTCAACCTCCGACGCCGACAGCGACGGGCAGATCGACAACCTCAGCCCGTTGCGGCCTCAGCCCTGGCCATGGCCCCGGCTGATCCGCATCACCATCGTGCTCTCCGACCCGCAGGACCCCACCATCGAGAGCACGTTCCAGTACATCTTCACCACCCCGGCCGACCCGGGCTCCAACTGACCCGCATCTCATGCACACGCGCGACGCCCCGGGGGTGAACGCGCGACGGACAGGAGGCCACGCATGGAACGCACGACCGAAACTCCCTCCGAGCAGCGCCCGTCAGGCCGCCTGGCCGGTCTGCTCCGCTCGCTCGCCGGCTCCACCGCCGGCTGGAAGCGCGCGCGCAGAGGCTCGTTCCTCGTCATGGTCGTGGGCACCCTCGCCCTGCTCTCTGTCTTCGCCATCCTCTACGTCTCGATCGGAACCCAGGACCTCCGTGCCAAGGCCGCCTCGGTCCACCGCGAGAACCTCGACACCGTCCCCGAGCAGTTCCGTGATTACCTCGCCAACGACATCATCGCCAAGGACGCCACCGCCGTCTGGATCGACCGCATCGCCCTCGCCGCCGGCGCTCAGGGCATCCGTCCCAGGCGCGAGGCCACCGATTACCCATCGATCGACTGGAGCCGCCGCAGCGATATCCCCGTTGATCCCGCGCTCCCCGGGTTCGACGCCGCCCAGGTCTTCACCCCGGTCGGGGACTACATCCCCGCTCTCGTTCTCACCGATCAGCGCGGGTGCCTCCCGACCGACCCCTGGCTCGCCTCCACCGAGCCCTCCTACCTCTCGTACCTCATCCCCGGATCCCCCGACGCCACGGATCCCGACGAGCACTACCTCCGCCGCAGGGACTGGGCGAACATCTCCAACGTCGCGCCCGACGGGCGCTTTGTCAACCTCAACAACCTCCGAGGCAACTTCAGGGCCTCGCACGCCCTCATGACCCAGAACCTCCGCGTCTGGGACGCCTCGGGCGCCGTCTCCAACTCCACCTACTTCCCGGGCGTGAACCTCGACGCCGACATCCCGGCGCACTTCTCCTCCTACCAACTCAGTGCCTTCCGCCCCGTCGTCGATGGCGCTGGCCTCACACCGGCCAGCCCCTACTTCCCCGCCTACCAGTGGTGCGACACCGACGGCGACGGCATGTACGACGCCCGCTGGTTCGAGATGATCCAGTACCAGGACCGCTCCTTCACCGGCGCGGGCGCCCTCTTCGAGTCCCTCATCGAGAGCGACGATTCAGTCCGCTGGTTCTTCGCCACCCGGATCATCGACCTCTCCGGCCTCGTCAACGTCAACACCTCCGGCGACTTCCGGGTCGCCCCGTCCATCGCCGCCCCGGCGGGCTCCGGCGGCACCGCGGAGATCGACCTCCGCCGCCTCCTCACCCTCCGCGATGCCTACGACGACAACGGCGCCACCGCCGGCGCCCCGGGCATCGGATACGACGGCCTCGGTGCCGACGCCGCGCTCGGCGCTTGGGACTACAGGGGTCAATACACCCAGGCCGCCGCCGAGTCCGTCGGCAGGTTCTCCTACGACGCGCTCCGCTTCTCGCTCGCCATGGGCTCGCCACTCCCCAAGACCGCTCCGAATGGCACCCTCCTCGCCGGGCCGAACCTCCTGGCCACCTCCCAGGCCGCCTTCCTCTCCACCGGCGTCACCGCCGCCGAGTACGACCTGCTCACCCCGATCATCCCGCTCGCCGCCGGCCCCGAACTCCGCCGGAAGGAACTCGCCCGCCGGGCCGGCCTTTCCTTCGAGGCCTTCCGCTCCACCTGGACCGAATCTCCCGGCACCACCAACCCCGAACTCCGCCTCCTGGGCGCCTTCGGCGTCGACGATCAGGCCGAACTCCTCACCTTCTGGGGCAGCAACGACTCAAGTGTGACCTCAGCGCTCGAAGGTGCCCTCGGCGCCCGCGACAACACGAGCACCACCTCCCCCAACCTCCTCGCCTTCAGCCCGCTGCGCGACAACCGCTCCGCGCAGGCGGAGCGCCGCGCCAACACGCTCCCGTTCAACCCGACCGTGGAGGCGGAGCTCCTCACCCACGCCGCCAGCGACGTCCGCCGCCACCTCACCACCATCAGCGGCGCCCGCCCGCTCCGCTCCGCCCTGGACGCCACCTCCGCTCGCCTCACCGGCGGCGAGCTCAAGCTCGACCTCGCCGAACTCCTCGAATCCAACTCCTCCCGCTCCGTTTTCCTCGGCCTCGCCGACGCGCTCGCGCCGTACTCCTACGTCCGCGAAGCCTGGGACGCCCCGAACACCGCCACCCACCAGACATACGCCACCGCGTTCTACGGCAACCGGGGCCCCGAACTCGCCCTCCACGTCGCCGGCCACATGGCCGCCAACATGCGCGACCTCTTCGACTACGACCAGCCCTGGACCGGCACCACCAACCCCAACACCTCTCCCGACACCAACCCCAACCAGACGGTCTTCACCCTCGTCCTCAACGACGACGCCATCGACCGCTCCGACCCGCAGAACCCCGTCGTCCGAAGCTCCTACCAGCCCGACCTCTTCCCCGGCATGCGCACCGGCCGGCGCGACTACTTCTATCTCAACCAGGGCATCACACCCGGCGCCGGTTCCGACGACTACCTCGGCGACTCCTCCAGCGCCCTTCACGCGCCGCTCCTCAACGTCTACGGCATCGAGCCCCAGCCCTTCATCACCGGCATGTCCACCTACACCGTCTACACCGACTCCCCCAACGGCGATGACGAGGCCGGCGACGGCCGCACCACCGCCACCATCGACGGCTCCGTCGCCGAGGACAACAAGGACTTCCTCTACCGCGCCGTCGCCATCCAGATCACCAACCCCTTCGACCAGGAGATCAGCCTCTCCACCGGCTCGCCCGGCAGTGTCACCGCCGAGTACTACCTCCGCCTCAACCTCACCGGCACCACCACCGCCTACCTCGCCGGAGGCATCGACACCACCAACCTCTCCGTGCTCACGCCCGTCTCCATCGAGCCCCGCAGTTCCGTCGTCCTCGTCATCCTGAGCGCGCCCCTCTCGGACATCCTCGCCCGCGTGCAGGACAATGACCCCGGCGCGGGTGCCCTCACCGAGCAGACACTCTTCAAGAACATCGTCGCCAACAACATGGAGGACACCCTCCGCCGCATGTCCGGCGTCTACTGGATCCCCGAGCTCGATCCCCTCACCGGCGCCACCACGTTCCCCGCCGCCATCGGCCCCGTCATCACCACCGACACCCCCGTCGTGGAGCTGTGGCGGGCCCGCACCGCCGACCGCGTCGCAGGCCAGACCACCGGCGACCAGCTCATCGACCGCATGCGCATGCCCGCCGGCGCCGACCTTGACCGCCGCCTCCCCGCCGGGCAGAACGACATCGCCGGCTCCGACCCCGACGATGACGGCCTCACGATCACCGTGTGGGCCAACGTCCGCCGCCCCGCCGACCCGTCCGGCACCGCCGCCTTCGCCGCCGGTCAGTTCAAGGAGCCCCAGGGCTGCTTCCCCGCGTTCTGCATGGAGCCCAAGTACACCGACGCCGCCAACCCCAACGGAACCACCTGGAACATCGCCGACAACGACGGCGTCTCCCTCGCCTCCCTCAGCATGTCGGACTTCGACGGCGCAGGCCGCAAGCACGGCAACCGCCAGAGCATGGGCGCCTGGCGCGCCGCCATGGCCAGCGCTCCCGTCGTTCCCACCATGGGCACCTACCCCGGTTCCCACGGCACCACCGACTTCTTCGGCGCGTCCGTCACCGCCAGTTCTCCCAACGACCCCGCACGCCGAACCACCCAGCCCTTCTTCCCGTCCACCGAGGGCTTCGAAGATCACTACCCGCTGCTCGCGATCGACAACCGACGCTTCCGCCGCCCCTCCGACCCGGCAAACGCCGCGTCGGCTCAGGTCAGCGGGCTCCGCGTCGCCGACATCCTCCTCGCCCAGGGCATCGGGCCCATGTGGGCGCCCGTCGACGCCTCGGGCTCGCCCTACGACACCTCCAACGCCGCCGAGATGCGCAAGAGCTGGACCACCCTCGCCGAGTCCATGGCCGCTGCCATGGGCTTCGAGCGATTCGACCAGCTCGATACCAGCGACGCCAGCAAGCTCGACCCCATCGGGCTCTACGCCCCACGCGCCTTCGGCACCGAGTTCGCCTTCCCCCTCGACCGCGGGCACCTCTGGCTCGACCGCTTCACCCCGTTCCTCGACACCAATCAGGACGGCGATTTCGACGCCGGCTCGGACATCCGTGGCGGCCTCGAAGTCCCCGCCGCCGCCGCCATCTTCGATGTCTTCGACATCTTCGGCCCCGGAGAACGCACCCTCACCACGCTCATCCCGGGCCGCGTCAACCTCAACACCGCCACCCTCCCCGTGCTGCGGACCCTCCCCATGGTCAGCCCCATGACGGGCGTGAACCCTGAGAACTCCCAGAACAACTGGTGGTGGGCCGGCCCCAACACCTTCTCCACCGATGTCGACCTCGCCGTCTCGCTCCAGGCCTACCGCGAGCGCATCGCCATGGTGAAGCGATTCCCGAGCCGGGGCACCGCAACCCCCTTCGAGGTCTCGTTCCTTGACGGGCCGGTCGGCACGCCCTCGCCCCTGCCCCCGGAAGGCCGCCTCGCCGAGTACGTCGGGCTCACCGGCCGCAGCGCCGCCACGCAGATCGACCGCCTCACCGCCGCCGGCGTCGGCGAGTGGCCCGGGTTCCGGACCCTCGGAGAGGTCATCGTCCCGCGCCAGCGCGACGCCACCGCCGAGTCCGCCGGCTGGAGTTCCAACGTCGACTTCCTGGGCCGCAACAACGCCTTCGCCGCCTCCAACGGCACGCCCGACGACGACGACCGCGCGGGTGTCAACTCCCTCATCATCCAGCCAAACCCTGCCCTCCCCAACACCATCGAGACCGACGAGATCCGCGACGACTACGCCGAGCAGCTCGCCGCCGCACAGGGCCTCCTCGCCACCACCACGACCCGCAGCGACATCTTCGCCGCCTGGTTCGTGGTCGCCGGCTTCCGCGAGGGCGACGTGGCCTACCTCGGTGCCTCCGACCAGGTCATCCCCTCCATCAAGCGCCGATTCCTCATGATCGTCGACCGTTCCAACGTCGTGAAGTCCGGCGACAAGCCCACCATCCTCTACTTCAAGGAACTCCCCGTCGAGAACTGACCCGCTCCCCCGTCCGAACGTCAGCCCCCACCCTCCGCTCGGGGTGTTCCCGGCGGGGGGTTTTTCTTTCTGACCCCGGGCCTCACGCGGAGCCCCGCTCCGGCCCCGCACGCCCGCGGATATCCTCCTTGCTCGCATGCTGCGCGACATCGAACGCGTGCTGATCGACCGGGCCTCCATCGACCGCAGGGTCGACGAGTTGGGCCGCGCGATCGTCGCCGACCTTGCACGCGACGGCGCCGCGGGCGACGACGCCGAGCTCGTCATCGTCCCCATCCTCACCGGGGCCATGATCCTCGTCGCCGACCTCATCCGCCACCTCCCCCTCAAGCTCAGGCTCGAGCTCGCCGGCGTCTCCTCCTACCCGGGCACCAGCATGGAGAGCAAGGGCGCCTCCATGAAGCACGATCTGCCCCCGACTCTCGGCGGCAAGCACGTCCTCATCGTCGATGACATCCTCGACAGCGGCCAAACCCTCGACCTCGTCACCCGCCTCGTTCGCGAGATGAAGCCCGCCAGCCTCCGCACCTGCGTCCTTCTCCGAAAGCCCGGAAAGGCCAGAGTCAACTTCACCCCGGACTACGTCGGCTTCGACATCCCCGATGAGTTCGTCGTCGGCTACGGCCTCGACTACGACGGCTACTACCGCAACTACCCCGAGATCGCCACCCTCAGACCGGAGGCGCGTTGACCACCCCAGCGCCACACGGCGCCGGCGAAGAATCGCTCGTCGCGGCCCTCCACCCCGCGGCCCGCTCCATCGCCCTTCGCTCCTGGCGCGTCCTCACCCTCGCCATCGCCATGGGCGTCATCTGCTCCATGGCCTCACGCTTCTCCTTCCCCGGCGCCCTCTGGATCGCCCGCTGGGGACCGCTCATCTGGGCCCTCGTCGGAGGGGCCCGCCTCGGCTGGGAGTTCGTCGTCTGGATCAACCGCTCCTACGCGCTCACCACTCGGCGCCTCATCGCCGCCTCCGGCGTCTTCCGCCGTCTCCGCGTCGACATCCCGCTCCACCGTGTCCAGCAGGTCGTTGTTGACCGGACCCTCGGCGAGCGAATGCTCGGGCTCGGCACCGTCCTCGTCACCAGCGCGGGCTCCCAGTCCGTTGACCTCGCGTGGGTCATGATCGCCGACCCCGACGCCGCCGCGGAGAAGATCCGCGCGAGGATCTCCGGCGTCGAGCCCGCGCCGCTGGTCATCGGCCTCGCGGGGGGCATCGGCTCCGGCAAGTCCGCCGTCGCGGCCGCCTTTGCAGCACGCGGCTTTGTCGTCCTCGATTCCGACACGCAGGCCAAGGAGGCCCTGGACCGCCCCTCCGTCCGCGCCGAACTCGTGAAGTGGTGGGGGAGCCGCATCCTCACGCCAGAGGGCCGCGTGAACCGAAAGGCGCTCGCGGACATCATCTTCGCCGACGCCTCGGAGCGCCAGCGGCTCGAGGCCCTTGTGCACCCGCTCGTCCGCGCCGAGCGGGCCTCGCTCATCGACCAGGCCAGAGGTCGCGGCGCCCCGGGCGTCATCATCGACGCACCCCTGCTCTTCGAGGCCGGCTCGGACGCGGAGTGCGACCTCGTGCTGTTCGTCGATGCGCCACGGGACCAGCGCCTCGCCCGTGTCCGCGAGTCCCGCGGATGGTCCGCCCAGGAACTCCACAGGCGTGAGAAAGCGCAGATTCCCCTTGAGACCAAGAAGGCAAAGTCCGATCTGGTGATCATCAACGATGCCGACCTGGCATCGCTCAACCGCCAGGTCGACGCCGCGATCGCCGCGATGGGCTCGCTCCCCAGGCGGTCCCGACTCCCCGAACGACCTGGCGACAAGCATGGGATTCGTGAAACTTGATGCCCCCCGGGGGCCTATACTTTATAAGCGGGACGGGTGCCGCCGGACTGATCGGCATGGCACGACCGACCACGACCAAGCCTTCTGAACAATCCGCGGCGTGAGGTCACTTCTCGTGTGCGCGGCGCCCCATTGAGCGATCTTTCAGAGGTGCGGTTCCTCCCAACGCCCGGCAGGGGTTGGTGCTCGAAGAGGAGTTTCGGCCCCCCGTTGGTGTCCGGGTGTTTCCGGCGTCGAGGGCAGGGCCTGTGCCCGGGAATCTGACCCCAGGGACCGCCGGTACGACCGGCCGAGGCACGCCGCGACTCCGTGGCACGCCACTTTCGGAACTGCGCAACATGGCGAAGACAACGCAACCCGTGGCCGAGGAAAAGGCCTCCAAGTCCGGAACCGAGCGAACCGCGAAGGCCAAGCCCGCCAAGGCCCCCCGCCCCGCCGAGGCCGACTCCAAGCCCGCTGCCCCTGCGCCACGCCCCGAGGCGGCGCCCACCCCACGAAGCGAGCCTCGCCCGGAACCCCGTCCCGACTCCCGCCCCGAGCCGCGCGCCGAGACTCCCCAGCCTCGCCCGGACGCGCCGCCCCGCCCCGCCGACAACCGGCCCACCCAGGGCGCCGCCTCCAGCCAAGGTGGGCAGCAGAGTGGCTCTGGCGAACCCCGTCCCCAGCAGCAAGGCCACCAACCCGGGCCCGGGGGCCAGCAGCAGGGCCAGCAGAACAACTTCGGCGGCGGACAAGGCGGCGGCTACCCACAGGGGGGCGGATATCCGGGTCAGTTCCAGGGCCAGGGCGGCTTCGGTCGTCGCAAGAAGAAACGCCGCAAGGGTGGCATGGGGGGCGGCATGGGGGGCGGCATGGGCGGCCCAGGCGGGGGGCCCTCCATGGGTCACTCCTACCCCCGTGCCCACGACCTCTTCCTCCCCAGCGACGAGGAACTCGAACGCGAGGCCCAGGAACTCGAACGCGTCATCCGATCCGGCGAGCCCAAGGACATCGGCGAGACCCTCAGCATCACCGACCTCCAGCGAATGGCCCTCGATGATCTCTGGAAGCTCGCCAAGAAGGAGGGCTTCACCGATGTCGAGCAGGTCCCCAAGCAGGAACTCATCTTCAAGATCCTCAAGGCCCGCGCCGCGCGACAGGGACTCATGTTCGGCGAGGGCACCCTCGAAGTCATGCCCGACGGCTTCGGCTTTCTCCGCAGCGCCGAGATGAGCTACCTCCCCGGACCCGACGACATCTACGTCTCCCCCACCCAGGTTCGCCGATACGGCCTCCGCCGTGGCATGGTCGTCCGCGGATGGGTGCGTCCCCCCAAGGAGAACGAACGCTACTTCGCCCTCCTCCGCGTCGACCGCATCAACGGCCGAGAGCCCGCCAAGGTCCACAGCCTCCGCAACTTCGAGGACCTCACCCCGCTCCACCCCGAGAAGCGATACGTCCTCGAAACCGATCCCGACCAGCTCGAGTGCCGCGTCGTCGACCTCGTGACGCCCATCGGCAAGGGCCAGCGCATGCTCATCGTCGCGCCCCCCCGCACGGGCAAGACCGTCCTCATGCAGCGCATGACCAAGGCCATCGCCCGCAACTACAAGGACGTTTACATCATCGTCCTGCTCGTCGACGAACGTCCCGAGGAAGTCACCGACTTCCGCCGCAACTGCTCCGGTCCGCGCGTCGAGGTGGTCGCCAGCACCTTCGACGAGCAGTCCTCACGCCACGTCCAGGTCGCCGAGATGGTCATCGAGAAGGCCAAACGCATGGTCGAGTTCGGCGACGACGTCGTCATCCTCCTCGACTCCATCACCCGCCTCGCACGCGCCCACAACGCCGAAGCTCCGCACAGCGGCCGCATCATGACCGGCGGCCTTGATTCCAACGCCCTCCAACGTCCCAAGAAGTTCTTCGGCGCCGCCCGCGCCATCGAGGGCGGGGGCTCCCTCACCATCATCGGCACCGCCCTCGTTGACACCGGTTCCAAGATGGACGAGGTCATCTTCGAGGAGTTCAAGGGCACCGGCAACGCCGAACTCCACCTCGAACGAAAGCTCGTCGAGAAACGCATCTACCCCGCCATCGACGTCGCCGGCTCCGGCACCCGCCGCGAAGAACTCCTCCTCGACCCAAAGGAAAAGGAGCTCGTCGATCGTCTCCGGAAGGTCCTCAGCGACATGAACACCGTCGAGGCCATGGAACTCCTCAAGAACCGACTCAAGAAGGTCAAGACCAACGCCGAGTTCCTCATGACCATGGCGCTCGGCTGACGCCCGCTCCCCGAACCCCGGCCGTCCGACCGAAGTATGCTTCGCCGATGCGGCGCACGCTCCTCATCGCGCTCTCCCTCCCCGCCCTCGCCTGGGCCGGCGGGCTGGTCGTGCTCGGGCTCGCGCTCCTCGGCCATGGTGCCGCGGGCGGGCCACTCCCCCAGGTCGTCGGGGGACGCGACTGGCTCGGTCTCGCCGCCCTCGCGGGAGGGCTCTTTGTGTTCATGCTCCTCGTGGCGGACCGATGGTTCCCCAGGGCTGCTCCGAGGGCGGTCGCCATCCTCGAAGCCGCGGTGTTCGCCCTCTTTGCCCTGACGCTCGTGGGATTCGGTGTATCGTTGTCGGGCCTCGCCCCATCGTGAACCGGTGGCGGGAGGCCGTGATGGGAGGGTGCCGGTTGCCGATCGTGCTCAAAGCCGTGCTGTGCGTGTCCGTCCTGGGCGCCGTGGCCTCCGCGCAGCCCGCCAGGCCCACAGAGCTCGACCCCGCGGACTTCGCCGCCCGCAGCGTCGAGCGGCTCGCCCTCCTCGATCTCCGCGCCACCCTCCCCACGCTCCCCGAGTCCTTCGGAGTCACCGAGCGCCTCCTTGGTCTGGTCTGCGAGCTCAGGCCGGGCGACGCCGGCCTCTACCGCCGGCGCGCCGAAGCCGCCTGGAGCGCCGGCGAGCACGAGCTGGTCATCGAGCACACCCGCCGCGTCGTCGAGCTCGATCCCAAGGACACCGTCGCGCAGCTCCGGCTCATCACCTCGCGCATCGGGCGGCTCCAGACCGTGGGCGAGCGCCTCGCGACCTACGAGAGCCTCCTCGGACCCCGGGGCCGCGCGCTCGACGCCTCCATCCGCAGCCGCCTCGCCGTGGACGCCGCGCTCCTCCGCCGCGAGCGGGGCGATGACGCCGGCTTCCTCGCCGCCCTCAAGCAGGCCGTCGAGCTCGACGGCACCAACAAGGAGGCCGCCCTCCTCGCGCTCACCTACTTCAACAGCCGCGTCGACGACGTCATGGGACGCGTCGAGCTCATGGCCAACATTCTCTACGCCGACCCGCTCGATCCCAGGACCCACCGCATGCTCCGGGACGAACTCGTCGAGCACGGTGCGTACGTCGGTGCGAGGCGGTTCCACCGCATGGAGCTCCTCATCGCCGACCAGATCGACAACCCGGAGCCCGAGGGGCACACCCTCGAGTCCTTCGTCTTCGACTGGGTCGAGTCCGGCCCCCAGAAGGTCGCCGACGACCTCACCCTCCAGCTCGAGAGCCGCCGCGCGCAGGTGCGAACCGCCTCCGACCGCGACCCCGGCGAGGTCGATCCCACACTCTCCCTCCAACGCGCGCAGGATGTCCGCCTCGACCTCGAGTACGAGCAGATGCGGGCCCTCGCCTCCTTCGCCGCCGGAGACAAGGAGCAACTCGCCCGCTCCATGTCCGACCTCGCGCTGACCGCCGTCAACAAGGCCCTCGCGCTCAACGACGTGACCCGAAGGCCGCTCGGCATGTCCGAGGCCGACGCCTTCCAGCGCGCCATCGAGCTCGTGCTCGAGCTCAACCTCCTCCGAACCCTCGTCGGCGTCGGGATCGAGGAGATCAAGCCGGACTTCGAGGCCCAGGTCGACGCCCTCCCCGCCACCGACCCCAGACGCATCGACTACAACGTCTGGCGTGCCGTCCGCGCCCAGCAGTGGGAGGAAGTCCTCGCCAGAGCAGCCACCCAGCCATCCCCGACCATCTGGACCAAGCTCGCCGTCGGTCTCGCCAACGCCCGCCTCGGCCGCACCGCCGAGGCCATCGACCGCCTCCTCACGCTCGCACAGCAGAACGCGCTCCACCCCCTCGGCGGCTACGCGTTCTGGTACGCCCGCGAGCTCGGCGGCGACCCCGCACGCGCCAAGGTCGCCGATGAACTCAACCGCTACGCCGCCACCATCCCCCAGTGGCTCGACTCCATGATCTCCACCCCCGGCGTCACGCACTCCCTCTGGGTCCGTGTCGACAAGCTCGACGCCGCCTACGGCGAGGCGGTCGAGGCCCAGGTGCAGATCAAGAATCTCGCGCCCATCCCGCTGGCTCTGGGCTCCGGAAAGCCGCTCAACTCCCGCCTCTTCTTCGGGCCAAACCTCGAAATCGGCGTCCGGTCCCGCAGCGACGACGCCTCCGGCGAGGTCTTCGACGTCGACCGGCGACTCCGCCTCATGCCCAACGAGGAAATCTCCGAGCGCGTCTGGCCCGAGACCGGCCTCGTCGGCTGGCTCTCAGAGGTCGCCTCTCCCAACGCCACGCGGCTGCGCTGGCGCGTCTTCCAGGGCTTCGAGACCGCCAGCACCGGCCAGAAAATGACCGGCCCCGGATGCCTCGACGCCACCACCGGCACCCTCTCCCGAAGGCCCCTCGACGAAGCCCGCCTCGCCACCGCGGCACTCATCGCCCGCATCGCCGCCGCCGATGAGAAGCAGGTTCCCGCCGTCCTCCTCGCCATCAGGTCAAAGCTCTTCAGCGGGCTCCCCGGGGGTGAACCCGACCCCGACGCCCCCAAGCTCGTCGAAGCCCTCCTCGCCGCCTACCCGAAGTGGTCCGCCCGCTCAAGGCTCTCCGCCGTCGCGGTCCTCCCGCCCGCCGGAATGGCCCCGGCCATGGCCCCTTTCGACGCCGCGCTCCGCGCCGACGATGACCCCATGGTCAGGCAACTCGTCATCGCGTCCCGCGTCGCCGCACCGGACGACCCCTGGCTCGCGGAGCAGCGGCAGAGCTCGGCCAAGCCCATCGCCAGCCTCGCCAACCTCCAGCACGCCAGGCTTCAGCTCGCCACACGCACGTACGCCGCCTCCGGCCCGCTCCTGTTCCCCAAGACGCCCACCGGTCCCGCCGCAGCGCCCGCGGCGCAACCCGCCGCTCCCTCGAAGTGAGCAAGCCGCGTGTATCGCCTTCTCCAACCCGGCGAGGCCGGACCCGTCCGCACGAGGCAGGTCGTCGGTCTCTCCGTCGCCGTCCTCCTCCTCGGCGCCGCCCTCTGGACACTCGTCCGCGATCGTGACCAGCTCGCCTCGACCTGGGAGTCCGTCCGCAACGGCCCCTGGTGGATGGTCACGCTCTGGCTGCTCCTCCCCGGTGCCAACTGGGTCTTCTCGTCCCGGCTCGCGTGGGCGCTCCTCCGGCCTCAGCCCCTCGTCGATCCCGACGAAGCCGCCAGCCAGCCCACTCTCACCAAGTCCGAAACCTACGAGGTGATCGGGGCCGCGTGGCTCGCAAACCTGCTCCCGCTCCGCGCCGGCCTCGTCAGCCGCGTCTTCTATCACAAGGCCGTCAACCGAATCCCCGTCGGCACCACCGTCCGCTCGGTGCTCGTCTCCGTGGTGCTCGGCCTCATCGCCTCCCTCATGCTCGCCGTGCTCTCCGGCGGGCTCCTCTGGGCCCGCCTTGCGCCCGGCGCCACGCTGCTCGTGCTCGCCGCCCCTTACCCGCTGCTCCTGCTCATCGGCGCCGCCTCGCCCGTCGGCGACCGTGGCTCCGTTCTCACCGGCGGCTTCGGTCGCTGGCGACTCTGGGACGCCCTCGCCGCCCGCTATGCCGACACCGTCTGCTGGATGGCCCGATACTGGGTCGCCTTCGCCCTCGTCGGTACTCCCATCTCCATCGCGCACGCCGCCGTCTTTGCCGCCGTCTCACAGATCGTCATGCTCGTCCCCATCCCCGGAAACGCCATCGGCCTGCGCGAGTGGGTCATCGCGCTCATCGGCCCCTTGCTCCCCGCCTGGCTCGGCGACGAGCACGGCCAGCTCACCCAGCAGGCCTGCCTCGCCGCCGACCTCACCAACAGAGCCGCGGAAGTGCTCATGACCGTCCTCGTCGGTTCCGCCTGCGGCGGCCTCGTGACCCAGCGACTCAGGTTCCGCCTCCCCTGACGACTGCACCACCCGCGCCCCGCCCCCCTTCCCCCTTCGCGGGACTTCGATTTAGGTCGATCCCCCGCCGGACCGACCCCGTATGAAAGATGGGGTGCGCCGCACCCTACCAACGCAGGCCGCGGCCATGGTCAACAAGATCGAACAAGATCACCAGCGGTTCCGGCAGATCGTCCGGGGAAAGATCCGCAAGGACCTCCGCCGGTTCCTCTCCAAGGGTGAACTCCTCGGCCGCGAAGGCCGCCGCGTCGTTTCCATCCCCATCCACGACATCGACATCCCGACCTTCCGTTACGGCGATAACTCCGGCGGCGTCGGCATGGGCGACGGCGAAGAGGGGCAGCCCGTCGGCCAGCCGCAGCAGGGCAAGGACGGTCGTGGGGGCGAGCACGAGGGCAGGCACCTCCTCGAAGTCGATGTCTCCCTCGAAGAACTCGCCGACATTCTCGCCGAGGAACTCAAGCTCCCCCGCATCCTCCCCCGCGGTGCCCACCGCATCACCACCGTCCGCGACAAGTACTCCGGCATCCGCCCCCAGGGCCCCATGTCGCTCCGCCACTTCAAACGCACCTACCGCGAGGCTCTGCGGCGCCAGCTCTCCCTCGGAACCTACGACCCCGACAACCCCATCGTCATCCCTATCAAGAACGACCTCCGCTTCCGATCCTGGAATGAGGTCAAAAAACCACAGAGCAACGCCGTCATCGTCTACATGATGGACGTCTCCGGATCCATGGGCGACGAACAGAAGGAACTTGTCCGCCTCGAAGCCTTCTGGATCGACACCTGGCTCCGTCGCAACTACGAGGGCATCGAGAGCCGGTACATCGTCCACGATGTCCGCGCCGCCGAGGTCGACAAAAAGACCTTCTTCTCGATGAAGGAAGACGGTGGCACCCGGATCTCCTCCGCCTACCAATGCTGCAAGGAACTCCTCGACCAGCACTACGACCCCGCGGACTGGAACGTTTACCTCTTCCATTTCTCCGACGGTGACAACTCCTCCGACGCCGACAACCGCCTCTCCGTCAAGATCATCCGCGAGAACCTCCTCCCGGTATCCAACATGTTCGGATACTGTCAGGTTGCTTCCGCCTACGGCTCCGGCGCGTTCCACGGTGTCCTTGCCGAGGCGTTCCCCGGCGGCGAGCCCGATGAGCTTGGCCCCCGACTGGTCCTCTCCAAGATCGGAGGCCGCGAGGACATCATCGACTCGCTCCGCACCCTCTTCCGCGCCGGCCGCTAGGCGAGCCTCCCGCCCCGCGGTAAACTGCTCCCCGTCGCCCGGAGCGATCCCGTGTTCATCTTTCCCCTCTACGCCGCGCTCGTCTGGTACTGCTGCGCCAGGTGGCGACGCGAGTTCCTCGGCTTCGCCGCCTACATCGCGGGCGTCCTGGGAATCGTCCTCCTGGTCTACATCGACATCCGTCTCATGCGGCTCATCTTCAACACCGGCGCCTCTCCCACCTTCCTCCTCCTCCTCTGGGCAGAAGCCGGCATCATCGCGCTCATCGGAGGCTTTGTCGTCCTCTCTCCAAAGCAGCGTGTCGCACGACCATGCCGTGCCTGCGGCTATGAACTCGAAGGCCTCGACGACCCGAACCCCCGCTGCCCGGAGTGCGGCATCGCCGCCGCGTTCTCCGAGCCCTCCGACGGGGCCTGCGTGAGCTGCGGCACCCGCACCGCGGCGGTCTCTCCACAGAGACCACGCTGCGAGCGATGCCTCCGCGCCGTCAGCGCCTGATCACCTTGTACAGCACGCCCAGCAGCAGAACCAGCGCGGGCAAGCCCAGCGCCATCGCGAGCCGCAGACGGACGAGCGGGGTCTCCCCCGGATCCTTCACCATCGAAACCGCGCGCGCCGTCGGACTCTGCGCGATCAGGTCGTCCTGCCCCGCCAGCCACGATACCGCCGCGTCGAACAGCTCCAGATTCCCGGGATTCCGGAGCACCGGGCGCCCGTCAGGGCCGGTCGTGCGCTGCTGCGTCACCGGGTCGATGAACCACCCGTTCGAGCCAACCGCGACGAACCGCCGCACCGGCTTGCGCAGCTCGCTCCGCTCCACCGCCGCCGCGACCATCCAGCGTTGCGGCTTGCCCGTGTCCCGCCCCTCAGGCCATCTTCCGTCTCTCCCCGAGTCAAAGACCGGAAGGTCGGGGATGTAGGGCCTCTGGTCCCGGGGCGTCTGCCACAACCTCAGCCACTGCGTCTCCGCCCATACGTCATCGCCCGAGATCACCGCCAGCAGCGGGATCGTCGCAAACCGCACGTGCTGCGGAGCGGGCCGCTCATACAACGCGACCGCCCAGGGCACCAGCGCGGGCAACCCCGACAGCGCGCCGGACAACGCGTGAGGCCCCGCCACAGGCAGCGCCGTGCACTCTGTCTCAACCATCCGACCCCGCGGGGACGCGACCTCCCGCACCAGCGGCCTCCCGGAATCCGCCGCCAGCCCGAAGTGCTCAAGCGTCCCCGCGAACGGGTCCGGATCGCCGATCGTCGGCGCGAGGGACTGACTCACCGTCAGGCAAACCGGCTTGCCATCCTCCACCAGCCGGGCCACCGCCTCCGCCAGCCGCACCGCGCGCTGTGCTCCCGTCAGGCCTCCCCGATCGCTCGGCGCCGCCGAGTCCGGAGGCCACGTCAGGTACACGACCGGACGCTCCCCTCCCGGGTCCAGCATCGACAGCGTGGGAGGCTGGTCACCCCCGAGCACCGACCACTCGATGAAATCCACGCCACGCAGCCTCAGCCGCTGCGTCAGCGATCCCAGCGCCTCCGTCGACTCCAGCAGCGACACGTTCTCCGCGTGCGTCAGCACCACGATGGGCCGGTGCGGCACCAGCAGCGACCCCAGCGAGGTCGCGAGCAGTTCCTCCGCCCGCCGCTGCAGGTCCGCCCGGCTCGCGTCCGCACTGTCCAGCAGCGTTCCCGGGGGCAGCAAGGACTCGGTGTCGATCGCCGCCAGCCCCTTCTGCGCCGGCCCGATGATCAGCACCGCCGAGCCCTGCGCCAGGACGTCGGTGACCCGGAACACGTCGGGCTTGCGCAGGTTCTTCAGCGAGTCCAGCACCACCGCCGCCTGGTCGCGCCGCTCGCGGATCCCGGGGACCGCCTGCCGCGCCAGGTCCGCCCCGGGCCCCTGGTCCGACCCCACCAGCTTCGTCAGGTCCTTGTCCAGCGCGCCCAGCAGATTCACCACCGGCGCGTACGCGTTCACCAGCTCCTTGGCCGCCAGGTCCGTGCGCGGCAGGGGCTTCTCGCCCATCTTCAGCTTCAGCGCGTCCCGCGCCCGTCCCGCGGCGTCGGTCAGGTCCCGCGCCATCAGCCTCGCGCCCCCCGCCGCCTGCTCCAGCAGCTTCCGCGGATCTCGCGCCGGGTCCGACGCCGGGGGCAACGCCTCCTTCACGCTCAGCAGCGTCGGAGACAGCGACTCGCTGAGATACACCGCGATCGACGCCGCGCCCGCCGCGTGAAGGTCCACCGCCGCCGCCTGGTCAGAGATCACCTGCCCATCGCGGTCGATCAACTCGCCCACCAGCCCTCGATACGCCGTCATCCCGGCACCCGTGCTCGTGTCGATGAACTGCGACGTCAGGTGCGGCGACGCCCGCTTCATCTCGTCCAGCACGTCCGCCGCCCGCTGCCTCGCACGCAGGTCCGTCGCCCGGAAGTCCGCCGCCACCACCACCCGATACGGGCCGTCCAGCCTCGCCAGGATCTGCGTCGTCCGCGGCGACAGCGTCTGCACGCCCGTCCCCGTCACGTCCGCCCGGATCCGGTGCCGATCCCCCAGCGCGACCAGCGCCACGCAACTCGCCGTCACCGCCGCAAAGGTCACCACAGCCGCCAGCGTCGCGCGCGCCCTCCCTCTGGATTGACGAGACCCCCCCCGGGCTGTTGTCGCAACTGTGCTCATCGTGCTACCGCCACCTTCGGGACTCCATGACCAGCGTCGCGATGACCAGCATCCACGCCGACACGCTCACCAGCGCCACGATGTTCCCCGAGTCGATGACCCCCTTCGCAAAGACCGTTACCCGGGGGCCCACGCTCAGCGCGTTCAGCACCGGCCTCGCCCACTCCGGAGCCATCGGCACCGCCGAAGGCACCAGCAGCACCCCGAGAATCGCGAACAGCGCCACCATGAACGCCAGCGTGCTGTTCTGCGTGAGCGACGACGCGAGTGTGCCCACCGACAGGAACAGCACGCCCATCAGCACCAGGCACAGATACCCAGACAGGATCGGCCCCATGTCCAGCGGCGAGCTCGAGAACTTCGACAGCACCAGCACGTACACGCCCGTCGGCACGATCATCGCGCCCAGGAACGCCGCCGCGCCGAGGAACTTCCCCATCACCAGCGCCGCGGACCCCACCGGCGCCGTCAGCAGCGCCTCGATCGTCCCGCTCCGCATCTCCTCCGCCAGCAGCCTCATCGTGATCGCGGGCACCACGGGGAGCAGCAGCCATCCCGCCGCCGCGAAGAACGTTCGGAGGCTCGCCGGCGATCCCGGAACCAGCACGCTGAACGCGAACACGAAACCCGTCAGCAGCAGAAACAGCGAGACGATCACCCACCCCGACGGCGTGCGGAAATACGAGCCCAGCTCGCGTCGTGCGATGGCCAGCGCCGTGCTCATGCCGCCGCCTCCGTGGGCCTCGGCGAGGGGTCCCGCTCCGGGGCCGCCCCCGCCGCGCGGTCCAGAACCTCCATGAACACCCTCTCCAGCGTCGGAAGGTCAGCACGCAGCTCGCGGATCGTCAGCCCCAGTTGCGTCGCCGTCATCGAGATCTGCTCACGCAGGTCCGGAGCGCCGGGCCGAGCCGTCACCACCCACTCCGTCCAGCCCAGCGACGGCGAGGGGCCCTCGGGCCGCCGATCCACCGCACGCTCCACGTGCGGCAGGTTCATCAGCGCCTTCGCCACGCGGTCATGGTCACCCACCCGTGGGTCACGCGCCTGCACCACGTACGTCGCCGCCGAACGCCTCGTCAGTTCTGCCGGCGTCCCGTCCGCCAGCACCTGCCCACCGGCGATGATGATCGCCCGGTGGCACACCCGCTCCACCTCGGGCAGGATGTGCGTGCTCACCAGCATCGTCCGGTCCGCCGCCAGCTCGCGGATCAGGCTCCGCGTCTCGTGCAACTGCGACGGGTCCAGCCCGTTCGTCGGTTCGTCCAGCACCAGCACCTTCGGATTGTGCAGCAGCGCCGCCGCCAGCCCCACGCGCTGCTTGTACCCCTTGCTCAGCGTCGCGATCCGACGCCCGGCCATGTCCCTCAGCCAGCACCGATCCAGGCACCAGGCGATCGCCTTCTTCCGCAGATCCCGCGGGATGCCGAACAGCCTCCCCCTGAAATCCAGGTACTCCGTCACCCGCATCTCCGGGTACAGCGGATTCCCTTCGGGCAGATACCCCAGCCGCGCCCGCGCCGCCGCAGGCGACTCCGCCGTGTCGTGACCCCCGATCGTCACCCTCCCCGAATCCGGCATCAGATAGCCCGCGATCATCCGGATCGTCGTTGTCTTCCCAGCCCCGTTCGGCCCCAGCAGCCCGGCGATCTGCCCGGGCTGCAGCTCGAACGACACGCCACGCACCGCGGCGACCGACCCGAAGGACTTGTGTACGGATTCGACGCAGACCATGGTGTTCCCGATACGGCCTCCGCGGCCGACCCCGTCCTATAAGCAGGATAACGGCAGATCGGCCCGTTGGTTCAGTCCAGTCCAAAGGTATCGGCTGAAACAGTCGACCCTTCCCGAAGAGCCGTCGAATAGGGGGCCAGCGTGGCCACCTATCATGGTGGAGATGTTCCGGCCGACATCCCGTCGGCCGCCGGGCCTCCCGGTGTTCCAGGGTTGGGCGGGGCAAGGCGGCCCCGCGTCGTCGAGAAAGCGCGTGGCGTCGTCCGCGGGATCCGAAGACCTCAGCCGGCACGCTCCCCCGACCGGGGACGCTCCGGGGATGCTCCCGACTGACCATGACGTCGCCACCCAGGGCCTCCCCGCCCCGGTCGCCATGTCCCTTCTCAACGCCATCGGCGAGGGCGTCGCCCTCGCCACCCGTCGAGGCGACCTTCACTGGGCCAACGACCTCGTCCTCAGGCTTGGCGGAGCCATGGCCGAACGCCTCGGCGCCTGCTGCCGTCAGTTCGACCGCGATTTCCCCCTCCCTCCCGGCGGACGCGTCCCCTCCACCGTGCTCGAACTCGTACTCGTCGACGCCGACAAGGCCTGGCAGGTCATGCTCGTCCCCGCCGCCGCGGACCTCGTCCGAAGCGCCGGCCTCGGGCCCGACACCCTTGTCCTGGTCATGCGCGATGTCTCCGCCGCCCGCCGCCTCCAGCAGAAGATCAGCGCCATCGATCAGGCCGGCAGCGAGCTCGTCCGCGTTGACCCCGACACCGTCAGGAAGTTCAACGCCCACGAACGCCTCAAGCTCCTCGAAGACAAGATCATCAACGTCGCGAGAAACCTCCTCCACTTCGACCACTTCGCCATCCGCCTCCTCGACGAACGCTCCGGCAAGCTCGAACTCGTCATCGGGTGCAACCTCCCCCAGTCCTTCGACGCCTTCGTCATCAAGCCCGGACTCGAGGGATTCGGCATCAGCGGCTACGTCGCCGCCAGCGGCCGCAGCTACGTCTGCTCCGACACCACCACAGACCCGCTCTACCTCCCCGGCGTCGAGGGCGCGCGAAGCTCCCTCACCGTCCCCCTCCGACTCCACGACAAGATCATCGGCATCATGAACGTCGAGAGCCTCGAAGCGGGGGCCTTCGGCGAGGAGGAGCGACAGCTCGGCGAGATCTTCGCTCGCTACATCGCCGTCGCCGTCCACATGCTCGACCTCCTCGTCGTCGAGCGAAGCACCACCAACATCAGCGTCAGCGGCAGGGTCGCCACCGAGCTCCGCGAGCCCCTGGAAGACATCGCCCGCGAGGTCGAACTCCTCCGCAGCGAGCAGGGCGCCGGCCAGGCACCCGACCCCCACCTCGAACGCATCGTCTCCGACCTCCAGTCCATCCGCCAGCGACTCTCCGAGTGCGCCGCCGGCCCCGCCTCTCTCCTCGGCGTCGAGCAGGCCATGCAGCACGCCGGCGTCGATCCCGGCATCAACGGCCGCCGGATCCTCGTCGCCGATGACGAGCACCGCATCCGAAAGACCATCGGCGACGTCCTCGTCAAGCGAGGTGCCGCCGTCACCGTCTGCGCCAACGGCCTCGAGGCCATCAAGACGCTTGAAGCCGCACCCAACGCCTTCGATCTCGTCATCACCGACATCCGGATGCCCGATCACAACGGCTACGAGGTCTTCTCCGCCGTCAAGCAGTTCTCGCCCGCTGCCCCCGTCATCCTCATGACCGGCTTCGGCTACGACCCGCATCACTCCATCGTCCGCGCTAGCCAGGAAGGCCTCCAGGGCGTCCTTTTCAAGCCCTTCCAGGTCGAGCGACTCCTCGACGACGTGCGCAAGGCGCTCGCCCCCAAGCCCTGACGGCCGCGTCCGCCGCTGGTACACTGCCCGCATGCTCTCGGGGAGTCCGTCTCGATCATCCGCGGGGACAGGTCCCGCCAAATGGGCCGCCATCGCCGCCCTCTCCGCCTCCCTCGGCTCCGCCGTCACCTACTGGTTCACCCGCGGCACCGAGCAGCCGCCCCCGGGGACTCCCTTGGACATCAGCCTTCCGGCTGCCGAGCCGCGGCAGCCCGCCCTCACCCCGCCCCCGCGCGTCCACAAGCCCGAACCCGCCCCCGGCGCCGAACTCGCCAACGTCCCCGCCCAGCAGCCCAACGCCCCCCCGCCGGCCGAAGTTTCACCCGGCCCCACCCCCCGTCCGCTCGACCTCAACTCCGCCACTCAGGCCGAGCTCGAACTCCTCCCGGGCATCGGGCCCGCCACCGCCAAGGCCATCATCGACTTCCGCAGGCAACTCGGCGGCTTCAAGTCCGTCGACGACCTCGACAAGGTCCCAGGCATCGGCGCCAAGACCCTCAACCGAGTGAGGCCTTACCTCCGCCTCAACCCGGGCTGATGCCGGCACGCCACGTGTCAACCAGGCCCGACGCCCCCAGGCACGCCGGCTGCTACTACGCTTTTCAATCTGCTCTTCCGCGTACGAGTCACCAATGAACCAACTCCCACAATGCCCCAAGTGCCACGCCAACGATACCTACCGCGACGGGGCGCTGCTCGTCTGTCCCTTGTGCGCCCATGAGTGGACCAACGAAGCCCCGGCAGCCGAAGCCCCGGACCCGGCCGATGCGCCCGAAGACACCGCTGTCCGCGATGCCACCGGCAACGTCCTCAAGGACGGGGACAGCGTCATCGTCATCAAGGATCTGAAGGTCAAGGGCTCCTCCCTCGTGGTCAAGGGCGGCACCAAGGTCAAGAACATCCGGCTCGTTGACGGCGACCACGACATCGACTGCAGAATCGACGGCATCGGAGCGATGCAGCTCAAGTCCCAGTTCGTCAGGAAGGCGTAGGTCGTCGCACGACGCCCTCGCCTCCGCTCCGGGTCGCTCAGCTCGCCTGCGCTGCGGCACCGCCGGCCACCGACCGACCTCATGCCGGGCGCCAACTCTCATCGCGGCCGGACCGACGAGCGCAACCCGGCGAGAGCACGAAAAAGGCCGCCCCCCGCGTGCGGGCGCGAGGGACGGCCAAGGTGGTTGATCCTTCTCCCGATCAGCTCAGTGAGATCTTGCAGGGCTGCGCCTCCTGCGTCTTCGCGAACCGGAGCGTCAGCACGCCCTCGCGCAGATCCGCCTGCACGCCTTCGGCCTGCACCGTCTCGGGCAGCAGCACGCGACGCGTGAACGTGCCCGTGCGACGCTCGCGACGATAGAACTTCTCGTTCTGCTCCTCCACCGTCTGGTTCGTCGTCGCGTTGATCGTCAGCACCCCCTCGTGCACGGAGATGTCCACGTCCTCCTTCTTGAACCCGGGCAGCGACGCACGCACGATCACATGCGTGTCCGTCTCCGACAGGTCCAGCGCGAGCGGCACGGTCTCCGCCGTCGGCGCGATGCCCAGCCTCGCGCCGACATCCCCCAGGAACGGATCGCCGAAGAACTGCTCGATCAGCGAGGACGTCGGGAGCGCGGCCGGATGACGGTTCACGATGGTTCTCATGGCTTCTCCTTTACCCCGACCCGGGGCGTGAATACTCGATGTCGAACGGCACCGCACATGGAGGCAACCCGCGTGCCAGATGCCCCGACCTGGCCGGCACGCGCCGCGGGGCCCCGCCGCCCACGCCGGACTGCCGTTTCGTCAGCCGACGTGCTTCGGGGTGCCCGACTGGCGGGGTCGAGCCTCGTTCGTACGAACGCATGATCGGGGCCCTCCGCAGGCCCCATAGCATCGGCCATGACCAGCCCGATCGACCTTCGCAGCGACACCGTCACGCGCCCCACGCCCGCCATGCGCGAGGCCATGATGGCCGCCCCCCTCGGCGATGACGTCCTCGGCGACGATCCGACCGTTGCGGCGCTCGAGGCCAAGTTCGCCGCCTGGGTCGGCAAGCCCGCCGCCTGTTTCGTCCCCACCGGAACCATGGCCAACCAGGTCGCGATCCGCGCGCACACCGAGCACGGCGACGAGATCATCTGCCACGAAGACAGCCACATCGTCCAGTATGAAACCGGCGCGCCCGCCGCCCTCTCCGGCTGCATGGTCCGCCTCCTCCGCGGCCCGCGCGGCCAGTTCACCGCCGCCGACGTCGCCGCCGCCATCCGGCCCCAGGGCATCCACGGGCCCGCTTCCAAGCTCGTCGTCGTCGAGAACACCCAGAACCGCGGTGGCGGCTCCGTCTGGCCCCTCGATCGCTGCCGCGAGATCGCCGCCCTGGCCCACGAGCGGGGCCTCCGCGCGCACCTCGACGGCGCACGCCTCTGGAACGCCTCTGTCGCCAGCGGCGTGCCGATGTCCACCTTCGCCGCGGAGTTCGACAGTGTTTCCTGCTGCTTCTCCAAGGGCCTGGGCGCCCCCGTCGGTTCGGCCCTGGCGGGCTCGGCGGAGTTCATCGCCCGCGTCCGCCGCTTCCGCAAGATGTTCGGCGGCGGGATGCGACAGTCCGGGGTCCTCGCCGCCGCGGCCATCTACGCCATGGACAACCACATCTCCCGTCTGGCCCAGGACCACGAGAACGCCAAGCTTCTCGCCAAGGGCATCGCGTCGATCCCCGGTCTGGCGCTCGAACCGGAGCAGGCGGCGGGCGGTGTGGAGACCAACATCGTCTACTTCGACCTTGCTCCCTCCCTCCCCTTCGATGGCGCGGCCCTCGTCGCCCGCCTCAAGTCCCGCGGCGTGCTCGTGCTCGCGACCGCCCCTCGCCGCATCCGGGCGCTCACGCACCTGGACGTCACCCGCTCGCAGGTGGAGGAAGCCATCGCGGGGGTCAGGGCCGCGGTCGCTTCCTAGGGGATGATCCGGAGGACGCCGGGGCCCCGTTCATATCGTGGGACGGCGGGGTCGGCCTCTCGTGACCACAGTTCGATCCCGCCGAAGATCGACCTGGCGGTGCGCAGGTCCTGTCGCCCGACGTTTCGGAGCGCGAGGGCGGCGACCAGCGATCGCCGCCCGTGGTGGCAGAGCACCAGCACGTCCTGGCCGGGCGCGGGCTCGATCTCGTCGTGCCGGGCTTCGATCTCATCGAGGGGGATGTGGATCGAGCCCGGGAGGTGGACCAAGTCCCACTCGGGGCCGGTCCGGACGTCGAGGATGAGGGCCCGCCCGCTCGCGGCGAGTGCCGCAGCGTCGCGGGGGGAGATCTCTTCGGGCCTGAGCCTGGGGCCGCTCACTCGGCTGCTCCGCTGGCGGGAGTCTCCACGCGCGTGGCAACACCCGGCGTGGTGCGCCAGTAGCGGTGGGGCGTGTGGCGGACTTCGTCCCACGGCGGGGACTGGTACACGCCGTAGGGCATCTTGAGAAGGTCGTAGAGCGCGAGCGGCCCCGCGGCTGCGAGTTCGGCGGTCTGCATCCAGAACGTCTGGCCGCTGAGGTCGAGGGCGGACATGGGTGACACAGGCCCGCCCCGCTGGCGGGAGGTGTCGGCGGTCCACCTGAGGTGCGTGGCGTAGGTTGGGAAGGCCTCGGTGCCGTCGGGTGCGGTCACGACATGGCGTTCCGACCAGTTTGCGCGGCTGAGGCCCTGGAGGGAGGGCTGATCGCTGGCGAGCGGCGCTTCTGACCGTGCGCCGGCGGCGGAGATGTCCGCGAGCGCGACCGGGTCTTCGGCGGGCCCGAGGGTGTTGCGGGCGTTTCCGTCCGCGAGGCAACCCGCGAGCGTCAGGGCAAGTCCGAGGCATCCGAGCACGTGTGTCGTTCGCGTCATGAACCTCTCCGGGCGGCCCCTACGGCGGGAGGGCATCGTACCTCCTATTCGTCCGCGGGCGGTGTCGGTTCTACGGCGGCTTCCGGGGGCTCACCGAGCACGGATCTTGCGGCGTCCATCGCCTCTTCGGGTGAGTACCCCGCGCGCCCGAGTCCGGCGAGGACTCGGCGCCACCGGCCGGCGATGTCCAGACCCTTTGGGAGTCTGGCGGCGAGTTGCCGGGCGAGGCCGGCGGCGCGGTCGGGGGCCGGGGGGGCCTCGGCGGCCTGGATGGCCTCCGCCGCGTCGTCCGGGTCGATCCCGCGTGCGGCGAGCTTGTGGCGAATGGCTTCATCGGACCGGCCCAGGCCGGTCATGCGTTCGACCGCGCGCTGCGTGACCGCCTCGTCGTTGAGGAACCCGGATGCGGCGATCCTGGCGACCGCCTCCTCGGCGATGGGCTCCACGAAGCCGCGGTCGCGCAGCGCCTGCTTGAGCTCCGCCCGGGTTCGCTCGGAGGCCCGGAGGAGCGAGCCGGCCCGGCGCACCGCCCGTCGCAGCTCCATCGCGTGCGAGCATTCGGCGGCGAGTTCGGGCGTCCAGGGCACTCCGGGCATGACGCCGAGTGCCGCGGCGCGCTCCGCGGGGACGTCGCCGACGCGGCGGGAGCCGACCAGCACGTGGAGCAGCGTCTGGTCGCGCGAGTCCGGCTTGAGGGCGCTGATCGGCCTGGCGGCGTCGGGCAGCAACATCGGCTGATCGTGTGCGTTCATGATTCGTCCTCGATCTCGTCGTGGAGGGCGGCGAGCTCGGCGGCGGCGTGGGTGTCCCCGGCGGCGGCTGCGCGCCTCCGGCCTTCGGCGATGGTCCGGAGCGCGTCCTCGCGACTTCCGATGGCGAGCAGGGCCCTGGCCTTGTGGTAGTACGCGTAGCAGTAGGCGGGGTCGACGGCGAGGCAGCGGTCGTACCACGCGACGGCCTGGGCGAAGGCACGCTGCCTGGCGTGCTCCTGCGCGATGGCGTAGGGCACGAAGGGGTCCTGGGGCGAAGCTTCCAGGAGCCGGTGCAGGCTCTCGAGCGATGGCATGCGCGAGCGTAGGCGGACCGTCGCGGCGGCGCGCGCGTACACTGACCCGGACGGGCCCGCGGATGAGGGTTTCGGCGTGATTTCCCGTCGGGCGATGGATGAAAGGCGGACAGAACATGACGCAACTTCCGACGAAGGTGGGTGTGCTGGGCGCGGGGCAGATGGGCGGGGGGATCGCGCAGGTCGCCGCGGTCGCGGGCCTTCAGGTCTGCGTGTACGACGCGTTTCCCGGGGCTGTGGAGAAGTGCCGCGGGGTGCACAAGAAGTCGCTGGGCAAGCTGGTCGAGAAGGGCAAGGTGACGCAAGCGGACGCGGACGCGTCGCTGGCCCGCATCGAGTTCGTGGCGTCCGTGGAGGATCTGAAGTCGAGAGGTTGCGACTGGATCGTGGAGGCCGTGATCGAGGACGCGAAGCTCAAGAAGGACCTGTTCGCGAGGCTGGCGTCGCTGTTCACGGACGAGCGGGTGGTGCTGGCGACGAACACGAGCAGCATCAGCATCACCGAGATCGCGACGGCGGCGGGCCCGGCGGCGGGTCGCGTCGTCGGGATGCACTTCTTCAACCCGGTGCCCCTCATGCAACTGGTGGAGGTGATCCCCGCGGTGCAGACGGCGCCGGGGGTGACGGAGCGGACGATCGCGCTGGCGACGAAGATGGGCAAGACTCCCCTGAAGGCGAACGATCGGGCGGGGTTCATCAGCAACCGCGTCCTGATGCCCATGCTGAACGAGGCGTTCTACGCGTGGATGGAGGGCGTCGCGGAGCCGGAGGCGATCGACGGCATCATGAAGCTCGGCTGCAACTTCCCCATGGGACCGCTGCGGCTGGCGGACTTCATCGGGCTTGACACGTGCGTGAACATCATGAACGTGCTGGCCGACGGCCTGAACAACGACAGGTACCGCGCCTGCCCGCTGCTGAAGCAACTGGTCGCGGCGGGGCGGCTGGGCGACAAGTCCGGGCGGGGCGTGTACGAGTATCCGGGAAAGTAAGGGGCGCGCAGGAGCGCTGACGTCTCGGGTGAACGAGCCCGGCGGGCCATCTCGCGGCGGCGGGGCCACGGTGTCGGCGTGCGCCGGCGTGTGTGTGGCCGGTGGCGGCGCCTCGGCGGGCGAAGATGGTCCGTGCGCGGCGCGGGGATGGTGGGAGGGCGGGGGTCTCGGCGGAGGCGAGGGGGGCTGGGACGGAGGCCGGTCCTGCGGGCGGTGCCACTCCGTGGACCCCGGGGGCTCGAGGCGTGCGGGGTCTGAGGCGCGGAGGATGGAGGTGGCGGCGCGGCGGGCGAGCTCGGTCTCATCCTCGGAGTCGGCGATGCGGCTGAGCTTGTGGACGGCGCCGAGGCGCGCGGCGCGGAGACGCGAGCG
>QWIH01000089.1 GCA_021405315.1 Leptolyngbya sp. PLA1
CCCGGCCGGCGCAGCTTCGCCACCCGCCCGGGTGGTGCCGACCTCACCGTGACCCCGACTTCCCCGTCGTCGGGATACGAGCCGGCGACCTCCACGTCCCACCCGTCGCCGGTGATCCGACACGCCAACGGGACGTGCACGAGCAGGTCACCTGCTTGGTCGAGCTCGGCCGCCATGCGGTCGACCGCGGCGAAGGAGCGGGCCAGGTTCGGCGGACAGCAGGGCACGGTGAACCACGGGTGCCGGCGAGCGGGGAACCACTCCCGCAGCATCAGCATCCCGTAGTCGAACTCGTACACCCACGGGTTCTCCTCGGCGGCGACCTCGGCCACGGCGTGAGGCTGGGAGTAGAACCAGGTGTCGCCCCTATCTGTCATAGTAGGGGTTGCTGGATAGAGTAGCCGAATCTGATGAGGGCGGGGAGGTGAGATCATGACGACGATGACCGATGATGAGACCGAGGTGCGGCGAGCGCGGCGGTCCTGGCCGGCGCAGTACAAGCTCGACATCCTGACCGAGATCGATGAGGCCAAGGCGTCCGGCGAGATGACGGTGGCCGAGATCTGTCGGCGTGAGGGCCTGTACTCGTCGCTGATCAGCGAGTGGCGCCGCCAGCGCGACGAGGGCGCGTTGGAAGGGCTGCGGGACCGCAAGCCGGGCCGGCCGAAGAAGGACCGCACCAAGGCCGAGTTGGCCCGGTTGCGGGCCGAGAACGAGCGGTTGGTGGCCGAGCTCGACACGGCGCACGAGTTGATCGAAGCGCAGGGAAAAGTCTCGGCGCTCTTGGGGGAGATGTCCCGCAAGAGCGCACCGAAGAACACCGCCAGGCCGTGACCGCTGCGATCGACGCCTGGGCGCCGCGGGTGGGCGTGGCCCGCGCTGCTCGGGCCTTCGGGGTCCCCGAGCGCACCTACCACCACCGCAAGGCGGCCGCTGAAGGCCGCGTGCCCCCGAGGCCGTCGCGAGCCAAGCCGGCGACCGAGCTCACCCTGCCGGCGTGGCGGATCCCGGATCCCGAACGCGACCGGATCAAGGACGTGTTGTGCTCGGAGCGCTTCGGTGATCTCGCCCCAGCCCAGGTGTACGCCACGTTGCTCGACGAGGGCGTCTACTTGTGCTCGGAACGCACCATGTACCGGATCCTGCACGAACACGACCTCGTGCGGGAACGACGCCGGGGGCATCGCCGCAGGGGCCACGTCGCACCGCGGGTGCACGCCACGGGCCCGAACCAGGCCTGGACCTGGGACATCAGCCGCCTGCGCGGCCCCCGGGCACGCAGCTGGTTCTACCTCTACGTCGTGATCGACATCTTCTCCCGCAAGATCGTGGCCTGGTCGATCGATGCCACCGAGTCCGACAAAGTCGCCAAACGCCTCATCGAACGGGCCTGCGAACGCGAAGGCATCAACCCCGACGAGCTGGTCCTGCACTCCGACCGCGGCGCCCAGATGACCAGCACCACCATCGCCGAGCTCCTCGAGGACCTCGGCGTCACCCGAAGCCTGTCGAGGCCACGGACCTCCAACGACAACCCCTACAGCGAAGCGAACTTCAAGACCGCCAAGTACCGACCCGACTACCCCGACCGCTTCGACACCATCGACGCCGCCCGCACCTGGATGCGCCGCTTCGCCCGCTGGTACAACCACGACCACTACCACTCCGGCATCGCCTACCTGCACCCCATCGACGTCCACAACGGCACCGCCCACCACACCATCGCCGCCCGCCAAAGCGTCCTCGACGCCGCCTACGCCGCCAACCCCGAACGGTTCCGACACCGCCCACCCCAAGCAGCCCACCCACCAACAGAAGCCTGGATCAACAAGCCAACCGTCCAAACGAAACCCTGACCAACCCAGCAACTACCCCTTGACAGGTTCCGCTTCAGCCTGATTGACGCCGCTTGATGCACGCATTGAGGGCGTCGACTTGCGGGCGACATGACTCGTTTGCAGCTAGGGAGCTGATCGAATAGCGCTGTCCGCTACGGGTAAGTGCGACAGCACCCGGCCTGGGCAGTAGCCGTGAAGTGGGACTCATGTCATCACGGGCGACGCTGACCCCGACCAGTTCATTCAATGGAATGCTCCTAGTAGTGAGTACTCCACGTATTGCAAGGCTCGCATCATCGA
>QWIH01000018.1 GCA_021405315.1 Leptolyngbya sp. PLA1
GCGTCGCCATCATGGTGAACGAGGAGGACCATCTCCGCATCCAGGTCATCCGCTCCGGGCTCTCGCTCTCGCAGGCTTGGCAGCAGGCCAACGAGATCGATGACCGGATGGAGGCCGGGCTCGCGTACGCGTTCTCGGAGCGTTTCGGGTACCTCACCTGCTGCCCGACGAACGTCGGCACCGGGCTCCGCATGAGCGCCATGCTGCACCTTCCCGCCCTCCGCCTCACCGGCGACATCGAGAAGGTCAAGCGTGCTGCGGGGGACATGAACCTCGCCGTCCGCGGGTTCTACGGCGAGGGTTCGGACGCGGTGGGGGACCTCTTCCAGATTTCCAACCAGACCACGCTGGGCCGCTCAGAAACAGCCATCCTGGAATCGCTCGAGGCACAGATTCTCCCCCGGGTCATCGAGTACGAGCGCCTCGCGCGACGGGAGTTGATGTCGAAGCGCCGCACGATGCTCGAGGATCACGTGTGGCGGGCTTTCGGGGTTCTCGCCAATGCCCGCTTCATGACCACCGAAGAAGCCATGCAATCCCTGAGTCTGCTGAGGCTCGGGGCGCTGCTCGGCGTACTGCCCGCCTCGCCCGCGTTGGACATCAGGGCCATCAACCTGCTCCTGCTGCTGATTCAGCCCGCGCACCTCCAGCGGGCCGTGGGGCAGGAACTGGATCAGGAGCAGCGCCGGGTGGCGCGGGCGACACTGCTCCGCGACCGCGTGCGGTGCTGAGGCGCCGCTCTCTGGTATTCTGCCCGCGTGCCCGCCCCCCCGAAGCCAACCCGGTTTCAGTGGCCGCCCAAGCCCGGCGTGGACCTTGGCCCGCCGAGCGATCCGGAAGGGTGGAGGCACCACCAACCGAGGATGGAGCGCCCCGGTGCGCGGGGGGAGTCGCTCGACGTTTCGCCAAAGCCGGAGCTGGGCGCGGTTCACGCGATCGAGACCGCGTGGTTGGGGCTCCGCCGCCCACCGTTGCACGTTCGCGCGGCGGAATGTGGCTGGTCGCCTGACGCGCCGTCCGCGTACTGCGCCCGCTGCGGCTCCACTGTGGGGGCGTATGAGACCGACGCGGCGGGCTGCACCGCCTGCCGCGGCGTGCCGCTGGCGTGGGACAGAGCGGTACGCCTGGGCGCCTATGAGGGGCTGCTTCGTGAACTGATCCACGAGTTGAAGTTCACGGCGTGGCGCCGCATCGGGCGCGACCTTGGGACCCTGCTTGGCGAGTCGATTCGCGAGCAGGCACCGGCGATCGACGGCTCTCGCGTGGTCCTGGTTCCGGTGCCGACGACCTGGCTGAGGCGGATGACGCGGGGTGTGGACCACAGCCTGGAGATCTGCCGCGGGGTGGAGCGCGTGACCGGCTGGCGAGTCCAGAGGGTGCTGAGTCGCCGGCACGGAACCAGCCAGGTCGGGCTCACCGGGTCTCGGCGGCTTCGAAATGTGCGTGGTGCCTTCCGAGGGAACGGAATGCTGGCTGGGGCGGAACTCGTGGTAGTGGTTGACGACGTGAGGACCACCGGGTCAACCCTAACAGAATGCTGCCTTGAAGTCAGAAAGTGCATTCCCAAGGCAGGAGAGGGGGTGATGGTGTGGGGGGCGACCCTGGCGGTGACTGCAGGGGCGTCGGGGGAGGCGTTGCGGCTGGAGGTGGGCGGGATGTGAGGAGTTGGTGAATAGATGGCGCAAGAGCGGGGGAGGTTGAGGGTTGAGGGCAAAAGTGGGAAGAGAATGGGCGGACTTGCTTGACTGGGGGGATGGGGGGTGACTATTCTCCCGCCCTGCCGTTCGAGTCGGCACCGCCGGGTGAAACCGGAGGGTGTCCTACCGGCGGCCAGATCTTTGAAAAGTGAACAGTTGGGTGCCGCACAGGAATGTGCCCAATGCAGCATCGGTTGCACACCGAAACCCGTCGATCCGGGGGTTGCGTTGGGGATCCAAACAAACTCGCCGCCAGGCCGTACAACCAGGCAGGCGGGGATCGGCCTTGAGGGTCACAGCTCAGGGCGGACATTCTTGGTGCAACTCGACGGGCCCCTCCACGGGAACGTCGAGCAAGAAGAATGAGCCAACCCAACCGTCGGTGTAGCCACCGACGGCGGCGTCGAGATCTCGCAAGGGGTGCTCGGCGTCGAAGACCACCCCGGAGCGCGGGCCGAAAGGCCGAGCGGACGGGGCAACATGGTCAATACTTCTTTGATGAACTTCCGGGGCGCAAGCTCCGGGTCACAGGAAAATCAACTGAAGAGTTTGATCATGGCTCAGATTGAACGCTGGCGGCATGGCTAAAACATGCAAGTCGAACGTGCCCGCAAGGGCAAGTGGCGAAAGGGTTAGTAATACGATCGAATGTACCCTGAGGTGGGGGATAGGGCGGGGAAACTCGCCATAATACCCCATGATGTCGTGAGACCAAAGATTCATCGCCTTGGGAGCAGCGATCGTCCTATCAGGTAGTTGGCGGGGTAATGGCCCACCAAGCCGAAGACGGGTAGCGGGTGTGAGAGCATGGCCCGCAACATCGGAACTGAGACACTGTCCGGACTCCTACGGGAGGCTGCAGTAACGAATCTTCCGCAATGGGCGAAAGCCTGACGGAGCAATGCCGCGTGTGGGATGAAGCGTCTCTGACGTGTAAACCACTGTCAGGGGTCGGAACCAATGATTGACCCCAAAGGAAGTGGCGACTAACTCTGTGCCAGCAGTCGCGGTAATACAGAGGCCACAAGCGTTAGTCGGAATCACTGGGCTTAAAGGGTGCGTAGGCGGATCGGTAAGTGTTCTGTGAAAGCCCCCGGCTCAACCGGGGAACTGCAGGGCATACTGCCGATCTTGAGGCAGGTAGGGGTCGCGAGAACTGTAGGTGGAGCGGTGAAATGCGTAGATATCTACAGGAATGCCGATGGTGAAGACGCGCGACTGGGCCTGTCCTGACGCTGAGGCACGAAAGCGTGGGGAGCAAACAGGATTAGATACCCTGGTAGTCCACGCCGTAAACGATGCGCACTAGACCGGTGCGGTTTTGACGCCGTATCGGTCGTAGTAAAAACGATAAGTGCGCCGCCTGGGGAGTACGGTCGCAAGGCTAAAACTCAAATGAATTGACGGGGGCTCACACAAGCGGTGGAGCATGTTGCTTAATTCGAGGCAACGCGAAGAACCTTACCTGGGTTTGACATGCATGGATCAACTCTATGAAAGTAGAGCCACAGTCGCAAGACCGGAACATGCACAGGTGCTGCATGGCTGTCGTCAGCTCGTGCTGTGAAGTGTCAGGTTAAGTCCTTTAACGAGCGCAACCCCTATCGTTAGTTGCTCGGCGCAAGCCAGTACTCTAGCGAGACTGCCGGTGTCAAACCGGAGGAAGGTGGGGATGACGTCAAGTCCTCATGGCCTTTATATCCAGGGTTGCAAACGTGCTACAATGGCGCGCACAAAGCGAAGCAAGAGCGTGAGCTGGAGCAAATCGCAAAAAACGCGCCCCAGTTCGGATTGCAGGCTGCAACTCGCCTGCATGAAGTCGGAATCGCTAGTAATCGGAGATCAGCTACGCTCCGGTGAATGTGTTCCTGAGCCTTGTACACACCGCCCGTCACGTCATGGGAGCCGAAAGTGCCCGAAGTCGCTGCATCTCAGCAGTGCCCACGGCAAGGTCGGTGACTGGGACGAAGTCGTAACAAGGTAGCCGTAGGAGAACCTGCGGCTGGATCACCTCCTTTCTAAGGGATTTCCTTAGACCGGCATGGAGCAGACACAACCGTCCGCTCCGACGGAGAAATCCGTCACCGGCTAGTCAACGCATTCCCGTCCGCCTCGCGGCGGATATCGCGGTGGTAACACCGCCTGAAGCGGCCCCAACTGTTTGCCTTTCACCACACCGCCCACGCCTGCGCGCGTGGGTTGTGTGTTTTTGGACGACGCTCCTGTGGAAATCCCTTGACGCCCCCCCCCCCTCCGATTTACATTGTCAGGGTGGGTATGACCTGAGGGCTGGCCATGCGTTGCTGTCCGAGTTTCACAATGCTGCTCTCGCTTGCCGTGGGGTCGGCCGCTTGTGCCCAGGTGCCGGGGATCTTCGGCATCGGCGACCTCCCGGGCGGCGGGTACTCCTCGAGCGTGACCAGGCTCTCGGGCGATGGGCGATTCGCGGTCGGACGATCCACGGGTACGGCGGGGGCCGAGGCTGTTCGATGGAGTTTGGGTGGTGGCCTGTCGGGGCTGGGTGATATTCCCGGCGGGGCCTTCAGTTCCCAGGCGTATGACTCGAGTTTCGATGGGCAGGTGATTGTCGGCACGGGGCAGACAGCCGCGGGCGGCGATGCTGTTTCGAGGGCTGTCTTGTGGGATGGAGCAGCGGCCCCGCAGGACCTGGGCACGCTGCGGGGCACGCTCGGCTGGAGTGCCGCCCGAGGCGTGTCGGCAAACGGCCAGGTCGTTGTTGGCTCCGCAGAGAACCCCGCGAGGTTCGAGGAAGCATTTCGATGGACTCGGGAGCGCGGGATGGAAGGGCTCGGGATTCTTCCCGGGGCCTCGTCGAGCGTGGCGGAGGGTGTGTCAGGAGACGGTTCCGTCGTCGTTGGATTGAGCAGCAACCGTGGGTTTCGATGGACGGCGGAGACGGGGATGCAGTTGATCACGCCTCAGGCGAACGCGTCGTTCGTTCGGGCGGCGCGTGCGGTGTCGCCCGACGGTCTCTCCATCGTCGGCTACTCCGATCTCTCGACGATTCCGGGCGGGCGTGAGGCGTTTCTGTCAACACCCGCCGGGACGATCGGCCTCGGATGGTTGCCCTACGGCGGCACGGCGCCGTTCAGCGAGGCACTCGGCGTGAGCGGTGATGGGCGATTCGTGGTCGGGTACAGCAGCAACATTGCGTTCATCTGGGATGCCTCCCACGGGATGAGGCGCCTCTCGGACGCGCTGCTGGCGGATCACGGGCTGAGCACCTCCGGCTGGTCTCTCGGGCGTGCGACGAGCATCTCGGCGGACGGGATGGTGATCTCCGGCAACGGGCTTGACCCGCAGGGAAGGCAGACGGGCTGGGTGGTGGTGCTCCCCGCACCCGGAGCGGCGGGCCTGCTGCTCGCGGGGCTTTCGATTTCGGCACGCCGCCGCAGGTGAGGGCCGCTACCCTGCCCTCCGATGACCAAGCCCAAGAAGGCCCACAAGACCAACGTCAAGGAAACGATCACGTCGGTGGTCATCGCGTTCACGATGGCGTTTGTCTTCCGTGGCTTCGTCATTGAGGCGTTCCTCATCCCGACGGGTTCCATGGCACCGACGCTCAACGGTGCGCACATGCGGTTTGCCTCGGGGCAGACGGGGTATCAGTGGTCGACGGACACCTGGTACAAGGACCGGCGCTCGGATGCCCCCTACCCCCTGCAGGACGCCGCGGCGGCAAAGGCCGCGGGCGGGATGAGGCACCCCGTGCTGGTGCACGATCCCATGTCCGGCGCTCCGATCGAGGAGCGCAGCATCCCGACGAGCTGGGGCGACCGCATCTTCGTGATGAAGTACCTCGCCGACGTCTACGACCCGCAGCGGTTCGACGTCGTCGTCTTCAAGAACCCATACGACCCATCGATGAACTTCATCAAGCGGCTGATCGGCCTGCCCGGGGAGATGGTCGCGCTCGTCGACGGGGACGTCTTTGTCAGGCGGGCCAAACCCGACGATCCGCAGGGTGTGAACACCTGGACGCTTCCGGGCTGGACGGTGGCGCGGAAGCCGGAACGGGCCCAGCGCGCCATGTGGCAGGACATCTTCGCCAGCGACTACGCCCCGCTCGACCCCGTCCGTGGGAACCGCCGGTGGTTCGAGTCGCCCTGGAAGGCCGACGACGCCACTTCCGGAAAGTGGGAGATCGAGGACAAGCGGTTCTACTCCTACACGGGCGGCGCCGACACCTCGCTCACCTGGGACACGAGCGTCCGGCCCATCGACGACCGCTACGCGTACAACGAGACGCCCGGCCTGATGTCCAACAGCCTCAGCTATCCCGTGAGCGACGTGCGCGTCCGTGCCGGTGTTCAGCCCGCGGCGGACGGGCTGGGCGTGAGCGCGGTGCTGCGCACACGCGGCCACGAGTTCCGGGCGGACGTCTCCGGCCAGGCGGTCACCCTCCGCATGAAGCCGCTGGACGGGGGAGAGTGGACCGCGCTCGGAGAGGGGAGGCTGCCCGGGGCCCTTCGCCCGGGGCATGTCACGAATCTCGACTTCTGGTTCGTCGACCAGTCGATCGTCGTGTACTGCGAGGATGAAGAGGTCGCCCGCGGGCTCTACTCGTGGACTCCGGACGAGCGGCTTCGCTGGACGGTGAAGTTCGGAGCCGAGGAGGCGCTGCAGAACGGCGATGACTCGCTGATCAACCTCGCGTCCAGGGGCACCACGGTGAGCCGCTACCCGACGCCCCGGGTGTCCCTCGAGTTCACGGGTGGAGCGGTCACGCTTCACCGGCTGACGCTTTCCCGCGATATCTACTACCAGCCGGCGCGGTACTCCCAGGGGAACACGTGGGGACTGCCTCACTCGCGCGCGGGGCGGCCGGCCGCCGCCACCCACCCCGCCCAGCCGGCCAACCTCACGGGCGAGGAGTATTTCGTGTGCGGGGACAACAGCCCGGCGAGCCTGGACGCACGGCTGTGGGACCAGCCTCACCCCTGGGTCGCGGAGATCGACGACCACACCGGGGTGGTGCACCACGACCTCATGATCGGCAAGGCGTTCTTCGTCTACTTCCCGTCGCCGCACAAGAGGCGTTCTCTGCCCATCCCGGACTTCGGGCACATGCGGTTCATCTGGTGACCGCACGGGCCGTGCACGCGGACCCGCTCACGCACCCAGCCACCGCTCCAGCGAGGCGAGCATGGCGGCCCACACGTCTTCGGGACCGGCGGCGGCGTTGATGACGGAGTGGCGAGACGGCTCCTTCGCGGCCAGCGCCAGGTAGCCCTCGCGCACGCGGCGTTGGAACTCTCGCCCGCGGTCCTCGATGCGATCGGAAAAGAGCGAGCCGCTGCCCGGATCGTGCTTGCGGCCCTTGGCCGGGGCGAGGCCGGCGCGGCGTGCCGCGGCGTGCTCGTCGATGTCGAAAACCAGCACCAGGTCCGGGAGCGTGCGCCCGCAGGCCACATGCGCCACGGCGTGGATGTCGGCGTGCGGCACGCCCCCCGCGGCTCCCTGGTACGCGTACGTCGAGCTCACAAACCGGTCGGCGAAGACGATCTGCCCGGAGGCGAGCGCCGGGCGGATGCGCTCCTCCACAAGTTGGGCCCGGCTGGCCATGTAGAGCAGCATCTCGCACCGGAGGGTCATCCCGGCGTTGTCCTTGCTGAGCAGGACCTGCCTCACCTGCTCGCCGACGGTCGTCCCGCCCGGCTCGCGGACCTCGCAGACGGGGAGCGAGAGCTGCTGGCAGAGGGCGACGAGCCGCCGGAGCTGGGTGGACTTTCCGGAGCCGTCCGGGCCCTCGAAGGCGACGAACCGGCCCTTGAGCTTCGGGAGGAAAGATGCGGGATCGGTGGGCACGGGGCGAGTGTAGTTCGGGGTGGGCTAACGGCTCGGCCTGAGGTCCTCAAGTGTCAGCACGCGATAGGAGCCCTCGCCGTCGCCGTGGACGGAGGCGATGGCACGCAGGATGCCGGTGGGGTCTTCATCGAGGAACTGGATCGTCTTGATGACGGCGGGCCTCTGTCCGGTGAAGCTGTTGACCGGGTTGAGCGCGTCGAGGCTCGCGAGGATCGAGTCCTTCCCGCTGCTCCACTCCGAAGCGCCGGTGCGCCGGATGCTGCATGTCAGCAGAAACACGAGATCGGGTCCCTGGTTGAGCCCGGCGGACAGGCCGATGAGCGGCGCGGAGCCGCCCTTGGGCTGCACCCGATCCAGCCATTGGGAGAGACGGAGCTTGTGTGCGGCGGTGGCGTCGAGATAGGACTCGCCCGCCGGAAAGCGTTCGATCTCCGGGGCGGTGCTCCGCCCGTTCACGACGGGGGGGCGGCGGAAGACGATGACCTGAAAGGCCTGGCCCGCGCCGAGCCGACCAACGCTTCGCAGCAGTTCGTCCTTCACGAAGGGGAACGACGGGACCATCGCCGCCGACCCGTCCATGACGTACACGATGCGCGTTGCCCGCGCGACCTCCATGCCCGCGAAGGACGCGACCAACTCACGGGGCTTCTCGGGCGATGGTGGGGGAGGGGGCGGGGGAGTCTCCGCACGCATGGACGTCGGCGTCGCGGTGCGTCCATCGAACGAGGGGGGAGCCGCGCGCGGCGCCTCGGCCTTGATCAACAGCGGAGCGGAGGTCGCCGGTGGTGGCGACGCAGCGGGCTTCGGAGCCGGGCGCGGCGCGGGCGGCTCCGCTGTAGGAGGCACGGGTGTGGGCTGCGCTGTCGGACGGGCAGGGGCGTCCCGGGTCGGCACCGGCGCGAGCGAGATGGTCGTCAGCGATTCTTCGCCAAGGCGGTCGGGTCGGCGTGGCGCGAGGATCGTCACGCGGGCCAGCCCGTACAGCAGTCCGGCGTGCACCGCGATGGACAGGGCGATCGCGACACCACGGCTGGTGCGTGGGATGAGGCGGCGGGCGGGTCTGCGGGCTGGTCTGCGGGCTGCGGACACGAACGGCTCCTGCCGACTGGGATAGCGCCTCCCAGGTCATCCTACTCCGGGCGGCGAGGCGCGGTTCGTGGTCAGGGCGCGGGCTTTGGAGCCGCGGGCTTCGGAGGAGGAGGCGCTTTCCCGAAGAGCAGGCCATCCAGAGACAGGCAGCCGGGCCCGAGCAGCAGCACGGCGAGCGACCCGGCGAGGAGTGTGATCTGCCAGAGCAGCATCATGTACGAGCCGCCATCCTCGCCCAGGCCTCCGAACGCGGAGTGATCCGGGAGCACGAACAGCCACGTCTTGCCGGATTGGACCGCGGGGCCGATCTCTGTGAGCCAGATGGCGCCGGCCATCACGACGGCGATCGAAAAGGCTCCGAGCCTCGTCAGAAACCCGGCCAGAAGCGAGAAGCCGCCCACGACCTCTGCGAGTGTGACCGCCCACGCCAAATAGACGGGCCATGAACCCCGGGCCGCAGCGGGTGGCCAGAGCGGCATGCCGGGCTTCCCATCGGAGTTCGCAGCGGGGTTGGCCGCCGCGTGCAGGCCGAGGGCGAGCTCGTAGAGGCGTTTGACCTTGACTGGCTGGGGGAACTCGTCGGGCGAATGAGCGGGTGCCGCGCCCTGTCCCGCGAGGGCGACGAGCGGGGTGATTGAGAGGGGACTGTCCGTGCCCGCGTCGGCGCTCGGACTGCCACCGGAGGGAAGTGGTTCCTTGGGCGTGGGCCGGTTGGAGGGGTCGGGCGAGGGCTCCGGCGCGACTCTCTTGGGCGCTTGTGTCTCGGCCTTGGCCGGGGCTCCGCCCGCATCCCTGCCGCCCGTTGAACCAAGGACGGCGTTCACGCCCATGTTCGCGAGGAGCGCGGCACGTTCACCCTGGACCTCTGTGTCGGCGTAGATCTTGCCGAAACCAGCCCAGAGAAAGGTCGTCCCAAGTGAGAGGCGGAGGAGGAACGGGGCGAATCGCTGTCCGAAGGTGGCTGCCATGGGAGGTTCTTGGGAAGGGGAGAGGGCGCGGTTTTACCCTTGGATCGCCACGACTTATCGGCCCGTGAGGGCGCGGCGCGTGAGCGATTGGGCGGTCTCGGGCGGGGTGTGCTCAGAACGGCGTCCACTTGGCGTTCGAGGCGGCGCTGGCCACGGTGCGCTCGATAAACCGGACACCGCGAGCCCCGTCCTCGACGGTGGGGAAGTCCAGGAGGGACGGCTCTCTCCTCATGGCCGCGAGGGCCCCGCGGTAGATGTTTGCGAAGGCCTCGAGGAAGGCCTCCGGGTGTCCGGGCGGGAGGCGCGTTGCGGCCTGGGCCTCCGGGCAGAGGTAGGGGTTGCCCCGCCGGAGCAGGCGGTCTGGCTGGCCCAGCGGGCGATGGACGAGGACGTTGGGCTCCTCCTGACGCCAGAGGAGCGACCCGGTCTCGCCGTAGACGCGGAGGCTCAAATCGTTCTCGTGGCCGATCTGGATCTGCGAGGCGGAGAGGATGCCCCTTGCGCCGCCCCGGAACCGGAGGAGGAGTGAGGCGTCGTCGTCGAGCTTTCGGCCCGGGACGAAGGCGGTGAGGTCCGCGCAGATGGCTTCGAGTTCGAGGCCCGTCACGTAGCTCACGAGCTGCTCCGCGTGGCTGCCGATGTCGCCGATCGCGCCGCCCAGCCCTGACCGGGAGGGGTCGGTGCGCCAGGCCGCCTGCTTCTGGCCGGATGCCTCGAGGTGAGTCGCGAGCCAGCCCTGGTGATACTCGACGATGACCTTGCGGACGCGGCCGATCTCGCCGGCTCGCACCATGTGCCGCGCGTGCTTCACGAGGGGGTATCCCGAGTAGTTGTAGGTCACGGCGAAGACGGTGCCCGCGGCGTGGACGGTGCGCACGAGGTCCGAGGCCTGGGCGGAGTCCAGCACCATGGGCTTGTCGAGCACGACGTGGAATCCGGCCGCGGCGAACTCCCTCGCCGGCTCGAAGTGCGCGTGGTTGGGGGTCACGATGACGACGAAGGCGACGCGGTCGTGGGCGGGTCGGGCGAGTTCGCCTTGGAGCATGTCGCGCCACGAGGGGTAGCACCGGTCGGGGTGCAGGCCCAGCGCGGCGCCGGATTCGCGGGAGCGCTGCGGGGTCGACGACAGGGCACCAGCGCCCAGAGCCGCCTGGTGATCGAGAGCCGCGGCGATGCGATGGACCGCGCCGATGAAAGCGTCCTTGCCTCCCCCGATCATGCCGTAGGTCAGGTGTGCCATGGGGGCATCCTACACGGGGCAGGCGGGACTGGTCTGCGGATCAGACTCAGTGCGGCGTGC
This sequence comes from Leptolyngbya sp. PLA1, assembly GCA_021405315.1. GTDB lineage: Bacteria > Planctomycetota > Phycisphaerae > Phycisphaerales > UBA1924 > RI-211. The sequence continues at coordinate 10,884 of QWIH01000018.1, forward strand.
GACCCGTGAGTCGCCGGGCGAGCTTCTTCCAGGCCAGCGCCGCGAGGGTTCGCCCGCCCAGGTCGTCGGCGTAGCGGATCTTGGCCTCGACTGTGACTGCCGGTGGCGGATTGGTCGCGGGTGGGGGCGGCTCGGCGTGTGTAGCGGGGAGCGCTGCCGCCAGGCCCAGGCGATCTCCGAAGGGTGCGCCGTACCGCAGGAGGAGTCCGGTGAGCTCTTTTCCGCGCGAGGGCTGCGGTCCGTCGCGGACCTCGATCAGGGACTTCGGCGACAGCACTCCGCGGCCGTAGCGAGCGACCGCGGCCCAGACCAGACCCACGACGCCGAGCGATTGGAGGCTTGGATCAAGCACATCGCCTAGGAGGAGGCCGGGCGAGGTTCGTACGAGGAGGCGTGGCAGCCGCTCACCCTGCTCGAAGGGGTAGAGCTCGGGCGCGATATCGATCGTGCCGGGCTCGATGGCGGCGCCGCGGCGGAGCCAGGTGCCCGTGAAGCCAAGGTCCGGTCTGCGGCTGAGGGCCCGCCTGCAGGTGGCCAGCCAGTGCGGGTCCGGGCGGTCATCGTGCCTGAGCACCGCGAGCGCATCGGTCGTACACAGGTCGGAGGGTTCCACGGGTCGTCCCGTGGCGTCGCGGACGTGCCAGGGCTTTCCGAGCCACCAGAGCGTCTCTTCGCCGTTGGGAGCGGCAGGGACGAGCGCAAGGGTCTGGAACCCGGAGGCGGTCTGGCGGTTGAGCGCGTTGAGCGCTGGCCAGTCTGCGAGGGGGGAGTCGTCCCCGAGGACGACCACGAGGGGGCGGGGCACCTCACCGACGGAGTGATCCGAGATGACGGCGCGGAGGGCGTGCGGGGCCTCGTAGAACCCGCCCAGCGGGGCCTCGTCGACCGCGAACGGGTGCTCGATGGCCTTGCGCGTGGCGGGCTGGTCTATCAGCCTCTGCATGGCTGCCAGGAGTGCGCCCGTGGATCCGTCGTAGATCAGGCAGTTCTTTTCGTGGGTGAAGAAGTCCCTGAAGGCGGGCAGGTCGTTGATGATGACCGGCACCCCGGCGTCGTACACCTCGTGCAGGGCATAGCAGAAGCTCTCCACGCGGTTTGGGAAGACCGCGAAGAGCGCGTGATCGAGACGGCGGGCGATCTCCTCGTGGGTGAGCTGCCCGGTGAAGACGAACCGCTCTCGCAGCCGCTGCGGGATGAGCGTGGTGAGGTAATCCTTGTAGCTGCCGACAGGCCCATCCTGCGCGTCGTAGCCGATGAGGTCCACCTTGAAGCGCAGCTCCGGCCTCTGCTTCATGAGCATGACCGACGCGTGGACGAGCTGGTCCACCCCTTTGAGGTGGAACATCCGTCCGATGAAGGCGATGGTGAACTCGCCCCTGGCGTCGGGACGGGCGGAAACCCGCGGGAAGGGCAGGTTCGGAGGGCTGGATACGACCACGCGGGTCTCGGGCAGGGCGTACCGGTCGCGGTAGTAGTGCTCGTAATACGTGCGGCTGGGGACGAGGACTGTCTCCGCGAGCGACAGCGCGCGGCGCTCGAGCGAGTGGAGGAGGAACTGGTTTCGGTCCGCGACGAACCCGTCGCCGTGGCGGTCGAGCACTTCGATGGAGCCGTGCACCCGGGCGCCGAGCACGGGGGCCGGTGCGGGCGAGGGGTCGAACAACCGTTCGACGAGCGAGTAATACGCGGGCCCGCAGTACTCGAAGAACTCCACGAAGTCGACCTGCTCTCGCGCGAGGACGTGGTTCAGCGCGTACGCGAAGCGGGCGCTCTTCCTCTGGAAGACCGACGCCGCCGAAAGACCCGCGTCGGGCATTGGCTTGCAGATTTCGGGCACCCAGTACGCGCGGATGCGGTCGGGTGCCGAGAAGGTGAGCCGGTCGTGATCACGGAACTGCTCGAAGTTCTTGCGCGAGGTGTCGATGAGGATGATGACACTGTGTCCGGCGGCGAGCAGCCTCTCCGCCGCGTGGTGGATGAGCACGCCGCAGCCACCGGCGGTGGTCGGGTGAACTTCGTATGTGACGAAGCAGATGGTCGGCATGAGGCTGTGGCGAGCGGCCCCGGTCCGGGGGCCGCCGATCTCCCGTGGGGCCATCGTAGTGCTGCTCGGACCGCCTGTGCGGAGCGGGGCGCGGCTGCGCGCGTGTTCTCAGGCCGGGGGAGGGCTCACGAGCGTGGGGCCGCGGTCGATGAACGACGCGACGCTCTGGCGAGCCCGCTCGTTGTAAGCGCGTGCGTACACCGCGTAGCGTGCGAGGATGTCGCGGCGTTCCTCCGCCGCCCGGAGGGCGACCCTGGCGATGACTTCCGCGCGATCGGGGAACGGCACCACAAGGCGATCGAACAAGTACGCGTCGTCCTCGAACAGTTGGCTCACGGGCCCGATGAGGCACGGCACGCCCATGCGGAGGCTCTCCAGCGGCAGCATCGGGCAGCACTCGCTGAAGGTGACGTACATCGAGAGGTGGGTTCGTCGCATCGCCTCGAGCAGCGTGGCCTGGGGGAGCGGCCTGGAGTGCACCCCTGCGGTATCGAGCCCGAAGTACCGCGCGAGCTCGATCGCGCGCTCGTCCATGCCCGCGCCGTGGAGCACGGTGCTGCCCATGAGCTTCAGGGCGGCGAGCACGGCGTGGGGGCACTTTCTGAACGACACGCCGCTGATCCACACGCCCGCATGAATGGGCGAGTCGGGCAGGTCGGGCACCGGCAGCGGGTCGCCCGGGACGTAGTTCAGCAGGAGGCACGAGGGAACGCCCAGAGAGCGGAAGAACTGCTCCATTCCCGCCTTCACCGTCGCGATGCCCCGGATCAGGCCGGAGCGGGCCCCGTCGATCCAGGTCCGGATGGCGGCCCACTCGTAGTCGTCCTGCATCTGGACGTAGGAACCGTGCCAGAGCACATCGAAGACGGCGTCGGGCCGGAGCGCCTTCACCTTCATGATGAGCCGATGGTGGACGTGGTCTCCCCCGGAGATGACAAAGCGTCCGACCCCGCACTCGGCGAGCACGCGCGCATGCCGGTCGAGGTGGCTGTCCGGGATGGCCTGCGGGTCGATGGCGGCGGATTCCGGGATCTGGTAGCAGACGGGGAACAGGATTCGGGTGGCGCTGGAGATTCCGAGCCAACGAGGGCAGTGAATCGCGACGAGGTCGGGCTTGTCCCGGGTGACGCGCTCGAGGAATGCGATGTCCGCGTCGGTGAATGCCGGCGAGTCGGGGGCACTCCCCGCAGGAGGCGTGTGCGCGGGGACGGCCCGACCCGGTGCGGGGCGTTCGGTCGTTCGCACACCATCGCGGGCGGACCAGGAGATCACGCCGGTGGCCTCGCTGAAGAGGTCGACGGTGGTGGTCCTGCCGGCGAACTCGATCTCCGCCACGCCGCCCCACGGGAAGGTCTGAAACTGGATCTCGGGATTCTCGCCTGTGGTCAGGGAGAGCTCGCCCTGAGTCGCCTTCGCGAACCGCGCGTGCGAGCCGTACATCGATGTCGCGAGGGTGAATCCGCGTCGTTGCACGTAGTCCCACGGCGTCCCGGGCTCGCCCGCGGCGCCGCTGACCCGAAGCACCCAGACCTCGGTCCCGGGGCCCGCGCCGCGTCGACCCGTCGCGCGGACCCGAAGGGTGCCCCGTCCGGACCGCAGCGAACCGATAAGGGGCAGCTTCCGGAGCGATTGAGCCGCTCTGAAAGACGAGGAGTTGCGCGTGTACGCAAGTTCGAAGGACAGGTCCGAGACGCGGTCGAGCACGCGATTGAGGTCGTCGCCGAGTCTGGGGTGGGGTGGTGGAGTGTGTGTCATGGCGTGCCTCGCGGGGGATTGACACCGAGGCGGCGCTCGGCCTCGGCGATGAACTCGGCTCGCTCCGCGGCCAGGTGCTGGGCGCGGGCGATGGCCTGGGCGGTCTGCGCGCGGGCCTCGTCACGCTCCTGCTCGGCCTGGGCCGCAAGTTGGCGCCAGCGTTCAGCCTCTCCCGCGAGTTCACGCGCGTGTATGGCGGCATGCGAGAGCCTGTCGCGCGCCTCCTGCTGGGTGCGGGCCACGGCCTCTGTGATCTGCGCGGCGTGTGCGGCACGCTGGGTGGTGAGGGAGTTCTCGAGGGAGGCAAGCGCGGCCTTGGCCTGTGCCAGCGCGGTGCGGAGTGCCTCGGACTCGCGGGCAAGTGCCTTGGCCTCGCTGGTCCGGGCGTCGAGCACCGCCGCGGATTCCGCCAGGCTGCGCGCCTTGTCCTTCGCGTCGGTCAGGTACCTGTCGCGTTCTGCCCGGATGCCTGCCGCGGTCGCACGGGTCGACTCCAGTTCCTGCTTCACCGCGGCGAGCTCCGCCGTCAGGGTCTCGACGCGCTTCGCGAGTGTCTCTGCGCGGTGCTTGTTGGTCGATGACTTCTCACGTTCGCGGGCCAGCCCGGACTCCAAGTCCTTTTCCAGCCGCCTCGACAGTTCGAGCATGACGGGAGACCACGTCCAAGCGTCCTGGCCGGATTTGACCACCCGTACGGGCGTCTGGAGGCGGAACCCCTGCGGGAGCGTCTGTGCCTGGTGGTTGAGGAGCTGATAGGCGCCCGCGAGGTCGTGCCCCCAGCACCCGTGATGTGCCTCGCGTGAAACCTCAGTCAGCAGCCCGGGCTCAAGGTGCAGGACCTGTCCGCGTGAGACGCGGAGCAGTTCTGAGAGAACCCCCCCCAAGTGCTCGGGGCGCACGTGGATGAGCACCTCGCTGGTGTAGACGAGGTCAAAGGAGCCGTCCTCGAACGGGAGCCGCCCGGTCGGGGGGCCGATCCTGATGTGCCGGTCGATCCAGTCCTGGCCGGTCCAACGGAGGCAGCAGGCGACCATGGTGGGAGACTGGTCGTAGCCGAAGACCTCGACGTGCGGGAGACGGCTGAGATACCTGAGGTGTCGCCCCACGCCGCAACCGAACTCGAGCACCTTGAGCGGGCGGTCGGGAGTCGCGTGGTGCTGCACGTAGTCGCAGAGGAGGAGCTCTTGGATGTGGTAGTAGGGCTGGACGAGCTTTCGGGCGTCGTACTCGTCGGCCCAGGAGCCGCCGTTGCTGCGCCAGTAGGCGTAGTTCGCCCCGTCCGCGGGGTCGGGGGCGGAGTCACCCGCGGGCTTGGGCTCGATGGTGGGGGGCTGGCTGGGGGCGTTGGCGATGCCTTCAGACATGTGGGACTCCGTCCGGCGGGTCGAAGGAGATGGCGACCGGCTGGTGGAACTTGTAGTGGCACGGGCGGTCGGGGTTGGCCATGACGGCGAACGCGGCGCACCCGTCGATCTGATCAAAGAGCACGACGTCGGAGCGGTCGGGCCTGGAGACGCGGTTCACGGCGAGGCACACGCCGAAGTTCCCGGCGCGCAGCCGGTTCTCGAAGTCGAACCGCACGGTGAGCGTTTGTCCCTTGCGGAGCGAGGGCAGTTGCACGCGTTCGTCGAAGCAGGTGGTTCCCATCAGGTCGATGCCGGTCATGTCACGGATCAGGAAGCTCAGGTTCAGGTGGTCCACGTCCGTGTGTGCTCGCACGGTGGCCTGGATCGTGATCGTGTCACCGAGAGCGAAGGCGCGGCAGGGCTCTCGCCGCGCGTTGAGCACATCCACGCGCTCGATCTGCGCGTGCCCGCTGCCGTACCGGAGCTTGCCGGGGATCTCGCCCACGAGCGGGATGGGCTTCCCCAGCGACGCCTGGTCGCCCGAGAGGGCCTCGCGGTTGGTCTGCTCACGGACGAACGAGAGGTAGCGGTTGACCGACTGCTCGGCGGGGCCGTAGTGAAGGGCCTGGCCCTCGGCGAGCACGATGGCCTTCTGGCAGATGCTCCGCACCGCGTCTGGCGAGTGACTCACGAACAGCATGGTGAGCCCGCGGTCCCGCAGTTGACGCAGCCTGGCGACGCACTTCTGCTGGAAGCCGATGTCGCCCACCGCGAGAATCTCGTCGACGATGAGGATGTCCGGCTCGACCGAGAACGACACCGCGAAGGCGAGCCTGGCGCCCATGCCCGAGCTGTATGTCTTGATGGGCTGGTCCATGAAGGGGCCGATGTCGGCGAACGACGCGATGGAGTCGAACCTCGCGTCCATCTCTCGTCGCGAGATCCCGAGGATCGAGCCGGAGAGATAGACGTTCTCGCGACCGGTGAAGTCGGGGTTGAAGCCGCTCCCGAGTTGGAGCATCGCGGCCACGCGCCCTCGGACCGTGACCTCGCCCGAGGTGGGGGCCATCGTGCCCGCGATGATCTGGAGCAGGGTGCTCTTGCCGGCGCCGTTGCGGCCCAGCACGCCGAGCGCCTCGCCGCGGGGCACCTCGAACGAGACGTTCTTCAGCGCCCAGAACTCGCGGTAGTAGGTGCGCTTCCATCGCATGAGCGCCTGCTTCAGCCGGTCGTGGGGCCGGTCGTAGATCTGGTAGCGCTTGGAGACGCCCCGGACTGAGATGGCCGGCTCCGCGGGTTCCGGAGGCGGCGCCGGCGCGGGGCGGGGTTCGATCTGCTGTGAGGCGAGCAGCGTCTCAGAGGACATCCGCAAACCCCCGCTTGCTCTTCATGAACCACGCGTAGCCCAGTTGCATCGTCAGCAGCCCCAGGAGCGTGACCAGCCCCAGGGCCGCCCAGTCCGGCTGCTGGCCCAGCACGAGCACGCGGCGGGCCCCCTCCACGATGTGCGCCAGCGGGTTCAGCATCGCGACGGGCTTCAGACGCTCGGGGAGGTTCTCGATGCGGTAGAAGATCGGAGTGAGGAAGAAGAGCAGTTGAGATACCAGCAGCACGACGAGGTTGCTGATGTCGCGGATGAAGACGCCGAGCGAGGCGAGGAACCAGGCCAGCCCGAGAGAGAGGAACACCAGGGGCAGCAGCACCAGCGGGATGAGCACCACAGTCCAGGGCACACGGCCGAAGGCCGCCCAACTGCCCAGCACGACCAGGAGCAAGCTGAACGAGCTGAACATGAGCGACGACGCCACGGAAGCGACCGGCAGCACCTCGATGGGGAACACGACCTTCTTCACGTAGTTCGGGTTGTCGAGCACGAGGCTGCTCGAGCGGGTCACGGACTCCGAGAAGACGCCAAATACGGAGATGCCGCAGAACAGCAGCACCGCGAACTGGGAGTTGGTGACATCGCCGGACGGATTCCTCGCCTGGAAGATGAAGTTGAAGACGAAGGTGTACACCGCCAGCATGAGCAGCGGGGAGATGAACGCCCAGACGGCGCCCAGGTGGGTTCCCCGATAGCGGGCGTAGAAGTAGCGGCGGGAGAACTGCGCGATGAGCTCCCGCCGGTCCCACAGCGTTCGCACCAGATGTGAGGGCACCAGCAGGCTGGCCAATGGGGTGGGCCGCGCGCTGTGCATCACCAGTGAGGTCATCCGCATCGCTCCCGCATTCAGACCCCTTCAAAGGCCGAACGGGGTGCGGACGGCGCGGAAGGGGACGATTCTAGGCTTTGCAGCGTGCGCGAGTTGCAACCACGCCCGGCTCGCAGGCGTGGGTGTCGGAGTGCGCTGGGCGGCCCTCGATGGCGCGGTACGCCATGAGGACGTGAGGCACGCCCGCGCGAGCCGAGACCTCGACGGTGGTGACCGAAACGGTTCTGGCGTCGGGCCGGTGCATCATCACGGACTCTGCAGGGCGCTCCGGCCAGGCGTGGGAGTGGAAGTCGTCCTGGGCCCGCGGGGAGGCGGACGACGCCACCCGGGCGCGGAAGAGCTCAAGCCGGGGTGCGACCGTGTGGTCGCCCAGGCCGGAAGAGACGAAGCACGCCGCGGGGTTGACCGGGGGCAGGCGCCGGAGTTCCGCGCCGTCCCAGCGGAGTTCGTGCACGTGCGCCCCGCCTCTCCACGAGCGGCTGGGGACGTCGGGACCGACGACGACGAGCCGGAAGGGCGCGAAGCGGTCGAGCTCCATCGTGGATAGCGCGGTGATGGCGTCCTCCGCGTGCGTGTGCTCGATCAGCGAGGGGATGATTCTGCCGCGGGAGATGGCCTGACGCGGCGCCGGCGGCGCAGGCCGCAGGTTGTAGTTGAGCAGGCAGAGGACCAGGCCGTCCTCACGGGCGCCGATCCAGGTGCCGCCCCCCTTGGGATCGATCGGCCAGATCGCGCGGCTGTCGCCGACGGCCCGCCAGCGGGGAGGGATCGCCGCGGGCCGGGCGTGCTCCTCGTCGCGGTTCATGGCGATCCGGAAGCCGGCGAGTCCGGCGAGGTGCGGGTCGGCGTCGGCCGCAAGGGAGATGACGGAGAGGGTGCACACGTGGGAGGGGTTCAGGCGGGAGTCGTGGTGCGGTGCTCGTGATGGACGGTGGAGGGTGCCTTGCCGAACGTGTCCTCGAGGATGACTCCGAACTCTGCGGCGATCGCACGCATCATCGCGAGGTGGTGGATGGCGTGATGGGTTGCGAATGCGAGCTCTCGCCCGAAGGTGCTGCGGAGCTCCACCTCGTCGCCTTCGCCGCTGGTCATCACCCGGATGGTGACGGGCGAGTCGGCGCCGAGGGTCGGGCAGCAGAGGCGAGCGCGGAGCGACTCCACCGCGGCCCGCGCGGCGGCGCGGTCCCGCTCCATCGCCAGGCGGCGCTCGCGGCGGTCGTACGCGATCGGGGGCGATTCCACGCCGTTGAAGAGCGCCGCGTAGTGGTCCAGCACGTGCCTGACGTGGGCGCCGATGGTCCCGCCCCGGATCGTCGCGGACGAGGCGACGAATGCGTCGTCCGTCACCGCGTCGATCAGGCGGGTGCAGCGGTCAAAGACCTGTGCGGCGGCGGCTCGGAGGGCGTGGGTGGTGGCGTTCGATGTCATCTCTGGCTCCGGCTTTCCCCGCGTCTTGTTCGGAACCCGGGGGTCTTGGTTCAGGTCGCGGCTCGGACGACGTCTTCCAGCGTCTCCCGGGCATTGGCGCAGCGAGGGCACTTGTGCTGTCCGCCCAGCTTGCCCTTGGAGGCGAGCCAGCGGTGGAAGGTGCCGGGCGGCAGCGGCGTGATGGTCGGCGGGGCCATCCCCAGACCGTCGGTTCGCTTGGTCGTGTAGTCCACGTTCTGGCTCTGCAGCGCCCGGTCGAACTCCTCCGCAAAGCGGGTGAGCGCCTCCGGGGTCGGCGCGGCGGTGAACTCGCCCACGCGCAGCGAGCAGGCGCGAGCCGCGCGTTCGACGGCGTTCTCGATGTGCTCGACGATGAGATTCTCGCCGAAGGCGTTGATGAAGTGCCGGTGCCTCCCGACGATGCGGAGACGGGGCGGGCCGTCGCCCCCGCCGCCGCCCAGGCTCTCGGGCTTGTCGCAGACTGTGTCGAACTCGACCACGTCTCCGAGGACGTACCGCCACAGGCCGGCGCAGGTGGAGAGCACCACGACGTACCGCTGGCCCTTTTCGACCTCGTGGCAGGCCGTGGCGGGCGGGTCGGGATCGCCGATGCGCTCCAGCGGCACGAACTCGATGAAGTTGTGGATGTCCGTGAGGAGCCGCAGGCCCGGATCACCCCGCCGGTCCTGGATGGCGATGAACCCCTCCGACGCAGGGTAGAGTTCGAGCCTCGTGGGCAGGTCGGGACCATCGGGGGCACCCGAAAAGGCGGTGCGCATCCGCGGGTCGAAGGGGCCGTAGCGGACACCGCCGTGCACGAACACGGAGAAGTTGCGCCACACGTCGCGGATGGTGCGGGCGTCGCGACCTTTCTCGCGGGCGAGTTGCATGACGCGCTCGAAGAGCACGAGCGCCCAACTGCACATGCCGCTGACCATGCGCACGTCCTCATCCAGGCACCGCTTGGCCATGGCGTCGATCTTCGACGGCCAGTGACTCATGAGGGCGATGTCGGGGCCGGGGAGTGCGATGCTGGTCATGGGCCAGCGGATGAGCGGGGTGACGATGCCGGAGAGGTCGCCCGTGCGGATGCCCTTGGGGCTGGTCGCCAGATCGGTCGAGCCGCCGAGGAAGAGCGACCGTCCGGCGAGGAGTCGCGGGAGCGAGACGCCGAAGCGGGCGAGGGTCGCGAAGATGTCCAGCGAGGCGAGGAAGTTGCTGCGGAGCATCGCGGCGCTGACGGGGATGAACTTGTCGCCCGCGGTCGTGCCGCTGGTCTGGGCGAAGTCTCGCACGAGCCCGGGCCAGAGCACGTCCGGCTCGGCGCCCTCCCGCATGCGGGCGATCGCGTCCTTGTAGGCGTACCAGTCCGCGACCGGCACCGCCCTGCGGTACGCCGGGAGCAGTTCCGCCTGGGGCAGGTTGGCGAGCTTCTCAAAGCCGTGGGCCCTGCCGAACCAGGTTCCGGAGGCGTCCGTGAGGAGTCGTCGGAGCTGCGCGAGCTGGATGCCCGCGGCGTTCTGGCGCCAGTGGCGCTCGTCGCTCAGGCGGCGGACGCGGCCCGCGAGATGCAGTCGGAGCCCCGCGCCGACGAGGCTCGTCCAGCGGTACGGGGGGTTGGACGGTTGCTCGATCATCCGGCGCGATCGAGCTCATCCAGGAACTCGTTCAGCGCGTCGCCGAACGTGTCCGGGCGTTCGATCATCGGGGCGTGCCCGCAGCGGTCGAGCCACACGAGCGTCGAGCGTGCGATCTTGGCCTTCAGCTCGTAGGCGGCCTCAGGGGGGGTGACGATGTCCTCGCGGCCCCAGACCAGGAGCGTCGGCGCCGCGATGTCTGCGATCCGATCTCCGAGGTGGTTGCGTCGCGCGGACTTGGAGAGCTTGACCATGGCACGGGCCCGGCCACGATCGGTCAACTCCTTGTACGCCCGGTCCACGTCGGCGGGGTTCATCTTGGACTTGTCGTAGAAGAGTTCCCCGATCTTGCGTTCCATCCATGCGCGGCTGGGCTTGATCTGGATGTCGCTGACCATGGATTTTTCGATGAGGCCGCTGGAGCCCGCGAGCACAAGCCCGGACACCAGGTCCGGCCTCTCGAGCGCGAGCCGAAGGGCCACGTGCCCGCCGAAGGAGTTCCCCACGAGCACCGCCGGACCGCCTACGTGCGTCTCGAGGAATCTGGACGTGAGCACGGTGACGCCGTCGATCGAGCAGTCGTCATCGCGGAGTTCGAGCAGCGGGATCTGGAGCAGCACCCTTCGGCTGCGGTCCACGATGCGGTTGCTCACGTGCTCCCAGTGTTCATTGAGACCTACAAGGCCGTGGAGGAAGACGACAGGACGCCCCGCGCCCGCGCTCTCCATGTGGGCCGGGACGTCCCGGCCGGCCAGGCCGCGAAGCAGCACCGTCCCGCTCTCCGCGTGGGGGGGAGCCGTTCGCGGCGGAAGGGGTTGGGAGGGCGTGGCGGTCATGGTCAGGCCCGACGTAGAGGGATGATAGTGCGGGCTAGCCCTCGGTTCGAGGAGGCATACGCAACAGCCCGGATGCCCCCCGGCGCGGCCGCTCGGGATCTGGTCGGCGGAGGCCCTCAGGTGAGCCCCGCGAGCCGGGTGACGTCGGCGAGCGAGTCGAAGGTGAGGTCGGCGCCGGCGGCGAGGAGTTCTGTCGCGTTCGCAGGCCCGCCGTGGGCGCCGGTGAAGCCCAGCACGCGCATCCCTGCGGCGAGGCCCGCGCGCACCCCCGTGGGAGTGTCTTCCACGACCACGCAGCTCGAAGGAGGCAGACCCAGTTCGGCGGCGGCGTGCAGGTACACCCCCGGGTCGGGCTTGCTGCGGCCTAGTTCATCGCCGCTGTGGACGTGGGGACCAAAGTGGCCCCGCAGGCCGGTCAGTTCGAGCTTGAGTTCGAGCTCGGGTCGAGGGCTGTTGGAGGCGACGGCGGTGCGGGCCCCCACGGAGAGGACCCTCACGATCGCGTCCGCTGCGCCGGGCACGGGTCGAAGCCCCTCGGCGCGGAGGAGGGTCATGAACCGTGGGACGACGATGCCGGTGAGGTGCCGGCGGAGGTCGACGCCCCGGGTGGAGAGGACCTTGGCGGCGACGCCGGCGGGGTTGAGACCGACGAAGGCCTCGCGGCACTCGTCCGGGGTCATGAGGATGCCGAACTCGGCCAGAACCTCCGACAGGACCCGGTTGGCTTGGGGCTCAGAATCCGCGAGCACGCCGTCGCAGTCGAAGATGATCGCGGCGGGCTTCATGCGTGCGGCGTTGCCCCGGCCATGCTAGACGAGGAGCGTGGCCGGCTTCTCGAGGAGTTCGCGGACCGTCGCGAGGTACTGCGCGGCCATGGCGCCGTCGATGAGGCGGTGATCGCTGGAGAGGGTCATGGTCATGACCTTGCCGGGGACGACCTGACCATTGCGCACGACGGGGCGGTCGATGGCGGCGCCGACGGCAAGGATGGCGGCGTTGGGCGGATTGATGATGGCCGTGAAGTGCGACACCCCGAACATGCCGAGGTTGGAGATGGTGAAGGTGGAGTCGGACATCTCCTGGGGGGCGAGGCCCTTGGCGCGGGCCTTCTCGGAGAGGGCCTTGGACTGGGCGGAGATCTGGCGGAGGCCCAACTGATCGGCGGCGCGGAGCGTGGCGACGACGAGCCCGCCCCCGGTGCCGTCGGGCTGGACGGGGAGGGCGATGGCAACGCCGATGTTGACGTCGGCGAGGTACTCGATGGCCTCGTGGCCCTGGGTGCCGTTCCACCGGGTGTTGATGTACGGGTGCTGGTGCATCGCGAGGGCGCAGGCCCGCACCAAGAAGTCATTGACGCTGAGCTTCACGCCCTGCGAGCCGAGCTGGTCGTTGAGCTGCTGGCGGAGGTCGGAGAGCGGGCCCATGTCGACCTCGACGCTGACCTGGTAGTGGGGGATGGTCTGGGCGCTCTCGACGAGACGCTGGGCGATCACGCGGCGCATGTTCGAGAGCGGGACGCGGCGCGAGGCGAGCGCGGCCCCGGCGGCCGGGACTGGCGCGGGCCGGGCGGCGACGGGGGCCATGACAGTCATGCCGCGCGAGCCCCCGGCGATGGCCTCTTCGACGTCCTTGCGGATGATGCGTCCCGCGGGGCCGGAGCCCTGGAGGCGGCCGAGGTCGACCCCGGCCTCTTCGGCGATCTTGCGGGCGAGGGGCGAGGCGAAGACGCGCTCGTGGCCGTTGCCTGAAGGAGCGGGGGCTGGCTTGGACGGGTCCATCACCGCGGTGGATGAGGTCGCTGTGCTGGCTGTGCCCGCGGCGGCGGCCTTGACAGGTGCGGCGGTCGCGCCCGCGGCGGCGGCGAGGTCCTCACCCGCGGCGGCGAGAACCATGATGAGCGTGCCGACGGGCACGGCCTGGCCCGGGGCAACGGCGAGCTTTGCCACCGTGCCATCGTCGAACGACTGGAGTTCCATGGTCGCCTTGTCGGTCTCGATGTCCGCGACGACGTCGCCGGACTTGACCTTCTGACCTTCCTTGACGGCCCAGCGGACGATGGTCCCCTGCTGCATGGTGTCGGACAGGCGCGGCATGGTCACGGTGATGGGCATTCGCGTGGCTCCGTCGGGTGCGGCCCCATGATACGCGGGGCCCAGCGATGCCGGACGAAGTTACGCCGATCGGGGGTTTGCTCGGCCCCCGCCTGCACGCGACTGACTTCCGAGTCCGAACGCCGCCGTGGTCGCCAGCACGGCGCCCGCGATCGCGTTTCGAGCGGCGATGAACGCCCAGTCAGCGGCTTGGGCGTCCCAGAACCCGCAGCCGCAGGGCGCGGGAGCCGGGGGTGGCCGGAAGTGGGCCCAGAGGGCATAGGCGGCGAAAACCGCGAACAGTGCCGAGTGGCAGAGAAGCGCAGGCCTGAGACGTGCGTGGAGGCAGGCGGCAAGAAGGCCGAACGCGGCGAGGGAGACTTCGAGCGAGGGGACCGCCCGTGCAAGCCAGCCGTGAGTGGGTGGGGGCAGCAGCGAGTGAGATTGAAGCGCGGACATGAAAGACGCCGGCTGAACGAACTTCCAAAGGCCAGCGACGGAGAGCCAGAGCGATGAAGCCAGCAGGATCACCCTCGGGAAGGCGACCGCCAATCTCTGCACGTTCCCGGCCATCGCTAGCGCCTGCGCTTCCACCAGATGGCCCCAACCCCGACAAGGACGCACAGGGCGCCGGTGCCGAAGACGACCCATTGGTACTCGCTGCCCTCGGCCGGAGGTTCGGGGGGACCGGCGGCGTCAGGGGAACCCTCGCCCCCGACCTGAGCGGCCTTTCTTGCGGCGCGCGCGAGTTGACGGTGTTTCTCGACATCGGCGCGGAACTGCGACGCGAGGGCGGTCACGCGGGGTGCGGTGAAGCGGTCGCCGGGCTGGTCGTGCCACTGCACGGACATGAGCCTGTCGCCCTGCGGGTTGACGGAAGGGAGTGGGAGGCCCGCGGGAGACCGCGGGTCGAAGCCGAGGAGGGGCTTGGCTGAGGCCGCCTCGTCCGAGAGGTTGTGCACTCTTGCGACGCGTCCCTGATCGTCGATGTACACCCGCACCGCCGGTGGAGGGGGAGTGTTGTCCGCAGGCGGGAGGTGGATATCGATCGTGATCAAGGGGCCGCTCGATGTGACGTTGCGGACCCACTCGGGGTGGCGTCGCGCCAACCAGCCCCATATCTGGGGGATCATGGCCGCCCCATTCCTCGAGACCACTCCCTGGGGGTCGTCCCATTCCTGGAGTCGGCCGTCTCCGTCCATGTACATGACCGTGTGACCGTCGCCGTTGCGGCAGAGGTAGCCACCCGTGGAGATCGAGTAGGTAGCCCCTGTGGCGAAGTCGAAGCCAGCGCGGATTTCCTGGGGGTATTCACCCCGAAGATAGAGGACTTCGACCACTCCCGCGTTGGGAGTTGCGAGTTCCAGTCGACGAGCCCACTCCGACCCGAAGGCCGGTTGCCCGATGAGAGCAACAAGTACCAGACTTACGGTGTGCATCGGTGCTCACGATTCCGCGCAGTAGTCGTGACAGTTGGCTACGAACTCGTCCTCGACGGGAACGGTGCTGATGTCCGCAGGATTGCCATAGTACCAGCAACACGATCCATCCGGGTTCTTGGCGATCCAAATCCAGCCAGAACCTGGGTTCATATCACATGGAAGCAGTGCCCAGGACGAGCCGGACGACGGGGTGATCGTGCGGCAGAGCCGCTCACGCAAGTTCTGTTGGTTGTGCCGACAGGCGAGGTCAAGGCCCGTATTGCAGCCGATCGAGGATACCTCACACACGGTCGTCGGTGAAGTACCGCCGCAGACCTGGCTTCCGGCGGTCCAATCGCTCTTGTGCGAACAGCACGAGGCGTATGCACCTGCGGCGAGACAGATGGAACCAAACAGCAGAGCACATCACTTGTCCAGTCACGGGTCGTCGGACGGCAGTTCATGGTACCTCCTGAATGGCTCACCTGTCTCGCGCCAAGAAGCCACCCCATGACGAGTAGGCCGGGCTGCCAACTTGATCGATGATCAAAGGTGGCAGACCCCCATTGAGTTCCCACGCATCTGCGGTGACCGCAGAGCCATCGCACATCGCGATGGCGGTCTTCCACGGCGGCCCGGCGCAGCAGTAGTACCGACCTCCCTCCTGCGGCGTCGTGCCGTCGGAGGACGCCTTGATGATCTGTCCCTTGGACGACGGGTATGGAATCGAGGTCATGCGGACGCCGGTGGCCCGGGCCACCGTTGGCGGCATGGTGCGACCAGGGATCATCATTTCGGGATCAAGCGTCATGCAGACAGACAGAACCATCGTGATCCCACCGTTCTTTCTCGAAATCCTGGGATCAACGTCCGCCGCGACGTTGACATAGCCACCCGTCACCAGAGGCTCATACCACCGGAGTGCCGCGGCGAACGCTCGATCTGCGGCGATCGGGTGCATGTCCTTGTGGTCGCTGGCGTACATTGCGACCAGTGCGACGTTCTGGCGGGCGGTCGCGGCGTCCTGCGTTCTACGTCCCGATTCGGCCGCCTTGGCGAGGGCGGGGATGAAGAACGAAACGAGCATTGCAACCACGCCAACAACCACAACCAACTCCACGAGCGTGAAGCCCGTAGGTCGTGGTCGCGTGTGCCGCGTGTCCGCTCGTACCATCGGTGATTCTCCCGAATCTGCGAGCAGTGTACACGGGGGGGGGGGCAGTCAAGTGCGGGGTCGGTGGCAGCGCGCGGATCTGTTGGAGCGTCGGCGAGGGTTGAGCAACAGAGGTGAGAGCAGCACCGCCGCCACCCCCGGCGACGGCACGATGCCGACGTACGCGTCGAGCGATCGTGTGACCTCGCGGAGCGTGATCATCGTGGCCTGCGTGCCGACGGCGACATTGAGGCCGCTGCCGATGTGGACGTGGCCGGACATGACCATGCGGAAGGGGTCGTCGGGGCTGTTGTGCGCATCGCGGTGGCGGGCGGCGAGGTAAGGGAGGTAGCCCGAGAGGAACGCGCCGGCGTAATCGAAGGTGTCGGGTGTGGCGGGGTTGTACGCGGGGATGAAGGGGTTGATCTGGGACGCCGGGAGCGCTGCGGCGACGGCGTCCCGAATCTGTGTCATGGGTAGCGTGGAGAGGCGGACGTCGCCGATAGGGATGCCCGCGAGCGCTTCGGTGGGGTAGCGGTTGCCGAGGTAGTCCTGGGAGTAGATCGGGATGCTGCGGCCCGGGAGCTGGGATTCGCCGGGGAGGCGGAAGCGCTGGTACGCGGGTTCCATTTCCCAGCCGACGGACGTGTTGGCGCGGCTGAAGGAAACCACCGCGACGGGCTTGAGCTCGTCGATGAGCCGTGCGAGGTCCGCGGCGGTGTCCTGGTAGTCGACCTCAAAGTCGCCGGTGCCCCGCGGGTTGGAGCCGGTGCCCCCCGGGAACTCGGGGAAGTAGGCTTTGATGTCGTATCCCCGGCCCTCCCAGTTCTCGCCGATCCAGGCTGAGGGGTTCTGGGCGGGGTTGGGGCTGAAGGGGCGGAGCATCTCGTTGGTGGGTGGCCAATAGCCGGTGACGAGGATGGTGCGGCGCTCCTGGCCCCAGCCCGGGGGCGGGGTGGTGGTGTCGGGTCCCTGAGCGTGGGCGGTGAGCGCGAGGACGTATGCGGCGAGGAGGGTGAGCAGGCAGCGGGGCATGGGGAGAGCGTACCGCGTGAGTCAAGGGCGAGCGGGCGGGGTGGTGGAGACTTGGGCGTGCCGCGGGGAGGCGGCACGGACCATGGATGGTGCCCGCGCGGGCTACGACCAGAGCGCGTCGACCACGGCGGAGTAGAGCGGGATTCCGACCAGGATGTTGAAAGGGAAGGTCACTCCCAGCGCCATGGAAACATACACGCCGGGATCGGCCCTTGGAACCGCGAGCCTGAGGGCGGCGGGGGCGGCGATGTAGGAGGCGGACGCGGCGAGGACCCCGAGCAGCACGGCGTCGCCACGGGAGACGCCGAGCAACTTGGCGGGCGCGATGGCAAGAGCCGCGAAGCACAGTGGAGCGAGGATCGCGAAGACGGGGATGCCGAGGCGCGTGCGTCGGATGGAGGGGAGGCGTCGAGCGGCGAGCACGCCGAGGTCGAGGAGGAAGAAGGCGAGGACGCCGGGGAAGACATCGGTGCAGAGAGGCTTGAAGACGCCGTAGCCGCGGCTGCCGGTGAGGAGTCCGATGAGGAGGCTGCCGAGGAGGACGACGACGGGCCCGTTGAGGAGGGCTTCATGGAGGACGGCGCCCCAGCCACCGGAGCGAGGGGCGCTGGTCGGGGGCGCGTCCGCGGGCCGTCGTCGTTCGTCGAGGCGAAGCAGGCCGAGCGCGATGACGATGGCGGGGGCTTCCATGAGGGCCATCGCGGCGACCATGTGCCCGCCGAAGGGCGTGCCCCGCTGGTCGAGTACGGAGCAGGCGGTGAGAAAGGTGACGACGCTGACGGAGCCGTAGCAGGCGGCGAGTGCCGCGGCGTTGGCGGCGTCGAGGAGTCGGCGGCAGAGGGCGTACGCGAGCACAGGCGTGAGCGAGGCGAGGAGCAGGGCCAGGCCTATGGCGCGGCCGCCATCGGCGGTGAGGCCTGATGCGGCGAGCTCGACGCCCCCTTTGAACCCGATGGCCCAGAGCAGGTAGACCGAGAGCATCTTGGTCACGGCCTTGGGGATGACGATCTTCGAGCCGGCGAGTGTGGCGGCAGCCCCCAGGAAGAAGAAGAGCACCGGGGGGCTGATGGTGAGCCAGCCCGGCGCGGGATCGGAGGCGGCGAGCGGAGGGTTCATGCGTGGCAAGCGTATTCGGGTGCGTCCCGGGGCCCGGACGCGGGGCTGCGGCGCGTGAGGCCGGGAGGGGCGGAAGGGCGGAGGGAGCGCGAGAATTCGAGGGGCAAAGCCGCAACCCGGGGATGGAGGTGCCTGTATACCTTGCGTCACATAGTATGCGAGCCGGGTGCTCCGGCCGGAGGTGCGGCATGAGGATCGAGCGTGAGCTGATGCGTGGCGCGGGGCCTGTGGCGGTGATGAAACTGCTGCAGAAGGGTGAGATGTACGGGTACGAGGTGGTCGCGGCGCTCGCGGCCCGGAGCGAGGGGGTGCTGGACATGGGCCAGTCGACGCTATACCCGATGCTGTACAACCTGGAGGCCAAGGGGCTGATCGCGGGGGAGTGGCGTGAGGCGTCGTCCGGGCGTGAGCGGAAGTACTACCGGCTCACGGCGAAGGGGCAGAAGAGGCTGGCGGCGGAGGAAGAGCAGTGGAAAGCGCTCGCGGGGGCGATGGCGAAGCTGGGCGTCCTGAGCGCGCCCGTGCGGGAGGTGACGGCATGAACCGGGAGATGCGTGCGGTGGCGCGGCCTGCGGGCAAGCGTGCGGCGGAGGAGGTCATCTCGGCGTCCGGGCTGCCGGCGTCGTTGGCCGGGGTGGTGCGGGGGGTGGTCTCGGGCAGCCGCCTGTGGCCGGCGGAACGGGCGGAGGTGGCCCGGGAGTTGTGCGCGCACTTCGCCGAGGGGCTGGAGGCGGGCGAGAGCGCGGAGACGCTGGCGCGGGAGTTTGGTGACGTGGCGCGTGCGTCGAAGCTGATCCGGCGAGCGCGGCTTCGGCTCAGGCCCCTGTGGTGGCGGGCGGCGCGGCGCACGGTTCACGGGTGCATGGCGGTGTTGCTGACGGGCGTGCTGGGGTACGGCGTGCTGGCCGCGAGGTACTTCGGGGGCTCGCCCAATGTGAGCCGGAACTACATGGCGGAACTCAACGCGCAGGTGCTGGCGACGCCGGAGGGGGAGCGGGCGTGGCCGCTGTACCTGCGTGCGATTCCCGCGTTCGGCGAGCAGCCCGCGTGGTTTGATCAGGAGTCGAGCGAGCGGAGCGCTTCGGAGGTGGACGAGTGGGTGAGGTCGAAGGGCCACGCGTTCGAGATGGCGAGGGAGGCGGCGTCCAAGCGGATGCTGGGGGCGGTGCTGTCGTCGAGGCTGCAGCCGGAGTACATCGCGGCGTTGCGCGCCTCGGGGCGTGAGGGCAGCGTGGACGAGGGCCCGGGGCCGGAGAACCCGCTGATGATGGGTGTGCTGCTGCCCCACCTGGGCGAGATGAGGCGGATCGCGCGATACTTGAACGAGGACCTGTCGCTGGCGGCGCGCGAGGGCGACGGGGCGAGGTTCATCGCGGATGTACGGGCGCTCCTGGGAATGGCCGGGCAGAACGCGCGTGACCCGATGCTGATCAGCCAGTTGGTGGGCCTTGCGATCTTCGATCTGACGCTCCGCGGAGTGGAGGAGCACGTCGGCACACCCGGGCTGCTGAGCAACTCGGACCTGCAAGAGCTGGCGCACATGGTCGGCGGGTTCGGGGGCGGGCGCGTGAGGCTTGACATGTCGGGGGAGCGGGTGATGGTGGATGACATCGTGCAGCGGTGTTACACCGACGATGGAGACGGAGACGGTCGCGTGGTGCGGACGAACCTGGGCGAGATCATGTATGACGATTTCGGGATGGCGCGTCCGAAGGGGTTGGCGGTGATCATCGCGGCGCAGCCCGTCCTGACCGCGACGATGCCTGGCCGGCGCGAGGTGACCCGGCGTCTGGAAGCGGCGCTGGCGGCGGCGGCGGCGGACGAGGCGCTCCCCCCGTGGCGGCACGGTGAGCGGCGCTCCGACGTCGGGTATCGGGACCTCTTCGAGAGCGCGCTTTTCAGGCTTGTGCCGGTGGCAGAGTCGCTGATGGGGCATGGGGGTGATGAAGGGCCGATGGTGGGAGCGTTCGGGTCCCGAGACATGATCGAGGCTCGGCGCGCGGCTGTGCTGGTCAGGCTGGCGCTGGAACTGCACAAGCGGGAGACGGGCCGGTGGCCGGCGTCGCTCGACGAACTGGTGCCGCGGTATCTGCCGAGCGTGCCCTCGGATCCGTTCGACGGGAAGCCTCTGCGGTATTCGCCGGGGGTCGGCGGCATGAGCCCGGTGGTGTACAGCGTGGGGGTGGATGGCGTCGACGACGGGGGTGTGCCGCCGGCGACGGAGGGCGGGCGGAAGAACGTCAACAGCCTGCGGGTCTTCGTGTGGGCGCGGAGTGACCCGGCGCCGAGTCCGGAGCGGCGGGCCGTGATCGAGGAGGCGAAGGGCGACTGGGTGCTGTGGAGGGCTCAGCCGGCGCCCGGCGGTCAGTGACAGTTTTCCAAGACGCGTGTGATCTCACGGGCCGAGGGAGTGTCGGCGCGGCGCTGGAGGTACTCCATGCCCGCGGGCGCGGCGAGGTCGCAGCGGTGGCTGCGTGTCCAGTGGACTTCCCAGAGTGTGAGGAGCGTCTGCTCGATCATGCGAGAGAGCGACTCGGCGGTGTTGAGCCCCGGCGGGCGGGCCGCGGTGGGGTCGAGGGTCGCTTCAAACTCGTGCAGGTCGTGGAGCAGGAGTTGAGCATCGGCGGCGACGCCGGCGGGCAGGGCTGTTCCGTCCGAGAGGCCCTGGCGGTCTTCGGCGAGGAGTTTGTAGCGAGCCCGCAAGACCGCCCCCGCTGAGAACCGGCCCGGTGCGGCCCGCACGAGGTCGCTGCGGAAGGTGCGTGGCAGGGCGCGGTCGTACACGGTGTTGTTCAGAAACACATCCGGCGAGAACGAGTCGCCGGGCACGTGCGGGACCATGCACACGATGGCGAGAAACTCATCGACACGCGGTTCGGAGGTGGACGACATGTAGTCGTCGTGCAACTCCTTGGTCACGCCGAAGAGGTCCATGGCGACGGGGTTTGGGCGGCCCTGGGCGGTTGCGGCGTCGTGCGCCGATCGGAACAGCCGTTGAAGGGCCAGCAGTTCGGCGTGCCGCTCTTCGGGCGTTGGCATCGTGGACGCGCGCACGTGCAGAAGGGGTGCGATGCCCGCGAGCTTGTCGAGGCTGCCCGCGAGCACGAGGGACTCAGCGGAGGGTTGGCCTTCGAGGCCACGGAGTGCGTCCTGGCGGCACTGCTGCTTCGCGTCCTCCGGCATCGGAAGACCGTGGTCGCGGTACCTCCGGACGATGAGCCCGATGGCCTCGTTGGCCATCGTCTCTCGCCACCAAGGGTCGGGCAGGAGGTCAAAGTGCCGACGAGCGAGATCGATGGCCTCCTGGTCTCGGCCGGCTCTGGGCAGGACGGTGAAGGCGGCGGTGACGAGCCCTGGCGAGGCGGGGTTCGCTGGTCCCGCTTCCGCGAGGGTCCGCAGGAGGAGGTCGGCCTCGGCGCTCGCCTGCTCGGGCGTGGTGGTTCCGGCGCGGGCCAGTGCTCGCTGGCGGAAGTCGCGGAGTACGTCCTTGGGCGTGCCGTCGCGCACGCGGGCTCCCAGCGCGAGGGCAACGCTGAGTGAGCAAAGCGATCCGACGACGCAGAGGCGGCCGATCCGTTCACGCTGAAGCATGGGTCCTCCCGAGTGAGACTAGGGGCACGCTGGCGCAGCCAAGCAGCGCGAGGCAGCCCGTGGTCATCGTGAGCCGACCCCTAGGTGTAGTGCGGCCAACGCGTCGCGTTGGGGCCAACGAGATCAGCGCCTGTGCAAGACGGCGGACGGCAGACGGCAGACGGCAGACGGCAGCATGAAATCAACCTCGCACTATTACGGGTGCTTGTCAAGCCAATCGCCCAACTTGGCACCCCTCACTTTGGGGGTGTGACGGCCGCATCAGATGACGCGGTGTGCGTTGTAGTGCGTATTACGCCAGCGCCGACCTGACCGCCTCGAGGATGCGGTTCTTGTTGGGCAGGTAGTCGGCCTCGAGGCCCTTGGCGTAGGGGGTGGGCACGTCGGCGGTGTTGACGCGGACGGGCTGGTGGTCGAGCCAGTCGAAGGCGCGTTCCACGACCTGCGTGCAGACCTCGCTGGCGACGCTGGCAAAGGGCCAGGACTGGTCGACGACGACAATGCGGCCGGTCTTCTTCACGCTCTCGATGACCGAATCGATGTCGAGGGGGCGGATGGTCCGCATGTCGAGGACGTCGCAGCGGATGCCCTCGGCGGCGAGTTCGTCGGCGGCCTCGATGCAGAAGTTCACCGGCCTGCCGAAGGAAACAAGCGTGCAGGCGTTGCCCTCGCGGCAGAGGCGGGCCTGGCCGAAGGGGATGTAATACTCCTCGGCGGGGACGTGGGCCTTGTCGCCCAGCATGCGCTCGGACTCGAGGAAGAAGACGGGGTCGAGTTCGCGGAGGGCGGTCTTGAGGAGGCCCTTGGCGTCGTAGGGGTTGCTGGGGATGACGATCTTCACGCCCGGCACGTTGGCGTATAGGCCCTCGACGCACCAGGAGTGGGTGGAGCCGAGCTGCCCGCCGGCGCCGTCGTTGCCTCGGAAGACGACGGGGCAGCCCCACTGGCCGCCGGACATGTAGAGCATCTTGGGAACGTTGTTGAGGATCTGGTCGGCGGCGACGAGGCTGAAGGACCAGGACATGAACTCGATGACGGGGCGCAGGCCGTACATGGCGGCGCCGACGGCGAGGCCGGCGAAGCCGTTCTCGGAGATGGGAGCGTCGATGATGCGCTTGGGGCCGAACTCATCGAGCATGCCCTGGGAGACCTTGTACGCGCCGTTGTACTGGGCGACTTCCTCGCCCATGAGGAACATCCGCGGGTCGCGGCGCATCTCTTCGGAGAGGGCCTCGCGGAGGGCCTCGCGGAACTGGATGACGCGGTCGCCCTCGCGGGGGGGCAGGGGGGTGTCGAAGTCGGGGAGTCGGGTTTCGAGGAGTGCGGGGGCGGCGGACATGGGAGCTCCGATGGCGGTTGAGGCGGAGGCGGGGCGCTGCGCCCACCCGGAATGCGGATGATAGGAACGGGGGCGGCTTCGGGGCGTCGGGGGCGCGTGATCGGACGCGCCGGCGTCCTATAGGAACGGCGGGGGCACGGTTTGCGTGGAGCGGGGAGCCGAAGCACGCAAATCGGCTTGATTCCGAGCGAAAGAAGTGGATGCTGGGGGCTGGATCGCGGCCACCCGGGCGTGGAGAGGGGCGGGCCGCTCCGCAGGACGCGAAAGAGAGACGGACATGCTGATTGAATCGATGGCGATTGTCGCGGCCGCCGCGGTCTTTGACTCGCAGGTCATCCCCGGCCACGAGCGGCCCAACAGCGGCGTAAGGCAGCTCGCGACCCGGGCGCCGGAGCGGCCCGTGACGGGCATGCTGTGGGCCGGCCGGCTGGTGATGGGCGGGGTGGACCTCCCCGAGGCGTCGTCGGCGGAGGTGGCGCACGGCGCGCACAACGCCTCGAACGCGATCGCGTACGTGCGCGTGGGGCAGCTCATGGTCGGCATCAACCCGTGGGTCGAGATGCGGGCGCCGGGCCTGGCGCACCTGGAGGCCGGGCGGCAGGAGTGGCTCGCGGAGCGGGGCTTCACGGGCGCCGTCCGCACGTTCATGAATGACGCGAACTTCGTGGGCGCGCACGAGCACATGACGCACGCGGCGGCACCGGCGAGCGAGGCTGTGAACACGCCGGTCGTGCCCCGTGCGGTGATCGAGCTGGCTCCGGACGCGCCGCGGCATCGCAGCCGCATGCGCGTGGAGGCGCCCCGCGTGATTCGGGTGCTGCCCATGAACGAAACCCGCGTCGCATCGAAGTAGGAACCGAGCTCCCGCGTTGGGGCCGGGGAAGAGGGACGGGGCGAAGCTCGCCCCGTTGCGTGGCACGATCCGCCGTCCGGCATGGGCCGGGCGGCGGTTGTCGTTCGGGGAAGTGTGAACCGGGGAGGGGCGGTGGGCGTAGGGTGGTGCACGGCGCTCGCCGACATCCGCCGGGTGGCCCACCGCGAAGGAGCTGCGTGGAGTCCGACCCGGCGGCGTGGGCCCCGGAAAGGGGAGGTACCGATGCGGATGCTGGGGCTGATGCTGCTTGTGCTGGTGGCGCTGGGTGTGACAATGGGGATCACCTATCGCGCGTTCTCGCAGCCGCAGAAGCCGGGCGCAGGAGGGAGTGGGCAGGTGAAGGAAACGGTGAAGCCAGCGGGGCCGGTGTATTCGAAGTCGGCGTACGACATCACGCCCCTTTCGAAGGAGCGGATCGACGAACTGGCGAAGAAGCTGACGCCGGCGGAGGCGGAGGTGATCCTGGCGAAGGGCACGGAGCGTGCGTTCTGCGGGAACCTCACGGACAACAAGATGGAGGGTGTGTACGTCTGCCGCCTGTGCGAGCTGCCCCTCTTCGAGTCGGGGGCGAAGTTCCACAGCGGGACGGGCTGGCCGAGCTTCTTCAAGCCGGTGGACGACGCGCACGTGCGGAACGTGGAAGACAACTCCTACGGGATGGAGCGGACGGAGATTCTGTGCGCCCGGTGCGAGGCGCACCTCGGGCACGTGTTCGAGGACGGCCCGAAGCCGACGGGCCTGCGGTTCTGCGTGAACAGCGCGTCGCTGGTGTTCTTCGAGAAGGGCAAGGAACTGCCGGCGGCGTCGAGGCCCGTGAAGACCGAGCGCGCGTACTTCGCGGGCGGGTGCTTCTGGGGCGTGGAGGACCGGCTGCAGCAGGTGCCGGGCGTCATCGGTGCCGTCAGCGGCTACATGGGCGGACGGACGAAGAACCCGACGTACAAGGAAGTCTGCGAGGGTGACACCGGGCACGCGGAGGCGGTGGAGGTGGTGTTCGATCCGGCGCGGGTGTCGTACGGGGAGCTTCTCGCGGTGTTCTTCCGGATTCACGATCCGACGCAGCTCAACCGTCAGGGGCCGGACTATGGCACGCAGTACCGCTCCGCGGTGTTCGCGGCGGATGAGTCGCAGCTCTCGCAGGCGACGGAGTTCGTGGAGAAGCTGCGCGGGTCAACCAAGTACGCAGGCCGGAAGATCGTGACGCAACTGGTGCCGGCAAAGGACGCGGGGGCGTTCTACCCGGCGGAGGCGTATCACCAGGACTATCACGCCAAGCACGGGGGGTCGTGCCCCCTTCCCCCCGAGTAGACCGCCCGAGTAGGGGGCAGGGCGTACTATTGCGTGATCCTGTCGCCGCGGGACGGAACCCGTGTTGGGCGCCAATCGCGGCTGGAGTACAGACACATGAAGGCACTCTCGCTGCTGACCCTCGTGGCCGTGTCCGGCCTGGCCGCTCTCCCCGCGCTCGCCCAGAAGAACGTGGAGGCGGAGAAACCCGTGGCGGCCGCCGAGCCCTCGACGCTGGTGGTGGGGGACATGGCCCCTCCCCTGGCCGTGGAGTCGTTCGTGAAGGGAACTCCGATCAAGGCGATGGAGAAGGGGAAGGTCTATGTGGTGGAGTTCTGGGCGACGTGGTGCGGCCCGTGCCGCAAGGCGTTCCCGCACCTGAGCAAGCTGCAGGCGCAGTACAAGGACAAGGTGACCTTCGTCGGCGTGAACGTGTGGGAGGAGCAGGAGTACACGCCGGAGACGATCGAGAAGGTGAAGAAGTTCGTGGAGGGCCAGGGCGAGAAGATGGCGTACACGGTGGCGTACGACGGGGCCGCGGGCAAGATGCGGACGACGTACATGGAGGCGGCGGGGCAGGACGGGATCCCCGCGTCGTTCATCGTGAACCAGGACGGGCGGGTGGCATGGATCGGAAACCCTCTGGACCCCTCGTTTGATTCGCAGATCGAGGCGGTGGTGAGCAAGACGCTGACGATCGACGAATCAACCGCGACCAAGGCCCGGGAGGACCTGAAGAAGCGTGCGCAGGCCCGCCCGCTGATGGAGGAGTTCTCGAAGAAGATGCGTGCGGGTGACACCGACGCCGCGATGGAGGTCGCGGACAAGGTGATCGCTCTGGGCGGCGAGTACGGGCAGCAGATCGCGGGGTTCAAGTTCGGCTACCTGCTGCAGAACAAGGGCTCCAAGGAGGCGGTGGCGTTCGGCAAGACGGCCTACGAGGCGTGCGCGAAGGACAGCCCGATGCTGCTCAACCAGTTCGCGTGGACGATCGTCGATCCGCAGGGCAGTGTGGCGGACAAGGACCTGGACTTCGCGCTCATGTGCGCGAACCGGGCGGCGGAGCTGACCAAGGAGAAGGACGGCGCGATCCTGGACACCCTCGCCCGCGTGCACTGGACCAAGGGCGACAAGGCCAAGGCCCTGGAGATCCAGAAGAAGGCGGTGGCCATCGCGACCCCCGAGTTCAAGGAAGACCTCGAGGCGACGCTGAAGGAGTACGAGGGCAAGTAAGCCCGCGTCCATGAAACGGCACGACCGGCCGGGCGACGAGCTCGGCCGGTTTCTTTTTTGGCGAGTGGCGAGCCTTGTGCCAGGTTGCCGGGCGCGGTATACATGCGGGTACGCCGGCTTGTCCCCGGGCAGGGGCGAAGGCCGGCGTTGGAGAGGCTTTCATGCTGTCACGCCGAGAGTTCGTCGTCGCCGCCGCGGGCGGGGTTGCCTTGTCCGCACTCCCTTCGTACGCGATGTTCGAGAGGCGGCGCGGGAGGCTGCGCGTGGGGGTGATCGGGTGCGGCGGGCGTGGCACGGGCGCCGCGACGGACGCGCTGAACGCATCGCCCGACACGGAAGTCGTGGCGCTGGCGGACGTGATGGCGGAGCGGGTGGCGTCGGCGCGGGAGAACCTCTCGAAGCAGGAGGGCATCTCCTCGCGCGTGAATCTCTCGGACGCGACGTGCTTCGCGGGATGGGACGCGTACCAGCGGCTGCTCGCGACGGACGTGGACATCGTGATCCTCGCCACGCCGCCTCACTTCCGCCCGATGCACTTCCAGGCGGCCGTCAATGCCGGGAAGCACGTGTTCATGGAGAAGCCGGTGGCGGTGGACGGTCCGGGCGTGCGGAAGGTGATCGAGGCGGCGGCGCTGGCCGACCAGAAGAAGCTGTGCGTGGTGGCGGGAACGCAGCGGCGGCACCAGACGGTGTACCTGGAGGCGATGCAGAGGCTCCGTGCCGGGGAGATCGGGCGAGTCACCGGGGCGCGGTGCTACTGGCTGCAGGGGGGGCTGTGGATGAACCCGAGGCAGGCGGAGTGGTCGGACATGGAGTGGCAGCTCCGCAACTGGCTGTACTTCACCTGGCTGTCAGGGGACCACATCGTCGAGCAGCACGTGCACAACCTGGACGTGATGAACTGGGGCCTGGGAGCGACGCCCCTGAAGGCCAACGGCATGGGCGGAAGGCAGGTCCGCACCGACCCGGCGTACGGGCACGTCTTCGACCACTTCTCCATCGAGTATGAGTACCCGGGCGGGGTGATCGTCGAGAGCAAATGCCGCCAGATCGACGGGTGCCATTCCCGTGTGGACGAGGTGTTCTGCGGGACCGAGGGCACGCTCACCGTGAGCCCGAACGGCGCGCGGGTAGAGGGCGGCAAGGCCTGGAAGTTCACGGGCGACAACCCGAACCCGTACGTGCTCGAGCACACGGACCTGGTGCGTGCGATCCAGTCCGGCGAGCACGTGAACGAGGGGAAGCGGATCGCGGAGTCGACGCTGACCGCGATCATGGGGCGCATGTCGGCGTACACGGGCAAGACCGTGACGTGGGAGCAGGCGCTGAACTCACAGGAAGACCTGTCGCCGCCGGCGTACGAGTGGGGATCCCTGCCCGTGCCCGCGGTGGCCGTACCCGGGAAGACGAAGCTGACGTGAGCGGGCCTGGCGGGTCGAAGTGCGGCGCGTCGAAAGGCCAGGGTGGGATTCGAACCCACGTAGCTTGCGCAACGGATTTGCAATCCGCTCCATTTGACCACTCTGGCACCTGGCCGGTGCTGGGCGGAACCATAGCGCGGGGGCCGCGTTCCGGCGACCCCCTAGTATCCCGGCGGACGGCCCGGGAGTCGCGCCCGGGGGGTCGCAGGGAGGCTCTGGTATGGACGCCATCGGCCGGTGGACAACGCTGTGGGTGCTCTGCGTGGCCGCGGGGACGGCGGTCGCGCAGCAGCAAGAGCCGCCCCAAACCCAGCCCCCGGCGTCGACGCCGCCTCCCACGACGCCGGCGCAGGACCCCGGATTGAGCAGCCCGTCGGTGGGTGACCGTCTGCTGGAACAGCAGCGTCGTGGGAAGGACGACACGCCGATCGAGCCGGTTCGGCCCGCAAGGCCGCAGACGCCGTTTCCGGCGCAGCCCGCGCCGGAGGGTGCGACGTGGGCCGGGAGACGACTGCTCCCGGAGGGCGCGTTTGTGACAGGCCGGCGCGGGGAGATCGTCATCTCGCCGGGTGGGGACGTGATCCTGACGCCGTCGTCTCAGGACGAGCCGCCCATGATCCTGATGCCCTGCGGCACGCTGGGGCAGATCCGCACGGCGTGGACGGGCAGCGGTGAGGTGACGGTGTCCGGGCAGGCGTTTTCGTATCGCGGGCGACAGTACCTGCTGCCGAGCTATTTCTCGTTCGACCCGATGACCCGGCGGGCGCCGGACGTGGGGCGGCCCGAGGGGACAGCGCCGGCCGCAGATGGGGTCGCACCGGCGGCGGACCCGAGCGTGACGGACCTGATCAATGACCTGGAGCGCGATGTGGAAGCGCCTCGGGCGCTCAGCCGCCTGCCGGTCGCGCCGGCGGTGACGGAGGCGCAGGCGGCGTCGCTCCGTGGCCCGGACGGGACGGTGCTCCTGAGCAAGCGGGCACGCCTGGTGCGGAGCGCGGAGGAAGAGGGGCGGCTGGCGGTCGTGTTTGACAATGACCCTGACAGCGTGGGGGGAATCCCGCTGGTGGTGCTGCCCTGCCGCGCGGCGGAGTCCCTGGAGGCGATCGCGGCATCGCGTGGGGAGTCGACGGCGTACCGGGTGAGCGGACGGGTGTTCGTGCACGAGGGCAAGGGGTACATCCTCCCGACGCTGGTGCAGGCGGTGCGGCGTTCGGACGTGAGGCCGCTGCAATAGGCGGTGGGCTCCGGCCCGCTACGCTGCACCCACATGTACCAGGTTCTGCTGACACGTCGGTACCTCTTCAGCAAGGTGATGCCGCTGCTGGCGTCTCTGGGGGTGATGTTGTGCAGCGCGGTGGTGCTGGTCACGTGGTCGGTGATGGGCGGCTTTCTGGTGATGCTCATCAACACGGGGCGGACGATGGCGGGCGACGTGGTGGTGCGCTGGCCCGGAACCGGCATCCCGCACTACGAGGAGCTCATCAAGAGGCTTGAGGCCGACCCCAGCGTGGAGGCGGCGGCGCCGGTCATCGAGGCGTTCGGGATGATCTCGCCCCCGGATGGATCGACCGAGGGCGTGGTGATCCGGGGCGTGGACCAGCGGTTCGCGGAGGTCACGCGGTTCGCGGAGATCATCTGGTGGCGGCGGCCCGAGGCGGCGCTGCCCAAGGACAAGCAGCGACTCGATCCGCGGCTGGGCGAGATCAGCGGCACGACGTGGGACGAGCTGTACCAGCAGGGCCTGAGGCTGGAACGCCGCGACCCGAGGACGGGGGAGATGAAGCCGGCGGTGGTGCCGGGGATCCACGTGATGGGGACGAGCCGGCGGACCAGGGAGGGGTTCTACTGGCCCAGGGTCACGGAGCGTCGCGGGTCCGACGGCACGCGGGAGGAGATCAACGAGTTCATGCCCCGGGACGGGAGCGTGACGATCACCGTTCTGCCGCTGGACAGCAAGGGGCAGCCGCTCGAGCCCTTCAGTTCGGTGCTGCCGGTGGCGAACGAGTTTCAGTCCGGCGTGTACGACTATGACGCGCGGGTGGTGCTGGTGAACCTGGCGGAGGCCCAGCGGATGCTGCGGATGCAGCAGGCCAAGAGGCTGGCGCGGCCGGGTGAGGCGGGCGTGGTGGATAGGCCGAGCGGAGAGGGGTTCGCGGGCCAGGACTCGCCCCCGGCGCTGGTCGATGACCCTGCGCGCGTGACGGACGTGGTGGTGAAGGGCCGCGGGGCGATGGCGACGACGGCGGAGGCCAGAGCGCTCGCGTCGCGGGTGGAGGCGGTGTACACGAAGTTTGCGCAGGACCACGCGGGGCACGTGCCGGACGTGATGGACGTTTCGATCATGACCTGGGAGGACCAGAACCGAACGTTCATCAGCGCCGTGAAGAACGAGATCTCGCTGCTGCTGGTCCTCTTCTGCTTCATCTCGATCACCGTGGTGTTCCTGGTGATCGCGATCTTCTGGTCGATGGTGCGAGAGAAGACGATGGACATCGGTGTGCTGCGCGCGGTGGGAGCGCGGGCGTCGGGCGTCGCGGGCCTGTGGCTCTGCTATGGGCTCGCGATCGGGCTGGTGGGGTCGACGCTGGGGCTGGGGCTCGCGTACACCATCGTGCGGAACATCAACCCGATCCACGATTGGATGGGGGAGCAACTCGGCATCGTGGTGTGGGACCCGGCGGTGTACTACTTCTCGAAGATCCCGAATCAGGTGGATGCGACGCACGCCGCGATCGTCTTCGCGGGCGGGGTGGTGAGCTGCGTCGTCGGAGCGCTCGTGCCGGCTCTTCGGGCGGCGTTCATGAGCCCGGTGAGAGCCCTGAGGAATGAGTAGGAGCCGGACGTGACGATCCTCCAGGCCAGCAACGTGCACAAGACCTACCGGCTGGACCGGGTGGAGGTCCCGGTGCTGCGCGGCGTGGACCTGCAGGTACGAGAGGGCGAGTTTGTCGCGATCCTCGGCGCGTCCGGCTCCGGGAAGTCCACCCTGCTCCACCTGCTTGGCGGCCTGGACCTCCCGGACCGGGAACCCGCCGGACGGGTGTCGTTCCAGGGCGTGGACATCAGGGCGAGGGGTCTTGACACGTACCGGGCGTCGGACGTGGGATTCGTCTTTCAGTTCTATCACCTCCTGCCGGAACTGAACGTTCTGCAGAACGTGCTGGTGTCCGCGATGAGCCTGCACGGAGTCTTCGGGTATCTCTCGAGCCGGGCTGCCGCGACGGCCCGGGCCGAGGCGCTCCTCAACGCGGTGGGGCTCTCGCACAGACTGAGGCACAGGCCCGCGGAACTCTCCGGCGGTGAGCGGCAGCGGGTGGCGATCGCGAGGGCGCTCGTGAACAAGCCCCGTCTCATCCTCGCGGACGAGCCCACCGGCAACCTGGACAGGGTCACGGGCGGCAAGATCCTCGACGTGCTGCTGGACCTGCGCGCAAAGGAAGGCCAGACGATGGTGGTTGTCACCCATGACGAGGCGACCGCGGCGAAGGCCGACCGGGTGCTGCGGCTGGCCGATGGGCGGTTTTCAGCGTCCTGACGCCCACCTGCCCCCGCCGGTTTCCAGAGGGGCCGCCCGGCTGGCCGATCCATAGGGTGTGACCACAGCTCCGGCGCCGCGCGCTCTCACACGAATGGATGTGCTGTCCTTGGGGCGTACCTTGCCCCCGTGGGAGTTCCTCCCGATCGCCTTCGCCGCGATCCGGCAGGTCCCGGGGGATCACGCGGTGCGGCTGCTCGCCGCCGCGGCCTTCCTGAAGCTCGGGTTGCGGACCCCGGGGCTGGAGTTGCTTGCGGGGTTGCCTCCCGAGGCCGCGGAAGTGGCCGAGGCACGCAGCCTGGAGCGGGTGGCCCGGTCGCTGCCCGATGACGTGGTGCCAGGCGCGGAGTTGGTGCGAAATCAACGCGCCAATCTGGAGGCGCTGGGGGCGAGAGCGCACGGGCTGGGGGGTTCGGAGGGGAGCGGGCAGCCCTCGGCGGCCTTGTGCGTCTGCCGTGCATCAGATGGAAACGTGGTGTGGCGATCCGGCCCGGGGAAGCCCTGGCAACTGGTTGGCGACTTTCTACGAGCCGCACGGGAGATCGGGCGGAAGGCGGAAGGCGCGGAGGTGGGAGCGCCGCTGTACCTCGAGGGCCTCATGCCTCCCTGGGTCGCGCACGACATGCTCTCGCGGCGCGGGCCCCAGCCGGACGGGTATTGCCCGCGCACCGTCCTTCTGCATCGGGACGCCGGTGAGTGCCTCCTCGCGCTTTCGTTGAAGGACATGTCCGCGGGGCTCCGTGAGCCGGGAGTTCACCTGTACGCGGGCGAGGGCGCGACGCGTGCGTTGAGCGAGGATCTGGCGGCGAGGATCGACCTGGACGTGTCCGGCGCGGTGCTCGTGCTCGCGCCGCCCGCGACGCGGTGCCAGCCCGGCCTGCCCGAGGTCGTGCGGGCCGCGGAGGCCTCGCAGGCCGGAACGACGAAGGAACTGCGGGCGCGGGTGGATGCGGCGTATGGCCCGCGCGGCCGCGCGTGGTGGCGCGAGCGGTACGGGCGGGCTCTGAGGGGGGGCGAGCCTCTGCGCGTGCTGATTCCCACGAGCCGGTACACGACGTTTGTGCGGCACGCGGTCGAGGATCTCGCGCGGGCGCTGGAAGGCCGGGGTTGCGGGGTGCGGGTGCTGATGGAGCCGGATACGTCGAGCAAAGCGAGGGCGCCGGCGTTCCTTCGCGCCTTCGCGGAGTTTGACCCGGACCTGGTGGTGTTCCCGAACTACCCGAGGGCGATGTTTCCTGAACTGCTCCCGGCAAACGTGCCTCACATCTGCTGGGTGCAGGACGCGATGCCCCACCTGTTCGACCGGCGGATGGGCGAGGCGCAGGGGCCGCTGGACTTCGTCGCCGGGTACGCGTTTGAGGAGCTGTTTGCATCACACGGGTACCCGCGCGAGCGGGCGTTGAGTCTGCCTCTCGCCGCGGACGACACGAAGTTCCATCCGGGGCCGGTGGCTGACCCGGAGCGGTACGCGTGCGAGATCGCCTACGTCAGCCATCAGTCGGAGACTCCCGAAGCGCAGCACGCGCGGCTGGCGCGGATGTTCGCCGAGAAGCTTGGCGTGCGGACCTCGCTGGAGACCTTGAGGCCGATCGTCGAGCGGGAGGCGCTCAAGCCCCTGAGCGATCTGCACCACGAGGTGATGCGGGACGTCGTGCGAGACACGCTGGCGGGGGAGCTTGGGCGAGAACCGGAGGACCGCCTGACCGACACGGTGCTCAAGGCCTACTGCCAACCTCACGCGGACAGGCTGCTCAGGCACCAGGCGCTGGCATGGGCGGCGGAGACATGCCGTCGGCGGGGGTGGAGGCTGCGGGTGTACGGGCGCGGGTGGGAGAGGCATCCGATGCTCGGAGAGTTCGCGGCGGGAGAGCTGGCGCACGGCGAGGCGCTGCGGGCGAGCTACCAGCAGGCCGGCGTTCACCTCCATGTCGCGGGTCAGTCGCTGGTGCATCAGCGGATTTTCGAGTGTGTGCTGTCGGGGGGTGTTCCGCTGTGCAGATTCCACGCGCCGGAGCGTTGGGGGCTCCTTGTGTGGCTGTTGAGACGGGCGCAGGAGGAGGGGGCGGTCATGCTCCGCGAGGCGCGGACACGGGGGATGCCCCGGGGCGGGTGGGTGCTCGAGCGGGAGGGCACGGCGGCGATGCGTGAAGCGGGCAGAATCTTCGGGTCGCTCGGGCTCGCCGCGGAGGTGCTGCCCGCTCCCGAGGGAGAGCCGGACAAGGTGGTGCTGGATTACAGCGTCGTCAACAACCCCGGGCTGGGGCGGGTGCCGATCGAGGAGTGGTCGGCGCATTGGGCCCTGGGCGGGCAGGCGGGGCTGTTCTTCCACGACCGGGAGTCGCTGGAGAGGCGGGTGGAAGCAGTGCTCAACGAGCCCGGCCGTCGCCGGGAGTTCAATCAAGTCGCGATGGGGAACGTCCGATCACACTACACGTACTCCTTCGTTGCGGAACGGATGATCGGTTTGGTCTCGGGGTCGCTGGGCTAACTCATGACGAGCGACAACGACAGCCTGACGTACGTGATCGCGGCGCGCGACGCCGCGGCGACGATCGCGCAGACGCTCCGGAGCCTGGTCTGTCAGACCCGGCCCGACTGGCGGTGCGTGGTGATCGACGACGGGAGCACGGACCGTACGGCGACGGCGGCGCTGGAGGTGCAGGACCCGCGGATTCGCGTGGAGGTCAGGCCTCCACGGGGAGTCGCGCACGCGCGCAACACGGGGTTTGCGATGTGCGCCACGCCCTTCGTGTGCTTCCTGGATGCAGATGACGCGGTGGCACCCCAGCACGCGGCGTGCATGCTGGCGTCCATCGGCGCGGCGGCTGTCGTGGCCTGCGGGTTCCGGTACACGGATCCGATGCTGAACGACACGGGGTGGGAGCACACTCCCACGGACGGGGACGCAACCCTGGACGGGCTGTGCGAGATGAACCAGTTTGCGCTCGGGGGCCTGATCTTCAGGCGGGGGGCGCTGCGCGGGCTGTGTGAGCGCGCGCGGACGGGGGAGCTCGCGCTCTTCTCAACGCGCACGCACCATGAAGACTGGGAACTGCTCCTGAGGCTGACGGCGGCCGGTGCCGCCTGGGCTCCGGTGGTACGGGAGGCGCTCTACTCGTACCGGCTGCTGCCCGCTTCGCGCACGACGGACCTGCGCCCTCTGTGGAAGGACGGGCTCGAGCTCATCCAGCGGTTTCATCCCTCGGCGAGGGGCGGGGATGACGCGAGCCGACGCTGGAGCCTCCGCTCGCTTGCCAGGGCCGCGGTCGCCGGGCGGGAGGCGCTGTGCACCGAGATCCTCGCGATGGTGGGGCCGCTGGCACCCGCGGACGCGGACGTGCTGGCGGGCGCCATCCGTTGGAGCGTGAGGCGGCTGCAGACATCGAGGGACCCAGCGGCGGCCGGAGAGTTCCTGGGTTGGCGCGGAGCCGTCGCGCGTCGCCTGGGTGCCTCACCCGTGGCGATCGAGGCGGCCCAACGCGGGTTTGACTCCTCGCGGGATTGGAGTTCGATCGCCCTGCGAAGCGTGGGACTGGTGAAGCCCGGCCAGACGCTGGTGATCTATGGCATGGGCCGGAACGGGCGCGAAGTGCTGCGGGCCCTCCCGCGTGACCGCGTTCCGCTTGCGTTCGTGGACGACCGACACGGGGTGGAGTGCGATCTGCCGAGGGTCGCGCCCGCGGACCTGGGGCCTCAGCACGTCGTGCTCGTGACGCCGGACGCCCGGTCGCACATCCTTGCGGTGCTCGCACGCACCCGGGCGGGGTCCGTGCTGCTGCCCGAGCGCGTCGTTGCCGCGGCGGCGGCCTGACCTCCCGGGCGGTTGCCCCTTGGCGGCGGCCCCCGGAGCGGGTACGCTGGCGGCATGCCCGCGACACTCACACTTCTGGCGTTGAGCTGCGGCGTGATGGCGTTGAGTCCCGCGGGGCGATGGGCGCCCGCCGAGCCTCCGGTGGACATCGGCCCGGCGAACCCTACCTGCCCCGTCATGGAGGGCGAGGCTGTTGATCCGGAGGTCTTCACCGAGTACGAAGGGAAGCGGGTCTATCTGTGCTGCAAGAAGTGCCTGCGCGCTTTCACGGAGAACCCCGCGAAGTACGTGGGGAGGTTGCCCCAGTTCTCGCCGCCGGAGCCCGTGACGGCCGAGCCGTTCGTCGGGAGCCATACCCAGCAGTTGGGCGCTGACGCGAGGGTGGCCGCGCGTCTGTTCGAGAGCAACGACCCGCAGGTGATGGCGATCCGGCGGCTGATCCGGTTGGGCGCCGTGCCACCGCCGGCGCCGCCGCCAGCGATCTACGGCCCCGCGTGGGTCCACAACGAGATCGATCGCTTTGTCGTCGGCGCGTGGGCGCAGGCGGGCCTTCCGGAGGCGGAGCGTCCGCCCCCCGTGTGCGATGATGCGACGTTTGCACGGCGCGTGTACCTGGATGTGATCGGCGTCGTGCCGACGCTGCCGGAACTGAGACGGTTTCTGGAGAGCACAAGCCCGGAGAAGCGGGCGACGCTCGTGGACGAGCTGCTGGCCCGCCACCAGGACTACGCGGATCACTGGACGCCGTTCTGGGAAGACGCGCTCGGGAGCACGAACGTCAACAACCAGGGGGGCGTGCCGGGGCGGGGGAGCTATCGCGCGTGGATCAACGAGTCATTTCGAACGAACAAGCCGTTCGACGTGTTCGCCGCGGAGCTGATCGACACCACGATGCCCGGTGCGCAGAAGCCGATGGTGGCGGAAGCCAACGGCCTGCGCACGCGTACGTCGTACATCCTGAACGACACACACACGCGGACGCTCCAGTCCGCCGCGGCGGTGGGGCAGGTGTTCCTGGGCACCGCGATGAAGTGCGCGTCGTGCCACAATCACTTCGAGAACGCCGAATGGCCCCAGGAGCGATTCCTGTCATTCGCCGGGATGTTTGCTCCCGCGGACCTGGAGGCGATCCGCTGCGAGGTGAAGTCCGGACGGATAGTGGCGTCCGGTTTCCCGTTCGAGGTGCCCGGGGCGCCCGCGGAGGTGCCGGTGAACGAGGAGGAGCGGCTGAGGCGGGTGGCTGCCCTGATCACCGACCCCGCGAACCCGCGGTTCTCGCGGTCCATCGTGAACCGGTTGTGGAAGCGGTACCTCGGGCTGGGGCTCGTGGAGCCCGCTGACGACGCGAGGGAGACCATCGACGCGAGCATGCCGGCGCTGCTCGACTGGATGGCGTACGACCTGGCGTCGCACGACTTTGATCTGAAGCGGACGATCCGGCTGATCCTGACCAGTCGCACGTACCAGTTGCGGTATGACCCGGCGCTCGAGGATCACCTGGATCTCGCGGCCCCCGGGGAGCCACGCTGGTTCAGGTCTCCCTCGCTGAGGAGGCTGACCGCGGAGCAGATGCTGGATAGCGCGGTGCGAATCGCACATCAGGGGCTTCCGAGCCGAGACCGCCTGTTCCGGCGGAACGTGTCGTCGTCGCTGACCCTCGCGCTGGGCCGACCGGCATCACGCAACGAAATCAGCACCGGGCGGCCGGACGCGCCCGCGGTCGTGCAACTGCTGGAACTGCTCAACGGTGACGAGTTTGCGTCGTTGATCTATGAGTCGCCCTTGACAGCGGAATATGCGGGTGGGCACAGGGACCTCTTCCTCGCGGCGCTGGGACGGGAGCCTCTGCGGGCCGAACTGGACGCGGCGGAAGCGCACGCCCGCGCGCTCGCCCGGGCGGAGAGGGCGGAGTCGACGGAGCAGCATCTGTTCTTGCGAGGAACGCCCAAGCACGGTCGGCTGAGCGGAACCTGGGCTTGGACCGAGGAGCACGCCCGCGAAGGGGAGCGAACGCACGTGCAGGTGACCGGCGGTGGGCCGGTGCAGCACTACGTCCTCGGCCTCGACGAGGCGCCTGCGACATACGTGCGGGTGTGGGTGCGAACCGACCCCGCCGACCCGCCCCGGGAGTTGATGCTGCAGGTGCACTCCCGCGGGTGGGAGCATCGCGCGTTCTGGGGAGACGACGTGATCCCCTTCGGCAATCCGGGAACGACGTCGCGGCTGAGGCTGGGAGACCTGCCTCGAGCGGGAGAGTGGGTGCAACTCGAGGTCCGCGCTGATGCCATCGGACTGGGGACGAGGGACCGCATCGAGGGTTTCTCGTTTGACCAGGCCGGGGGACGGGTCTGGTGGGGGGCCGTTTCGCTGGTCCGGGCGCCGCCCTCGCCGGGGCAGACGGCGCGGGGCGACCTGCTGTGGGCGCTTCTTGCTTCACCGGAGTTTCAGTATGTCCACTAACGCCGCGGCGCAGGGGATGGAGCTTTGTTCGCGTGAGATGAGCCGTCGCGCCGTGCTGGGCGCCGGGCTCGCGGCGGGCGCGGGCCTGGTTCTGCCGCGTGGCGTGCTCGGGGCGCCGCTGTGGAGGCCCCGGGCACGAGCCGAGGCGTGCATCTTCATCTGGCTGCCAGGGGGCGTTGCGCAGACGGACACCTTTGATCCGAAGGCTCACTCGCCGTTCGAGGCGGGGATGAAGGGGAGCGAACTGCTCGGAACGTGCCCGTCGATCCCGACGAAAGCGGACGGGGTTCGATTCGGCGCGGGGTTGGAGGGCCTGGCGAGCGTGATGGACCGAGGTTGCGTGCTGAGGACGCTGACGAGCGACGCGGCATTCGGGGCCATTCATCTCAAGGCGCAGTACAACCTGATGACCGGGTACCTGTTCCCGGTGGGGGTCAAGGCCCCGAGCATCGGGGCCGTTGTGTCCCGGACGCTGGGTCGGCGGCACCCGCAGATTCCCGGGTACATCTACATCGGGCGCGACATCGACACCTCGGACGAGGAGCGCACGTTCATTGCGGAGTATCTGGGATCCGGGTTTTACGGTCTGGAGCACGCGCCGTTCATGATCCCGGAGCCCTCGCGCGGGCTCGCCACGCTCTCCGCCGCCGCGGGGATGGACGTGGCGAGGCTCGACCAGCGGCAGTCGCTCCTGCGCAGTCTGCACGGCATGAGCGATGAGCGGCTGCGAGACTCGCCGAAGGCGGCGGCGTACATGGCCCTCATGGCAGAGGCACGGGCGATGATGGACTCACCCGTGAAGAAGGCGTTTGACTTCTCCGGGGAAAAGCCCGAGGTGCTCGCGGCGTACACGCCGGGGAGCACGGAGCCGGGGGGAGAAACGCTGCTGGACCCTTCGTACGACCACTCCAACCGGTTCGGGCCGGGGCTGCTGCTGGCTCGCCGATTGGTCGAGGCCGGGGCGAGGTTCGTGCAGGTGGAGTACCAGTACGGCCCCTTCAAGGGCTTTGACATGCATGAGAACGGCGCCCGTCGCATGCGCGAGATGAAGCGTCAGATCGACGGGCCCATCACGAGGCTGGTGCTTGATCTCGAAGAGCGGGGCATGCTCGACACGACGCTGGTCGTGGTCGCCACCGAGTTCGGGCGGACCATCGCCAGCCAGCCCGCGGCGGGGGTCGAGCCCGACGGTGCTTCGGAGTCCCACTCGGGAGAGCACCTGGTCATCGCGAGCGAATCGATGTACGGCTTCCACGGTCACTTCAGCAGTTGCAAGAACATGCTCTTCTTCGGCGGGGGGTTCCGGCGGGGAATCGCCTACGGCACGACCGCCGACCGGCACCCGCTGCTGCCGGTGGAGCGCGCGGTGTCGCTCATTGACACCCACGCCACGCTCTACGCGGCGATGGGCATCGCCCCCGACACGTCGTACGAGACCGAGGGACGACCCTTCTACGTGACCAAGGACGGCAAGGGCAAGCCGATCGCGGGCCTTCTCGCCTGACGCTACTCCGCGAGCGGCGTGCCGAGCGAGGGCACCACGCGGAGCGCGGCGTCCCGGTAGAGCGCACGCAGCACGGATCGGTCGAGCGAGAGCCCCCGCAGCCGCGGGGCCGACATCGGGCCGTGGGTTGCGGGATCGACCATCGCGAGGTCCGGGTCCGCGATGGGACTCTCGCCGTCGTAGTCGCCCTCGAACATCGTGCGGAGTGCCCAATAACGGCTCGCGTACAGATCGAACGCCGCTTCGGGGCCGTCGGCGAGGTCGCCCATGGGGTGGGCCTTCTGCGCGGCGGTCTTGGGCGCGAGGTGCTCGTCGGTGCTCACGATGTCGCTCCCGAAGATCAGCCGTCCGCGCCAGCGGGTGAAGAACTCCACGACCCGGTCCGTGGGTTGGCGACCCAACTCGCGCACGACCCACTTTGTCGCGGAGGTGTCGAGGAAGAGGTTCTGGTGGGCCTCGAGCATGGAGGAAAGGAATGAAAGGTCCTCGGGCCATCCGCCCATGTGGGCCGCGACCCAGGGCACGGCGAAGCGGTCGAGCATGACGCGGAAACCCCGGTACTGGTCGAGCTTTGTGCCGTACTTCGAGGGGTTGCTGTATCGGGTGGCGAACCAGGTGTCCGGGTCGGCGATGTGGACCATGATGGACATGCCGAGTTGCTGGGCGAGGGCGGCGTGGCGGACGCGCCACTCGCCGTCAAACTCGGCGAGGGACGCGAGATCATCCGGATGCGCGATATCGCGCAGGCGGGGAGCGTTCCAGAGCTTGATCATCTGTGCGCCGAATCGGTCGTGGAACTCCTGGATGTCATGGAGAAAGCCCTCGGTGAAGGAGCGGCGAGGGTCCTCGCTCCGGAAGTTCGGGAATGCGATGAACCGGACGCGGTCCCCGAGCACCCGTCGGACGGCATCCGCCTCGGGCAGGCGGACCATGCTGTGCACGCGTTCAACGCCGAAGGTGCGGGCCGCGTCGAGCCAGATCCGGGCGGCCTTCTCGCCCCCGGTGTGCGCGTGAAAATCGATGATGGGGCAGACCGGGGGCCCCAGCGAGCCCGCCTTCGTGCGATAATCCCACCCGAAGCGATTCGCGGCGGACGTTCGGGCGGCCTCCTCCGACGGGCCGGACTGCTGATGAGATGCCTCCATGCACGAGACTGTACGGTCCCACGAGCGCTCGGTGCCGCCCAGAGGGCGGGTGGTGCTCGCGCACGACTGGCTGTGCGGGGTGCGTGGCGGGGAACACGTGCTGGACCGGCTGGCGAGGGTGTTAGCCCCTCACGCCGACATCGTGGCGCTGCTGGTGATGTTCGATGACCGCAGACCACTGACCCCGGAGCTGGACCGCCTGCCGCGGGTGGTATCGGGCGTGGGGCGCGTCCCCGTGGCGTCCGGGAGGCTCAGGCGTTGGCTGCTGCCGCTGTATCCGGCGATCGTCGACGATCTGGGGGAGAGACTCGCGGCGATCCACGCTCGAGCGCCGGTCGACCTGGTGGTCTCGACGAGTTCCGCGGCGATCAAGAACCTGCCGATGCCCGCCGGCGTGCCTCACGTGTGCTACGTGCACACCCCGCCCCGGTACGTGTGGTCGCAAGTCGCGGAGTATGAGCGCGAGGGCGGGCTGCGGGCCCTCGGGTTGCGGCTGGTGCGCGAGCGATTCAAGGAATGGGACCGCGCGGGCACCGCGAACGTGACGCGCATGGTGGCGAACTCCGCGCACACCGCGGCGCTCGCGCGTGACTGTTACGGCGTGGAGCCCCGGGTGATCTGGCCACCCGTGCGGACCACGATGTTCGCGGCCGGGGAGGGAAGGCGCGATGGCTCGTGGCTCGTCGTGAGCGCCCTGGAGCCGTACAAGCGGGTGGATCTGGCGGTGCACGCTGCCAACCAGGTGGGCGCGGACCTGCTGGTGGTGGGGGAGGGGAGCGAGGGGAAGAGGCTGCGGGCGCTGGCCGGGCCCACGGTCCGGTTCGCGGGGCGGGTGGGCGATGACGAACTGGCGAGCCGATACGCAGCCGCGGGCGTGCTGATCTTTCCGCAGGTTGAGGACTTCGGGATTGTGGCGGCAGAGGCCCTGGCGAGCGGGTTGCCGGTGGTGGCTCGGCGAGCCGGCGGGGCCTTGGAGATCGTGGACGATGGCGTCACGGGCGCATTCTTCGACCAGCCGAGCGTTGACTCGCTGTTGGCCGCGGTCGCCCGCTGCCCTCGAGATGTCGGCGCGGCCTGCCGTCGCGCCGCGGAGCGGTTCTCGGAGGCGAGGTTCGACCGAGAGGTGCTCGACGTCCTGCGACCCTACTTGCCCTCGTGAGCCTGCTTGCCGGGCTTGCGGCGTTGGAACGTGCGGCGATCGGAAAGCACGCGCCGGTCCGCGCCGGGAGGCGGTGGGGGCTCGAGGATGATGCGGCGCCCGTCGATGACGACCGCGCGGACCACGCCGCAGTACACCTCGTGGTCGGCATCGAGGTCGATGTGGCGGTGCACGTCACAGTCAAAGGCGAGCGGAGAGTGGATGAGAATCGGAGCGCCCGTCGTGAGGGTGCCGGCGTCGAAGCCGTCGAACGGGTCGCCGTCGCGGGGCCGGCTGGCTTCGGCGAAGCGCCGGAGCAGCAGCGAGGTCGCGGCGCTGGTCTGCGTCGGAACCTGGCAGAGGGCGAAGACACGGCTGTCACGGATGAGGGGCTCGATCCAGTGCCCGCGACGCACGAAGGCTGCGACGAGCATGGGCTCGGTCGCCGCGCGCGCGGCGCCGCTGACCAGCACGCCGCAGCGTCGTCCCTCATGTGCTGTGGTGAGCACGAACTGACGATCCGAGAGCCTCTCCAAGGCCCGTTGCGCGTCCTGCATGGAATCGGACATCGTGCGCCTTCCTGCGACGACGGCGGTCGCACGCCCCCAGCCGTCACCCGTTCTTAGCCGGCCGGGCGCTTCCGGGTTCGACAGGCGACCGATCTTTCCTAACGCAGACCGAATAAGCCGTACGCACGGCGCAGATGACAGCCTGTTCTCCACAAGTTGTGCAATTGTGGGGCAGTGTGTTGCAAAGTGTGGCGAAGTGTGTAGAGTGGGGTGGTCGTGGTTCGCAGCGGTCAGGACGACTGGGGCAAGCGCGTGGAGACGCGGGCATGACGACGAACTCGATGGGGTCCCTCGGATCGGCAACCGGCCATGATCTTCACCGGCTTTTCAGAACTGACGGTGGACTCCAAGCAGCGACTGGCGCTGCCCTCGAAGTTTCGGGCGCAGTTCGATCTGGAGTTTGCGGCACAACTGGACGAGGAGCGTCGGCAGCGGGGCGGGATGGGGTTGGACGCGCAGGAGATCGAGCGTCGGCAGCGCGAGGCGAAGGTGTGGTGCGTGTCGCCGGTCGCGGGGAGGGGACTTGTGCTTCTCCCCTTGAGCATCTTCCGGAAGCTTGCGTCGCGCCGGGAAGGCACGCTGACCCCGTCGCGCGAGCGTCAGGAAGAGGACAACAGCCTCTTTGGGCTGACCGAGCAGATCGAGCTGGATTCCGCGGGGCGCCTCACGATCCCGAAGTGGCAGTTGGAGCAATCCGGGCTTGGGGCCGAGGTGG
This sequence comes from Leptolyngbya sp. PLA1, assembly GCA_021405315.1. Lineage (GTDB taxonomy): Bacteria > Planctomycetota > Phycisphaerae > Phycisphaerales > UBA1924 > RI-211. The sequence goes on from QWIH01000018.1 coordinate 53,580, forward strand.
TGATGGTGGGCTCCGGCTCCAGGCTGGAAGTGAAGGACAGGGGGACGTGGATGGGGGAACTGCGGGACCGATGCCTGCGCCGGGGCTAGGACGCGGGGAAGAGCGGCAGGGTTGGGGGGCCGGGCGTGACGACGGCACGGTGTGGGGGCGAGAGAGCGAGCGATCCGGCGAGGGCTGACGTCCGCGCCGCGGGATTTGGTGGCCAGGGATGGCCGGTGTGTTGATGGACGGACCCAGTTGGGGCGGAAACGCCCCACGAACGAAGCGGCTTGGGGGTTCGCAGGGATGCGAACCGCCACGCCGGGCCAGGTAGGCGAGGGTTGGCGCAAGGATGCGCCGATCGCGAGCGGACCCGCGGGGCACTGCCCCAGCCCGGTGAGACGCCCAGAGCCAGCACTCTCCCGGTGACACGCCGCGAGAGTGCCTTTCCCGCCCGCGGCGCGGCCCGCGTACGCTCGGTGCGTCCATGCTGACCGAAGCGATCGCCAAGCTGCTTTCCGCGAGCGACCTCCCGGAGCCGCCGCCTCAGGACCCCTTGCCGCTGCTGGCGGCGTGGTTCGAGCAGGCGCGGGCCAGCGGAAAGTACGACGACCACAACGCCCTGGCGCTGGCGACGAGCACCCCAGACGGTGCGCCGTCGGTGCGGATGGTGCTGGCAAAGATGATCGAAGTGGAGCGCGGCGCGGTGGCGTTCTACACGAACTATGACAGCCGCAAGGGCCGAGAGCTGGCGGCGAACCCCCGAGTGGCGGGGGTGTTCCACTGGCCCCACGCGAAGCGGCAGGCGCGGGTTGAGGGCGTGGTCGAACGGATGTCGCCCGCCGAGAGCGACGAGTACTTTCACAGCCGGCCGCTCCTGTCGCGGGTCGGCGCGTGCGTCAGCCGCCAGAGCACCGAGATCGGCTCACGGGCGGAGCTGGTAGCGGGCGCGTTGTCGCTGGCGAAGGCCGCGGCTGGGGGAGCGCCGATTTCAAGGCCGGCCTACTGGGGTGGGTTCCGGATCATGCTGACGGCGGTGGAACTGTGGTCGGGGCACGAGGGACGCCTGCACCAGCGCGTTCGCTGGAGCCGCGAGCCCGGCGGCCCGTGGCGGCACGCGCTGCTCGCGCCGTGAGGCAGCGGGAATATGGGCTCAGACCCAGACCTGTACGATCAGGTGCACTTCCTTGCCGAGCTTGCCCTGGAACTCGCCGACGCTGGACGTGGTGAACTTCACCTCGTACTGCGGGTGGGCATCGAGCCACTCGTTGACCTGCTGATCGAGGAAGTTCAGGCCGTCGTCGTTGAGCTTGCAGTGGAACGTGCGGGCATGGATGGCGCCCTTGCCCGTGACGTTCGGGGATCGGTTCCATGAGTCTTCGTGACGCTTCGCACCCAGTCGTTGCTCGAAGACCTGGATCTTGGGCGGGGGCGGCTCTGGCGCGTCCGGAGCGGCGCGGCCAGACGGGACGGGCTCCGGGCTGCGGAGTTCGTGGCGCTTCATCACGGGGGCTCCTTTCGTGGGTCCACAGACCCGCGAGGTGCGAGCGCCCGACGCGAACGAATGGCCGGGCCTGACGCCCCTCGACGGGGATCACCTGCCACCTGCGGCAGAACGCCGCACGGCTAGCCTACCACGAGGCGGCGGGCTCATCCACCCAGATTCGGCGAAGTCCTGCCAAGTTCGAGAGTTTCGAGCGACAGATTCCAGTTCTCTCCCGCCGACGCCGCGGTCAGCAGGCCGAGAGGATGGAGCCGGGCGCGGAGCGTGGACCGGTCGAACCCGAGCCATTCGAGCGAGCCGGACTCCAGGCGAGTCACCGAGCCCCGCCCGCCTGACACTTCCCCCTCATGGTCGAGGTAGACGCGCCGGTGATCCGGGAGCCGGAGGGCGGAGAACGTGCAGGGGCGGGTGCGTCCGAGCAATGCGGGGGCGTCGGCGTGGGAAACCCGGAACGTCACCAAGGGTGGTGAATCGGGTCTCGCGAGGAGGAGGTCCAAGTGCCAGCCCTCGCCGGGGACATCATGGCGGAGAATGGCCCACCGCATATCGTTTGGACGGGGCTCCGGCGGCCGATAGACTGGCCCCTCGTAAGACATTGACGGAGAGTATCCATGCGCCGAATCGCAACGGTCATCGTGTCTGGCCTGCTTCTCGCGTCGTGCAGCACGCAGCGCCCCCTGTGGCGGGTCGCGGAGGACGGGGAGTACTGGTACAAGGCGGAACAGTTCGAGCGGTCCGCCGCGGACTTTGGCGAGTATGTGACGCGGAAGCCGGACAACATGGAAATGCGGTACAACCTCGCCAGGTCGCTTGTCGCCGCGGGGCAACCCCGCGAGGCGCTGTCTCATCTGTCCGTCTGCACCGACGTCGAGCCGCTGAACGACAAGTACCTGGACCTGCAGGCCCGGGCGCTCTTTGACGCGGGCGAGCGAGAGCAACTGGTGGAGATCCTGTCGCGGGCTTCCTCCGAGCGCGGGCGAGTGCAGGACTTCGTGAGGCTGGGCGTCTTCTCCCAGAGGCTCGGCAACCTCGACGAAGCGGAGCAGGCGCTGCTCACCGCGGCGAAGATCGACCGCGGCCGGAGCGTCGTCGTGCAGCGCTCCCTCGCCGACTTCTACGGGAGCATCGGCGACACCGATCGGCAGGTGCGGCGGCTGCGGATGGCGTACTACCTGCAGCCCGATAACCTGGAAACGATCGAGGCCGCACGGGCCGTGGGAGAAATCCCCGGTCCGACGTTCGGGCTGGTACCCGAAGAGCTTCGGCTGACGAACGTCCCAGAATGAGGCATTTCGGACGGAGGGCTTGACGGGGGGCAGTTTGCTTCTACACTTCATCCGGATAAACGGATGAAGCCTCAGACCCAAGTCAACTCGATCACGGACACGCTGGGGTCCCTTGCCGAACCCCTCCGGCTGCGGTTGCTCGTGCTGTGCGAAGCGCAGGAGCTGGCCGTGGGAGAGGTCGCCAAGGTGGTGCAGTTGCCCCAGTCGACAGTCAGTCGCCACCTGAAGGTGCTCACGGAGGCGGGCTGGCTGACCAGGCGGCCTGAGGGGACGGCAGCGTTGTTCTCCTTGGTGCCGGACAACCTGACGCCCTCGATGCGGGCGGTGTGGGCGGCGGTCCGCGAGGGGGCTGCATCCGAGCCGCTGGCGGCGGAGGATGCGGGCCGGCTGCGGGCGGTGCTGGCAGAGCGACGGACGGACAGCCACGCGTTCTTCGGGCGGGTGTCCGGTGAGTGGGACCGCGTGCGGGTGGATCTGTTCGGGGATCGCTTCACCCCGCTGGCGCTGCTGGGGCTGCTCAGGCGTGATTGGGTGATTGCCGACCTCGGGTGCGGCACGGGGAACGTGGCGGAGTGCGTCGCCCCGTACGTGGCGAAGGTGCTCGCGGTGGATTTTTCGGCTCCGATGCTGGAGGCCGCGGCGCGGCGGCTGGCGGGGGCGGCCAACGTGCAGTTCGTGGAGGCGCCGCTCGAGAAGACCGGGCTTCCGGGGGCGTGCGTGGACGTTGCGGTGTGCTCGCTGGCCTTGCATCACGTGGAGGCGCCAGGCGCCGTGATGGTGGAGGCGGCGAGGCTGCTGCGGGCCGATCGGGGCGGCGGGGTGCTGCTGGTGATCGACATGGTCGAGCACGCGAGGGACGAGTTCAGGCGGATGGGCCACAAGCACCTGGGCTTTTCGCCGCAGCGGATGAAGGTGTTGTTCGAGGAGGCGGGACTGGCCGATCATGGGTATGTGCATCTGCCTGTGGAGGCGGATGCGAAGGGGCCGGGGCTCTTCGTGGCCTGCGGCCGGTTGAGGGCGTAGACAGGGAATCGCAGCACGAGTGACAACGCGGGGCGGCGGCCCCACTTTGAGATTCTGGAGACCACAATGACGACGATGAGCAAGCCGGGCGTGACGGGTGTGCGGAGCACGGGCGTGGACCACAAGGTCCGGGACCTGCACCTCGCGGAGCTTGGGCGGCACGAGATCCGCCTCGCAGAGGTCGAGATGCCCGGGTTGATGGCACTCCGGGAGAAGTACGGCGCGTCCAAGCCGCTGGCGGGCGCCCGCATCGCGGGCTCGCTGCACATGACGGTGCAGACGGCGGTCCTGATCGAGACGCTCGTGGAACTCGGCGCGGACGTGCGCTGGGCGAGCTGCAACATCTTCTCGACGCAGGATTCGGCGGCGGCGGCGGTGGTCGTGGGCAAGGAGGGGACGCCCGCGAACCCGAAGGGGACGCCCGTCTTCGCCTGGAAGGGCGAGACGCTGGAGGAGTACTGGTGGTGCACCAACCAGCTTCTGGACTTCGGCGGCGGGCAGCAGCCCAACATGGTGCTGGACGACGGCGGGGACCTGACGCTGCTGCTGCACAAGGGTGCGGCGTTCGAGAAGGCCGGGAAGGTGCCCGCGTTCAACGCGGCGAGCGAGCCCGAGGAGTGGGGCGTGATCCTGGACCTCCTGCGGAAGGAGCAGGCGAGCCGGCCCGGGCGGTTCACCAGGGCCCTGTCGAGCGTGAAGGGCATCAGCGAAGAGACCACCACGGGCGTGCACAGGCTGTACGAGATGCAGGCGAAGGGCGAGCTTGCGGTGCCGGCGATCAACGTGAACGACAGCGCGACCAAGAGCAAGTTCGACAATCTCTACGGCTGCCGTCACTCGCTCGTGGACGGGCTGAACCGCGCCACGGACGTGATGCTGAGCGGCAAGGTGTGCGTGGTGCTGGGCTACGGCGACGTGGGCAAGGGGTGCTGCCAGGCGCTGAAAGGCCAGGGTGCCCGGGTCGTCGTGACGGAGATCGACCCGATCTGCGCGCTGCAGGCGGCGATGGAGGGGTACCAGGTCGCGGTGCTGGAGGACGTCCTGGAGCACGCGGACATCTTCATCACGACCACGGGCAACAAGAACGTCATCACCGTCGACCACATGAAGCGGATGAAGGACAAGGCCATCGTCGGCAACATCGGCCATTTCGACAACGAGATCGACATGTCCGGCCTCTCGAAGTTCCCGGGCGTGAAGCGGGTGAACATCAAGCCTCAGTTCGATGAATACGTCTTCCCCGCGCACGACGGGCGACGGACGCACTCCATCCTCGTGCTGGCCGAGGGGCGTCTGCTGAACCTGGGCTGTGCCACGGGGCACCCCTCGTTCGTGATGAGCGCGAGCTTCACGAACCAGACAGTGGCGCAGATGGACCTGTGGGCGTGCGCCAATGGCAGGCCCACGATGTCCGGCTTCACCTACGAGCCGGGCAAGGTCTACACCCTGCCCAAGAAGCTCGACGAGATGGTGGCTCGCCTGCACCTCGAAAAGCTCGGGGTCCGGCTCACCCGGCTCACGGACGACCAGGCGAAGTACCTTGGCGTGCCCCTGGACGGCCCCTACAAGCCCGACCACTACCGCTACTAGGCCGTCGGGCGGCGGGACTAGGCTCTGGGGTCCGGGTGCGGGCCGGCGGGGTCACCGGGGGGCCCGGCTCCCTCGGAAAAGGAGCGGCACATGAAGGTCATGAAGAAGATCGGCGTCGTCATCGTCGTCCTGCTTGTGGTCGTGGTGCTCGCGCTCGGCGCCGGCGTGCTCTACGCGGACTCGATCGCAAAGACCGGGATCGAGAAGGGGTCCACCTACGCGCTCGGCGTGCCCACGACACTGGGTGGAGCGGACGTGGGGATCATGTCCGGCACATTCTCGATGCAGGGGCTCTCCGTGCAGAACCCGCCGGGGTACAAGGACCCCGCGTTCTTCGAGCTCGGCAAGGGCGGGGTGGAAGTCGGGCTCGGGACGCTCACCAAGGACGTGGTGGAGATTCCCAAGCTGGAGCTCTCGGGGATCCGGATCAATCTCGAGCGGAACTCCAAGGGTGCCAACTACCAGACCATCATGGACAACCTGAAGAAGCTGCAGGGCGCCGAGTCCAAACCCTCGGCGGAGTCCGGCGGGAAGAAGTTCATCGTCCGCCAGATCGTGATCCAGGATGTCAAGGTCAAGGCGGACCTCATCGGCTTCCCGGGCGGGGTCTCCGAGGTGACGGTGCCGATCCACGAGATCAGGCTGTCGAACGTGGGGACCGCCGAGGGCGGAGTCTCCATGGGCACGCTCGCGGGTGACATCGTGAAGGCCGTGATGGCGTCCGCTGCTGCGGAGGGAGGCGGGATCATCCCGGGCGACCTCCTGACCGATCTCAAGGGCGGACTCGCGCAGCTCCCGGGTCTGGACAAGCTCGGCATCGAGTCTGTCGGCAAGGTCGGGGACGCGGCCAAGTCCGCGGTGGAGGGCCTGGGCGGCGCCGTGAAGGACGCGGGCGAGGAGCTGAAGAAGGGTGCGGAGGACGTGGTAAAGGGCGTGGGCGAAGGCCTGAAGGGATTGCTGCCCGGAAAGAAGTAGCCCGCCCGGGTGACGCATGCACATCGCCGACATCGTCAAACTTCAGGGGTCTACCTTCTCCTTCGAGTTCTTCCCGCCCAAGTCGGACACGATGGCGGCGGACCTCTTCCAGAACATCAGCGAGCTCGCGCCGCTGAAGCCCTCCTTCGTCTCAGTGACCTACGGCGCCGGCGGCTCCACGCGCGAGATGACCCACGAGCTGGTGGTCAAGCTGCGGACCACGACCCCGCTGGATCCCATCCCGCACCTCACGTGCGTCTGCCACTCCCGTGCGGAGATCGAGGGGATTCTCGAGCGGTACGCGGCGGCGGGCATCTCGAACATCATGGCGCTCCGGGGGGACGTGCCCCGCGGGCTGCCCGAGGGCGAGAGCGCGTGGAAGGACTTCCGCTATGCGGCGGACCTGGTGAAGTGCATCCGGGAGTTCAACGTGGGCAGGGCCCACCCGGACCGCCGCGGGTTCGGCGTCGGGGTGGCGGGTTATCCGGAGGGGCACGCGGAGACGCCGAATCGGCTGCTCGAGCTGGACCGGCTGAAGGCGAAGATCGACGCGGGCGCGGACTTCATCGTGACGCAGCTTTTCTTCGACAACCGTGACTTCTACGACTTCCGGTCGCGGTGCGAACTGGCTGGCATTCGCGTGCCCATCATCGCGGGGGTGATGCCGATCACCTCGCTCGCGGGGATGCAGCGGATGGCGGACCTGGCGCTGGGCAGCCGCTTCCCGGCACCCCTGATCCGTGCGATCAACCGGACCGGGGGCGATGCCGACGCGGTGAAGCGGGTGGGGGTGCACTGGGCGACGGAGCAATGCCGTGATCTTTTGGATCACGGTGTGGCCGGCGTGCACTTCTACACGCTGAACCGCTCGACGGCGACTCGTGAGATCTACGCGACGCTGGGCGTGCGCGACTCGCAGGACCTGCGTGGCGTGTAGTCGAGGCTTCTGGGCGGGCCGAACGCACACTAGACTGCGCAGCCGCGTGGGAGCGGTGGAGGACCGCATGAAGCGGATGGCGTTGGTGTCGCTGATGGTGTGTGGCGGGCTGGTGCTGGCGTGGTGGCTGCTGGGCGGTCGGCCCCAGCCCCCGGGGCCGGCGGCGCTCCCGTCGTGGGTGACGGGGCTCGGTGAGGCGGGCGTGAGCCTTGTGGAGGTGCGGGCGCGGGGGCAGGTGGTCCGCTTCGAGCAGTCGGTGGGGGGGACGTGGCTCTGGCGGAGCGAGGCGGACGAGACCTGGCCCGCGCAGCCCGAACGGGTGCGTGCCGCGCTGCGCCTGCTGGCGGAGGCACGGCCCGCGGGGAACTCCGCGGGTGAACCGATGGACAGCGCGGCGGAGGTGCTCATCACCATCGACGGCGCGGTACGCCGGCTTCGAGTGGGCACGCAGGCTCTGGGCGGTATGACGCCGATGGAGGTCGAAGACGAGACCGGACGAATGGTGAGCGCCCTGGGTCAGGCGGGGCTCGCGCCGGTTTTCGAACCGGCTTCCCTGCTCGCCTGGCGGGCCGATCGCGCGCTGGCGGGCGGGCAGACCGAGCCTTCGGTGCTGCGCGTCCGCGCGGGCGAGGACGCGCTGGGCCTCGCCCGGGCGCGCGGCAGGTGGACGCTGGCAGCGCCGGTGATGGCCGAAGCGGAGACGGAGGTGGTGCAGCGAGCGCTCGCGGGGCTCATGGAGGTGCGGGTGGTGCGGTTCGTGCCCCGCGAAGACGTGGAGCCCGGCGTCACGGACACCCCAAGCGTGGTGATCGTGGTGGAATCCGAGGCGCGACGTCTGGAGGGCGGCGACGTTCAGTCTCGCACGCTGGTGCAGGAGTTGAGGCTCGGCCCGTCGCTCGGGGGCGGGAACGCCACGCACCTCGCACGCATCCAGGCCGAATGGGTCGATCCGGCCACCCGCGCGCGCGTGCCGGCATGGGGCCCGGCCTATGCGGCGGTGTCGGCCGGCGCAGTGTCCCTCCCGACGCGGGCGGAGGCCGTGATCTCTCGTGTGGCGTGGAATCTTGCGCTCTCGGATGTCCGGGAGTTGTGGCTGTGTGCCCCGGGAGTTGAGGGGGAGTCGCAGCCGGTCGCGACCTTCAGCCGCGGCGTTGGAGAATGGGCGCGGACCAGCGGAGCCGGCGGGTCGGGGAAGGATGCGGCGGGCGTGGCCGCCGTCGCGTCGTTGCTCGCGGAGGTGCGTGCGGAGCGGGTGCAGGTGCCGCCGCCGGAGGGCGTGGAGTGGCTGTCGACGGTTCACGCGGCGGTGGGGGGGAAGTCCGTTCGGCAGTGCGAGATTGGCGTCGGGGGAGACGGTCGCGTGGTGGTGAGGGGCGGAGGAGTCTGCCGCGTGTACGGCGCGGAAACCGCGGGCGCAGCGGCGGGGTTCCTGCGGGCCGTGATCGGGGGCGGAAGGTGACAGTCAGAGCGCCGAGGCGGCGATGTCCGTGCGGTGGACCTTGCCCCGGAACGTGATGAGGTCGCAGGCCTGGTAGGCCTTGCGGCGGGCGTCCGCCATGGTGTCCCCGAGCGCGGTGATGCTGAGGACGCGACCCCCGTCCGTCACGATCGTGCCGTCGGGCAGGCGGCGGGTTGCGGCGTGGGTGACAGTGACGTCGGGCAGCGAGGCGGCCTCGTCGAGCCCGTGGATGGGCACTCCCTTGGTGGAGGTCTCCGGGTAGCCGGCGCTGGCGAGAACGACGCAGCAGGCGGGGCGCGGGTCCCACTCCACGCGAGCGTCTTCGAGCGTGCCGTCGCAGGCGGCGAGCATGAGCTCGATGATGTCGGACTTGAGACGGGCCATGAGCGGCTGGCACTCCGGGTCCCCGAAGCGCACGTTGTACTCGAGGACCTTGGGGCCGGCGTGGGTGAGCATGAGGCCCGCGTAGAGGACGCCGGTGCAGGAGATGCCCTCTCGGCGCAGCGCGTCGAGCGTGGGGACGAGGATCTCGCGCTCCACGCGGGACATCAGCGCCTCGTCAACGGTGGCGGTGGGGCAGAAGGCGCCCATTCCGCCGGTGTTCGGTCCGGTGTCGCCGTCGCCCAGGCGCTTGTGGTCCTGGCACGGGGGCAGGACGAGCAGCGTGCGGCCGTCGGTGATGGCGAGCACGGACACTTCGGGGCCGCTGAGGCGTTCCTCGATGACGATCTGACGGCCGGCCTCGCCGAAGACCTGGCGGACCATCATGGACTCGATGGCGGAGAGGGCTTCGTCGAGGGAGCCGGGCAGGACGACGCCCTTGCCCTTGGCGAGGCCCGAGGCCTTGAGCACGGGGAGGTCCGCGCGCGGCGCGGCGTACGCGGCCTGCAGCTCCCGCGAGGCCTGGACCTTCTGCTCGATGAACTTGCGGCGGTCCTGCGGGTCGCGGAACTTGGACGATTCCTCGAAGAGCTTTGCGAGCAGCGGGTCGTCGCCCTCGCGTGACTCGAGGTACACGCGGGCGGCTTCCGGGTCCGTGAAGGTCCGGGCCTCCGCGGTTGGAATCGACGCGGAGCGCAGGAGCTGCTTGCACCAGGCCTTGTTGGCCTCGAGCTGTGCGGCGTCCTTTCCATGGCCGAAGACGCGCGTTGTGGGGGTGCGGAGACGGTCGGCGTACCCCTCGGCCAGGGGCTCCTCCGGCCCGATGACGATCAGATCGATGCCCTGCTTCGCGATGAACTGCTCCAGCCTGTAGAACTCGCGGGCGCTCACAGGCACATCCACGGGCTGCGCGAGCGCGGCGATCCCGGGATTGGATGGATGGGTGGTGTAGAGGGTGCCGAGGCGTGGGGAGCGTGAGAGGGCGATGGCGAGCGCGTGCTCGCGTGCGCCGCCGCCGATGAGCAGGACGTTGAGAGGTTCGGGCATGCGGCTCGATCCTAGACGCGCGTGGGGATCGTGCGGGCGTCGAGGGCGTGATGGTTGTGGGCTTGCGGATCGGCAAGCCGAACGGGCGTATGGATGCTCGGGGGACGGATGTACCCACGCGCGGCCTGAAACCGGGCATTTGGGCCGGTCTCGCCTCGACGCGGTTGATTCTTTCTGCTGCCGGGCCTACAACCTGGCCACTGATTGCGGGGTGGAGCAGCCCGGTAGCTCGTCGGGCTCATAACCCGAAGGTCGCTGGTTCAAATCCAGCCCCCGCTATTGCCGGGCCGGTTGCGAAAGCAGCCGGCCCTTTGGTTTTCAGGGAACGCCGCCGAGAGACCTCGGCGGCGTTTTCGCGTTTTGGCCCACG
>QWIH01000019.1 GCA_021405315.1 Leptolyngbya sp. PLA1
GAAGTCGGCGGCGGGCATGCCTGGCCGTGCCCAGCGCATGCGCCGCATGCGTCCCAGGCACCACAACTTCATGCCGGTGTTCAATGCATAGGCGGCGGCCGAATCGCGAACCAGCGCACGCCGGTATCGCGCTGGCGCGACATGGCGGGCGCCTCGCCGTTCACCCTCAACGGGGCCAACGCCACGTTCACCACCGGCAACGTGGGGCTGGGTACCGTTTCGCCCCAGTATCCACTGCACATCATGACGACCGGTCCGCGGGCCGCGTTGGCGCACTCTTCGGCGACCAGCGGTGGCTCATTCGGGGTCTTCGGACGCTCGGACTCCAACCAGGGTGTCGGAGTCGTCGGGCTTGCGGGCTCGCTCTCGGGGCTCACGATGGGTGTTCAGGGCCAGGCGGATTCACCGGGCGGGCGGGGCGTCTTTGGCTGGGCGTTCGCGGAGAGCGGCGAGTCCTGGGGTGTCTGGGGCCAGGCCAACAGTCCCGACGGCACCGGCGCCGTGGGGCATGCCATTGCCACCACCGGGCTCACCACGGGGGTGCTCGGGCGTGTGGACAGCACAACGGGCGACGCGACGGGCGTGTACGGAGCGGCGGCCGGCGCGAGCGGGGCCACCACCGGCGTCTGGGGCGTCAACTCGAGCACCGCTGCGGGAGCCGCGGCGGTGGTCGGCAACGCGCTCGCGACGTCCGGGCAGACGTACGGCGTGTTCGGACAGTCTGACTCCGCGCAGGGGTATGGCGTGGTGTGCGCGGGGAACTCCTTTTCGACCGGCACCAAGTCCTTCCGGATCGACCACCCGCTCGATCCCGAGAACAAGTACCTGCAGCACTACTGCGCGGAGGGGCCGGAGCCGGTGAACATCTATCGCGGTCGGGTCACGCTCGACTCGCAGGGCGAGGCCTGGGTGAGCCTGCCGGACTATTTCGCCGAGGTCAACCGCGACGAGACGTACCAGCTCACGGCGATGGGAGGTCCGGCGCCGATGCTCCACGTTGCGGAAGGGGTCAGCGGCAACCGCTTCCGGATCGCCGGGGGCAACGCGGGGCAGGAGGTGTGCTGGAGCGTGACGGGCGTGCGGAACGACCTGTGGACGCGCACGCAGCCCCCGCAGGCCGTGATCGAGAAGCCCGATGACGTGCGCGGGCGGTACATCCACCCGATGCTGTATGGACAGCCCGCGGAGCGTGGCGAGTTCTACCGGCGGCCTCGGCGGCTGGAGTGGCCGCTGGGTGCGCCGGCGATGACCCCGTGATGTCGGCGGGTGCCGCGGCTAGCGTGACTCGCTGGGGATCTCCTGCGGGATGGTGCCGTGCCACTTTTCGCCGGGGAACTGCGCGATGCCGTCCTGCTTGTTGGTGCGCCCCGTGCCCTTGGCGGTGGGGCTTCGCTCGGGGATGACGAAGTCCGCGTTCGGGAGCGAATCGACCTGGGTGCGGAGGGCGGCGGCGGCGGCGAGCATGGTGTCGTCCGCGTGCTCGTACAGGTTGCGGAACTTGGTGTGGATCTCCAACTCCGCGAGATCGAAGAAGTACATCGCGGCGGCCTTGTCCCGGGCGAACTCCAGGTCGCCCGCGCCGTTGCCGGCGTGACGCCTGATGTCCCGATCGAGCTTGCCGAGCGTGCAGGCCCAGGCGTGGAGGTAGAGCGCGACCTCCGCGAGGCGGGCCTGAACGGCCTGACGTTCGAGGAGCTTGACGTCGTACCGCTTGGACATCACCTTGAACTGGTAGGTGAACTCGCGGATCAGGTTGCAGAGGCGCTGGGCGACGGGCACGAGCTCCGGCGAGACGTCGGGCGTGCGCGGGGCGCTGCGCCGGATGCCCAGGTACACCTCCAATCCCAGGGGGATGGCGAGCTTCATGAGGGCGGGCCGGAGGGAGTTTCTGGCGGCCTTCGCGAGGAACGCGCCGAGGCCCTCGTCGGGCTCCTTGAGGAGGGCCTGCTTGACGCCGAGCATCTGTTCGGCGAGCTGCTTGCCGCCGTAGCCGAAGATGTAGGAGAGCATGACCTCGTTGGCGCCCTCGACGATGGTGTTGATTCGGGAATCACGGAAGATGCGTTCGACCTCGTTCTCGGTCATGTAGCCTTCGCCGCCCATGACCTGCATGGCGCTGTTGACCGCGCGCCAGCCCATCTCGGAGCAGAAGACCTTGCAGAGCGCGGTCTCGACCTGGTAGTCCTCTTCCTTGCGGTCGAGCATGCCCGTGGTCATGTAGAGCACCGCGTCCATCGAGTAGCAGTACGCGGCGGCGGTTGCGAGGTGCTGCTGGACGAGCTCCTTGGTGGCGAGGGGGGCGCCGAACTGATGACGGGTCTGGCCCCACTTGGTGGCCTGCTCGAGGGCGCGGCGGGCACCGCCCAGCATGCCCGCGGAGAGCGTGCAGCGCCCGTAGTTCAGGCAGGACAGGGCCATCTGGAACCCGCGTCCTTCCTTGCCCAGCAGGTGGCTCTTGTGGACGCGGACGCCGTTGAACCGGATGCGGGCCTGCCAGGTGCCCCGGATGCCGCACTTGCTGCGGTTCTTCTGGTAGATGTCGACTCCCTGCATCCAGGGGTGCATGACGAGGGCGGAGACCTTTCCGCTGCCGTCGGGCTTGGCTTCCTTGGCCATGACGGTGAAGAGGCCGGAGAGGGCGCCGGATGTGGCCCACTTCTTCTCGCCGGTGACGACGTAGTAGTCTCCGTCCTTGACGAAAGTGGTCTCCTGACCGCCGGCATCGCAGCCGACGTTGGGCTCGGAGAGGCAGAAGGCGCTGAGCCAGTCCTTGGCGAGGTGGGGGAGCCACTTCTTCTTCTGCTCATCGCCGCCGAAGAGCATGACGGCCTTGCAGCCGATGGACTGGTGGGCGGAGACCATGACCGCGGTCGAGCCGCAGTATCGCCCGATGCGTTCGAGGACCCGGTTGTAGCTGGTGATCCCCATCCCCAGCCCGCCGTACTCCTTGGGGATGGTCATTCCCAGGACGCCGAGCTGGAACAGCCGATCGACCACGGAGCGGGGGATCTCCTGATTCTGGTCGATGGCGATGGCGGGGTGCTCGTGCTTCAGGTAGTCATCCACACGGGCGAGCAACTGGTCGCACTCCGCCTGCTCGCGGGCTTCCTGCTCGGGGTAGGGGAAGTACGCCTCGTGCTTGAGGTTTCCCCAGAAGAGGTTCTTGACCGCGCCCAGCCTCGTCGGCTCTGCCCCCAGCCACTCCTCGGCTTCCTCGAGGAGCTTCTTGTCGGCGGCCGAGATGCCCTTCATCTGCTTCAGATCTGCCATGGCACAAACCCCTTACTTCTTCGACTTCGCGAAGAAGGCGGCGATGGCCTCCTTCGCGGCGGGTGTGGAGCGGAGCCGGATGAGTTCCCGGCGTTCAACAGCGAGCGCAGCCTTCCATCCCATCGCGAGCCCGCGGTCGACGGCGCTCAGCACCGCACGCCCGGGCTCGGTCCCTTCGATCTCGGCCCGCACCGCGTCGAGCCCCGCGAGCACCGGGGCGGCGCACTGGCCTCGGCCGATCCATCGGGACGGCGCACCGTCGCGCCTCACCCGGTGACGCCCGGCGGTCCGCCGGACCCAGGCGCGGGCCGTCTCCAGCAGCGAGCCCGCGGTGGGGCTTACTTCGTCGAACAACCCCGCTGAGGCGGCCTGTTCGAAGAGGAAGGTCTCGCCCGTCGCGGTGCGACGGATCGCGGTGGAGGGGTCGATGCGGGCCGGCAGCAGGTTCGTCCCGCCCCAACCCGGGCAGATCTTCAGGCCGGCCTCGGGGAGCCCCACCGGGTATGGCCTGCCGGGGGCACCGTCCGCGCCCGCGGGGGGCGGCGCGCCGATCAGCGCGTCGCAGTGCATGGCGAGCTCGAGGCCGCCACCGAGCACGGCGCCGTTGATGGCGGCGGCGGTGGGATAGGGGAGCTGGCTCAGCATGCCGAAGACGCGGGACGTGTACGCCAGGTACTTGTCGAGCTGCGCGTCATCCATCTCCATGATGGACTTGAGGTCGGCGCCGGCGACGAACGCGCGCGGGGTCGCGGACGCCACGACCAGCCCCAGGAGCCCGGTCGGGAGGGATCGCAGGGTGACTTCGAGGCGCTGGACGAGGGGCAGGTCAAGGACGACCACCGGGCGTTCGCCCGCATCGAGAGTGAGCGTCGCCACGCCGGACGTGGGGCCGCTGGACTCGACCTGGACTCGGAATGGTGCAGGAGTTGTCATGGAAAACCACGAGAAGACAAGGGCGTGAACAAGTGTAGCCGACGACGATGGCCTCAATGCAGAGTTGGCGGTCGGCGCGCCGGGCGCGGGTTGTCTCTCGGTGATCGGCACCCTATCGTTCTGACCGCTGCGGGCGTGGCGGAACTGGCAGACGCGCTAGATTCAGGTTCTAGTGGGCGCAAGCCCTTGGAGGTTCAAGTCCTCTCGCCCGCATTCGGGCCCGTCGCAAGGCGGGCCCGGTTTCATTTTTGGGATCGTGCGGGGCCGATGCAGGTTCGTCCGGCCGTGCTGAACCGAGTCGGAATCCGAACCGCGGGGCGAACTCACCGAGGCATCGGGTGGAGCGGCCTCGGGAGGTCGGCGAAAGTGGCCCCGGTGGGATTTGAACCCACACATCCCGATGAGGGATCGCGAATTTTAAGTCCGCTGCGTCTGCCGTTCCGCCACGGGGCCACGGAGAGGTTAGCTCCGGGGGCTCGCCCCGGGCCGTGCCCGTGCAGGGCCGGCGGGGGCCCTCTCGATGGCGAGCGAGATCGGCCGGCGAACATCTCCGGGGTGGGGTTCGAGCGGCGGCAGTGTACTGACTGCCGGTGCGAGGGTCGGACCGGGCCGGGCTGAATCGCGCACTCGACGCGGGACGGGCCGCCCGCTATGCTGTTGTTGAGGATTGATTCTCAATAAGGCCGTTGGGGCCGGGAGTGTCGCATGATGGGGCGGGCTGTGCTGGCGTGTGTCGCAGCGGGGATCGCGGTGGGTGTTGCGGCGGGGCAGCCGCGTCCGGCCGAGCCCCTGCCCCCGCTGGATGTGGTTGTGACGATCCCGCCTCTGAAGGGGCTGGTGCAGCCGCTGCTCCCGATGGGGAGCACGCTGACGGTGCTCATGCCGCCCGGGAGGGGCGAGCACGGGTACGAGTTCAAGCCTGCAGACCTGGCGGCGCTGTCGAAGGCGGATGTGGTTGTGTTCATCGGGCTCGGGTTGGAGCCGAACCTCGACGCGGTGCTCAGGAAAACGGCCCGTCCGCATCGGCAGGAGGTTGGGTTCGGCCGCGTGGTGGGGCTGGAGCCCGCGGCGGGTGACGCGAAGGTCGACGACCACGCGGGGCACGACCACGCGGGGCACGACCACGATGACCACGGGGGGCATGAGGGGCATGCGCACGCGGGCCCGGACCAGCACCTGTGGCTGGACCCGGTGCTGTGCGCGGACCTGGTGCCGGTGGTTGCGCAGGCGGTGGTGAAGTCGCTGGAGACCAAGACGGGGCTCACCGCCCTTCAGCGAGAGGAACTGGCGCGGACTGAGGCGGTGCACACCGTCGCGGTCACGCGGGTGGACGAAGCCTGGCGGAAGCGGCTTGCGCCGCTGGCGGGCCGCGCGATCGTGACGCACCACGATGCTTTCTCTCGCCCGGCGGAGCGCTACGGGCTTCGGGTGGCCGCGGTGGTGCGTGGGTCCCACAGCACCGAGCCGACGCCGGGGCAGGTGGCCGAGGTCGTGCGGGCGGTCAAGAAGGAGGGCGTTCGGACGATCTTCATCGAGCCACAGTTCGACCCCAAGGCCGCGAAGCGGATCGCGACCGCGGCGGGTGTGGGTGTCGGCACGCTGGATCCGCTGGGCGACGGCGACTGGTTCAAGTTGATGGAAGCCAACCTGGCGGCGCTGGAGAAGGGACTGGGCGAGCCTGACGCCGCGCAGCCCGGCAAGGCCGACAGCGCGAGGAAGCCCTAGCCCGTGACCGACGCCGCGGTCGAATACTCGCACGTGAGCTACGCCTACCCGGTGTCCGGCGTCGACGCGACACGGGCCAAGGAAGCGCTGCGCGATGTGTCGCTGCGGGTGGGCGTCGGCGAGCGTCTGGGCGTGCTCGGGCCCAACGGCGGAGGGAAGTCCACGCTGCTCAAGCTCACGCTGGGCCTTCTTTCCGTGCAGCAGGGCACGGTGCGTGTGTTCGGGATGGGTCCGAGCGACGCGGCGCGGGCCGGCCTCATCGGGTATGTCCCGCAGCGGGCGACGTGCGAGTTGGCCTTTCCCATCTCCTGCCGCCAGGTCGTGCGCATGGGCGCGACGCTGCGCGCGAAGTGGTGGGAGGGCACGAGCGCGGCTCACCGAGAGGCTGCGGAGCGAGCGCTCTCGCTCGTCGGTGCGCTGGACTGGGCGGAGGCACCCATCGGCCGCGTCTCGGGAGGCCAGTTCCAGCGGGTCATGATTGCGCGGGCGCTGGCGGGAGGGCCGAGGCTGCTCCTGCTCGACGAGCCGACGATCGGGATCGACGTGGCGGGCCAGAGGCAGTTTGCCGACCTGCTCGGGCGTCTGCACGCGCAGCTCGGGCTGACGGTCATTGTCGTGAGCCATGACATCCGGACGGTCGCGGCAGGGTGCGACCACGTGGCCTGCCTCTCACGGACGCTGCACAGCCACAGCACGCCGGAGGGGCTGACGCCTCGGGTGCTGGCGGAGGTCTTTCGCCACGACGTGGCGGCGGTCTTCGGGGATGTCCATGTCGATGCGCACGCCGCATCGACATGCCGCGACCCCAGCCACGCGCATGGCCCCGCGCGTTCCCGGCCGCGGGACGGAGAGGCCGGCGAAGGGGGCGCTCTGTGACCAGCACCACGCTGCACTATCTGAGCGATCCGGTGCTGCGGGCGCTCTACCTGCCCGGTGTGGTTGCGGGGTTGGCGCTGGCGTCGCTGTGCGCGATGCTGAGCGTGCTGGTGGTGCTGAAGCGGCTCGCGTTCGTGGGCCAGGGTGTGAGCCACGCGGCGTTCGGGGGCGTTGGGCTTGTGGTGGCGCTGGGCATCGGCGCCGGGGCGAGCGCCGCGGGGACGCTGG
Organism: Leptolyngbya sp. PLA1; assembly: GCA_021405315.1. Taxonomy (GTDB): domain Bacteria; phylum Planctomycetota; class Phycisphaerae; order Phycisphaerales; family UBA1924; genus RI-211. Next base: position 7,033 of record QWIH01000019.1, read on the forward strand.
GGCAGTTCGGCGTCATATTCCTGTTCTGCCTCGGGGCGGCGGTCCTGGTGGGGGTGCTCGCCGAGCGTGGGAAGACGGAGGCGGACACCGCGATCGGCATCGTGCTGGTTGGGTCCATGGCGCTGGGGGCCGTGCTGCTGAGGAAGGCGCCGCGGGGCGTGTCGTGGGAGAGCTTCCTCTTTGGTGACATCCTGTCGCTGTCCTGGGCGGACGCAGCCCTGGCCTGGGGCATCGCGCTCGGCGTGGGGATGCTGCTCGTGGTTGTGCGCCGGCCGCTTCTCTTCTGGGCGTTTGATCCGGTCGTGGCGAGGGCCGCGGGAGTTCGCTGCGGCGTCATGAACTTCCTCCTGATGTCCATGCTTGCGCTGGCCACGGTCACGGCGATGAAGCTCGCCGGCGTCGTGCTCGCGACGGCGCTGCTCGTGCTCCCCGGGGCGGTCGCGCTGAAGCTGAGCGCACGATGGGAGCGCGTGCTGCTCGCCTCTGCCTGTGTGGCCGGCGCGGGCGTGCTGGGCGGGCTCGTGCTCAGCTTTGAGGCAAACTGGCCCCCGGGCGCGTCGATGGTCTGCGTGCTCGCGGGGTTCTTCGGCGTGGCGGCGATCTGGGCCATGATCCGGCGTGCGTGAAGGAGCAACCGATGCGTGCGGAAACCCTGCTGGCGGAACTCGACCGGCTTCGCAAGGACGTGCCCAAGGACCCCACCGACCTGGAGTACCTCACGCTGCACCACGTGTTCTGTTTTCTTTCGTACAAGATGACCGAGTTCCGCGCGTACGTGGAAGAGGAGAACCGAAAGGGATCCTTCCGCGAGGCCGACGCGGAATAGGCGCGAGGTCCGACTCGGTGGTTATCTTGTCGGGAGTGTGGGGTCATGGAACAAAAGCGGTTGCCAACCCGTAGAGATATGCGATAGTGAAAGCATCGCGGCTGCTCGCCCGGCTCCACCCCGCCTAACCACAGGGGCGTTCCGGGCCCTGAGCCGCGACGACCGGCCGGGCACCCTCGAATGGAACCCGGCACGGGCGATGAGCCGCGGATGACGGTCCGCGGGAAGGGTCTCCGGCGGCCGGGGCAACAGACCCGGTGACGGCTGGAAGGGCTTTTCGGGAAGGAGGTGATCCAGTGTCTGAACTCTGTATCCGAGGGCTGCGTCGCTGACGCACTCGACGGACTGCGTCGAGCAGCCCGCTACGGTCCAAACGTAGAGCCGGCCCGCCCCGAAATGGGTGGGCCGGCTTTGTTTCTCGACGGGCCACGATTGAACAACGGGCGAGCCCGAAGGCCCGCCCGTGTGCGGTTGGATGAGTTGGCAGCGGGCGCCGGCCCCGCCGCGGGCTTACTTCACGCCGTCCTTCGCGGCGATCATGCGGATCATGTCGACGCAGCGGGCGGAGTAGCCGGCCTCGTTGTCGTACCACGAGACGACCTTGAAGAAGCGCTTGTTGAGCTCGATGCCGGCCTTGGCGTCGAAGATGCTGCTGCGCTTGTCGCCGATGAAGTCGCTGCTGACGACCTCTTCGTCGGTGTAGCCGAGGATGCCCTTCATCGAGCCCTCGCTGGCGGCCTTCATCGCGGCGTTGATCTCCGCGAGGCTCGTGTCCCTGCCCGTCTTGAACGTGAGGTCCACGCACGAGACGTCGGCGGTGGGCACGCGGAAGGACATGCCCGTGAGCTTGCCCTTCAGGCTTGGGATGCAGAGCGTGACGGCCTTCGCCGCGCCCGTGCTCGCGGGGATGATGTTCTGGTAGGCGTTGCGCCCGCCCCGCCAGTCCTTCTTCGACGGGCCGTCCTGCGTGGGCTGCGTCGCGGTGGCGGCGTGCACGGTGGTCATCAGGCCCTCGTCGAGCCCGAACGAGTCGTGGATCACCTTTGCGATGGGAGCGAGGCAGTTGGTGGTGCACGAGGCGTTGGAAACGACGGTGTGCTTGGCGGCGTCGTAGCCCTCATGGTTCACGCCCATGCAGAAGGTGGGCACCTGCGCGGGCTCGCTCTTGGTGGGGGCGGAGATGATGACGCGCTTCGCGCCCGCCGCGATGTGCAGGGAGGCCTTCTCGAAGTCCGTGAAGAGGCCGGTGGACTCGAGCACGTACTGCACCCCCAGGTCCTTCCAGGGGAGCTTGGCGGGGTCCTTCTCGGCCATGGTCTTTGTGGTCTTGCCGTTGATGGTGAAGGAGTTTTCCGTCGCGCTGATCTGCGCGGGCTGGTGGTTCACCAGGAACCGACCGTGCATGGTGTCGTACTTCAGCAGGTAGGCGAGGTTGTCCGCGGGCACGAGGTCGTTGACCGCGACGAGCTCGATGGACGGGTCCTGGGCGGCGATGCGGGTGACGAGACGGCCGATGCGGCCGAAACCGTTGATGCCGATGCGGATGGTCATGGTGGGCCTTTCGTAAGGGGCGTGCGGACAACGGTACGGAACCGGGGCGGGGGTGTCCAGCCTTCAGGCGACCGGCTGCCCCGTCAGATCGTGCCTGACCACCCCTCCGACGAGCGTCAGCACGGCCCGACCGCGCACCTTTCGGCCGAAGAACGGGGAGTTGCGCGACCGGCCGCAGAGCGCGTCGGGCGAGATGGTCCAGCGCGTGTCCGGATCGATGAGGGTGACGTCCGCAGGTCCGCCGACGCGGAGCGAACCGAGGCCGGCCTTGTCCAGGCCGCAGAGGCGTGCCGGTTCGAGCGTCATGAGCCGCACGAGGCGTTCCCATGAGATCGCGCCGGAGTGCACGAGCGCCTCCGCATACAGGGGGAGCGCCGTTTCGAGGCCCACAAGGCCGAAAGGGGCCTCTTCGAATGGGAGGGCCTTCTCGTCAGGCGTGTGCGGCGCGTGATCGGTGGCGAGGACGGTGAGCGTGCCGTCGGCGACACCCTTCACGATCGCGGCGACGTCGCGGCTTTCGCGCAGGGGCGGGTTCACCTTGGCGAGCGTGTTGTACCCGTCGCACGCGTCGTGCGTCAGCAGCAGGTGGTGGGGAGAGGCCTCCGCCGTCACGGGGAGCCCTTCCTTCCGCGCCCGCCTCACGATCTCCACCGAGTCGCCGGACGAGATGTGCTGCACGTGGTAGCGGCACGCCGAGGCGCGGCTGAGCCGGACATCGCGCTCGATGATGATCTCTTCCGCCACGCGGGGCCAGCCGGTCAGGCCCAGCCTCGTGCTCACCTCACCCGCGTGCATCGAGGCCCCGCGCGTGAGCGTCGGCTCCTGGCAGTGCTGCATGAACGCCAGCCCGGTGCGGGCCACGGCGGCAAACACCCTCGCCATCATCCCCGCGGAGGCCACGCAGTCGCCGTCATCGGAGAATCCCACGGCGCCGGCGCGGGCGAGCAGGTCGATCTCGCAGAGTTCCTCGCCCTTGCGCCCCCGCGTGACCGCGGCGACGGGGAAGACGCGGCAGATCGCCGTGCCCGCCGCACGATCGCGGATGAACCCGAGCACCTCCGGCGTGTCGAGCGCGGGGCTGGTGTTGGGCATGCAGCAGACGGTGGCGAAGCCGCCCGCCACCGCCGCGGCGGAGCCGGTCGCGAGCGTCTCCTTGTGCTCCCCTCCCGGCTCGCGGAGGTGCACGTGCGGGTCGATGAGCCCGGGGGTGACCAGCAGGCCATCGGCCTCGATCACGCGCTGCGCGGGTGATCTGGGCAGTTTCCTGCCGATCGCCGCAACAAGACCATCGACGATGGCCACGTCGGCGACTTTGGAGGAGTTTGAGGCGGAGTCGATGACGCGGCCTTGGGTGATCAGCAGGGCTGGCATCGGTCGGAGCGTAGGGCGGCGTACCCCGGGGTCGGCCCGGGTCCGGGAACAGGCCGCGGCGGGGCCGCCGGATTGCCGGCCGCGCCCTTGGCGGCGGTCCGAGCGGCGCCTACGCTGTTGGTCCACCGACGGGGTGTAGCGCAGCTTGGTTAGCGCGTTTGACTGGGGGTCAAAAGGTCGGCGGTTCGAATCCGCCCACCCCGATTCGTTCGAGAAAGCCCCTCGGCCACCCGCCGGGGGGCTTTGTCGTTGGGGCCGTGGTATATTTCGGCTCGGCGGTTTGCCGGGGGCCTTCACGGAGACTCAGGCATGAGGACGATGGCTCGGGCGGCGGCGGTGGGAACGGCGGCTGCGTGCCTCGCGAGCGTCGGGTGTGCCTCAGACACCGCCGGGGGCCATTCCGGGACGCGTGGCGCCGTCGGTCACGAGGAGGCAGGCATGCAGCTCGGCAACTTCTCCGTGAGTCTGGCGGTGAAGGACATCGCGGCGTCGAGGGCGTTCTACGAGAAGCTGGGCTTGAGGGCGACGGGTGGCGACCAGTCCCAGGGTTGGCTCATCCTCCAGAACGACACCGCGACGATCGGCCTCTTCCAAGGGATGTTCGAGAAGAACATCCTGACCTTCAACCCGGGGTGGGACCGTGCGGGCGCCACGCTCCCGACGTTCCAGGACGTGAGGGCCATCCAGGCAACACTGAAGGCCCGGGGGCTGACTCTGGCTGCCGAGGCGGACGCGGACTCGGCGGGCCCTGCGAGCCTGATGCTGATCGATCCCGACGGCAACCCGATCCTCGTCGACCAGCATGTGCCCAAGCCGAAGTGAGCCGAGTCAGGTTGCCGCGTCGGTCCGGACGATGAGCCCGCGACCATCTTCCAGCCCCAGCCTCAGGGCCAGTTGACCCCGGTTGTTCACGGAAACGGGGTTGAGCGCGAACTCCGCGACGCGGGCGCCGGCGAGGGTCGAGCCGACCTGCAGCAGCAGGCGAGGGCCGAGAGGTTCGATGAGGTACACGCCCAGACACCCTCCTCGTGGGGTGGCGAGCAGGGCCACCGGGCCGCTGTCGTTGATCAGAACGCCGCGCACGGACGCGAAGGCATCGCCCGCGACCGCCACAGGGGCGGTCCTGCCGCCCGAACTCACGAACGCGGCCTCGCCCAGCTCACGGTGCGCTGCGGTGAACGCAACCACTCCCCGCGCGTTGATCGAAGGGAAGTTGCCCAGGCTCTCGAAGTGCGCGCCGGTCTCCGCGATGGTCGTGCTGTCCGATCTTCCCGCAAGAGCGATGGATTCGGCGCCGGACCTGAGCCAACCCCGGACGAGCACGGTGCCGCGATCGTGGGCCACGGGAAGGCCTCGAAACCCCGCGTGGCGTTCGCCGACCGACGCGACGCACGCGATCTCGCCATCCTCACAGGTGTACACCGCTTCGTGCCCGTCGGGCGACATCGCGCGAAAGGCCGCCGCCCCGCGGGCGTTGATGGTGGGGCCCAGCGTCCCGGGTCGCTCCGCGAGTCTCACGACCGCGCCGGCCCGGTGGAGGAACACGCCGGGTGCCCCCGTCCGGTCCTCGCCGTAGAAGCACACCGAGCCGTCGCGGGCGCGGTCCGGGTGGCTGCACACGCGCGAGATGAGCCCTCCGCCCGGCTCCACGAGCGCCTCGGGTTCGGCGGCCTGACCGGCGAAGATTCCCGAGCCGCCCCTGCGGAGTTCCGCCTGGAACGTGACGGTCCCCTCGTCGTCGATCGCCGGCACATAGGGGGCGAACCCCGCGAGGCGCCCCCCCGTCTCGGCGATGACCGAGAGGCCAAGGTCCGGGTGTTCGGAGGGGAGTCGCAGCGGAATCACCATGCACTCCATCGTCCGGGGGTCAGTGAGACTTCGCGGGCGCCGCCGCGGCGATCGAGGCCGGCTTGTCAAACGGGACGGGCGAGAGTTCAACGCCCGGATTGCGCTCCCCGAAGAAGCGGAGGGGCCACTGGTCCGTGCAGAGCACCATCGCGCGTCCACGGTCGTCGAAGACGAGCCGTGCGCCGTCCGGAGCCTCTGGGAGCGTGATGGAGTTCACATCGGCGATGGTGGGGGTCTGCCCGTCCTTGAAGCGCCACCACCGGGCGAGGGTGAAGGGCGAGGGCTCGAGTCTCGACTCCGCGCCGTACTCATTCTGCAGGCGATAGACGAGGACCTCGAACTGCAGCGGTCCGACCGCCGCGAGGAGCGCGACCTTCTGCGCGCCGCCCACGGGCTCGAACTTCCGCGCCACGCCCTCCTTGAGCAACTGCTCCAGGCCGAGATTGAAGCGCTTGTAGTTTCCCGGCTGCGGGTTGTGCAGGCTGGCGAAGCACTCCGGGGTGAACTCGGGGATTTCGTCGTAGACGATGGAGCGGTCGTCCGTCAGCGTGTCCCCGATGCCGAAGAGGTCGTTGCCGACCAGGCCCACGACGTCGCCGGCGACGGCCTCGTCGACGGTCTCTCGCTGGTTGCCGAAGAGCTTGGTGGCGTTGCCCAGGCGGACGCGCCGTCCGCTCTGCGCGTGGATGACGAACATGTCTCGCTCGAACCTGCCGGAGACGATCCGCACGAACGCGATGCGGTCGCGGTGTCGCGGGTCCATGTTGGCCTGGATCTTGAAGACAAAGCCGCTGAAGCGGGGGTCCTCCGGGGCGATGAGGCCCGCCGACGAGTTCCGGGGCGTGGGGGGGCTCGAGTACCGCAGGAAGCCATCCAGCAGCAGTTGCACCCCGAAGTTGTTCATCGCGCTGCCGAAGAACACCGGGGTCACGTCGCCCTTGAGGACGGTGGCGGGATCGAAGGACGCCCCCGCGCCGTCGAGCATCCGGATCTCCTCGATGGACTCGAGGTGCGCGGGCGACTCCAGCCGAGCAAGCAGCGCCGGGTCGTCGAGCCCGCCCATGGATTCAGGTGCCGCGTGCGCCCCGCCCTTGGACCGCTCGAAGAGGTGGAGCCTCTGCTGCAGCCGGTCGTACACGCCCCGGAACTCCGGCCCGGAGCCGATGGGCCAGTTCACGGGGAACGCGCCGATGCCCAGGACCTTCTCGAGCTCGTCGATGAGGTCGATCGGGCTGCGCGTGGGGCGGTCGCACTTGTTCATGAAGGTGAAGATGGGCACCCCGCGGCGCTTGCACACCTCGAAGAGCTTGCGCGTCTGAGACTCCACGCCCTTGCCGGCATCGATCACCATGACCGCCGCGTCCACCGCCGTCAGCACGCGGTACGTGTCCTCTGAGAAGTCCTTGTGCCCCGGCGTGTCGAGCAGGTTCACGCGGTACCCGGAGTAGTCGAACTGCAGGAGGGTCGAGCTGATCGAGATGCCGCGCTGCTTCTCGAGCTCCATCCAGTCAGAGGCGGTGGCTCGCTGGTCCTTTCGCGCGGTCACCGACCCGGCGAGCTCGATCGCCCCGCCGTAGAGCAGGAACTTCTCGGTGAGCGTCGTCTTGCCGGCGTCGGGATGGGAGATGATGGCAAACGTGCGGCGTGGGAGCACAGGGCTGGTCATGGGTGTCTCTGGCGGCGCGCGTGACTCACGCCGGTTGCGTGCAAGGGCTGCGTGCGTTGGGGTCTGGAGCGGGGGGGTAGGGAACTGCCCGAGGGAGTCCCGAGGAGTTTCCGCGGTGCGTCGGGGGCCCTTGCCTATGGCGGCGAGACGAAGTTGTTCCCGGCGGTCTTCACCTGCGCAATCCTCTCGCCCTCGGCCAATCCGAGCTGCTGTGTCGATCATAGCCCCCCACGCGGGATTTCATGTTTTCATCCGCGATTTGAGAATGGGCGAAGCATTTCGGATCTGCGTGTCTATAAGTTCTTGGATGGGGCGGATGGTGTCCCTTCCGAAGGAGGTCTGAACATGAGAATCTCGCTACTCGCCATCTTGACGATGACCGCCGTGCCGGCTTGGGCGCAGATGTCACCGGCCTCCCGCTCCAGCCGTGCGTACGCCTGGGAGCACATCATCGACATGGGGGGGAACGACCACGGGACGGCGTCGTTCGAGCGTACGACGAGCGGCTTTGAGCCCTTCGACTGGGCCTTCCAGGTCGAGGGCTACACGGCGGTGCAGCACTCGAGCATCTCGGCGTCTGAGGTGCTGGTGACCACGCGGGCCTTCGGCAACCCCATGTCCACGTTCGGATTCGGCGGCGCCAACTCGGACTTTTCGTTCGTGTTCGCGATCTCCAACCCCGCGACCTTCCGACTTGAGGGGACGGTCGCATCGTTCATCGGGTGGGGCCGCGTCTCGCTGGAAGGCCCCGGGCTGAACCTGCTGGCCGATACGCCCGGGAACCAGCCCACGCCATTCCTGTTCGAGGGAACGATGATGCCCGGCCTCTACGCGTTCTCCGTCAGTTCGTCCGCGGACTACGGCGAGGCGATCGCGACGCTGACGGTGGTGCCCGCACCGGCGGGGGCGCTGTTGCTCGGGCTCGCGGCGTGGCGCCGCCCCCGTCGGTGAGAGCACCGGACGTCCGGCGGCGGGTTCCACAGGGATCTATCTCGCGATATCCGCCTCTTCGAGGGTCAGCACGCCGAAGGGGTAGCGGGGGTCGTCCACCGACACCTCGGTGAGCCGCCCGGTGACGGTCATCTGCTGGCCTGCGCGGACGCCCTCCAACTCACCGTTGAGCGCGAGGCGGATGGTGGGGGGCGTTCCGAACTGCGAGGACGTCACGCCACGGGTCTGGACCCAGACGATGTCGCCCACGCGGCGCTGTGACTCGAAGATCACCTGCCACCCGCCCGCGGGCCGTCGGGCGAGGAACCTTGCCGCGGCGTTCGCCCGATCGGAAGGCGCGGCGCTCAGCACCGAATCCACGATGCTCGAAGGCACCGCGGACCAGACCATCTGCCCCAGGTCGCCCTGCCCCCGATAGACCGTGGCTCCGCCATCTGCAGCGGCAACCACCGAGTTGGCGGCGGGCGCGTCGTACGTCACCCACTGCGGCGTGTCGTTCACATAGGTCGTGACGGACGGGGTGTCGTAGACGATCGTGGGCTGCTTCACCACGACCACCGACGACGTCCACGGGCTCCAGTCGTCGGACGCGTACCAGGCGAACGAGGAGTACACCGGCACGCAGCGATAGCGGTACGTCGGTCCGCACCAGACCGGCTCCACCCACAGGGGGCGGCACCACGCGGAGCTGTAGAAGTGCGAGTGTCGCCTCACGATCGGGCGGTGCACGGGCCAGGGGTCGCAGGGGATGTGATGCCGCCGGGAGTAGTACGCGCCCGACGAATAGCCGAGTCCGATGGCAAAGCCGTCGCCGCCGATGCCGAGCGAGAATGACCATGACGAGCGGTCATGGTCGTTCCAGTCGCGGCGGCCCCGATCCCGCCCATCCCAGTCGCGGTCATGCCGGTCGCGAGACCCGTTCCAGTCATGGCGCGAGCCGCCTCGGCCCTCGGACCGGGAGCCGCCGGGCCCCTCGGAGTGGTTCCACTGGGAACTGCCGCCGCGAGATTCGCCGCCCATGTCCCCGGGGCCTCGTCCGGACTGCCCGAGCGACGGATCCGCGGCCCTGTTCTGTCTCGCAATCTCAGCGGTTCGGATCGGGCCCGTGCGGCTTGTCGAGACGGTCCCGGACCATCGGGGCTCCGGCGGGTTGCTGGACGGCACAACGCGGGGCACCGAAGGCCGCGAAGGTTCGGACGCGCGGGGCTGCTGGGTGGGTGCGGAGCGCGCACGTTCCGCCGCCCTGAAGATCGGGTTCCGCGAGGGCTCCGCGGGCCTCGCGCTCGGAGGTGTGCTTGTCGGAGCACTCGGACGCTGCGTCGGCCGAGACGGCTCCGATGCGCGGGGCCGGCTGGGCTCGGACGCTCTGGGCTGGGCGGAAGGCTGCGACTGCCTGGCCCGTTCCGCAGCCCTGTGGATCGGGCTGCGCGAGGGCTCTGACGCGCGGGTTGCTGTCGGGGCGGGAGCGCTGGGCCTGGGAGCGGGCGCGCTCGCGCGAGGTTCAGACCTTGAAGGCTGCGAGGGCCGCGACGGGGCCGCCTTGGGCTGCGAGGGCGGTTGCGATTGCCTTGCCCGCTCCGCCGCCCGGAAGATCGGGTTCTTGGACTTCTCCTCGGGTCCTGCGAGTGCCGCGGGGGAGCCGGCGAAAAAGGCCAAGGCCAGTGCCGAGAAGAGCGCGGTGTGCTTGTGCATCTTCGACATCCCCAGTTGGACCGACGCCGGCGCCGTTTGTTCCGGTCGCAGCTTCTGTAGGGTACGGGCCGCATCCTCCGGGGGTTTTACCCGCGACGACCCGTTTTGCGCTTGCGAGCCGCGCGGCTGGATTCTGACCGCATCCCCGTAGATTCCCGGGCCTGACGCGCGTCCGCACATCGCTTACATATGCCGAACAGAATGACCTCGTGGCTTTCCAGACGGAAGCCGGGCGGCAGGTGCTCCTCGAAGTGCCCGCAGCACCCGGGAACTTCGTAGACGCAGGCGCACAGGCGGCACGAGAAATGGTGGTGGTGCGCCTTGTCGGCGAGCTCGTAGCGGGGCGGGTCGCCGGGGATCTCGACCACCCGCACCACGCCGGACTCGGCGAGCAGCTTGAGGGTGCGATAGACCGTCGCGAGACCGAGGCCCTTGAGCTTCGTCTGCGCGCGGCTGAGAATCTCGCGCGGCACCACCGGGGCGCCCGCGTCGGCGATCGCGCGAAGAATGCTCTCCCGCTGTCGTGTCCGGCGCTCACCGGCCTGGGTCATGGGGCATGGTAGCGGAGTCTGCCCGGCGTCATGCGGCCTTGTGCGCCGGGAAGGTGCCCGCGGACATGGCGCCGATCGTCGCGTCCAGCAGCAGGTCCCAGGCCTCGTGCAGTTCGGGGCCCCAGTCGGCGCCCGCAAGATCTGCCATCGCCCGGAGCAGGTGCACCTTCATCGCGCCGTAGTGCAGGTGCGAGAGGCCGTGCCGCCCGGCCCGTCGTCCGAGCTCCCCCAGCGGCGCTTCGAGCGTGCCGAAGCGGTCGCAGCGCCTCACGATCTGCTCCAGCGTCTCGAAGCAGCGCCTGTGCAACGCGGCGGGGTTCGAGGGAATGAGCGAACCCAGAACGGAGTGGCTGTCGATCAGCCCCCGCGTGGCGTGCGCGACCAGCGCAGGCCCGCAGGGCTTGAAGAACTCAAAGCTGCGTCTGATCAGAACGACTTGGGCCGGGTTCATGCGTGGATCCAGGGGTCGCAGTTCCATCGGCCTTTGTGGGCCTGTCGTTCAGGTCCCGCGACCCGAAACGGGGGCCATGAGGACTAATCCGGAGAGTCGGGGGGGAGAAATGGGGCTGGTCGCCTCCTGCCTCCCGAAACACGTCGAATAATCACGCATGATGACCTCGGGCGCGGGGCAACGCGGGCGGCGGCGTGTGGTCGGCATTCTCGTCGCGTTGACCCTCCTGCTTGGGGGCTGCGTTTCGCCGGCGCGGCCCCGCGAGCCCGCCACCGAGCAGCGACCACTTCAGGGCGAGTATCTGGCCTCCTTCCACGTGCCCTACGCGGGCCCCATCCGCTGCTACTTGACCGTGGAGTCGTCCGAGTCCGGCATCAAGGCCAACACGCGCCCCGGCGCCGCGCTGGCGATGTTGGAGGGTGTCGAGCGACTGCTCGGCACTCTCGCGGCCCCCGTGATCTTCCCGCGAGGCATGATCCTGACCTGGAACAGCACCATGCCCGCGGACGGCAAGGTCGGGGAGGGGACCATCGGCGTCGGCGCGTCGAGCGCTCTGCGCGTCAAGACCCGCATGCACTCACCCCGGGCGCCCGTCGAGCTCGTGTACAAGGACGGCCGAGTCGTGGCGCTCATGACCCTCGAGCCGGGCGCCCCGGGCACCCCGGCGGTCTCGGACTATCCCGCCCTCGCGGCGCGGGCCGCGGAGGCCGTGCGTGCGGACCTGTTCGACCCCGCCCTCGCCTCCTCATCTCAGATGTCCGAGTACCTCTCGGATCTTGCGACGGTCGCGTCAAAGTCCCGCGACGACGCCGAGTTCCTCTTCGGCTCGTACCTGGCCGCGAGGCGGCACCTGAGGATCGGCACGCCCCTCTTCTACAGGCTCGAAGGGGAGCGGGAGTCCGCACGGCTCTGGGAAGGGCGGGAGCAGGAGGCCGAGCCCTTCAAGGTCACCGCCGACGACGGGGGCATCGTCACGCTCCGGCTGGATGTTCTCGCCCGCGTGGAAGAGGTGGACCAGGCCATGCAGGCGGCACTCGCGGCCTCACCAAAGGGGCTCATGATCGACCTCCGGACGTGCGTGGGACCGACGCTCGCGTCGGCACGCGTGGCGTCGTGGCTCTGCTCGACGCCCGTCGAGATGGGAACCTACGCCGGCCCCGCCGCACGCGACCAGGTCGCCCCGGGGGCGGGCGTGGGTCTCGACCTCGGGCGGGGCTTCCACGCGGAGCGGCTGGCCGATGGCCTGAAGCGAGACTCCCTCCTGCGGCTTCGGGCCCAGCCTGAGGGCGGCGCCTACACGGGCCCGGTTGTCCTGCTCACCTCGCGTCGCACGTCGTCCACCGCCGAGGCCCTCGTCGCGGCGCTCCGCTCTGCCGGACGCGTCGAAGTCGCGGGTGAACGCACCGCGGGCAGGCCGTTCCTCTCGCGGGAAATCGACATCGGGCACGGCTGGGTCCTGCGCCTGCCCACCCACGACTTCTGGATCTGCAACGGCTCACGAGTCCCCGCGACCGGATGGAACCCCGACCACGCCTGCGGCAAGGACGCGGCGCCCGAGCACGCGCGGAAGCGGCTCCGCGAGCTCCTGAGACTACCCTTGGCCGCCGCCCCCGTGCGGTCGGAGGACCCTCAGCGTGCGCATTGACTTTGTCAAGGTCCACGGACTTGGCAACGACCTCATCCTGGTCGATGCGATCGACCGGCCCGAGGTGCTGGCGCATTCCGGATGGAGCGCCCTGGCCACCGCCTGGTGCGCCCGGCACACGGGCATCGGCGCCGACGGCGTGCTGCTCCTGGGGCCCGGTCGTGCGGGGTCCGACTTCTCACTTCGCATCCTGAACGCCGACGGGAGCGAGGCGGGGATGTGCGGCAACGGCATGCGGTGCGTGGCGCGCCACCTCGCCGAGGACCGGGGCGTTGGCGATCGATGGATCTCCATTCGGACCAGTTCCGCGCTCGTGAGAGCGCGGGCCATCCGCTCCCACGAGGGCTACGACACCGCCACCGTTGAGCTCGGGGAGCCGAGCACGACACCGGCGCATATCCCGCTCCTCGCCCCTGAAGCTGTTCGCGTCGAGATTCCTCCGGGGGTTCGCTCGGACTGGGCCGCGTGGTGGTCGGAGGCCGGCGCCGACGGCACCATGACCTGCGTGTCGGTCGGCAATCCCCATGCGGTCATCTTCGTGCGGCAGGTCGACAGCGTACCGGTCGATCTCGCGGGCCCCTCGCTCGAGCGGCACCCGCTCTTCCCCGAGGGCACGAACGTGCACTTCATGGAACCCCGCGCCGCCGGCAGCGCCCGCGTGCGAACCTGGGAGCGTGGCTCCGGAGTCACGCAGGCCTGCGGCTCGGGCGCGTGCGCGTCGGTCGTCGCGGGAGTGTTGCGCGGGGTTCTTTCCCGGGACTGCGCGGTGGAACTTCCCGGCGGATCGCTCCGTGTGAACTGGGACAGCGACACCGGCCGCGTCAGCATGACCGGACCCGCCGTCGTGGTGTTCAGAGGCACCGCCAGGGTGGGCGGGGTCTGACGAACCCGCCTCTCCCGCGCGTATCATTCGGACCCGTTGCCATCGGGGCGTTTGTCCGAGGCCACGGCCTCCTCGTCCACAGGCCGTTCTTGTTCGGAATGGAGCGTTATGAGCACGTCGACGTCGAAAGCACCCGCGATCTCCAAGGAACAGGCGGAAGCCATCTTCTCGAAGGGACTGGAAGGCATCATCGCGGGGGAAACGGCGATCTGCTCCATCGAGCAGGGGGGGCTCTGGTACCGGGGCTACGAGATCCACGACCTGGCCGCGAAGGCCACGTTTGAAGAGGTGGCGTTCCTCCTTCTCGAGGGCCACAAGCCCGACGCGAAGGAACTCGCCCGTTTCAAGGCGGAACTCGTGCGCGAGCGCAGCCTGCCCGCGCCGGTCGTGGGCTTCATCGAGAGCATGGGCGGGTACCTCGCCAGCGGGCGGGCCGTTCCCATGGACGTGCTCCGCACGGCGGTCAGCATCCTGGGCCACCTCGACGCCGACGCGCAGGACAACAGCCCCGCCGCCGGGCTCCGCAAGAGCAAGCGGCTGCTGGCGAAGATCGCCACGATCATCGGGCACATGCAGAACGTGATCGACGGGCGGGCCATCGTGGGCCGTGAGACCGGGGGCAATCCCGCGCTGGACCACGCGGCGAACCTCTTGTACATGATGACTGGGGCGGCGCCGGACCCGACGTACGCCCGCGTGGTGGACGTTTCGCTGATCCTGTACGCCGAGCACGACTTCAACGCGAGCACCTTCACCAGCCGCGTCATCGCCGGCACGCTCAGCGACATGCACGGGGCGGTGACGGGCGCGATCGCGGCGCTCAAGGGCTCCCTCCACGGCGGGGCGAACGAGATGGCCATGGAGATGCTCCGCGAGATCATGCGGGACGTTGGCGAGGCCGGCATCGGCACCCCGGCGGTCGACGCGTGGATGCAGCGGGCCTTCGACACCAAGCGCAAGCTCATGGGCTTCGGGCACCGCGTCTACAAGAACGGCGACCACCGCGCCCCGGTGCTCCACAAGCTGGGCCGCGCCGTCGCCGAGAAGGACACGAAGAACCCCGGGGGGCACCCGGCCGTCCGGTGGTTCCAGCTCGGCGAGCAGGTCCAGAAGATCATGCTCGAGAAGAAGAGCATCCACCCCAATGTCGACTTCCCCTGCGGCCTGACCTACTTCACCATGGGCATCCCGGTGCCGCAGTACACGCCGATCTTCGTCGCCAGCCGCATCACCGGGTGGTGCGCCCACATCATGGAGCAGCACGCCAACAACCGCATCATCCGTCCGCTGTCGAAGTACACAGGACAGGCGCCGCGTGCCTGGTGACCACCCCGGGCTGCCGCTCGCGGCGGAGCGAGAAGCGCTCGCACGCCGGGCCGCGGCCATCATCCAGGACCGCGCGGGCCCTCTCCTGCGTGCGAACGGACTTCCCGGGCTGAGCGCCTGCGTCACGTCCGTCGGCGGGCCTCTGCACGCCATGGCCTTCGGCGTGCGCGAACTCGGCCGCCCTGAGCCCGTCGAGCCGGACACCATCTTCCAGATCGGCTCGGTGAGCAAGTCCATCTCATCTCTCGCCGCGGCGAGGATGCCTCACCTCGGGCTGCTCGGGCTGGACGAGCCGGTCGTGGATCGCCTCAAGTCCTGGAGGTTTCCGCAGCGCATGACGCGGGCGCACGATGTTCGCCTCGTGACGCTCCGCGGGCTTCTCAGTCACACCGCGGGGTTCAACGTGCACGGCTACCCGTACGTCGACGCGGGCAGGCCGCTGCCCACGGCGGCGCAGATCCTCGAGGGCTGCCAGGGTCCGGACACCGTGCTGGACTGGATAGGCCCGCCCTGCGAGACCATGCACTACTCCAGTGCGCACTTCGTCCTCCTCCAGCTCCTGGTGGAGGACATCACGGGCCAGCCGTTCGCCCGCTGGATGGACCGGAACCTCCTTCTGCCCCTGGGCATGCTCGACAGCGCCTATCTCTGGGACGACTCGATGAAGGCCCGCTTTGCCATGAGGCACACCGGCGAGGGCGAGGTCCTCCCGCAGAAGCAGCGGGCCGTGCTCGCCTCGAGCAATCTGCACACCACCGCCAGCGATCTCGCGCGGGCGCTCATCCTTCCGCTGCGATCTCGCTTCGGAGACTCGTCGCTCGAGTGGTTCATGCCGGCGGCGGCCGCGGCGGAGCTCGTGAGGCCGCAGCCCGCGGCGCAGGTCGCGGCGGGTGAAGAGCGCCACTGGGGCCTGGGTTGGTACCTCGGCCGGCCCGAGGTGCAGACGACCTACAAGGCCGGCGGCGCGTTCGAGGGCGTCTGGTGCTGGCTGGAGGCCTTCCCCGCGAGCGGGGTCTGCGTGGTGCTGCTCACCAACACCCAGTCCGGGGCGAAGGCGACCCACCCGATCATGCACGAGCTGCGCCCGTTCCTGCTGCGCGCCGATCAGCCGCACGCCAGCGCGTAGGCGTCCAGCACTCCGCGCATGTACGCGTCAAAGGTCGGCACACCCGCGCTCGCCGCCACGTGCGATCGCGTCGGGATTCGCGCGGTGCCGGCGAGCAGGCTCCGCAAGAGCGCTTCCAGATCCGCCGGACTCGTGTGGTCAAAGAGCCAGCCCGAGTCCGAGGGCTTGATCCAGTCCGCCGAGGCCCCGAGGTTCGACGCCAGCACAGGCCGGCCCCCCGCGAGAAACTCCAGCAGGACGAGCGGGCAGTTCTCCAGCCCCTGGTTGGGGAAGACGCCTACGTCGCACGCGCCCACGATCCCCGCGACGTCCGAGGGCGCGTAGCGGCCCATCCACCTCACCCACGGCAGCGAGGCCACAGGGCCACCAAGGAGGCGCCGGCCTCCCTCCGCGTGGATCTCGCACTCGATCGGCGCAGGCAGATCGCGCGCCAACCCCGCGAGCGCCGCGACCAGAACGCCCAGCCCCTTGTTCGGCTTCACGCTGCCCATGTACGCGACGCGCAGCGGCCTGCCCGCGCCGGGGCTCCAGGGCACCGGATCCCCTCCCTCCTCGCGAGCCCGCGTGATGTCGTCGACATGGGGCAGTCCGAGCGGCACGTGCCTCAGCACGCGCGGGTCCACGCCCATCGCCCGGTGCACCTGCATCAGCGTGCGCCCCGGGCACAGCACCACGCTGGCCTCCGAGAGCGCACGCACACCCGCGACGCGCCGGTCGCCGTAGTCATTCATCACGACGAGGTGGGTGTCCGTGCGCAGCAGCCGCTTCTGGTCGTCGCCCCGCTCCGGGCCAAGGGGGGCTGCACGCTCCGGCGATGGACGCACTGCTTCCGGCGTGCGGATCACGGGCCGGCCTGATCGAAGCGCGCCCAGACCCCGCTTCAGAGCCCCGGGGAGGCCCCGCAGCGCCGGGCCGACGCCGTGCCCCAGCATGCGCTCGCAGGTCTGATCGAAGGCCCGCCGCCTTGCCTCCGTTCCCGGGTCCGGGGCGGGGATGCACCCGACGCACCGTTCGCCCCCGGCGAAGTCGTCGCACGTCCGACGCTCCCGGTGCATGAGATCCACCTGCGGGCACAGGGCGTAGTAGTTGTGGGGCGTGACCACCACGGGAAACCCCGCCCCCCGCAGCACCCGCACCACCTCGAACGCGAACCCCTCGAACGACTGCACATGCACGAGCTCGGCCTTCACCGCGCGGCACCACGCCAGCACCATCTCCGTGTGCGCGGGGGCCGCCACCTGCCTCCTCACGTTCAGGAAGTTCCTGTCGGCGCTCGCCACGTTCGGGCTGTTGAAGAGATCAAAGCAGGCCACGCCCCGCCAGCAGTCGCGGAGCCTGATGTGCATCCCGGGCCGCAGGGTGTACGACAGCCCCGACCTGAGGAAGTACACGCGGTGCCCCCGCGCGACCAGGCCGAGGGCCGTCTCGCTCTGCACGAGGTTGTACCCCGTTCCCTCTCGCTCCTGCATCGGGGGCCAGGCCCAGCCCAGCATCGCGATGCGCTTTCCCGCCGTCACCCCGCTCCCCGCCGGAGCGGCCGGACCACCACGGGACTCATCGGCCCAGCGGTCCCAGTCGCCGAGATGTCCCGGGAGCACATCGGTCATGGACGGAGGTGCTCCCGCTGCAGCGAGGCGTAGAGGTCCAGCATCTGCGAGGCATGCTCCGCCAGGGACAACGGGGCCCGCACGCCCGCGCGGAGCCTGTCGAGCCTCGCCCTCTGCCATGGGAGTGCCGCGAGGGTTCGCGCCAGGTCGAATCGATCGTTGCCCCGGAAGAGCAGCCCGTTGCGGTCGTGCTCCACAAGGTCCGGGATGCCGCCGAGCGCCGCCCCGAGCACCGGCACCCCGCACGCGAGAAACTCCATCACGGTCTGCGGGCCATTGTCCCACCACACGGAGGGCACCACGCCCAGGTCCGCGCCCGCGACCAGCGCGGGCACCTGCTCGTACGCGTAACCGCCCGACACCAGCAGAGAACCCAGGCGTCCACGCAGGCGCTCGAGCCTCGGCATTGCCTGCTCGACGTCCTTCGCGTGCACACGCAGGTGGATCGGAGCGAGGTGCTCCGGCGTCAGCAGCTCCAGGGAGTCCAGGAGCATGTGCAGGCCCTTCGGGTAGTTGTGGTATCCCAGAAAGACCAGCGAGAGCGAGGGCGGGGACGCCGGTCTGGGCGCGCGGTCGAGGACCTCCGGCTGCCCCGCGGCGATCTCGACCATTCTCGAGCCGATCGCCTGTCGCTTCAGCACGTCCGCCCTCACCCCCAGCGCCGTGAACTTCCGTTCGACGAACGAAGAGACCGCGAGCACCCGGTCGCACGCGCTCAGCGCCCCGATCATCGCGGCACGCCTCGTCGCGAAGGGCCCGGTCCCCATCTGGCCTTCGGGCTCTCCCGTCGCGTCATTGTCCAGCGGAGCCCACTCCGGCGATTCCGGATCGAACACGTACAACGGCACGCTGCGCGGCCGGGCCGCCCCCGCGATCTGCGCTCGAACCGTTGCCTGTGTCACGACCGTGCCGGGCGGCAGGATCGGTGGCGGTGGCGGCGCGGGCCGAGGCGGCATCGGGTGCGCCGCCAGCGCCTCCTTGAGTCGCTGCGTCAGGGGCGCCGCGGGAGACGGTGGGGGTGGCGGAGCCGGCGCGGGGAAGCGCTCCGCGTACAGCCGCGCCCGGTGGAGCCGCTCCTCCCGGCTCGGGCGCACGGACAGGCACGCGCGCGAGGCACCCCGCGCTCAGGCCCTCGATGTTGTGCAGGTGCACCACGTCCGGCGCGAGCAACCCCGTCAGCCGCGTCACCTCGGCCTCGAGCTCCGGCGCCGAGACCTCCGCCGCCGGGGAATCGTGCTGGCATGGGCCCGGCGAGACCACGGGGGAGTTGATGATCTCGTAGACCTGAATCCCCGCGAAGTCGTCGAGGCGCCTCGCAACCGGTGGGCCGATGCGGCCCTGACGGTCGGGCACGTAGGTCTGCCCAGAGCTGAGGTACGCGACCTCGTGGCCGCGATCGATGAGCTCCAGCGCGAGCTGCTGGACATAGCCGCTGACGCCGCCGCCCAGGGCGGTGCCGGCGGAGATTGGGGACCAGTTGATGAGCAGAACCTTCACGGCCCGGAGTGTACGAACCGGCCCCGAGTGTTGCGCGGGGGTGACATCGCACCCACGTCGGCGCCGGTATGCTGCCTTCGTTACCCGACAAGGAGAGCACGCATATGGAAAGGCACCCTGGGCTCACCGTGTTCCTCGCCGCCTGCGGGCTTCTTGGGCTTGGAGCCCTGATGGGGCAGGCCGCCGGCCCCGCGCCGGACCCCCGCCCCGCCGCCGTCACCATCGCGGGCTCTTACAGCACCGTCACCACGCCCCGGGTGGAGCGGATCACGACTCCCGAGCGCTGGAAAGAGGTCTGGAAGGAGCACATCGGCGACCGTGCCGAGAAGGGTGCACTGGGCTGGGACCGCTGGCCCCTGATCGACTTCGGGCGCTACATGGTCGTCGCGGTCTTCGCCGGCACCTCCATCAACATCGAGGCGTGGGAGGTCGAGTCCGTTGTCGAACTCCCCGATGTCCTGCGCGTTCGATACGACGCGGTGTCGTTTCAGACCGCGTCGTTCGGGGGAGAGGACAAGGGGTCCACCACCACCTCTTACGGCTTCTTCGTCCTGCCCCGGAGCGAGCGAGAGCTCGTGATGGAGGAAAACGTGCAGGGCCTCATCGGGAAGCCCCCCGTGTGGAAGGAGAAGCACCGTTTCCCGGCGTTGCAACCCGCGAAGTAGACATCGCTACCGGTCCGGCCCGGTCAGCCCCGCAGCCGCCGGGATCTTCCGGCCCACGGACCTGCCCGCCAGGAACTCACGCATCACCCACGCGACCGCTGTCGGCTCCTCCGCGACCAGCGAGTGCATGCCGTTGGGCACCGCGACGAGCTGGGCGTTGCCAAGTTCCGCGGCGAGCTTGTAGCCCATGGACACGGGCAGCACCTCATCGTGCACTCCCCAGATGATGAGCGTGGGCACCTTTACGCGGGAATACGTGGCGACGATCGCGTCGATCTTCTCCCAGTCCGGTCGGTCCCCCGCGTACGGCACGGCCCGGGCGAGCATCGCCTGCATCGCGCGGCGGCGGTCCCAGTCCGTGAGGATCGCGACCTTCGCGTCCGCGTCCTCGCGCAGCGCCCGCTTCGGGCTCGCCACCGCCCCGCGGACCCCCGACGCCACCCGGTCGCGCAGCAGCCCCAGCTGCAGCGTGGTCCAGATGCGGACTCCGGACACGCGTGACACCTCCAGCAGGAGCGGGTGCACCTTCTCCACCGCGACATCCAGCGGTGCCAGCAGCACCAGGTTGTCCACCCGGCTCAGCACGTCGGCGTACTCGCCCGCCAGGCCCGCGTCCGCGAACATCCGGATGGCGATCGCCCCACCCAGAGAGTGGCCCACCATCACCACGCGCCGCCCCGCCGGCTCCCGCTCGAGATGGGCCCTCACGGCCTGAAGCACCCGTGCGGCACAGTCCGGCACCGTGTAGGTCAGGGGCGAAACGCGGTCGGGGTCGGGTTTGCCGCTCTCGCCACACCCGGGCAGATCGACCAGCAGAAGGTCATGATCGGTCACCAGGTCTCCGCCCAGGAACCGCCAGATGGAATGGTCGGCGAACGCGCCGTGGAGGCACACCACCAGGGGGCCGTTGCCGGACTCTCCGACCCGGTGCAGCGCGAGGTCGATCGCCAGGCCGGACTGGCCCGTCGTGCTCACGAGCGTGGTGTGGTTGCCGCGCTGCCTGTAGGCATCCGACAGCCTCGCGAGCTCGGGCACGGACGCCTCGCGCGAGAGTGCGGCGTAGTCCCCCGCGCACGCGCCAAGGAACGGGACCAGCGTCAGGATGACCAGCAGCATCCGGACCACGGGACCATACGGTATCGCCCCGGGGCCGGTCCGTGCAACCGGGCGGGCCTACTCGTACTGGCCCCGGTCCGCGATGTGGAAGTTCAGCAGCGAGGCCACCTCCGCCGCGGACTTCGTGTGCAGGTTCGACAGGCGGGCCAGGATTTCCCCCGGCTTGTCGGACGCGAGCTCGCCGAGCTTCTGCCACTTGTGCTTCAGCACGTCGTGCAGATCGATGGCGTCGCTCCCCCGGCTGTTGCGGGCGTGGCCCCCGGGGTACATCACCAGCCCGGAGTCGAACACGCTCCCCTGCTCGTCGGTGATGACCATCGACGTCGGAATGCCGTCCGGGTACTTCGCGTCGTACGCGGGCCCGCCGTGCTCAAAGGACATCTTCGCCATGAGGGCGCGGGTCAGGTCGTTGTGCAGCGCCGCCGGGGAGAAGTCGTGGGGGAGGAGCATCAGGTCCTTCCAGCCCAGCGGGCCCGACCGTCGGACGGTGCGGATCTCCAGCGCCTTGCGGAGCATGGTGCACACGAGGAAGAGCATCGAGTGGTCCGCGGACTGCCGGGTCTTGGGGTCGCGCTTCGCCGGATCGCCGATGATCCCGAACGCCGGCTCGTAGGCCCTCACGACGATCTTGGCGATGCAGTCTCCCGACTGATCGTCGAGGAGGCGGGGGTTCTTGTTCAGCAGGTTGATGAGCCCCTGCAGCGCGCCCGCCGACTGGTGCTCGTAGAGGCCCAGCTTGAAGTGCATCCCCATGACCGTGAAGTCCGAGCCCGCACGCGAGAGCACCAGGTCAAAGGGCGAGGCGTACTCCTTCCCCGACTTCGCGTCGGGGATGCCCGTCCCCGCGGATTCGGTCTTCTTGAAGAGCTGCCCCGGCCCCTCGAAGAGGCGGAAGATCGCCTCCGGGTTGCGGAAGATGTCTCTGGGGCCCTTGAAGCCCATCATGGAGCGCTTCACGGAGAGCACCGCCGCCTCAGTGGAGATCGCGGCGGAGGCGCCCTTGCTGTCCGAGAGCTGCTTGCCTGCCCGGATCGCGCGGAACGGGATGTAGTGCGCGATGACCATGCCGATCGCGGACTCGATCTGGTCCGCCGTCGCGCCCATCATCGCGCCGAACGTCGCCGCCGAGGCCACGGCCCCGTGCACGACGTGGTCGATCTTGTACGACTTGAGCGAGAACACCTCCGCGAGACGCCCGCGGATCTCGTCGAGCAGGATCATCCCGCGGAGGGCGTACGCGCCGTCGCGGCCCCGGAGCTGGGCCGCCGCGAGCGCCACCGGGTAGAAGTCGTTGTGCCCGAACTCGCCCGCGCGGTGATGGGCCCGCGTCTCGCTGAAGCCGAAGTTCGTTCCGTTGCTGTCCCATTCCCGCACCGCGGACGAGTTCGCGACGATGGCCTTCTCCGGCTGCACGTCCTGCGTGCTGCCGAACACCGGCACGCCGGCACGCACCGAGTCGTGCGCCCAGGGGGCCTTGCCGCTGCCCGTCGCGTACATCGCCGCCTCGCGCCTCAGCAGCACCGGCGCGTTGGTGTTCAGCGCGATCGCCGACAGCCCGCACAGGCAGGCGTCGGTGTGGAACCAGTTCGTCCGCTCGAGGACCGCGGCGTCCGGGCGGCCCATGACCTCCGGCGTGTCCGACATGAACTCGATGGCGAACTGACCCAGGCCCAGAGCCTGGTTGGAGTTGGCGGGGAGCAGCGTCGTCGTCTCGGGCATGGGCGTCCTCGTGGGTCCTGTTGTGCGGGGAAACCCAAGGGTACGCGTGCCGCCACGGCGTGTGAACCCGGTCGACGCCGCCGCCGCTATCGAATCACCGCGGTCCCGCCCAGATAAGGCCGCAGGGGGGCCGGCACGTTCACCGTGCCGTCCGCGTTCTGGTGAATCTCCAGCAGCGGGATCAGCACGCGCGGCGAGGCGAGCACCGTGTTGTTCAGCGAGTGGCAGAAGGTCGTCTCGCCCTTGCCACCAGAGCCGCCCGCGCGATACCGCAGGTTCAGCCGCCGGCACTGGAAGTCGTACAGCCTCGACGCGGAGTGCGTTTCGCCGAACGCGCCCGTGGGGCTCCCGTCCTTCCCGACCTCGCCCCTCCCCGGCATCCAGGACTCGATGTCCACCATGTCCGCGTTCTTCACGCCCAGGTCCGCGGTGCAGCACTGCAGCAGACGGTGCGGGAGTTCCAGCGAACGCAGCAGTTCCTCGACATACCCGATCATGGTCCTGTGCCACTCGCGGCTCTGGGCCTCGTCCGCCCGGCAGATCACCACCTGCTCCACCTTGTCGAACTGGTGGATGCGGTACAGGCCGGCGGTGTCCTTGCCCGCCGCCCCGGCCTCACGCCGGTAGCACGGCGACACCGTGACATACTTCAGGGGCAGGCTCGCCTCGTCGAGGATCTCGCCCATGTGCAGGGCCATCAGCCCAACCTCGCCCGTGCCCGTCAGGAACAGGTCGTACCCGCCCCCCCGCGCCGACTCCGGAATGTGATACGCCTGCTCGCGCCCCGCCGGGAAGAAGCCCGTGCCGACCATGGACTCCTCGCGCACGACCGTCGGCACGCTCATCGCCGTGAATCCGTGCCGCTCCACCATGAAGTCGATCGCGTACCGCTGCACCGCCATGTGCAGCCTCATCCCCATGCCGGTGAGCACGTACGAGCGGCTGCCCGCCATCTTCACGCCCCGCTCGAAGTCGCACAGCCTCAGATCACGCACCAGTTCCAGGTGCGTCTTGGGCTTGAAGCCCTTGTTCGCCTCGAACGGGCGCGTCGTGTCAAAGCCGTTTGGAAGGAGCGCCGACGCCGGCGCGTTCCACCGCCGGATCTCGATGTTGTCCTCGCTCGACTCACCGGCGGGCACGTCCGGGTCCGGGGGCAGGGGCACCTGCAGCAGCAGCTCCATGAGCTGGGGCTCCAGCGCCTGCACCTGCGCATCCAGGTCCTGCGCCGCGGCCTTCAGCGCCGCGGGTTTCGCCGAGAGCGCATCGATCTCCTTCTGGATCGCCGCCGCCGCGTCCCCCTGGGCCGTCCTGAGCTGCCCCTTCAGCTTTCCGATCTGAGGGCCGGACTCCTTCGCGAGGCGGTTCTGCTCCGCGCGCAGCCGCTCCAGCTCCGTCTGGGCCGCCCGCTTCTGTTCGTCGAGGGCCAGCAGACGCGCGACATCGACGTTCACCTTCTTGGCCTTGGCGCCCGCGATGAATCGTGCGGGGTTTTCACGCAGAGACTTGAGATCGATCATGGGGGGGAGTCTAGGGGTCCGGGTTCCCCTTCATCACCCGCTTACCGGGCAGTGGCGACCAGCCCGCGCGGGACGGAGCCACCCTCGGGAGCCTGCGCCCACGTGCGGGACGGCCGCTCCAGCGCCGAAAGCTCGCGGCTCAGCATCGCGCGGGCCGTGCTCGCCCGGGGAGACTCCGGCTCGCACGACAGCGCCGCCAGCCTCAGACGCAGAACCTCGAGCCGGTCCGCGTCCACGTAGGTGCAGACGCACTCCGGGGCGGGGGCCACCACGGCGGTGGAGCTCGCGGCGGGCATGGACACTCGCGATCCCTCGCCCAGCGTCGACGCCCGGTGTGCCGCCCACACCACCGGCATCGCAGCCACCACCGCGACGCACGCGAGGAATCGGGCGATCGAGGCGTTGGAGAACACGATGGACTGGCTGGTGGTCACGGGAGGGGCTCCGGGGTGGGCGTTCAGGGGACTGTTTCTGAACGCCGGGACCCCGGCCAACTCACGCCCGGCAACGCATTTTTTTCCAGCTTCCAATCCGATCTGCGGCCGGATGGCCCGCTCCCGGTACCATCCGCCCATGACGACCCACCGGCTCACCCCCATCCGAGGCCAGGCAAAGCAGGTGACGCTCGGCGGGCGGGTCACCATCGGCCGCAGCCCGGAGTGCACCATCCCCATTCTGGATGAACGGGCCAGCCGCCAGCACTGCGTCCTCTCCGCGGACAGCCAGGGCGTCTGGACCGT
The DNA here is from genome assembly GCA_021405315.1 of Leptolyngbya sp. PLA1. GTDB lineage: Bacteria > Planctomycetota > Phycisphaerae > Phycisphaerales > UBA1924 > RI-211. Next base: position 31,781 of record QWIH01000019.1, read on the forward strand.
CCGAGACCTCGGGTCTCGCAACGGCACCAAGGTGAACGACAGGAAGATCACGGAGTCCGTCCTGGTCCCGGGGGACGTGCTCAAGGTGGGTTCCCACGAGTTCCTTTTCGAACGCGACGGTCACGCCCCCGCCAGCCCCGACGACACCAATGCCGAGGAGACCTACCACGTCGGGAGCGGGCTGCAGCAGGCGATCAACGCCGCCTCCATCGACCTTCGAGAGAGCGAGGTTGTCGGCTGGGTCTTCGAACTCTCTACCCTGCTCGCCAACCTACCCCCGCGCGACGCATTCCCCGAGAACGTCTCCATCATCGACGCCAACGGCAAGCCAACCGACGTGCTCGCCGGCGCCAGCGACGGGCCCAACGCCGTCCGCCTCCTGCTCCAACTCTCCAGCAAGGCCCGCGCCACCGACATCCACGTCGAGCCCAAGGGCGATACCCATCTCGTCCGCCTCCGCGTCGACGGCGAGATGGTGCAGGTCATGGATCTGCCCCGGCGCGTCGGAGAGCTCATCTTCGGCGTCGTCAAGGCCGCATGCCAGATGACCGTCGCCGGCCGAGACTCCGTGCAGGAAGGCCACTTCTCCGTGGTCTTCCCCGACCGCCGCACCGAGAACCGCGTCAGCTTCACCCCCACGGTCCACGGCCAGAAGCTCGTCGTCCGCGTGCTTGACCAGAAGGGCCAGCCCGGCTCCATGCACGATCTCGGCATGCTCCCGTACATGTTCGAACGCGTCCAGCGGGCCTGCCAGCAGGATACCGGCATGATCCTCGCCTGCGGACCCACCGGCTCCGGAAAGACCACCACCCTCTACAACGCCATCCGAGCCATCGACCGCACCACGCGCAACGTCGTCACCATCGAGGACCCCGTCGAGTACCAGCTCGACCACGTCACCCAGATCCCCGTCGACGACAACAAGGGGAACTCCTTCGGCGGGCTCCTCCGAAGCGTCCTGCGGCAGGATCCCGACGTGATCCTCGTCGGCGAGATCCGCGACGAGGAGACCGCCCGCGTCGGCATGCAGGCCGCGCTCACCGGCCATCTCGTCTTCTCCACCGTCCACAGCAAGGAGAGCATCTCCGCGGTCTTTCGCCTCCTCGACCTCAAGGTCGAGCCCTACCTCGTCGCCAACTCGCTGGACCTCATCATCGCGCAGCGGCTCGTCCGCGTGCTCTGCGAGAACTGCCGACAGGAGGTTCCCGTGCCCCCGGGCACCGCCGCCCGGATGGGCAAGTGGCTCGGGGGCAAGACGACGATGTTCGCTGCCACCGGCTGCTCGCGCTGTCTGCGCACGGGCTACCGGGGCCGTCGCGCGCTGTTCGAGCTCCTTGACTTCAACGACGAGCTGCGCGACATCGTGCTCACCAAGCCCTCGATCTCGGGAATGAAGCGCGTCATCGAGGCCGGTCTGTTCACGACGATCCAGCAGTTCGGCTGGCGACTCGTCGCCGAGGGGGTGACCAGCCTCGACGAGGTCGATCGGGTCGCGGGGGGGGCGGGATGAGCCCGGCCTAACCCAGCACCGGAAGCCGGACCCGGCGTGCGGGCCCGCCCGCATCAGCAGCGGGTCCGGGTGCGCCGCCGCCCGACACCCACAGTTCCAGCCACGCGCGCAGCGTCTCGGGCGATGTAGGGTGCTCGAAGGGAACGGCGCTCACGATCTCCTTTCCGTCCGTCGCCAGAAGCCCCTCCCGGACCATGCTCCCGAGACTCGCGGAGACCTCCGCCGGTTCAACGCCCGGGAGGCCGGCGAACTCCGATTCGAGCGCCTCGGGCGTGGTGACCTCGTCCAGACGTACAAGAAGCACCGACTCCGTCAGCGTCAGCGTCCGCGGCGGTTCAGAATCCGCGCTCACCTCGACGAACCCGGGTCCGAGACGCGCAACTCGGCGCGCGGGCGCGTCGATCCACTCGCGCAGCGCCTCATCCAGCCGCGCCCGTGCGTCGACAAGGCCGGGGGAGATCTCCTCGTCCCTCTCGAAGAAGTATGCAAGCCGCGACGTGTCCACCCACCCCTCCGGAAACAGGTGCGAATAGAACCACGCCGGACGCACGTTCCGCAGCCCGAATCGGTCGGGCGAGGCGAAGTACGGGGAGAAGCGGTGCACCTGCACCACCGACGAGGTGCCCGAGGGCGGCGGCAGGTGCCGCAGCCGCCGCGCCAGGTCCGTCATCCCGCGGTAGTCCTCCTCAGTCTCCCCCGGGAACCCGCAGAGAATGTTGTAGCTCGGCGTGATGCCGAACTCCGCAAAGAGGCGCAGCGCCTGGACGATGCGCATCGCGGAGATGCCCTTTCCCATCAGCCTCAGCACGTGCGAGGAGAGGCTCTCGACGCCGGGCTGCACCCAGCGGATCCCCGCCGACGCCAGCGCCGCAACCTGCGCTCGCTTCAGGTTGGCCTTGATCTCGTAGAAGAGCCGGAGGTGCGTGGGCTCCGCCGCGAGGCCGGGCAGAAGGTCTTCGTACGCCCGGTGGTCGAGGATGTTGTCCGCCGCGAGCAGCCGAGTCTGACGGTGCTCCCGCGTGAGCGTGCGCACCTCGTGAAGCACACGCCCCGGTGACTTGCGCCGAAAGGCCATGCCCTCGTTGTTCAGCCCGCAGAACGTGCAATGGCTCTTCTGCCCCCACCAGCAGCCCCTCGCGGACTCGAAGGGCAGCCCCTCGAACGGCGCCGGCCCGCCCGCGGTCCTCCAGCTCCCGCGCCGCGCGAAGTAGTCGGAGTAGTCCGGGACTGGAAGCGAATCGAGATCATGCACCAGGGGAGCCGACGCCCGCTGCACGCCCCGCGACGCCACCCCGGGCACCCCGTGGGCCGGCTCTCCGAGGCGCCGGGCCTCCAGGAACGCCGGAAACGCCTCGTCCGCCTCCCCGGTGAACACCGCGTCGACAAACCCCGCCGCGACGCGCGATACTTCCAGCCCCATCGCGCCGTGCACGCAGCCGCCGCCGAGCACCACCGGCACGTCCGGCGCACGCGTCTTGATCTCCGCCGCGATCGCAAGGCTTGCCATGGTCTGATTGAAGGTGCAACTGAAGCCCACCACCCCCGGGCCCCGCGCGAGCACCGTCTCCGCGGCCCGGGCGACAAACGCCCGCACAGGCCCGTCACGGAGCGATCGGAGCGTCAACGCCTGCGCTTCATCCCCGCGGCACCAGCGCTCGATCATCGCGTCGGATTTCACCGCCGCCGGCCCGTGAAGCGTCGCGGCGAACAGGTGCTCCGAGAGCCCGAAGAGCCCCGGCTGTGTCGCGAAGTGTTCGTACAACTCGGTCCCCAGCGACTCGGCAAAGTCCATGTTCAGGTAGAGCAGGGACGCCGGGAATCCCACCCTGGCCGCGATGGCCTTCATGAGGCTCACGCCGAGCCCGGGGCGGCTCGTCGACGCCCACGGTGCCATGACCAGTACCACGGGTCTGTCGGTTCGCATGGCTTAGTCCGCCGAGAGCAGCGACGCCGCCTCGAGTCGCAGCGCCTCATCAGCCCAGGGCTCATCGAAGTGATCGAGCAGGGCCGCCGCAACCCGCACCTTGTGTTCCAGACGGTTCGACCGCGCGCGTGCAGACGCCGCCACGCCAGGGTCGGTGACGAGCCCAACGCACAGGTCGCAGGCTCTGCGACGCAGCAGCCGATCCACGTCCACGCCGTCCCGGTGAGCCCAGTCCACCACCAGTTCAAAGCCCCACAGTCGAACCGTCTGGAGAAGCCAGTCCGTGCGCCACCGCCCGAGCATCCTGACCAGCGGTTCACGGAACGCGTCCCCGTACCACAGCGGGTGTGTCCGCGCCTCGTGCGATAGCGGCGCGCAGCACGCGGCTCCGGCGCCGTCCGCTCGGATCAACAGCCCCGTCGTCGGGCACGGCTCGCGCGCATAGCTGCGCGAGTCGGCGCCGACGGATACCGCCACCAGTTTCCCCCGCCCGACGGGCCCGATCGGCTGAAAGGCCATCCGCCGCCCGGCGAAGCGGTGCGCCCGATCGATAAGCCGCGCGTCCTCGAGGCCCATCGGCTCGTGGTGCGCGATCCGCAGCAGGGGCTGCTTCCCCGCCTCACCCAGCCTCTCGAACGCGCGCCGGACCTGGTCGAGCGAGACGAACGGCAGGTGATACACATCCGTTGAGATGTCCCAGCGGTCCACCGCTCCGAACTGCTCGATCGTGCGACGCGCGCCACCGTCCGACGCCGCCCAGTGCGCCGCGGTCACCATGCCCGTCACCATCCCCGCGGCCTTCGCGGCGGCCGCCACGCGCGGGACGAACTCGCGTGCCAGTGTCGGCTCACCCCCCGTGAAGTCGACAAACCGCACGCCCGCACGACCCAACTCCTCCATCTGCGCCGCGACGCGCTCCGCGAACGCGGCCCTCCAGGTCGTGTGGGACAAGTCCGGCGAGGCCGACACGCTGCAGTGCCCGCATCTCAGCGGGCACGCGGATGTCACCGAAAAGCCCAGCCGCCGGGACGACAGCGACTGGGCCTCGTGGAAGTTCGCCGCCGTTCGCGGCTCCGAGAAGGGTTCGATCTCCCCCGTGCGCATGGTCAGGGTCCGACGCGGTCCGCGTTCGCGAGCACCTTGGTGACGCGGGCCAGGGTGCGCTCGTCAAAGGCCTGGTCGCTGGTGATGATCTCCTTGATGTAGCTCGCCGCGGCGCCGCCCGTGACGCGCGCCGCAGGCGCGCCCGTGGTGTCCTTGGGCAGCCCCGCCACCCCGTGCTTGGCCAGCACCTCCAAGAGCTCGCGGGACAGCGCCGGATTTCGTTCATCAGCCATGAGTGCCTCCTTCGTTCTGGTGCGTGGTGCCGGCGCACGCCGACATCCGCCGGCAGCATGCCCAGCGCCCATCCGCACTGCAAGCGAAGGTCCGCGCGGGAGAGAGCTTGTGGAAACACTCATCCCTGAGCCCGGCCGCGGGCTGCGACCACGCGCCGCGTCCAGAGTTATGCCCTGCCCCGCACGCCGTTGCCAAAAGTGTGCCCGATCTGAGTGCCGCGGGCCGAGGAGCAACCCCGAAAAATCTTGATTCGCCGCGACCCGTTACCGCCGACGTCGGGCGCTCCCGAGCAGCCCCGCTCCGAGCAGCGCCGCCGTGGACGGCGCCGGGATCACCTGGTCCAAATAGTCCGTCAGGGTCCGCAGCGTGATCTCCGTCGCTGTGACGGCGGTGGCAGTGGGGGTGCTGATCCCCACGTGGATGTGCCCGCCCGCGAACGTTCGGAACGGATCATCCGGCGCGCTGTGGAGGTTCGCATACCACGCGCTGTGGTAGCTCGTGAACTCGGACACGAACGTCCCTCCAAAGTCATTGCTCGTATCGATGAACGCCGTCAGCGGCAGGTTCGCCGCCGCCACCGCATTCCGAATCTGCGTCATCGGCAGCGAGGAGAACCTGATGTTGTTGTCCGGCTCCAGCGCGATCGGCAGGTCGGGGGTCGGCCTCGTCGGCGCGAGATAGTCCGGGGTCCACGAGTTCAGGGGCAGCTTCCTCGCCCGGCTCTCCAGTTCCCAGTTGCTCCCGGAACTCCCGCGGCTGAACGTGATGATCGCCACCGGGTGCAGCTCCGACGTGACACGCCAGAAGTCCGCCGACGCCGCCTGATAGTCCACCTGGAAGTCGCCCGTGCCCCGCGGATTCACGCCGGTGCCCCCCGGAAACTCCGGGAAGTACGAGTAGATGTTGTACCCGCGACCCTCCCAGTTCAGCCCCTGCCACCCGCCGGGGTTCTGCGCCGGGTTCGTGCTCCACTGCCTGAGCATCTCGTTCGTCGGGGGCCAATACCCCGTGATCAGGATGTTCTGCGTGTTGGCGCCCCGCACCGCCGCCGTTGCTGCAAGCACCAGAGCTGTCCCGCACAAACCGGACCCGAAGATGCGCATGTCACAGCCTCCACGCCGGCCCCGAGCGAGGCCCGAGGTGAGATGTACCCCATGCCCGAGACTTTGCAAGAAAACAGGGCGGTATTTCTGCTCGTGCGCCCCGGATCAGTGCTCTGCCACCGGGGTCAGCCCCGGTCCCGGCCTTACCAGCGTTGCCTTCGTGTACGCTACCTCGAACCCCATCCGCCGCACGTTCGACAGCGTGCCCGACGTCGGCCTGCTTCCGATGGTCGCAAAGCTGCACCCGCGCGCCGCGGCATGGTTCAGCCGCCACGCCAGCATCGCCTGCTGAATCCCCCGCCTCCGGAACCCCTCCCGCACCGTCAATCCGAAGAGCCCCGCCACCGGCGGGGCGACCTCCATGGCCCCGCAGCCCACCATCTCCCCGCCGAGCCACGCGGCGACTCCCAGCGTGCGTGGATGCCGCAGCGTCGTCCGCACAGCCTCCTTGAACGGCTCGGGGATGGGGTCCACCCCCGGCATGAAGCCCCTGGTCGAAACCCCGACGAACGTCTCGACCTCAGCCGTGTCAAGCGGGTCGATCGGACCGACGCGAAGCCCCGCAGGGGCATCCCGGGGGGCGACGACCGGTGCCGCCGGGTCCAGGGGTCGATAGAGCACCAGCTCGAAGAGCCGGATCAGGAAGCCCGCCTCGCGCGTCCGGGCTACCAGCGATTCATCCGCGAAGGGGCAGACCTCGATGCGGGGCTCGATCCCCTTGCACGCGTAGTAGTCCACCAGGCCTTCGATGTCGTGAGTCGTCACCTCGCCCGCGAAGCCCGCCCCGACGCAGTAGTTCATCCACACGCCAGGGGCAGAGCGTGCCATCACTCCGCCCGCACACGGCGCGGCCTCCGGAGCCGTCTCGCGCACGCCCGCCGCCTGCCGGAGCTCTTCCGCCCGCGCCAGTTCACTCAGAAGGATCATGCGACACTGTACGGACGCCCCGTGCCGATCCCGGACCTAAACTACCGGCTCACCGGACCGCGACTCTTCACCAAGGGACCCACCGATGGCGCACGCGACTTCCAAGGACCCCAACGTGTTCCTCCTTCCCGATCTGGGCGAGGGCCTCGCCGAGGCCGAACTGCTCAAGTGGCGGGTCTCGGTCGGCCAGCACGTCGGAGAGCTTGAGGTCGTCGCCGAGATGGAAACCGACAAGGCCGTTGTCGAGGTCACCAGCCCCCGCGCCGGCACCATCCGGGCGCTCCACGGCAACCCCGGCGACATCATCAAGGTCGGCGCTCCCTTCGTGGAGTACGAGGGCGCCGGCAAGCCCGCGGGTTCCAACGGGACGACCCGCCCCGAGGCCAAGGCCGTCGCCGAGCCCAAGCCCGCCAAGCCCGAGAGCACGAAGGCCGAGCACGTCGAAGAGCCCCCCGCACGTGCCGAGGACGCCGGCACCGTCGTGGGGATGATGAACGCCGCCAGCGGGAAGGCGCTCGCCACCCCCGCGGTTCGCCGCCTGGCACGAGACCTGGGCGTCGACATCGACCGGGTCGTCGGCTCCGGAATCGGCGGGCGCGTGCTGGAGAAGGACGTTCGTGGCGCCGCAGACGGCGTTCCCGCCCCCAAGCCCGCCCCCTGCGACATGGGCCAGCCGTCGATCGCGCCCCTTCCCGCGGGCAAGCCACCCGCCGCACCCCGCTCCCCGGCTCCCGCGCCGCGAGACCCCGCCCGCGCCGTGCCTAGCGCCGACGAGATCACCCGCATCCCCTTCCGTGGCGTCCGTCGGACCATCGCCAACCGTCTCCGCGAGTCCATGAACCAGGCCGTCCACTTCACCGTGATGGACGAGGCCGATGTGAGCGGGCTCGACAACCTGCGCCGGCGCCTCGCGGCGGCGAGCGGCGAAAAGGTTTCGTTCCTCCCGTTCGTGGCCTCCGCCGTCTGCCGCGTCCTCGCGGACTCCCGCTTCCGGGCGCTCAACGCCACCGTGGATGAGAAGGCCGGCGACGAGTCCTACGCAGCCTCCATCGTGCAGCACCGCAGCGTGCACCTCGGCATCGCCACGGACACCGACAACGGGCTCATGGTCCCGGTCATCCGCGATGCGGACCGCCTCGGCGTGCTCGAGGTTTCGCGGTCCATCGCGTCCGTCGCCGAGGGTGCCCGCGCCCGCACCGCGAGCCGCGAGCAACTGACGGGCAGCACGTTCACCATCAGCAACGTGGGCAGCCACGCGGGCCGCTTCGCGACACCGGTCATCAACTACCCGGAGGTCGGCATCCTCGCCGTGGGCCGCGCGAAGGAAGGAATGATCGTCTCCAAGGGCTCGTTCCGCGTGGGGCTCCTCCTGCCCCTGAGCCTGGCGTGCGACCACCGCGTGGTCGACGGCGCCACGGCGGCCCTGGCGCTCGCGGAGATCGTGGCCCTCCTCGCCCGTCCGGAAGAGCTCATGACCCCCGCGCGGGGGTGAGCGACTATCGCTTGCCCGAGAACCACTCGGCGCGTTCGGCACGCAGCGCCTTGAGCTGCGCGTCAATCTTGTCCAGGTCATGCTCCTTCCGCTCCCGGAACTGCTTGATCGACTCGGCGTTCGACCGTGGCCGGGGCTGCGACTGTGAGACCTTCGACCGCTCATCGAGCTTCGCCTTGATCTTCTCGTCCAGAACGGCCAGGATCGCGCTCAGCCGCTCCCGCGCCTCCCGCTCCAGCTCGCTGCGCCTTGCCGCCAGCGCGGGGTGGGCCGTCAGGGGGCCGGTCATCTTCTCCAGCCGGTCGATGGAGTGCTTGAAGTGCTTTCCCGACCGCACCGCGACTTCCAACTCGCCCAGAAACTTCGTGCCCGCGGTCGGCACGTGATCGTCCACCCGGAACGCCTGCCTCGACATCACCACCTGGTCAGAGACGACCTCCACCTGCGCGGACGTCGTCGCGTCAGCCCCGACGACGTCCCAGTCCGTCGCGGTCCGCAGCGGGAACGTGAACCCCTTCTCCCACGTCGGTATGAAGTAGTAGTGATCGCTGAACCGACCGTCGATCGTCTCCATCCGCACCGCCAGCGTCACGTTCGTCAGCGTCTGCTGAGAACGGTTCACCGCCGCCAGACGCACCCAGTTCTGCTTGTCGAAGATCGGCGTGATGCCGACCGCCGGCTCGTTGGTCTGGCGGCCCGTCGCCGTGACCCGGGCGAGCGGCATCAGGTCCTTGTACGACTTGCGGCACGCGTCGTCATAGTCTCGTTGCCAGTTTGCAATCGCCCCGTCCTTCATCGCCTCGAAGTACGCCGCGAACAGCGCCAGGCCGAACACCAGCATCGGGTCCTCCTGCTCGCTCAGCAATGGCACCGGCGCGGCGGCGTCCTTCTGCGCCGGTGTCAGGCGGTCCCGCGACAGCACAAGGAACGAGATCAGCTCGCGGCTGCGGCGCTGCAGCGTCGGATCGGCATCGAGCGGGTTCTCTCCCAGCGATTTCGCCCGAGTCAGCGCTTCCAGCACATCGCCCACGGAGTGCCCCGCCATCAGCCGATTGTCCATCGACATCGAGGCGTACCCGAGAAAACCCAGGAGTTGCTCCCGTGCTCGAGGGTCCGTGGGCCGCGCCGCGATCTCCGGCACGCCCCCGGGCCCCTGAATCGTCTCCGGCTGAACCTCCGGGACGCCCTGCCCAAGCGCGCCCGGAAGCACCCACAACCCCGCCAATGCCAACGCCGCTGTCACCTTCCCCATGTACACCCCCTGCACCGCGAGCCCCCGATGTCCGGCGAGCAGCCTACACGCCCCGCGGCGGGCGTTCAACGCCCTCGCGCTTGTCCGCCCTCCCCGAGCGGGCTACGCTGCCTCCACACCCCGGGGTGTAGCGCAGCTTGGTAGCGCGTCTCGTTCGGGACGAGAAGGTCGCAGGTTCAAATCCTGTCACCCCGACTTTTCTGGAGATCAAGCCCTTTGACGGCCACGTCAGAGGGCTTTCTCGTTAGATGGAAAACCCGTAGCGAGTCTCGAGCGCGGTTCGATCGGCTACGTTCCGATCCTGGCTTGGGCCGCTTCTCTGCGTGACCGCTGACGGGACCTGAACGTGCTGGTCTGAGTTGGCGACCTGCGCCACGAATCCAAGCGGGCGGAGGATCGACTCCGACGCCCCGATCGCCTCCTCCGGGGCGTGGACCTTGACTCGGGGCGGCGAGTCGTCAAAGATTGCAGGATGACGCAAGTACGCAACCGACGAACCCCGGCTACGCCCAAGCAGGCCGCGGCGTGTCGCGGGCCGCTGGACAAGCTGCTTGACCCCGTGCTTTTCAAGGCATTCTCCGATCCCACACGCGTGGCGCTCATCGGGTGCATCGCCAAGTGCGGGCGAGGATGCTCCGTCGGAGAGGTCGCCGAGTGTTGCTCCGTGGACTTCTCGGTGGTTTCCCGGCATCTCGCGCTGCTGGCCCGCTCGGGCGTGCTGGAAGCGACGAAGGACGGACGGACGGTGTTCTACCGCGTCCGCTACGCCGAACTGTGCCGCTCACTCCGGTCTCTCGCCGATGCGTTGGACGAGTGCTGCCCGGCGAAGGGAGGGGCGGGCAATGGCAAGTGCTGCTGACCGTCCCCGCGTGCTGTTTCTTTGCACCGGCAACTCATGCCGCAGCCAGATGGCCGAAGGTTGGGCCAAGGCTCTGAAGCCGGATGCGATCGACGCGTACTCGGCAGGAACGAACCCGCACGGGATGAACTCGCTCGCGATCCGGGCGATGGCGGAGGCGGGGGTCGATATCTCCGGGCACTCCAGCAAGCGGCCCGAGGATCTCGGCATCGAGTTCGACTTCGTCGTGACCGTGTGCGACTCTGCGAACGAGTCCTGCCCAATCTTCCCCGCCCGCACCCGTGTAGTTCACGTTGCATTCGACGACCCGCCCCGGCTGGCAAAGGGGGCGAAGAACGACGACGAGGCCATGCCGCACTACCGACGCGTGCGCGACGAGATTCGAGCATTCATTCTCACTGTTCCCGAGTCACTCACCGCTCCACAATCTGGATCGGTTCAGGAGAGTCCAATGTCAACCGTCAAAGTCTTCGACCCACCCATGTGCTGCTCCTCCGGCGTGTGCGGAACGGACCCCGATGTCGCGCTTGCTCGCTTCTCCGCCGACATCCAGTGGCTCCAAGGTCAGGGCGTAGTGGTCCAGCGCTTTACGCTGTCTCAGCAGCCCGAGAAGTTCACCACGGAACCCAAAGTCCTTCAGGCCGTCAATGCAGATGGCACGGGCGCTCTGCCCATCGTCATGGTCGATGATCAGATCATCGCCGAACGCCAGTATCCGAGCCGGGAGCAACTCGCGTCCAAACTCGGCTTGATGGCCGCGGCGGCATCGGCATTACCCAAGGCCCGCGGGTGCGGCTGCAAGCCGGGCAAGTGCTGCTGAGCGCTCAGCCGACGCTCGCGTTGCATCCCTCTACCGCCCGGTCTGTCAGCACAGCAAAGGACGCCGCGATGGACTTCGTCACTTCGCCAACTTGCTATCTCTTCTTCACCGGCAAGGGCGGAGTCGGCAAGACCTCGCTCGCCTGTGCTACCGCCGTGACGATCGCTGATCGAGGCAAGCGGGTACTGCTGGTAAGCACCGATCCAGCTTCCAATCTTGATGATGTCTTCGGCATCCGGCTCTCCAATGCGCCGACAGCCGTGCCCGGCGTGCCCCGCCTCGACGCGGTCAACGTCGATCCCGAGGCAGCGGCAAAGGCATATCGAGATCGCGTCGTGGGTCCATACCGGAGCGTGCTTCCGGCAGATGCCGTCGCCCACATGGAGGAGCAGCTCTCCGGTTCCTGCACTGTTGAGATCGCGGCCTTTGACGAGTTCACTGGCCTGCTCACGAACAATGAAATCGCCGAGAAGTACGAGCACATTGTCTTTGACACCGCCCCGACCGGGCACACGCTAAGACTGCTGGCCTTGCCGGCGGCATGGTCAGGTTTCCTCGACACCAACAAGCAGGGAACATCCTGCTTGGGACCCCTCTCAGGGCTCAATGCACAGAAGGAGCGGTACGAGGCGACCGTCGCCGCGCTCGGCGACAAGTCGCAGACCACATTCGTCCTGGTCGCCCGGGCCGAACCCAGCGCCCTCCGCGAGGCGGACCGGACAAGCCATGAACTGGCGACCTTGGGTCTCAAGAACCAGCGGCTGGTCGTGAACGGCGTGTTCACGCCCGCCGAGGTGGGGGACGAGATCGCCGATGCCATGGCAGCACGCACGCACGCCGCGCTCGCCGCGATCCCAGACGGAATCGCCTCCCTGCCCCGCACGCTGATTCCACTCAAACGCCGCAATCTGGTTGGCCTGGATGCCATCCGAACGATGCTGCTGGATGAGGGCCCGGGTTCCGAATCCGTCCCAATGCCCGAGGGCATGAAGGAGATCAAGATCCCTCCGCTGGTTGAACTGATCGACCAGATTGAGGCCGGTGGGCACGGCGCCGTTATGACGATGGGCAAGGGCGGCGTGGGAAAGACCACGATCGCCGCCGCTATTGCCGTCGAGCTCGCCCGCCGCGGGCACGAGGTCCACCTGACCACCACCGACCCCGCAGCACATATCTCCGCGGCGGTTCATGGCTCGCTCCCGAACCTCACGGTCGATCGCATTGACCCGCAGGCCGAGACCAAGGCCTACCGAGACGGGGTGCTCGCGGCGTCTGCAAAGGACCTCGATGCCGCCGGCCTCGCTCTGCTCGAAGAGGACCTGCGTTCACCCTGCACCGAGGAAGTCGCCGTGTTTCGGGCATTCTCCCGCGTGCTCAACGAAGCCAAGCGACGATTCGTCGTCATCGACACGGCGCCCACGGGGCACACGCTCCTGCTCCTTGATGCCACCGGCTCATACCACCGCGAAATGATGCGGCAGATGAGCAAGCTCCGACCCGCGGGCGATGCCCACACAGACTCCGACGGGCACGTATCGATCAAGGGCGTCAGCACTCCCATGATGAAACTCCAGGACCCGGAGTACACCAAGGTCATCATCGTGACGCTGGCGGAGAACACTCCGGTGCTTGAAGCGTCACGGCTTCAGGATGACCTGCGCCGCGCACAGATTGAGCCCTACGCATGGGTCATCAACAGCAGCCTCTCGGCCACGGCAACAACTGACCCCCTCCTCCGAGCCCGTGCCGCGGGAGAAGTTGCGATGATCGAGGATGTCAGAAACCGGCGTGCCCTGCGTACCTTCATCGTACCGTGGCAGGCCGAGCCGCCCGTGGGCGCGGCCTCCCTGTACAAACTGATCGGGGTCGCAACCAGATGACATCGACGGACACCACGAATGCCTGCGAGCCGTGCAGCCCCGCCCGCACCGGTCGCCTGAGCATCCTGGACCGGTTCCTCACGCTCTGGATCTTCCTTGCGATGGCCGCGGGAGTGCTCCTAGGCCGGCTCGTGCCCGGAGTGCGTGACACCATCGATCGTGTCACCGTCGGCACCACCAGCATCCCCATCGCCATCGGGCTCATCTTGATGATGTACCCGCCGCTCGCAAAGGTGCGGTACGAGCAACTGCCCAGGATCTTCCGCGACTGGAAGGTCCTCCTGCTCTCGCTCATCCAGAACTGGATCGTCGGCCCCCTGCTGATGTTCGCGCTGGCAGCGGTTTTCCTGCACGACAAACCCGAGTACATGCTCGGCCTCGTCATGGTGGGGCTGGCCCGCTGCATCGCGATGGTGCTGGTCTGGAACGACCTGGCCGGGGGGAGCCCGGAGTACGGCGCCGGCCTCGTCGCGTTCAACAGCATCTTTCAGGTGCTCTTCTTCGGCGTGTACGCCTGGGTCTTCATGACCTGGCTTCCGCCGCTCGTTGGCCTCAAGGGCGTCGTGGTCGATGTGAGCATGGCGAGCATCTTCAAGAGCGTGCTCATGTACCTGGGGATCCCCTTCTTCGCCGGCATGTTCACGCGGCTCATTCTCCGGGCGATCAAAGGCGATGCGTGGTACACGCAGAAGTTCCTGCCGCGCATCTCGCCAATGACGCTTGTGGCGCTGCTCTTCACCATCGTGGTGATGTTCAGCCTGCAGGGGGACCGCATCGTGACCTCGCCGCTGGACATCCTGCGGATCGCGGTCCCGCTGGTGCTCTACTTCGTCATCATGTTCTCCGCATCGTTCTTCTTGGCACGCCGCGTCGGGGCGGAGTACGACCGCTCCGCGACGCTCGCCTTCACCGCCACCGGCAACAACTTCGAACTGGCCATTGCTGTTGCGATCTCGGTCTTCGGAATCACCTCGGGGACAGCCTTTGCCACAGTCGTCGGCCCCCTGGTGGAGGTGCCGGTGCTGATCGGGCTTGTGAGCGTCTCGCTCCGTCTCGGTCGGCGATGGTTCGCGCGCGGGGTGGATTCGCAGGCTGCGGCAGCCAGTTCGCCGGTCAACTGAGTCGGAGTTTCCGAGGGCACAACGGGTCTCGCCCCATTGGCCGTCGGCCATGCCGCGAGCTGCTCAGACTTCCAAAACCGTCTTGGCTCCCCGCAAGAGGCGCATCCCCGGCTCTTGGACCCTGCCACCCTCCACGAGAAGTTCTGCTGGTGTCCTGTTACCCCGACTTGCCTCACCGGCCCCGCGGCTTGCCCCGCGGGGCCTTTTCTTTGGCCAGCCATACCATCGCACTCGCCCCCGTGCGGAGGTTCGAATGCCAAGCCTTGTCGTCATCGAAGGCCCCGCACAAGGGGCCATTTTTCCCCTCACCGAGCCCCGCGTGTCCGTCGGGCGGGAGGATAGCTGCACGTTCCAGATCCTCGACCCCCTCGTCTCGCGCCAGCACCTCCAGGTGAAGTTCGACGAGCGGCTCGGCACGCACGTCGCCGGCGACTACCGCAGTGCCCACGGCGTCTTCGTCAACAACAGGCAGATCGTCCTCGATACGCCCCTCGCAGACGGGGACCTCATCCGGATCGGGGGCTCCACGCTGGTCTACCTCACCGCCAATCACCCAGACGCGGCGACCGCCGCCGCCGCGGCCAAGAAGCTGGGCGAGTGGAAGCGTTCGACGCTCATGCCCTAGGGCCGCGCGTCGATCCGTCGTGCCCGCCCCGCAGCGCCGTCATCGCCCGGGCGGGAACTTGTCCTTCCATTCCTCGGTGAAGTTCACGATCACGTCGATCTTTGTCGCGCGTTCGTTCTCCCCGCTCAGCACGAGCATCAGCCGCCCGTCCGGCGCCATGTTCGCGCTGCGGTGCTCGTGGTCCTTGATGCTGTAGAGCACCTTTGACTCAGAGACTGAAAAACTCGGCTGGGTCCGCACCGGCACGCTCACCAACTGCATGTCCATGTCGAAGTAGCGAAGCTCCTTGCCGTCCCGGCTCCACCAGCCACTCCCCGAGACCCCGCCCGACGACACCCGTGTGCGACCGCCGAGGGCATCCCCCGTGCCCGCCCCGGGGGCGCCGAAGCGCTGCACGTACAACTCGCGCTGACCTGATTCGTCGGAGGTGAACGAAAGCCACTCGCCGTCGGCGGAGAATCGCAGCCCTTCCTCCACCGCCGGCGAGTTGAGGTACGCACTCGCCGTCCACGCCGCCGAGCCCGGCTCCTGTTCCAGCATGATCACGTCGGTGGTGTTCTTCGTCAGGTCCACCTGCAGCACCGCCAGCGTCTTCCCGTCGGGCGACCAGTCCATCGGAAACAGCAGCGTCTGCCCGCGGCTGTCCGAATACAGCTTCTCCGCGTCGCCCGACCCGTCCGCCCGATGCGCGAAGACCGAGGCCGCGTCGTTCGTGATCGTTCCGTACGCGATCCGCCGCCCGTCCCGACTCCAGCACGCCGTGTCGAGCAGCGGCTCCGGCGCGAGAATCCGGCTGAACGTCCGTCGGGCCAGGTCGTACACCCACAGTTGCGTCTGGAGTTCCGCATCGTCGAGCGACTCCATCATCGTGACAATGCGTCCCCCGTCCGGCGAAAAGGCGACGCTCCCGTACGCCCGCGGCGGCGCCGCGATCGGCTGCATCTGGCCCTGCTCGTCAATCCACGCCAGCCTCCGCGTCGACACGTCACCGGAGGCCGTGGTTCTCGCGAGCGTGCCGGTCTTGGAGACATGGAACACAGACCGCAGCCCGCCGCTCAGCACGGTCACCGGCTCGCCAACGAGCTGCAGCGTGCGCGGGTCCAGCCGAGCCGCGATCAGCGGGCCCTGAGTACGACGGGCCACGACGGTGTCGCTCCCGACCAACTTGGCGCTCCCGGCATTTGCGAGCAGAGGTGTCCGTGATCCCGATTCCAGGTCCACGATCTCCACACGCTCCTTGATCAACTCGCCGACGAGCGTCCAGCGCGTCGCGAGGATCGACTTCCCGGGCACGAGCGGGCTGATCTCGCCCCAGTTATCGATCTCCCTCGCCTTGTCCACCTGCAGCACCACGCGAGGCTCTCCCCCTCCCGCGGGCACCGCCAGAATGCTCTGCTGCCAGCCCGCCGCGAGCACGATCTCCCGATCCGAGGACCAGCACAGGCTGAAGAAGCCACCCGGGGGCAGTTCGCACAGCGTTTCGGGAGAGCCGACCGGCCGGCCCTCGTCGAGCGCGAGCTTCCGGAGCGCGAACTTGCTCGCCGCGCGGTCCTTGGCCGCGCAGAACGCGATCCAGCGTCCGTCCGGCGAGAGGGCCGCCGCCCAGGCGCCCTCCGTGCCGTCGATCACCTTGACCTCGTCCCGGTCGAGGCGGCGCACCACCAGCACCCCGCTGGGCTTGAGACTGTCCGCCTCCAGATCCGGCCAGGCCCTGTAGATCACGAACCGCGCGTCCGGTGCGATCCCGGCGACGGAGTCGAGCGCCGGCGCGGCGGGCACCGATGCCGAGACGTGAAACGTCTGCGCCGGCGCGGGGGACGCGGGACGCACGAGGGTCCGGCCTATCAACAGCCCCGCCGTGAGCACCGCCGCCGCACCCAGCGTGAGGAGGCCCGCATGAAGCCCGCGAGCCCGCGTGGTCTCGGTGGCACGTTCGGTCAGCCACTCCTGCCCGCCGATCGCCCGCTCCAGCGTCAGCCGGGCGTCACCGATGTCGTGCAGGCGGTTCCGGCGGTCCTTGGTCAGGCAGTGCATCAGCAGATCACGCACGCGCGCCGGGGTGTTTGCCGGCAGCAGCGCCCAGCCGGGCTCGCGGTGCAGGATCGCCCCCAGCGAGTCCGTCACCGTCTCACCGGGAAACGGTCCCGCGCCGGTCAGCATCTCGTAGAGCACGCATCCGAACGAGAAGATGTCCGATCGCTTGTCCACCGCCTTGCCGCGTGCCTGCTCGGGGCTCATGTACCCCGCCGTGCCCATGATCGCGCCGGGGATTGTGGGCGAGCCGACCGGCATCGTGGGTGAGTCCGCCGCCCCCAGCGCCGCGGACGAGCCGCCGCTCTCCGCAGACCGCGCCAGCCCGAAGTCCAGGACCTTGAGCACGCCGTCGGCTGTGACCATCACGTTGGCCGGCTTCAGATCGCGGTGGATGACGCCCTTCTCGTGCGCCGCCTCGAGCGCCTCGCTGATCTGCTTCGCGAGCGTGAGCGCCTCGCCCACCGGGATCGGGCCCGTCGAGAGCCGGTCCGCGAGCGTCTCACCCTCCACGTACTCCAGGATCAGGTACTGATTCCCGCCCGCTTCCTCGAGCCCGTAGATCGCCCCGATGCCGGGGTGGTTCAACGAGGCCAGCACCTTGGCTTCCCGCTGAAAGCGGGCAAGCCGGTCGGGGTCCTGCGCCAGGTGCGCGGGCAGTGCCTTGATCGCCACGTGCCGCTCCAGCCGCGTGTCCCGCGCGAGATAGACCTCCCCCATGCCGCCCCGGCCGAGTTCACGTTCGATCTTGTATGGGCCAATCTCGGGGGGGGGCATGAGCGCGGAGTGTACTCGATCCCGGGACCCCGGAACCGCCGCAACCGTCCGGCTCCCCCTCCGGCATCCGTTCTCCGGGAGCGGGGTTCCGCACGGGCGGGTAGCATGGCGTCGCCCCAGCACCTGCCGGGGGCGAGGAGAAGACCATGCGACGCACCCACGCACTTGCACTGGCCGGGGCCGCATGCATCGCGGCGTCGGCGCACGCCCAGTACACCTTCACGACCATCGCCCCGCCCGGCGCCTATGTCAACGGGTTCTACGCCGGGACACTGAACAACCGGGGCGAAGTGGTGTTCGCCGGGAACAACACGCCCTTCGGGAGTTCCATCCGCAGCGAGAGCATCGTGCGGGCAGACGGCGTGACCACCACCGTCATAGCGACCAGCGCCCAACTCTCAAACAGCGCGTTCAACGCGCCCGACATCAACTGCGACGGTGAGGTGGCCTTCCGCGCCGTCTTCGGGGCGAGCAACGGATGCTTCAAAGGTACCGGCGGTCCCCTCACCACCATTGCCACCGCCACCAACGGCATCGACGGTCGGAACATCGACGACGACGGCACCGTTGCCTTCACCGACAACTTCATCGGCGTCCGAATGGGGAACGGCGGCACGCCCGCCACCATCCAGGCCCGAAACACCGGCGAGGGATTCGGCACCGACCCCGACATCCGCGGTGGCGCCGTCGTCTATGACTACTTCCTCGCCAACGGTGATTCGGAAATCCGCGTGTTCTCCGGCGGCACCATCACCACCATCGCGACAGCCACCTCCGCGCTCGGATTCGTCCAGGGCCCGAGGGTCAGCCACGCTGGGGACATCACGTTCTTCTCGCAGGACTCGGCCGGCACGTCGTTCCTCAATGTCTACGCCGCGGGGGTCACGACCCCGCGCGTCGACACCCTCGGCCCGTTCTTCCAGTTCCCAGGCCCCTTTGAACTCAACCACTACGGCGTCCTCGCCTTCGCTGCCACCCGGGACGACTTCATCGCCGGAATCTACACGGGGCCGAATCCCGCCACCGACGCCGTCATCGAAACAGGTGCCCTGCTCGGCGGGCGGACCGTCATCGGCCTCAACCTCGGCGGCCTCAACGACCGCGGTCAGATCTCCTTCGCCGCGGCGTTCTCCGACGGAACCTACGGCATGTACCGGGCGGATCCCGCCATTCTCACCCCGGACCCCTGCGTGCCCGCGCCGGCGGGGCTCGCGACGGTCGCGCTGGCGCTGGCTACCTCGGGCAGACGCCAACGCCGCGCGAGCCCCGTCCCCCACGGTCCTTCATGCTGACGGAACGACCCGCGAGCCCCCTCTCCATGAGAGGAATCGGGAGTGCCGCCGCGGGCTCGAGGCCTCGTCGGCGACGGACTCGCTGAGGAGCCGCCATGGACACGTCACGCCGTCTGCTGCTCGCCTCCGCCCCGGTGATGTGTGCAGCCACGCTCGTCCCGGGGCTCGCGGGGATGCCGCGCGCCTTCGCGGTGTCTCGGGGCCCCGCCGGGTCCGAACCCTGGCCGGAGTTTCCGCGTCAGCGCCCGGAGATCGTCCGCGAGTTCGTGGGGGCCGCTCATCGCGACATCAACAGGGTGACCGAGTTGCTTGACGCGCACCCCGCCCTCGTCAACGCAGCGTGGGACTGGGGGTACGGTGACTGGGAAACGGCGCTCGGGGCCGCCGCCCACACCGGCAGGCGGAGCATCGCGGACCTCCTCCTGAGCCGGGGGGCACGCCCGGACCTCTTCGCCGCCGCGATGCTCGGACACACCGCCGTGCTCAGGGCCATCATCTCGGCGTCTCCGGGAATCGAGCGCACCCCGGGGCCCCACGGGATCACCCTTCTCGCGCACGCTCGCGCCGGGGGCGAGGCAGCCACGGACGCCGCCGCCTATCTCGAGTCGCTCCCGGGTGCCGACGAGCGACCACCAACCCAACCCCTCGACGCGGAGCAGATGCAGGAGTATGTGGGTCGGGATCGGGGCGACGGGTCCTCCCCTGTGTTCGCGGACGTGGCCCTGAGTCGCACCGGCGACCTCACGCTCGCCGTAAACGGCGCGACCCCGGCCTTCCTGCGATACGCCGGAGACGACCGCTTCTTCCCTTCCGGCGCCCCGGCGGTCCGAGTCGCGTTCACCCGCGAGCGGCTCAGGGTGTGCGCCTTCTCCATCATCGATCACGAGACCGTGTTTTCCGCGAGGCTCGCCCCCTAGGCCCTGCGCGAGCCTCGGCGTTGCTCTCGCACGCGAGCGCCGCGCATCACCCGCGCGCCCCCTCCGCCTCCGGGCATGACAGGCTCGCGCTGTACATCCCCGAGCGGTCAAAGCAGCATGGCCGACGCTTCCCCTTCGCCAGCATGTCGCACGTCGCCTCCACCCGCTTCGCCCGCGTCTCCTCACGCTTGGGCGACGTGATCCAGTGCACGAAATCACGTCGCGCCGCCGGCGTGATGTCGGCCCACGCCGCACGCACCCTCGCGCCCGCCGCCCCGAGCGCCCGGCGGAGGTCGCCGGGCACTCGCGGCTCGGGTTCCGATGTCCGGGCAGTCATCTGGACATGCACCACGTCTCCCGCCGCCACACCCGCACCCAGCCGCAGCGCGCGCCCGACCTTCATCCAGTGCCCGCCGCGCCCGTCAGGCTCCAGCGTGGTCCGAAACCGCCTTCCACTCACTGCCCCCGCGACGGCCACCTGCCCGCGAGAAGGCAACTGCGCACTGGCCCCGTGCGGCAGCACCAGAAACGCCCAGGAGACTCGCCTCCCCGGTTCCGCGCGAGGCGTGCACAGCACCGCCTCGAACGAAATCTCGGCCCCGGCGTTCGCTCCGCGAAGGCCCCCGCCGGTTGCGCGCCGCCCGACCGGTCGTCCATCAGGCGCACCCGCACCGAGCGGCCCGCCCCGCACGCCCGTCTTCTTCTCCCGGCCCGCCCGCTTTCGAGGTGCCATCTGCCCCGCCCCTC
The DNA here is from genome assembly GCA_021405315.1 of Leptolyngbya sp. PLA1. Lineage (GTDB taxonomy): Bacteria > Planctomycetota > Phycisphaerae > Phycisphaerales > UBA1924 > RI-211. The sequence continues at coordinate 52,396 of QWIH01000019.1, forward strand.
CACACAAGCCCGTCGCGCCCGAGGCCGACGAGGCGCCCTGCACCGGCCGCAGCCCCGCAAACCCACGCCCGTGAAGCGCCGGAACATGGCGCCGTCCGGACCACGCACCACTCTCAATCGCGCCCCGGGGTCTTCTCGGCCGGCGCCGCCGCGCTGAACTCCCACTCACCGGATCCGATCTCGACCACGACCTCCGACCCGTCTCGCCTCACCACGCGTGCCCCCGCGACCCGCTCGATGGGCACGCCCCCTTCGCGCAGCGAGTTCACGTCCCTCGTCGGCACGTGCACCCTCGCCGCGACATTCGCAGGGATCCGAACCTTCAGCGTCAGGTGGTCATCGCCCAAGCGCCAGTGCGTCGCGATCTCACCCCGCACACTGCGAAACGACGCCCGCGCCCACGACAGCCCCCCGCCGATCCGGGGCCGGATCGTGCACCTGCCAAACCCCGGCTCGTCCGCTCGAATCCCGCCCACTCCCGTGAACAGCCACTCGCCGCACGAGCCGAGCGCGTAGTGGTTGAACGAGTTCATGCCCGGATCGTTCATCCCCTGCTCCGGAGTCCAGCCGTTCCAGCGCTCCCAGATCGTTGTGGCCCCGTGCTTCACGCTGAAGAGCCACGACGGGAACTCGTCCTGCATCAACAGTCGGTACGCCGCGTCGGGGTGGCCCGCGTCGTCCAGCGTGGGGAGCAGCAGCCCCACGCCGATGAACCCCGTGCTCAGCCGCCAACCCCTTTTCTCGAGGTCGCGCAGCAGGTGCCCCGCCGCCGCCTTCCGCTTCTCCTCCGGCACCAGGTCAAACGCCAGCGCGAGCAGATACGACGTCTGAGTCCCGTTCGCCACCGTGCCATCGTCCGCCACGTACTTCGCGGCGAACGCCCGCCTCACCTCGGTGAACAGCCCCCGGTACTCCTCGGCACGATCCGTCTGCCCCAGCGCTCCGTACGACCGTGCCAGCAGGTCCGCGGACCGTGCGAAGTACGCCGTGCCGATCAGGTCTTTGGGCGTCTCCGCATCGATCGACAGCCAGTCGCCATAGTCGTTCCCGCGGTCCCTGTCGCGGACGAGCCCCGTGCTGTGGGCCCGGCACCACTCCACCCATGCCCTCATGCTCCCGATGTTCCGTTCGAGGATCCTCCGGTCCCCGTACACCTCATGGAGGGTCCAGGGCACGATCACCCCCGCATCCGCCCACGCGGGCGTGCCGTAGCTCAGCCCTTTCATCACCGGCGCTACGTCCGAGTGTGCGCCGTCCGCCCGCTGCGCGTCGCGTACGTCCACCATCCACTTCGTCATGAAGGGCGCAACGTTCGCCACACGCGCCGCCGTCGGGATGAACGCCTGCGCGTCTCCCATCCATCCCATGCGCTCGTCCCGCTGCGGACAGTCCGTCGGGATGCTCAGGTAGTTGCCCCGCAGCCCCCACACGATGTTCGAATAGAGCCGGTTCAGCCTCTCGTCCGAACACTCAAACTCGCCGGTGGGGGGGAGGTCGCTGCCCAGCACCAGCCCCTCCACCGCCCCGACCTCCGGCGCCGCCGCCAGGCCGCTCAGCTCCACGTACCGGAACCCGTGGAACGTGAACCGTGGCGCCCAGGTCTCCGCCCCTTCCCCGCGGCAGATGTACGCGTCCGTCGCCGCCGCCCCGCGCAGATTCTCCAGATAGAGCGTCCCGTCCGCGTTCAGCATCTCCGCGTGCCGCAGCGTCACCACGCGACCCGCCTCGCCGCGCACCGTGATCCGCGCGACACCAACCATGTTCTGCCCCAGGTCAAACACCCACCGCCCGGGAGCCGCCTCGCGCACGCTCCGCGCGGGCAGCCGCTCCAGCACCCTCACCGGCCGGTCCGGGGCATTCTCGATCGCCACCGACTCCGTGCGCGTGCTCACGGGCGACCACCCGCCTCCCGTCGCCCGCTCCGCACCCGGCGTGCACCACCCGGGCACCTCGCCCCGTGCGTCGTGCACCTCCCCGTCCATGATGTCCGACACGATGATCGGCCCGTCGTGCCGCTCCCACGCTGCGTCGCTCACGATCCGTTCCGTTGTCCCGTCCTCGTAGGCAATCTCGAGCTGCGCCAGCACGCCCGGCACACTCCCGTAGAACTCCCGCGCGTGAAACAGCCCCGCTCGCCCCGCATACCACCCCGGGCCCGCCATGAACCCCACCACGTTCTCCCCCGGACGAAGATCGTCCGTCACGTCGTACGTCTGCCCATGCACCCGCACGCGGTAGTCCGTCCACCCCGGCGCCAGCCACGCATCTCCCACGCGCTCCCCGTTCAGCCACGGCTCGTACACCCCGAGCGCCGTGGCGTACAGCCTCGCGTGCCGCACCGGCTTCTCGATCATGAACACCCGCCTCACGTAGGGCAGCCTCGTGTTGTTCAGCACCGCCGTGCCGCCCTCCGCCGCCTCCGCCCGCATCTGGATCCCCCCGACCTCATACTCCACCACCAGCCGCTTCTTCACGCCGTACGCCGGGTCAACCCCCATCGCCAGGTTGCTCGCGACGATCGCCTCGCCCCGTTCCGCCAGGCTTCGCACGACCCCCGTGACGTCCGTCCGCGCCGAGCCGTCCACCGCCGCGTACTCCGCGCGACCGATCGTCACCCCGACGCGGCTCGGCCCCGCGTTCATCCATTCCCCCGCCCAGTCCTCCCCGGTCAAAAGCCCCAGCTCCCAGTGCGCACGCTCGCTCCATGGGCCCGCGCGCCCTTCGCCGTCCCACGCCCGCACCTGCCAGTAGCACCGCGCCCGGGAGTCCAGCGGCGTGCCCGCGTACTCGATTCCCACCGTTCCCGCGCTCTCCACCCGCCCCGTGTCCCACAGGTCCGGCTCGCCGCGCATCAACAAGTCCGGCGACGACGCCACCATCACGCGGTACGCCGTCTGCCTCGCGCCGCGCGCCGCCGAGTGCAGCCCCCAGCTCAGGCGAGGCGCTCTCTCGCCGATCCCCAGAGGGTTCTCAAGATATTCGCACCGCAGGTCAACCGCCGTCAACTCGGCCGCCGCCGGGGCCTGCCCCGAAGCACGCCACGCCCCCGCGAACAGCATCACCACCACCACCAGCAGCAGTCGGCGCGTACGCATGGGCGGGCCCCTCCTAGGCGGACCCTGACAGCGTACCCGCCCGGTACCCGCCCGTGCGGCGTCTGATGCGCCGCGCGGGTTCGCCGCGCCTCACTTCCCCGTCGGCCTGCAGGTGGAAAGCTTCAGCGGCAGGTACAGGGGGCACATCCCCAGCGCCGCCGTGGTCAGCATCACCACCCCGACCACCGCCGCCACAATGCCAAGAGCCGCGCCCTCCATCACCCTCAGCATCGAGAACGCCAGCACCAGCGCCGCGATTCCGATCAGCAGCCTCACCACCCGGTCAGCCCCGCCGACATTCCTGCAACCGCACATGAGAATCACTCCGTTCGCCCCCGGGTGTCCCGTCCGGGTCACGCGACCGCCGCGCGACGCTCCCGCTTCTCCAGCAGCACGAACAGCCCGACCGCGAACGCCGCCAGCCCCGCGATGAACCACCAGGGCGACACGTGTGTGACGTCCGCAAAGGTGACCTTCCCGAACTTCCACATCGGCTCCACCACCCGGGCGAGCCACGGGTAGGCCTCGGCGTAGACCGCCGCCCCCACGAGTGCCCCCGCGATGCCGACCGCCGCATCCCGCGAGCCCTGCCCGACCGCCGCCAGGGCCGTCCCCGGGCAATAGCCCAGCAGCACCATGCCGACGCCGAAGACCAGCCCGCCCCCCGCGTTCATCGCCAGCTCCGCGCTCTTGACGCTGAGGCCCTTGATCATGCCCAGTTGCAGCATCGCGTACACGCCGACCGCGCCCACGACGATCGCCGTCAGCATCGTCTTGAGCACGGTGAAGTCCCTGAACCTGAACTGGTTGACGATGACGTTGTACCGCGTCACGCCCCCCTTCTGCAGCAGAAAGCCGAACACCAGCCCCGTGATCACACCCATGAGGATCGTCCTCGGATCCGCGAAGAAATGCTCAAACATGGCCCGCCTCCTTCCCGGCGCGACGCGCCCCGAAGCCGAAGAGCACCGCCGCCGCGACCACCCCGCTCACGAACATGCTCACGAAGAACGTCCAGCTCGACACCGCGAGCTGCAGCCCGCCCGAGATCCCGTGCCCGCTCGTGCAGCCGCCCGCCATCCGGGCCCCGAAGATCAGGATGAACCCGCCCACGAACGCCGCCGCGTACCGCTTCGCCACCGAGGGCCCGAAACGCTCGGCCCACACGGTCGGCACGCTCTCGGCCTTGAACGTCCGCCCCAGCATCGCCGCCAGGAACGCGCCCAACACCAGCGAGATGTCCAGGGCCATCTGCCAGTCGAAGATCGGCTTGAACCCGCCCCCCTTGGCCCCGTACTCCTTCACGTAATAGGCATTCTCCGCCACGTGCTCCGGGGCGACCGTGCAGAGCGCCGACCCCGCCGCGCCCACGAACGATGTGCTCGTCCCCAGCGCCTTCCCCATGAAATAGAACGTCGCCCAGCTCAGCACCCCGATGCCGATGCCGACCACGTAGGGCGACCATCTGGGCTTCCGCAGCAATCCGACCATGCGGCACCTCCACCGGGCGCGACCCGCGCCCCTTGCCCCGTCAGAGTCCGTCACACGCCCGAAGGTTCCGAATGAGACGCCGCCCCGTCCCGGCACCAGGTCGCCGCCCTCTACACCGTCCCGCAGACCCTCGCCACCTGCAGGGTGTCCGCGTACTGCTGAAACCGAGTCACCTTGCCCCCCTCCAGCCGCCACACGTGCACGAACTGCGTGTGCTGGGGCCGCCCAGTCCCCTTGAACGTCCCCTTGTACCGCCCAAGCACCACCACCGCGTCCCCGGCGTCCAGCACCTCACCCACGTCCACCGCGAAGCCGTCCCACTCGCCCACGCACCGCGCGAACACGCCGTGCAAGACCGCCTCCGGACCCACGTACGGGTTCTTGTCCGCGTACCTGAAGTTCTCCGCCTCGTTCCACACGATCTCCGCGCTGAACGCACCGAGAACCGCGGGGACATCCCCGCGACCGAACGCCTCGTAGATCCCCCTCACCACCCTCACGTGTGCTTCAGACATGCCGGCTCCTCGCGCGCCCACCCGAAGGCCCTAGTCTAGCGGGTGCCGATCCTGCCACCTCCCGAGCACTCACGGAGGGCCCCATGCCCGCCACGTCCCCCCGAAACACGCTCCTGGGCTGCATCCTCTGGCCGGCACTCACGCTCCTTGCCGCGGCGTCCGGCGGGCTCGCCTCCTCCAACTCCAAAGACTTCTACGCGGCACTTACCCGCCCCGCCTGGGCGCCCCCGGGATGGCTCTTCGGCCCCGTCTGGACCGCGCTGTACGTCCTGATGGCCATCGCCGCCGTGCTCGTCTGGCTCACCCCGGACCGCCGCTCGCGACCGGCCCTTGTCCTCTTCACGGTCCAGCTCGTTCTCAACGGCCTCTGGACGTGGCTCTTCTTCACCTGGAGGCTCGGCGCCATCGCCTTCGCGGAGATCCTGCTGCTCTGGGCTCTCATCGCCTGGACGATCATCAGCTTCGCACGCGTGCGCCGCGTCGCGGCTGTCATGCTCCTGCCCTACCTCGCTTGGGTCAGCTTCGCCTCGTTCCTCTCGCTGACCATCTGGAGGCTCAACCCCACCATCCTCGGGACCTTCCCGCTGCCCTGAGCCGCCCGCTCACATCGAGTAGAACCCGCCCCCCATGTCCTTGATCTTCCCTTGCCTCGCCAGTTCCTGCCACACCTCACGCGAGAACTGGTTCGGAGGAATGATCCCCATCCCGTCGGTCTTCTTCCCGCCGGTCATGGGCCTCGATGCCCCCAGCTTCGACTCGTGGTCCAGCTTCGTGAGCTTCAGCCGCTTCTTGAACGCGTTGAACGCCTGCTTCAGCTCCAGCTCGCGCGCCGCCTCCGGCGATCCATCCGCCCCGCCCGTGCCCTCTGTCTGTGGTTCCATGCCCGCATCCTATCGACCGGCCGCGGGCGTAGCGTTCCCTTCCATCCAGAGCCCGCCATGCACCACACCTGGGAAGCCGTTGACCACTACTTCGAGGCCGCCACCGGCGCCTCCGACCCAGTCCTCTCCGCCGCGCTCCGGGCCGCGTCTGACGCGGGGCTCCCGCCCATCCACGTCTCCCCGCTCCAGGGCCGCTTCCTCACGCTCCTCGCGCAGATTTGCGGCGCCTCTTCCATCCTCGAAGTCGGCACCCTCGCCGCGTACAGCACCATCTGCCTCGCCCGGGGCATGTCCCCGACCGGTCGCCTCACGACCCTCGAACTCGACCCGCGCCACGCCGCCGTCGCCCGCAACAACCTCGCCGCGGCCGGAATCCTCGACCGCGTCTCGCTCATCGAGGGTCCCGCGCTCGAGTCCATGCGCACCCTTCACGCCCGGGGCCACCGTGTTGACCTCGTCTTCATCGACGCCGACAAGGCCGGCATCCCCGACTACTTCGACCTCGCCGTCCGCAGGGCACTCCCGGGCGCCGTCATCGTCGTGGACAACGTCGTCCGGGATGGCAAGGTGCTGGACCACTCGGGCCAGGACCCTTCCGTCGAGGGGGTCCGCCGCTTCGCCGCCTCGCTCGCCTCCGACACCCGCATCGCCGCGACCACCCTCCAGACCGTGGGCGTCAAGGGCTACGACGGGTTTGCCATCGCCCTCGTGCCCAGATCCCAGTAGAATCCTGTGACCTGAGGCTCGGATCGGCGTTCTTCAACCCATCCCGCGGAGCGGCTGCCATGACACCCCCACACGACACCGAAGCGCTCCTGGCCAAGGCGACGCGTGGCGACACCGCCGCGCTCGCCGCCGTCCTCGAGGAACTCGGGCCCCGCGTCCACGCCCGCATCGAGAGCCGCATCGGCCCCCACCTGCGTTCCAGCCTCGACGCCGATGACGTCATGCAGGTCACCTATCTCGAAGCCGTGCTCCGCATCTCGCGATTCGGCAGTGGGGGCGTCAGCGGCTTCCAGGCCTGGCTCACCCGCCTCGCCGAAAACAACCTCATCGACGCTATCCGCGCGCTCGAAGCCGCACGCCGCCCCGACCCCTCCAAGCGCGTCACCGCCGGTCCACGCAACGGGCATGAGTCCATGATGGCCCTCATCGATGTGCTCAGCGGCAGCCTGACAACACCCAGCCGCCACGCCGCCAAGGGAGAGGCCATCTCCCACATGGAACACGCCCTCCGTCTCCTCCCCTCCGACTACGAGCGCGTCATCCGCCTCTACGACCTCGACGGCAAGTCCATCGAGGAGGTCTCCAAGGAGCTCGGCCGCTCCGAGGGCGCCGTCTTCATGCTCCGCGCCCGCGCCCACGATCGCCTCCGCGAAGCCATGGGGCCCGCCGGTAACTTTTTTTCTCAGCAAGCGTGAGTAACGCCCGCACGCTCCGTTCTAGCTCCCGGAGAGGGGGACTCCCACCGTCCGGAGGGGATGGTGTCTACGTCGTTCCCGACCGTGGGCGGTCGGAGGGACGCCCCGGCGGGACGACGGGTTGGTAGCATGACCGCACTCATGCGTCGACGGCATCGCCGAGGGGGCGTGCCGTCGCACGCCGCGCTCCGAACGCCCACCGTGTCCCACGAAGAACCAACCCAACCCGCAGGCAACCCAAGCCCCTCGGGCGACAAGCCCAAGCCCGGCTCCGGCTCGCGCCCCCTCAAAGACCTCATCGCCGACGCCATCCAGCAGGCTTCCCCCAAGAGCGGCTCGAAGCCCGGCATGTTCGCCGGCGATCTCCCGAGCCCCGACGCCTTCCCGGGCTACGAGGTCCTCCGGGAAATCCACCGAGGCGGTCAAGGGGTCGTCTACCAGGCCATCCAGAACTCCACCAAGCGCAAGGTCGCCATCAAGCTCCTCCACGGCGGGCCCTTCACCGGCTCCACCGGCCGCTCACGCTTCGAACGCGAAGTCCAGGTCCTGGGCCAGCTCAACCACCCCAACATCGTCCGCATCCATGACAGCGGCGCCACCGCCGACGGCTCCTTCTTCTACGTCATGGACTACATCTCGGGCCGCTCCCTTGACGAACTCGTCGCCGACAAGAAGCTCGGCGTCGACGACACCCTCCGGCTCTTCGGCAAGATCTGCGACGCCGTCAACGCCGCGCACCTCAAGGGAATCATCCACCGCGACCTCAAGCCCTCCAACGTCCGCGTCGACGCCAACGGCGAGCCCATCGTCGTCGACTTCGGCCTCGCCAAGATCGCCGTCGGCGACATGGTCGACGAGCCGGGAGGCTCCTCCCCGCACCTCATGACCCTCACAGGCCAGTTCGTCGGCAGCCTCCCGTGGGCCAGCCCCGAGCAGGCCGAGGGCCACCCGGGAAACATCGACGTCCGCACCGATGTCTACTCGCTCGGCGTCATGCTCTACCAGATGCTCACGGGCCAGTTCCCCTACAAGGTCCTGGGCAACATGCGCGACGTGCTGGACAACATCCTGCGCGCCGAACCCGCCAAGCCGAGCACGATCCGCCGCCAGGTCGACGACGAGGTCGAGACCATCGTCCTCAAGTGCCTCAGCAAGGAACGCGAGCGCCGATACCAGAGCGCCGGCGAGCTGGGCCGTGATATCAAGCGATATCTCGGGGGCGAGCCGATCGAGGCCAAGCGTGACAGCACCGCCTACATGCTGGGCAAGGCGCTCAAGAGATACCGCGTCCCTGTTGCCGTTGGCGTCACCCTCGTCGTCCTGCTCGCCGTCTTCAGCGTCGCCATGACCGTCATGTACCGCCAGGCCTCTCGCGCCGAGCAGAGAGCCACGGACGCCCTCGCCGCCGCCACGAAGGCCGAGGCCGCGCAGGCCGCCGAGCGAAGCCGCGCCGAGTCCAACTTCCGCGCGGGCCATGACCTTGCCATGGTCATGATCACCTCCATCAGCGACGAACTCACCTACCTCCGCGGGGCCACCCGCGCCCGCGAACTCCTCCTCAAGGAAGCCAAGACCTACCTTGAAAAGCTCCGCACCGAAGCCGGTGACAACCCGGACCTTCTCCTCGATCTCGCCTCCGCCCACGAACGCGTCGGCGACCTCCAGGGCGTCATCTACATGCGCCGCCTCGGTGAGACCGGCGAGGCCGAGAAGAACCACGCCCGCGCCCGTGAGATCAGAGACGCCCTCCTCGCCCGCTTCCCCGACGACCCTCGCATGCACGCCGCCGTCGCACGCAGCCTCTACCGCGCCGGCGGCGCGGCGCAGCTCCGCGGCAAGCTCCCCGAGGCTCGGACGCATTTCGCCGCCTCTGTCTCCGAGTACGACCGCGCCCTCCGCACCCCACCGGCCGACCCCGTCACGCTCGCCAAGTGGCAGGACTCCCGTGCCTGGACGCTCCGCGCCCTCGCCGACATCGACCGCCTCGACGCCCGCGCCGCCGCCACCTCCGGCGACGAATCCAAGGTCGCCGCGCTCCTCGCCGCCTCCGATGACAACTACCTCCTCGCCGACGCCGCTTGGCGCGCCATCCTCGCCTCCGGCGAGAACGAGGACGCCCGCCGAGGCCTCGGCGTCGTCGCCGACTGCCGCGCCCTCCTCTCCATGGTCCGGGCCCAGCTCGCCTCCACCCTCGCCAAGCGCGCCGCCTCCGCGGGGGACGCCCCCGCCGCCACCGCCGGCTACACCGCCGCCCTCGCCCATGTCACCCGCGCCCGTGAAACGCACGAAAAGACCCTCTCCGAGTTCCGCGCCCTTGCCGCCGCCAACACCGTCAGCGGCGAGATCCGCCGCCATGAGCTCGTCACCACCCGCTACATCGCCCTCGCCCGGAGTGAGGAGGCCCGCCTCTGCTCCGAGCTCAAGGCCTCGGACCCCTCCGCCGCCGCCCGCGAGAAGGCCGCGCGTGACGCGGCCCTCGCCAGCCACCTCGAAGCCGTCCGCATCGCCCGACGCCTCGGCGATGAAGACACGCGCAGTGTCGAGGCCCGACGCGACCTGACCGGGTGCCTCCTCTCGCTCGCCGCGGAGCTCGCCGCCGTGGGTCGCACCGCCGAGGCCGAGGCGGCGTTCGAAGAGGTGGTCTCGCTCCGGCGAGAGATCGCCCGCGCCGACCCCATGGAGCGCCACGAGCTCGACCTCGCCGTCGGCCTTCTCCGCCTCGCCGAGTTCCGGCTCGACCACCCCGCCCCCGGCGGCCCGGCGCCCGCAGAACTCCTCGACCAGGCCGCCTCGCTCCTCACCCCGCTCAAGGACCGCTCCGTCGCCGGCGTGGACACGTACCTCGCAGACCTTGCCAAGCTCCGAGCACGCGTCCGCTAATACCGTTCGGGTTGCGCTAGGAGCGCCAGTCCGAGCCCCATCTCAACTCGGGGGTTGCCAGTTTCAGGATTCCCGGTACGCTGGACGAAAACCGGCGTCGCGCGCGTTCCGAGACCAGCCGCCGCCGGCCGGAGAGGTTGAGACCCATGGCTCATCGCAGAACATGCGTGCGTGTATCCGCTGGCCTCGCTCTGGCGTTCGCCGCGGGGTCCGCATCTGCCCAGATCAACTCCAACTGGCTTTCCGCGGTCAGCGGCAACTGGAGCAACCCCGTCCGGTGGTCCACCAACCCGGACATCCCCAACAACGGCGCCAACACCTACCACGCCATCATCACCGCCACCGGCGCCTCCTACGGCGTCACGCTCGACCTCCCCGTCACCGTCACCGACCTCACCGTCAACTCCGCCGACGCAACCCTCCTCTGGGGCGGTGCCCACACGCTCAACGTCCTCAACAACGCCACCATCGACGGCGGGGCCACCATCAACGGCGCAGGCCTCGGCGGCCTCCTCCAGGTCGCGGGCACCCTCACCATCGGAAACGCCTCCGTCACCGGCCTCGGAACCCTCCGCGCCAACGGCCCCATCGTCTACTCCCACACCGTCGATGTCTCCTTCGACGACACCGACATCGACCACGGCGACGGCTCCGCCCTCTGGATGGGCCCGGGCGACATCGTCCTCGGACAAGGCGCCACCATGACCAACGGCGCCTCCTGCACCTTCACCATCCAGTCCGACCAGCAGCTCCGCTTCTCCGGCTCCGGCGCCGCCACCTCCTTCACCAACCTCGGCACCATCATCCGAGACACCGGCACCGGCACCGCCGACATCCAGGGTGTCTCCTTCGACAACCAGGGAATCCTCGACGTCCAATCCGGCACCTTCCGTGCCGACACCGTCGCCAACATCGCCGCCAACCAGCTCACCGGCGGCACCTACCGCGTCGGTGGTGGCAGCATCGACTTCACCGGCGCCACCATCCTCACCAACGCCGCCACCGTCGAATACCTCGCCGGCTCCGGTTCCTTTGCCGCCTTCGACTCCCTCACCACCAACGCCGCCACGGGAACCATCAACGTCGGGTCGGGCCGCACGCTCACCAAGCCCGGCTCGCTCACCAACCAGGGCACCATCGGCCTCGCCAACACCGCCGGCCTTGACGTCTCCGGCGCCCTCGTCAACGACGCCGACCTCACCGCCGGCGACTCCGCCACCCTCAACGCCGCCGGCCTCACCAACTCCGCCGCCGCCACACTCACCCTCGGCACCGGCGGCACTGTCACCCTCACCGGCGACCTCCTCAACGACGGAACCCTCACCACCGGCGCCGGCACGGACGTCGCCGTCGCCTCCGGATTCTCACTCCAGAACGTCTCCGCGGGCACCCTCACCGGCGGCATCTTCCACCTCGGCGGTGATCTCAAGGCCGACAACCTCGCCGGCCTTACCACCCTCGCCGGCCGCGTCATCCTCGATGGCCCCGCCGCCGCCCTCCGAGACGCCGCCAACCTCGACGTCGCCCCGGGAATCTCCACCGTCGCCTCGGGGGGAGAACTCGGCGTCCTCAACGGCCGAAACCTCACCACCACCTCCGACCTCACCCTCGGCGCCACCGGCCAGCTCACCGTCGGCGCCGGCTCCGACCTCACCGTCAACGGCACCATCACCAACTTCTCCTCCGGAACCTTCACCGGCGGGCAGCTCACCGTCGAGGGGACCCTCCGCTTCAACGGCGCCGCCATCGACACCATCGACGCCGACATCGCCCTTACCAACGCCACCGCCGACATCGTCGACGAGAACAACAACAGCGCCTTCGCCGCCCTCAACACCATCACCCCCAGCGGCTCCTTCGAGCTCTCCGGCGGACGTTCCCTCACCCTCGCCGGCTCCCTCGGCTCCGCCGGGGCGCTCACCGTCGGAACTGGCTCCACCCTTGCCTCCCCGGGCTTCGTCACCCAGTTCAACGGCTCCACCAACCTCAACGGCACGCTCACCACCCCCACCCTCTTCGTCGCCGACGGCACCCTCTCCGGCGGGGGAACCCTCGCCGGCAACCTCGACTGCGACGGCGACTTCAACCCCGGCAACTCGCCCGGCCTCTTCACCGTCGACGGCAACGCCAACTTCCGACCCAGCTCCCTCATCACCGCCGAGATCGGCGGCCTTGTCCGCGGCGTCGACCACGACGCCATCGACATCCTCGGCGCGCTCTCCTTCGAGTTCGGCGCCTCCGGCACCTTCCTCGTCGACCTCCTCCCGAGCTACGTCGCCTCCCCCGGTGACGAGTTCTACGTCATCCGATACACCGAACGCCAGGGCCAGTTCCAGAACGTCATCCTCCCCGGCCTCCCCGGCGGGCTCTCCTTCCAGTTCTTCTACGACGTCCCCTCACCAATCCCGGGCGACACCTCGCGCTTCGTCCAACTCGTCGTCGTCCCCGCGCCCGCCGGCGGGCTCGCCCTCGCCGCCGGCCTGCTCGCGCTCCGCCGCCGCCGCCGTCACTGACCCAGCGCCCGCAGCACCTCCGTCGCGTAACTCCCGCTCGGGAGTTCGAACCGCACGCGCATCCTGAATCGCCCGCGCCCGCTCAGCTCCGCGTCCTCCCTCGGGCCCTCCAGGGTGAGCCCGCCCGCACACGCCACCACCGCCCGCTCGGGTGAGCCGAAGCGGGGACGCCTCAGCCCCGGCACGCGCAACTCCTCCGCTCGCACGCCCGCATCCGCGAGCGCCGCCTCCATCGCGCCGCGCCAGGGCTCCCGCATCTCCATCTCCGGCCCGGGGAGTGGCATCATCACCCCGGAAAGCTCCGCCGCCCGCCCCGCCGCGAGCAGGTGCGTGTCCTCTCGCCCGCGGGGCCCCGACGTGCCCCCTCCTTCCACCAGCCGCCGCGCCGCCTCATTCCACAGGTGCGACTGCCACGCGTCCACGCACATCTCCCGCAGGAAGTGGGGGAGCGCCGCGAACGCCTCCGCGCCGCCCCGGCCCAGGGCAAGTGCCTCTACCGCCGCACGCTCCGGGCATCCGGGCAGTTCCTTCGCCAGGGCCGCCCACTCGCCCCACCGGGCCGCGGCCATCCTCGTGAACGCCCGCCGCGTCCCCGTGTCCTTCCGCGCGGGTGTCGCGATCAGAAGCCGCACCGCCTCGATGAACTCGCCCTTGACCAGGTGCGCCGCCGCGAACCCCTCCCCGTGCCGCGCAGAGCCGAACCGCTGATCGCCGAAGTAGTTCACAAACCACGCCCCGCCCGACCCCCCGCACAGCACGCGGGCTCGCTCCCGCATCTCCGCGCACGCCGCACGCCCCAGGTCGCGCACGATGATCTCAAACTCGTTGCACTCGATGTCCGCCGCCGTGAGCGTCCGCGCCGCGAATCCGATCCGCCTCGCGCTCCACCCCGGCCCCTCCGCGTGCTCCCCATCCCCACGCACGCACACGTGCTGCTCCGTCACCGCGTGCTTGTCCTTCAGCCCCGCGTGCGTCACCGCGTCCGCGGCGAGTCCCAGCGCGCGGGCCAGCTTCGCCGTCGCCTCCGGCGTTGTGAGCGACTCCTTTTCCAGCACCCACACCGCAACCGCATGCCCCGGCCCGGCTGTGGGGGTGAGCGCACGCGCCACGTCCTCGCGCAGCCGCTCACGCACCCGGAAATCTCCCGGCAGCCTGCGGATCGTCATCGTGCACAACTGTACAGCCGCGCCCGCGTGCCACACCTACCATCGCACCCATGGCCTCCACGCCCAAGCGCCGAGCCACCCCAACGCCCCGATCAGCCCGAGCCGTTCCCCCCGTGCTCGTGGTGGTCAGCCGCTACAACGACTCCATCACCTCCCGCCTCCTCGACGGCGCCCGCGAGCAGTACGCCCGCGCCGGCGGAGACCCCTCCCGCCTCGCCGTCGCCGAGGCCCCGGGGGCCTACGAGCTCCCCTCCCTCGCGATGGCCGGAGCCTCCAGCGGCGCCTGGGCCGGGGTGGTCGCCCTCGGCTGCCTCATCCGCGGCGAAACCCGCCACGACCGCTACATCGCCGAGGCCGTCGCGCACGGCCTCATGACCGTCTCCCTCGTCACCGGCATCCCCGTCGCCTTCGGCGTTCTGACCACCGAGAACCCCGCCCAGGCCCGCGCCCGCGCGGGAGGCAGCAAGGGCAACAAGGGCGCCGAGGCCATGGCCGCCGTGCTCGAGTCCATCTTCGCCGCCGACTCCCTCCGATCCGGCCGTCCTCCCACGCCACCTCTCACCCCCCGTGACCGCACGGACAAGGCCGCGACCCGCCGCGGACGCCACGCATGACCCCGACGGCCGATCTCCGCACCATCGCCTTCGACCGCGTCTTCCTCCTCTCAGAGGACGAGGCCCACGCCCCCTCCGCCAAGACCCTCGAACCTCTCTCACCCGCGGCACGAGAGTCCGTCGTCCGCATGGCCCTCCGCCGCCTCGCGTTCCAGGTGCTCTTCGAGCTCGACATGGGAGGCCGCGACCGCGCCTGGGCCGCCGACGCGCTCTCCCGTGTCGAGGGCCTCGGACCCATCGACGCCGAGCGCGTCGCCGCCCTCGCCACCGGCGCATGGGAAGCCCGCGCCGACGCGGACGCGGAGTTCCTCGCCCTCGCCCCCGACTGGCCCTCGCACCGCCTCGCCGCCACCGACCGCGCCATCCTCCGCCTCGCCCACTTCGAGATGGTCAGCCGCACCACCGCCCCGAAGGTCGTCGTGTCCGAGGCCGTCGAGCTCGCCCGCCACTTCTCCACCGAGAAGTCCCCCGCCTTCATCAACGGCCTGCTCGACCGCGTGCTCCACCGCATCGAGCAGGTGACGGACGGAGCGACCTGATGGGCTTCTTCCGCTCCCTCGTCGACGGCTTCAAGAAGGGCCTCGAGAAGACCCGCGAGGCGCTCGTCACCGGCGCGCAGGGCCTCAAAAACCTCCTCACTGGCCGCACGCTCGACGACGCCCTCATCGACCAGCTCCAGGCACGTCTCCTCCAGGCCGATGTCGGCGTCAAGACCACCTCCCGGCTCATCGCCCGCATCCGCGACGACTTCCGCAGCGGCAAGATCGCCACCGGCGACCAGGTGCTCGACTACCTCAAGGCCGAAATCCGCGCCATGTGGCCCCAGCAGGACCGCGCCCTCCGCCTCGCCCCCTCCGGGCCCACCGTCATCCTCATGACCGGCGTCAACGGCGTGGGCAAGACCACCAGCATCGCCAAGCTCTGCCAGCACTTCATCGATCAGAATCGCTCCGTCGTCCTCGGCGCCTGCGACACCTTCCGCGCCGGCGCCGTCGCACAGCTCGAAACCTGGGCCGCCCGCCTCGGTGTTCCCGTCATCCGCGGGCAGCAGGGGGGTGACCCCGCCGCCGTCGCCTTCGACGCCTGCGCCGCCGCCAAGGCTCGAAACGCCGACATCCTCATCCTCGACACCGCCGGCCGCCTCCAGACTCAGGACCCGCTCATGAGGCAGCTCGCCAAGATCGTCGCCGTCGTCGGCAGGCAGATCCCCGGCGCGCCGCACGAGGTCCTCCTCGTGCTCGACGCCACCAGCGGCCAGAACGCCCTCCGCCAGGCCGAAGAGTTCGGCAAGGCCGCCGGGGTCACCGGCGTCTTCCTCTCCAAGCTCGACGGCACCGCCAAGGGCGGCATCGTCATCGCCGTCCGAGAGGTCACCGACACCCCAGTCAAGTTCGTAGGCACCGGCGAAACGCCACGAGACATGCAGCCCTTCGACCCGGAGGCCTTCGTCGAGGCCCTCTTCGAGGTCTGAGCACCCCGCCACCGCCCGAAATCCCCCCGCCCGGATTCGAACCGGGGACCAATCGATTATGAGCCGACTGCTCTACCGCTGAGCTACAGGGGGCGCCGAAGAGCGTATCCCGCGCACGAAAACGCCCGCGACCCCGGGCGGAATCGCGGGCGATGTTCGGTCCTCTCGGTCCGGCCTCGCTACTTGATGTGCAGCATCTCGCGGTACGACGGGATCGGCCACAGGTCGCGCGGCACCCGAGTCTCCAACTCGTCCACCACCTCCCGGACCGCCTCCTGCGCCGGCCTCACCTTGTCGCGAACGTGCTCCGCGTGCGCCGACACGTCGTCGTCGTGCCTCTCGGCCTCGCGGTCCAGCACCGCGATCGCCTTCCGCAGCTTCGAGACCAGCCCCGCGAAGTCGGCCAGCGCCGCCCTCGCGTCCTTGGCGTCCAGCCCCGCCATCTCCGCCGACGCCACCGTCTCCGCCAGCTCGATCTGGTACCGCTGCGCCGCCGGCAGCACCTGCGTGTTCGCGAGCAGGATCGCCGTCTCCGCCTCGATCAGCACCTGCTTCACGTACTTCTCGAGGAAGATGTGCGCCCGGCTCTCCAGCTCCAGCTTGCTCAGCACCCCGAACTTCTCGAACACCGCGATGTTCTTCTTCGACGGGATCTGCTGCAGCGCCGACACCGACTCCCTGAAGTTGGGCAGCCCGCGCTTCTTCGCCTCCGCGTGCCACTCCTTCGTGTAGCCGTCCCCGTCGAACAGCACCCGCTTGTGCTCCTTGACGATCCCCTGCAGCACGTCCTTCACCGCGGACTGCAGCTTCGCCGGGTCCGGGTTCTTCCCGACCGCCTTCTCGAGCATCCCGGAGATGTAGTCCAGCGACTCCGCCACGATCGTGTTCAGCACCGTCGAGGGCCACGCGACCGCCCCCGAGGAGCCCACCGCCCGGAACTCGAACTTGTTCCCCGTGAACGCGAAGGGGCTCGTCCGGTTCCGGTCCCCCGTGTGCCGCGGAAGGTGGGGCAGCGTCTTCGCCCCCAGGTCCAGACTCCCCTTCTGCTTCGTGCTCTTGGGTCCGCCACGCTCGAGCTGCCCGATGATGTCCGTGAGCATGTCGCCCAGGAAGATCGACATGATCGCGGGCGGGGCCTCGTTCGCCCCCAGCCGGTGGTCGTTCGCCGCGGACGCCACCGACGCCCGCAGCAGGTCCGCGTGCAGGTCCACCGCGCGGATCACCGCGCACAGGAACACCAGGAACTGCATGTTCGTGTGCGTGTCGTCCCGCGGGTCCAGCAGGTTCACGCCCGTGTTGGTCGACATCGACCAGTTCACGTGCTTCCCGCTCCCGTTGATCCCCTTGAACGGCTTCTCGTGCAGGATGCACTGCAGCCCGAACCGCGGCGCCACCCGCTTGAGCGCCTCCATCACCAGCATCTGGTGGTCGCTCGCGATGTTCGCCGTCTCGAACAGCGGCGCCAGCTCGAACTGGCACGGGGCCACCTCGTTGTGCCGCGTCTTCACCGGCACGCCCAGCCGGTACAGCTCCCGCTCCACCTCGGACATGAAGCCGATCACCCGCGTCGGGATCGAGCCGAAGTAGTGATCCTCGAGCTGCTGCCCCTTCGGGGGCTTGGCGCCGAAGACCGTCCGGTCGCACGTGATCAGGTCATCACGCTTGTAGAACAGCTCCCGGTCGATCAGGAAGTACTCCTGCTCGCACCCCAGCGTCGCGATCACGTTCGTCACGCCCTGGTCGGTCCCGAAGATCTTCAGCACGCGACGAGCCTGCTCCGACAACGCCTGCATCGAGCGCAGCAGCGGGGTCTTCTTGTCCAGCGCCTCGCCCGTCCACGACACGAACGCCGTCGGGATGCACAGCGTCACCGTCCCGCCGTTCCGGTTCAGGAACACCGGGCTCGTGCAGTCCCACGCCGTGTACCCGCGCGCCTCGAATGTCGCACGGATCCCGCCCGATGGAAAGCTCGATGCGTCGGGCTCCCCCTGCACCAGCGCCGAACCCGTGAACTCCGACAGCGCCGAGCCCTCCCCGTCAGGCACCAGGAACGCGTCGTGCTTCTCCGCCGTCAGCCCCGTCAACGGCTGGAACCAGTGCGTGTAGTGCGTCGCGCCACGCTCCATCGCCCACTCTTTCATCGAACTCGCCACCACGTCCGCCACCGACGGGTCCAGACGCTCCCCGTGGTTCAGCGTTCGCTGGATCGCCCTGAACACCTCCTTCGGCAGACGCTGCTGCATCACCCGCATCGTGAACACGTCCTCCGCGAAGGTCTGGTCGACCCGCTGCTGCGAAGCGCCGTTCAACTCGTGGCGATGGTGGCTCATGTCCCTCGTCTTTCCGTTCAAGGCAAGGCTGCTCATGACACTCCCTTGGGCGCTCCGCGCCCGGGCCTGTGCGATCCCCGCCGCGGACCTTCCGCGACCGGGCGTCTTCTGTGTCCGTTGAAACGCGGGCCAGACAGGCCCCTCCCGGACTAGACATTGTGGCGGCGTGCGATGGGCGGACAAGTCGATTCCCGCGGATTCCCTGTCGCTTGGCCGTCCCCGGGCCTATCCCGCCAGCCCCGCCGCCAGCTCCGCCACCAGACCCCGCACCGCCGCTTCGGGGGGCTGCCCCTTCCCCTCCCCCATCCGTCGGACCAGTGCGCTCCCCACAATCACCCCATCCGCGTGCCGAACAGCCGCCCGGACCTGCTCCACCGTCGAGATCCCAAAGCCCACCACGATCGGCAGGTCGGTCATCCCCCGCAGATGCCCGATCTTCCCGCCCACGTCCGGCGCTTCCGCGCTCTCTCCCGTGACGCCCGCCCGCGCCAGCAGATACACAAACCCCGTGCAGGCCTTGACGATCCGCTCCGCGCGCGCCTTGCTCGTGGACGGCGCGATGAGCATCGGCACGCTTACCCCCGCACGCGACGCCGCCGCGACCAGCGGCTCCGAATCCTCCACCGTCAGGTCGGGCACCAGCACCGCGTCGAATCCCGCTTCCGCCGCACGCTTCGGGAAGCCCTCCAGCCCCCCGCACCGATGCACCACCGACACGCTCACCATCGCCACCAGCCCCAGAGGCGGCTTCTCCCCACCCAGCATCTCCTTCACCATCGCATCACGAACGCCCGCCGCCTCCCCGCCCTCCGACCCCCGAAACCCCCGCACCTGCTCCAACACCCGCTCCGCCGTCATCCCCTGCCTCAACGCCTCGTGCATCGCCGCCGCGATCACCGGCCCGTCCGCGATCGGGTCCGAGTACGGAATCCCCACCTCCACGATCCGCGCGCCCGCCTCCTTCGCCGCGCGAAGCGCCGGCGCCAACGCTCCGGGCACCGGGTACCCGGCGCACACAAACGGCATCAGCGCCTT
Organism: Leptolyngbya sp. PLA1; assembly: GCA_021405315.1. Taxonomy (GTDB): domain Bacteria; phylum Planctomycetota; class Phycisphaerae; order Phycisphaerales; family UBA1924; genus RI-211. Next base: position 71,808 of record QWIH01000019.1, read on the forward strand.
CTTCCCACCCGCCCTCAACTCATCAAAGATCGTGTCAATCCGCGGCATTCCGCCACTGTAGGATCAGGCGCACCCAGCGCCCACCGCCGCCGTCCCTCTTCATGACACCGCCCCGCGCACACGCCCGACACATCCTCACCGACGACGCCGGCACGCCCCTCCGCGTCGTCCGCGACCGCACCGATACCGGCCCGCTCACCGGCCTTGCCAGACGCCTCACCACCTCGCTGCTCCCGCACGCCCTCCTCGCCGCCTCACTCGCCCCCTGCGCCATGACCGTCCCGGGTCTGTGGCTCGCCTACAACGGCAACCGCCTCCGCCCAGGCACCCAGGCCCTCCTCGCCCTCGCCCTGCTCCTCGCGATCGCACTGGTCGTCTGGATCGCCCGCGCACTCGCCCGCGAGTGGCTCCTCCGCCTCGACTGGGAACTCGCCTCCACACGCCGAAATCACGGACGCTGCGCCGGGTGCGGCTTCGACCTCGCCGGCGCCGCCCCGGACCCCGAAGGCCTCGCCCCATGCCCCGAGTGCGCGCACCGGTGGCGCACCATTCCCCTCACTCAATCTCGTCCCGAAGGCCCTCCAGCCCCGCCGTGAGCACCCGGGGCCCGTCCTCCGCGATCAGCACGTCGTGCTCGTAGTGCACCGTCATCGAGCCGTCCGCCGAGTACACCGGCCAGTCGTTCAGCCGCGGCGCATACTCGCTGGGCCTCTGCACCGTCTCCCCAGTGCCCACCGCGATCATCGGCTCCACCGCGACCAGATTCCCCACCTTCCACACGTGCCCCGCCTCCGTCCACGGCGAACCAGGCTTGGGCCTGTGATTCAGCAGATGAGGCGGCAGGTGCAGCCCGCGCTTCCCCTTCTCATCCACCTTCCGCCCGATCCCGTGACCGCCCCAGTTCTCCACGCACCGATACCCGTACTTCTTCTCCACGCAGTCCTGCACCGTCACCGCCCACTCCATGTACTTCTTGCCCGCCCGCAACTGCTCGATCCCCGCCGCCAGCGACTCCTTCCCGCAGTCCATCAGCCGCCGAACCTCCGGCGTCGGCCTCCCCATCGAGTACGTCCACGCCGCGTCACCCACCCAGCCCTGAAACCACACGCCGATGTCGACCTTCAGCACATCCCCCGGCTGCAACGGCTGCTTCCGATACGCCGCGTGCCCGTGCACCACGCACTCGTTCACGCTCAGGCACGCGTGCGACGGAAACGGCAGGTGCCCCGCCACCGGATACCCCAGAAAGCACGAGCGGCAGGCAAGGTCCGCCAGCGTCTTCGCCACGAACACGTCAATCTGCGCCAGCGTCATCCCCACCCGCAGCCAGTCCGCCAGCCTCTGGTGCGTCTCCACCACCTTCCGCGCCGCCGCCTGCGCCGCCGCTGCTTCTGCCTCATTCAAGCACGGAACCGTTGCCATGGGGGCCGATGGTAGTAGTCGTACCCTTCACCCGGCCGCCCGCCCGACCCCCAACCGCGCTGGTACCGATAACACCAGCCATCGTCCCTTCCAATCCGCCAACACCCTGCTATTATCCATTCATCCGGATGTAAGGATAAAAGAGCGCCGATGACATCTCCTTTCCTTCAACTCCTCGCTCGCCGTCCCATCGTCTTCGACGGCGCCATGGGCACAGCCACGCACGCCCGGAATCTGGACGTGCAGCGTGACTTCTGGGGCAAAGAAAACTGCCCGGAGGTCCTTGTCCTCGCACGGCCGGACGTCGTCGCCGAGATTCACGATTCCTTCCTCGCCGCGGGCGCGGACGTGCTGGAGACCTGCACCTTCGGCGGCATGCCCCACGTCCTCGCCGAGTTCGAGCTCCAGGACCGCTGCCACGAGATCAACAAGGCAGCCGCCGAGCTCGCGCGCGACGTCGCCGACCGCCACGCCACCAAGGAGCGCCCGCGCTTCGTCGCCGGCTCCATGGGCCCGGGCACCAAGCTCATCACCCTCGGCAACATCGACTGGAACGCCATGTTCGAGTCCTACCGCGCGCAGGCCCGCGGCCTCCTCGCCGGTGGCGTCGACTCCTTCATCATCGAGACCAGCCAGGATCTCCTCCAGGTCAAGTGCGCCATCAACGCCGTCCTCGCCGCCCTCTCCGACTCGGGCAAGTCTCCCTCCGACATCCCCATCCTCGTCTCCGTCACCATCGAGACCACCGGCAGCATGCTCCTGGGCACGGAGATCTCCGCTGTCGCTCATGCCCTCGCCGGCTACCCCATCGCCTCCCTCGGCCTCAACTGCGCCACCGGCCCCACCGAGATGTCCGAGCACGTCCACTGGCTCGGCGCCAACTGGGCCGCCATGGGCCGCGCCGGCGTCACCCGCGCCGTCTCCGTCATGCCCAACGCAGGCCTTCCCGTCCTCCGTGAAGGCCGCGCCGAGTTCCCCCTCGCCCCGGAGCCCTTCGCCCTCGCCATGCGCCGATTCCTCGACCAGGATCGCGTCCGCATCGTCGGCGGCTGCTGCGGGACCACCCCCGACCACATCCGCCTCCTCGTCAACCAGGTCGAAGAGTCCCTCTCCAAGGGGAACCCAGCGCCCGCCTCCGTCAGCGCCCCCCGGCCCGCCGTCACCAGCCTCTACTCACCCCAGGAATACCGCCAGGACACCTCCATCCTCATCATCGGCGAACGCATGAACGCCAGCGGCAGCCGCGCATTCAAGAAGCTCCTCGAGGCCGAAGACTGGGACGGCATCGTCAGCCTCGCCCGCGAGCAGGTCCGCCACGATGGCGCCCACGTCCTCGACCTCAACGTCGACTACGCGGGCCGTGACAACGCCGCCGACATGGCCCAGGTCGTCTCTCGCGTCGTCCGACAGGTCAACGTCCCCCTCATGCTCGACTCGACCCAGCTCCGAACCATCGAGTCCGGCCTCCGCCACGCGGGCGGCAAGTGCATCATCAACTCCGCCAACTTCGAGGAGGGTGACCGCAAGTTCGACGAGGTGTGCGAACTCGCCCTCCGATACGGCGCCGGCCTGGTCATCGGCTCCATCGACGAAGACAAAGAAGCCTCCATGGCCCGCACCGCGGACCGCAAGCTCGCCATCGCCCGCCGCGCCTTCGACCGCGCCGTCCGCCACCACGGCCTCGCCCCCGCGGACATCCTCTTCGACCCCCTCGTCCTCCCCGTCTCCACCGGCATGGAGTCCGACCGCAGAAGCGCCCTGGAAACCATCGAGGGCGTCCGCCTCATCGCGCGGGCCTTCCCGGAGTGCCAGACCACCGTCGGCCTCTCCAACGTCTCGTTCGGCCTGCGCCCCGCCGCCCGCGTCGTTCTCAACAGCGCCTTCCTCCACGAGCTCCAGCAGGCCGGCCTCACCAGCGCCATCATCCACTTCAGCAAGATCCTCCCGCGCACCCGCATCCCCGACGACCAGTGGAACGCCGCGCTCGATCTCATCTACGACCGCCGCCGCGAGGGCCACGACCCGCTCCAGGCCTTCATCGAGCTCTTCAAGGACGCCGCAGGACCCGCCGCCGCAGCAGGTCCCGCCAGGGTTTTCTCGCTCGAGGAACGCCTCCGGGCCCACATCGTCGACGGCGAAAAAGAAGGCCTCGAGGCCACCATCACCGCCGCCCTCGCCCTCTACCCGCCACTGGCCATCATCAACGACCACCTCCTCGACGGCATGAAGACCGTCGGCGACCTCTTCGGCTCCGGAAAGATGCAGCTCCCCTTCGTCCTCCAGTCCGCCGAGGTCATGAAGGCCGCCGTCGCTCTCCTCGAGCCCCACATGGAGCGCGCCTCAGGCCAGAGCAAGGGCACCCTCGTGCTCGCCACCGTCAAGGGTGACGTCCACGACATCGGCAAGAACCTCGTCGACATCATCCTCACCAACAACGGGTACCGCGTCGTCAACCTCGGCATCAAGCAGCCCCTCGACGAGATCGTCAGGGCCTGGAAGGAGCACAACGCCGACGCCATCGGCATGTCCGGCCTTCTCGTCAAGTCCGTCAACGTCATGGAGGAAAACCTCCGCGCTCTCAACGAGCAGGGCCTCCGCCCCGTCGTCATCCTGGGCGGCGCCGCCCTCACCAGACACTACTGCGAGAGCCACCTCCGAGACACCTACGAGGGCGACGTGTTCTACGGCAAGGACGCCTTCGACGGCCTCCGCACCATGGACCTCCTCACCACAGGCCGCGCCGCGGATCTCGACCGCGAAATCGAAGACCGCCAGTCCAAGCGGTCCCGCGCCGAGGAGGCCATCAACCGCTCCCGCGCGGAAAAGCTCGCCGCCCCCGACCTGCCCGAACCCGGTCGGCCCGTCCAACGCTCCGACGTCTCCGCCTCCGTCCCCGTCCCGACGCCCCCCTTCTGGGGCTCGCGCGTCGTCGAAGGCCTCGATCTCGACGACATCTACCCGTTCATCAACCCCGTCGCCCTCTTCCGGGGCCAGTGGCAGGTCAAGAAGGGCGCCCTTTCCGACGCCGAATACACCGCCGTGCTCGAGGACACGATCACCCCGATCTTTGAGCGCCTCAAGGCGAACTGCCGCGACCAGCGGATCCTCCGCCCCGCCGTCGTCTACGGCTACTTCCCCTGCAACAGCGCCGGCAACGACCTCATCATCTGGGACCCCGCCTCGCCCTCGCGCGAACTCCTCCGCTTCACCTTCCCCCGCCAGCCCGACAAGCGACGCCTCTGCATCTCCGACTTCTTCCGCCCCGCCGACTCCGGCCAGCCCGACGTCCTGGGCCTCTCCTGCGTCACCATGGGCCCCCGCGCCAGCGAGGCCGCTCAGGAGCTCTTCCGCGCCAACAACTACACCGAGTACCTCTACCTCCACGGGCTCGGCGTCGAGACCGCCGAGGCGCTCGCCGAGTTCTGGCACAAGCGCATGCGACAGGAGCTCGGCATCGGCCACCTCGACAGCCCCCGCATCAAGGACCTCTTCACGCAGCACTACCAGGGAAGCCGCTACTCCTTCGGCTACCCCGCCTGCCCCCGCATGGAAGACCAGGAAAAACTCTTCGCGCTCCTCGACCCGGCACGCATCGGCTGCCGCCTCACCGAGAACTGGCAGATCGACCCCGAGCAGAGCACCAGCGCCATCATCGTTCACCACCCTGAGGCCAAGTACTTCAACGTCTGACCGGCCTCACACCGGCTGCGCCGGAAACACCGCGACCTCCGACCCCTCCGCCAGCACCGTCGAGAACGGCTTCCGCCCCTTCAGGCACGCCCACGCGCCGCCGTACAGCCGCGCCCAGTCCACGTGCACGTCCGCCCATTCCACCTTGTACACCAGCCACCGCGGGTGCATCACCCGGTACCGCACCGTCTCGCCGTGCTTCCCCTTCCCGTACCCCCATTCCTGGTCGATGAAGAACGACTCCCACCCGTCGCCCTCCGGAAGCAGCGGGGGCTCCTTCCGCGCGCTCACCGTGATGCGGCTCTTCCTCCCCTCCAACTGCAGCGTGTGCTTCACCTCCAGCCCTTCCAGCGTGTGGTGGATCCTGCTCGCCATCGCCGCCCTCTCATACGGCTCGTTGTACACCCGCCGCGCCACCCACGACACGATCCGGCTCGGCACGTACTCCCGCACGAACACCACACCCCGATCCGGCCCCCGCCTCGCGTAGAACCGCAGATTCACCTCGGGAAACTCCCGAAACCCGGGCCAGGCGATCCCCTTCACTCGCGCGTTCTCAAAATCAAACGCCACCAGGCTCGCGAAGCACTTCCCCTCGCGAGTGTCCAGCGTCAGCCCCCGCGGCAGATAGGGCGACAGCAACTCCTCGGGCACGTCGTACGAAATGACGCACAGGTGCGACCAGTGAGCCCGCAGGAACGGCTTCATCACCCCGGCATTCTCCCACGCCTCACCGTACCATGCAACCCAGATGTTCGAGCCCCACACCCAACCCGCCCTCTGGCCCCCCGACATCCCCGCCTCAAGGCTGGCCTCCCGCATCCGAACCGACGACCCCGCCGGGTGTTCCGTCGCCATCCTCGGACTCCCCGATGACCTGGGAATCCGCCTCAACGCCGGAAGGCCCGGCGCAGCCCAGGGCCCGGACGCCTTCCGCGCTGCCCTCGCCCGCTACGGCGTCGCCGAGCCCCTCGGCTGGGCCTGGCCTCTCATCTTCGACGCCGGAAACGTCATCCCCGCCCCAGGTCACGACGCCCACGCCCTCGCCGAAACCCATCGCCGCGTCTCGCTCGTCACTCGAGACCTCCTCTCCCGTGGCCTCTTCCCCATCGCCATCGGCGGCGGACACGACCTCACCTTCCCCTTCGTCCGCGCCGTCATCGAGCACGAGGCCGCCCACGGCCGCACCCTCGACGCCGGCCTCTATTTCGACGCTCACCTCGACGTGCGCGAGCAGCCCGGCAGTGGCATGCCCTTCCGCCGCCTCGTCGAAGACTGCGCCCTCCGTCAGCTCCACCTCGTCGGCTTCAGCCCATTCGTCAACACCGCGGAGCACGCCCGGTGGTTCCGGCATCGCGGAGGCTCCTTCCTCCCAGCCACCCGCCGCGCCATCCGCGAGGCCACGCCCGACGCCGACCGGGGCCGCTTTGTCAGCCTCGACATCGACGTCATCACCGCCGCCGCCGCCCCCGGCGTGAGCGCCGCCAACCCCGCCGGCCTCTCCCCGCGCCGCCTCGCCTCACTCCTCGATGTCGCCATGCGACTCCCCGGCGTCCGCTGCTTCGACATCATGGAACTCTCCCCGCCCCACGACGAGTCGGGCCGTACCGCGCGCACCGCCGCGCACCTCTTCCTCGTCGCCCTCCGCGCCCTCGCCTCCCGGGGGCTCGCGTGACATCCACACTCATCCGAAACGCCCGGGTGGTCACCGCGCCCGCCGCAGGACGCCGTGGCCCCGACGCCGTCGCGACCTCCCTCGGGCTCTGCGACGTGCGCCTCGAGCATGGTGTCATCGCCTCGGTGACGACTCACGACGCCCGCAGGCGGTTCACGTCCGTGGAAGGCTTCTCCGTCACCAATGCTCAGGGGGAGCGAACCGAACTCCATGACCCGCCCCCCGCCCACGCAGATCACACCATCGACGCCGCGGGCCGCGTCCTCATCCCCGGCTTCGTCGACTGTCACACCCACGCCTGCTGGGCAGGCTCGCGACTCGACGAGTGGGAGCAGCGACTCCGCGGCGCGTCCTACCTCGACATCCTCCGCGCCGGCGGCGGCATCATGTCCACCGTGCGCGCCGTCCGCGCCGCCTCCCGCCGCGACCTCGCCGACTCCACCCGCGATCGCCTCAGCCGCTTCCTCGATGCCGGTACCACCACCATCGAGATCAAGAGCGGCTACGGCCTCACCACCGCCGACGAACTCAAAATGCTCGGCGCCATCACCGACGCCGCTGCCTCCTGGCCCGGGACCGTCGTCCCCACCGCGCTCCTCGGCCACGCCATCGACCCCGATCAGCCGGACTTCGTCCGACGCACCATCCGCGAGACACTCCCCGCGGTCCACGCCGAGTTTCCGGGCATCCCCATCGACCTCTACCTCGAATCCGGCGCCTGGTCCCTCGACCACGCCCGTGCGCTCCTCGAGGCTGCCCTCGCCCTCCAACACCCCATCCGCCTCCACGCCGACCAGTTCAGCAGCATGGGGGGAATCCCGCTCGCCATCGCCCTCGGCGCCCGAAGCGTCGACCACCTCGAAGCCTCGACCCTCCCCGATCTCCGCGCCCTCGCCGCCTCCGACGTGACCGGCGTCATCCTCCCCGTCTGCGGCGTGCACGCGGAGGGCTCCTTCGCCGACGCTCGCACGCTCCTCGACGCGGGCGGCCTCCTCGCCATCGCCACCAACTGCAACCCCGGCTCCGCGCCTACCGAGTCCATGCCCCTGGCGCTCGCCATCGCCGTGCGCCGCTGCCGCGTCACCCCCGCCGAGGCGATCGCCGCCGCCACCTCCGGCGCCGCGAACGTCCTCCGTCTTCCCGACCGGGGCCGCATCTCCCCCGGCCTCCGCGCCGACCTCTGTCTCCTTGACACCACCGACGAGCGAGACCTCGCCTTCCGCCTCGCCTCCAACCTCGTCCGCACCGTCTGGTGCGCCGGCGTGGCCCGCTGACCCCACACCCCAAAAAGCGAACAAGGCCGCGCTCGGGCGGCCTTGTTCAACGTGCTTCGAAGCAATCGGCTCGGGCTGCTCACTTCTTCGCGAAGTAGTTGCCCGCGTACTTCTTCTGGAACTTCTCAACACGCCCCGCGGAGTCCACGAACGTCTGCTTCCCCGTGAAGAACGGGTGAGACCCGGACCACACTTCCACGTGCATCTCCGGCACCGTCGCGCCGACTTCCATCACGACCTGGCCGTTGTGAAAGACCTTGCAGTTGGGGTAGTACTTCGGGTGGGTCTTCGGCTTCATGGCGCTTTCCCTCAAAACAGTGGGGGCCATGCTAGGCCGCTACCCACGCCGCGTCGAGCCTCCCGCCCCATCCGACCGCTCGGTTCGGCAGGCGTCAGGTGCTCGCCGCCACCGCCGCCATGTGCCTCGCGAACCCCGACAGCAGCCGCTCGATCTCCTCCCGAGTGTGCGCCGCCGTCACCGTCACCCTGAAGAACCGCGGCGTGGGCCCGCCCGGGTACTCGATGTACGGCGCGTACAACCCCTCTGCCAGCAGCCGGCGATGCACTTCCTCCATCCGCTGGTGCGTCTCGAACGTGAACGTGAAAATCGGAATCGGCTCCTCGTGCGTCGCGATCCCGAGCCGCGCCAGCCCCTCGCGCATCAGCACGATGTTCCGCCGCAGCGAGGCCAGCAGCCCCGCATCCCCCTGCACCGTCCGCACCGCCGCCCGGGCCGCCGCCGCGATCGGCGTGGGGATCGGTGTCGACCGCCGGTAGACGTCCGCCGTGTCCCGCACGCGCTGCACCAGCGACCTCACCCCCAGCACCGCGCCGCCGTAACACCCAACGCCCTTCGCCAGCGTCGTCGTCACCACCACTCGTGCGTCGCGCACCCCGAAGTGCCCGACCGTGCCCTGGCCCCGATCGCCCAGCACGCACACCCCGTGACAGTCGTCCACCACCAGCGTTGCCCGGCGCTGCGGCAGCACCGACAGCAGCTCCGGCACCGGCGCCAGCGCGCCGTCCGCCGCGAACACCCCGTCCGTCAGCATCAGCACGCCCTGGTCCGCAAACTGCCCCGCCAGCCACGCCGCCGACTCCGCGTTCAGGTGCTCGTACTCAAAGACCTGGATCCCCGCCGCCGACGCCGCCGACCGAAGGCTCTTGTGCGCACGCGCATCGATCAGCGCCACCCCATGATCCCGCGCCAGCGCCTGGCACACCGCGATGTTCGCCGTGTACCCATCCGCAAGCAGGATCGCCCCCTCCTCCCCGATGAACCCCGCCAGTTCCTCCTCCAACGCGTCGTGCACCACCGTGTTCCCGGTCGTCTCGCGGCTGGCCGTCGTCGAGAGCCCCAGCACCCCCGCCGCATCCGCCATCGCCCCCGTCACCGCCGGGTGATGAGCCAGGCCAAGGTAGTTGCACCCCCCGAACGCGAGGACCTCGCGCCCGTCGATCCGGATCGTCGTCGCGGTGCTGGCTTGAACGTTGAGCCGGGCCATCCATGTGCTCCGGAAGGGTGCGGTCGGGACGCGGGCGGAACCACGCCACGCGGGCGGGCAGGTCTATCGGCATTGTTGGCCCGCCGCGCCCACCCGCGCCCGGGCGCACGAAAAAGGGCGGGCCACCCGGGCCCGCCCTCTGAGGTTCCTTCGATCAGGCCGCTCTACCCGAGCAGCTGCAGCACCTGCTGCGCCTGCTGGTTCGCGAGCGTCAGCGTCGAGGTGCCCGCCGACGCCAGGATCTGCGCCCGGGTGAGCTGGCTGGTCTCCGCCGCGAAGTCCGCGTCGCGGATCACCGAGTTCGAGGCCGTCAGGTTCTCGAACTGAGACTGCAGAGACCGGGTGTTCGTGTCCAGGACGTTCCTCTCGAACGCTCCCAGCCGCCCGCGGAGCACCGTGATCTCGTCGATCGCCGTCCCCAGGATGTCCGACGCCGGCTTGAAGTTGCTCCGGGCCACGCTCGCCGCGATCGAGTTCGACTGGCCGCTCTTGAGCGTCGAGAGATACTCGATCGTCGATCCCGTGTTGGTGCCGCCCAGCTGGCTGGCCGCCACCGACTGAATCCCGAAGGTCGCCTGCTGCAGCGCCGTCACGTCCGGCCCGAGCTGGAAGAGCGCCCCGCCCGAGGTGATGTAGAACGACGTCGAGGTCCCGCTCGGGGTCGTCGCCGTCGTCGGCGTGAGCGTCAGGTCAAGCCCCAGCGACGCCGAGCTCACCTTCACGTTCAGCCCGTCGCCCGTCGCGAGGTTCCCGTTGATCAGGGCCTGCACGTCCTGGCCCTTGTCCCGGTCGCCCGGCACCAGTGTGCCGCCCGAGATCAGCGTCGCCCAGCCGAAGGGCGCGTCCGCCGTCCTCGGCGACGCGCCGTTGAAGGCGTACAGGCCCCACGAATCCGCCGAGGCCGCCGGCGGCGCCAGCCGCTTCACCGAGACGAACGACTTGGTCCCGTAGTCCACCGACTCGAAGACCACGCCCGAGTTCGGATCGTTGTTGATCAGGCTCGCACGCACCCCCGTCAGCGACGACACGTTGTTCACGCCCTGCACGAGCTGCGACAGGGGCCGCCCGCTCGGGATCGTGATCACCTCGACGCCCGTGGCCCCCGAAATCTCCAGGGTCAGCGCCGAGAGGGTCACCCCCGGAGGCGTCGTCGCGCCGTTGTAGAACAGCGCGCCTGTCTGCGCCGAGCCCACCACGTCCACGTCCACCTGCACCGCCGCGTTGTTGATGAACGACGCGTTGTTCACCCGCACCTTCGCGATGTCCGCGCGGCTCACCCCCGACAACTGGTAGTCCAGCGACCCGTTCAGCAGCTTCAGCCCACCGAACGTCGCCGTGTTCGAGATCCGCGTGATCGAGTCGATCGCCGAGTTGATCTGCAGCTGGTTCGCCTCGCGCTCCGCCTCCGAGCTCGAGCCCGTGCTCGCCGACTGCACGATCAGCGACCGGATCGAGTTCAGCAGGTCGTTGATCTCCGCCAGCGCCCCCTCCGTCGTCGAGATCATCGCCGACGCCCGCGAGGAGTTCTGGATGCCCTGGTTGATGCCCTCCAGGTCCGACCTGATCCGCTCCGAGATGATCAGGCCCGCCGGGTCATCCTTGCCCCGGTTGATCTTCAGGCCCGTCGACAGACGCTCGAGGTGCACCTGCATCTGGGCCTGGGTGCGGCCGAGCTTCGACTGGGCAATGACGCTGGGGACGTTTGTATTGATCCGTGCCATGGCAATCCTCCGTGATTGCTCGAGTACTAGTCAGTCCTTCGGACGCGTGGCCGGTGCTCGTTTCCGGCCCTGGTATTCCATGCTCAGGCCCGCTTCGCCGCGGGCCGCGTGACCTTCATGCTCGCCCCGGGTTCCTCCACCCCTTCCACCGCCGCCGCCAGCCTCGAAGCGCTGGCCCTGATGCGGGTGCGGGCGGGGCCCGGTGCGACCTGCGGAATCGAGGTCACATCCGCGCCGGCAAGCCTCGCGGCCTGCTCGTTCTCGCGCTTGATCGCCTCGTAAACCTCCTTGCGATGCACGGCAATGCGCGTCGGCGCCGTGATCCCGAGACGGACCTTGTCCCCGCGGATATCCACCACGGTGATCTCGATCTCGTCCCCGATCATGATCGTCTCGTCGCGCTGCCGGGAGAGGACCAGCATGTTGCGGCTCCTTGCTTCCGGAGTCGGGGCTTCCATGCCCCGATGGGAGTTGCTCCGCCACGGCGTTCGCCGCCGTCGCGGTCCGGCGCCTGTCCGACGCCGGGTCGTTCGTTCGAAGTTGGACACACGTATGAATCATCGATCTCAGGCGGACACGGCCTTCGGCCCCGCCTCCGCCTTCCCGAGCTGCACCAGCGGATGCCGCGTCGTCCAACGCTTCTCCGCCAGCACCAGCTGCTCCCCGCTCCGCGTCATCGTGTTGATCACCAGCGGGCCCTGAAGGTTGCCCGTCAGCACCTGCTCGATCTTGTTCACGATCACGAACACCTGCGCGTCCTCCAGCTTCCCGAGCTTCAGCTCGAACATCTGCTCGGGACGGATCGGAACCGAGTAGTCCGGGATGAACAGGCTCGGGTCCGTCACCACGAACGCCAGCGACGGCTCATCCACGCACTGCAGCCAGAAGAAGCACGCGTCCTCCCCGGGCTCCAAAAGGCAATACCGGGTGTGCTGGGAAAACCCCAGCAGCCCCTTCGGAAACTCCAGGACGCGGTCGTCCGGGATCTCCACGACGCCGAACCGTGTCGTTCGAACTTGCATGGCGCGAGCTCCGCTGCGTCGGCCCGGTTGTTCCGCGGCACGCCCTGGGCCGAACCAGGCACGCCGGACGCTGTCTTCAACCCAACCCCCGGGCTTCCGCCCGAACGGTCAATCCGCTACCCCAGGAAATCCAACAGCGACCTCGAGTTCAACGCCGCCGTCACCTGGAACGCCGCCTGCAACTGCGTCTGCAGCAGCGTCAGCCGAGACGCCGCCTTCGTGAAGTCCGTGTCCCGCAGCAGGCTTCGCGTTCCTTCGTCCAGCACCTGCCGATCCGTTTCCCGCGTTGACGCGTCCTCGATCCGCGTCGCATACCCGCCCAGAAGGCCCCTGGTCTCCACCAGCTCGCCCGCCGATGCTTCCAGGTCCTGGGCAGCAAGCGCGATGCCAAACACGTCATTCCCGATCAGCGCCGCCCGAAGGTCCAGCATGTACGTGAACGCCGATTCCACACGCACCTTCGTGCGCTCCTCGCCCGTAAACGTTGCGCTCCCCGCGTCGTACGTGCCGTCCATCAACCCGAGCATCTCCGCCGCTCGTGAGTTGTTCCTCGGCTCCACCGCCAGGGCCCCGGGGAACCCCGCGTCCTGCACCAGGGCCAGCCCGTTGGTGGTCGCACTCAGCTCTGCACGCAACGCCGTCGAGGGCAGGCTCGCCGCCGCCAGCCCCGCCGCGATCTCCGAGTTGATCCGCGCCAGCAGCGTGGTCACGTCCGCCATGTCCTCGGGCCGCAGGTCCACATCGATGGTCGTGCCCGCCGCGTCCCCCAGCTTGATCCGCAGGTCCGTGTTCAGGCTCGCGCTGGGCTGACCCGTCGTCGGGTCGTTCTGCCCATCCACGATCTCTACCCCGCGCCCGAAGTTGAAATCCGAGATCCGCGTCCCCAGCGAGACCGTCCGCACGCCCAGGGCCGCCGCCGTCGTCCCGCCGGCCTCCGAGATCGACAGCGCGTTCGACGACGCCGCCGCCACTTCGTTCAGCACGTCGATCCCGTCCCCGGCCTCGTTGATCCGCACCCGCACGCCGAGCCCCGCGGCTTCCAGCAGGTTCCGCACATCCCCCAGCGTCTGCGCTCCCGACAGATCCACCACCCCCGACCGCCCCCCGTTCGACAGCCGGATCGAGCCCAATGGGGCCGTCAGCCCGGCCAGGTCCGCCACCGCCGTGCGCCACGTCAGCCGCGGCGCCGTGTCCAGCCCGGACGCGCTCGTGGGCGAGAACACCACCGGCGTATCACCCGCCAAGCCCAGGTCCCGGGCCGCGGTCCCCCCGGGCTCCTCGCCGAACTCGATCGTGTGCCCGCTCGCGACGTCGATCGTCAGCGACCCGCCGGCGAGCGACACCCCGCCGGGGCCAAGCACCGTCACGGACTGCGCCGCCTCGTGCGCCCGCACCGCCGCGTCGATCCTCGTCACCACATCACCGACCGTGTCCGCCCCCGCCAGGTCGACCTCGATCTCAGTCCCGCCGTCGATCCGCATCCGAACCACGCCCGTCGTCACCCCCAGCCCGCGCGCCCCGTCCAGGTCCGACAGCCGCGTCCCCGCCGTCAGCACCGGGTCCAGATCCACCGCCCCACGCACCCGCGCCGACGTCCCGATGATCGCGTTCCCCCCGCCCAGCGTGATCGGCGTCGTGCTCGCCTGCCCGATGTCCGTCACCAGCCCGGGCCCGTCCCCCATGTACCGGTAGCCCGACAGGAACGCCTCCACCGGCCTCACCGACGTGCGGCTGCCCGACAGCGCATACCCCGCCACCGACTCCCGGTTCGCCGTGTTGAACAGCCCCGCCAGCATCTGATCGATCACCACCGCCTGCGCCGCACGCTCCGACGCGCTCGACGTCGCGTTCGACTGCGCCGACGCGATCCCCTTCGCCGCCAGCACCGTGTCGTGCGCTTCCTTGAACAGATCGTCCAGAACCCCCAGCGCCGCGTCCGCGTGCGAGAGGTTCCGCACCACCTGCACCGACCGCGCCAGCCGCTCGTCCAGCACCCCGATCGCCGCCGCACGCACGATGTCGTCGCTCGGCCTCAGCAGTTCCACCCCGCCCGCGATCTGCTGCTGCACCCGCATCAACTCCACGTTCGTGGAGTTGATCTGCCTCGCCGACGCCGCGTTCCGCAGCAGGTTCGGCATCCGCGACAGGTTGGAAGGAATCGACGACATGCGCTACACAAGCTCCAGCAACGTGGATGCCATCTCCTGCGCCACCGTGATCAACCTCGCCGCAGCCTCGTACTGCCGCTGCGCCTCCATCAGGCTGATCGCCTCCTCATCCAGCGACACCCCGCTCACCGCCGCACGCTGCGCGCTCAGCGACTCCTCCACGATCAGCGCCGCGTCCGCGCGGCTGTTCGCCTTCGCCGCGTCGGAACCCACCCGCTGCATCGTCTCCCGCCACGCCTGGGGAAGCGCCACCCCGGACAGCGCCTCGATCCCCATGCTCTGAAGCCCCGCCATCGCCAGCGCCGTCCCGTTCTCCACCAGCGTGCCGTTCACGATCCGCCCCGCGCTCAGCCCCGCACTGTCCGCCAGCAGGTCGCTCCGCACCGCGATGTCCGACGCGTCCTCTCCCGTGAAATACGCGTTCACCCCCAGAACCGCCAGCACCCCCGACGAGTCCTCCGCGAAGTTGAACGAGTACCCGTCCGCCGCCGCAACCCGCAGCCGCCCGTCCCCGCCGAACGACGCATCCAGCCCCGGAACCGCGTCCAGCGCCGCCAGAATGTCCTCCGCCGACGTGTCATCCCCGAACCCCGCCGCCCCCGTCGCGTCCAGCCCGTCCAGGTCCACGTTCACCCGAACCGTCCGCACCGTTCCGCTCGCGTCATGCCTCACGTGCACCAGAAAACCGCCGTTCACCGCCTCGAACGGCAGCCCCGCCATCGCCGTGTTCCCCGGGTCGTTCAGCGCCAGCGCCCGGTCCCCCGACGACATCGTCACCTGCGACTGCGTGCTCCGAAGCCCGCGCGCGTTCGCCCCCGTGCTGTGCAGTTTGTTCACTTCCAGGATGAGCTGCGACGTGATCTGGTCCAGCCTCGCGATCGTCGCATCCACCGCCTCCGACCGCTGGCTCAGCAGGGCCCCAAGTTGCCCCGACCTCAGGTCCAGCCGTGTCCCGTCCGCCGCCACCGCCACGCTCACGCTCGTCTCGCCCCCTTGCGTGTCACGCCTCACCGTCACCCCGCGGCTGACCGCGCCAAGCACCACCGGCGTCGAGCCCGCAAGCACGTCCACCCCCTCGCGGCCCCGATCAATCACCGTCACGTCCATCAGCCCGGACAGTTCCAGCACCGCCTGGTCGCGCTGATCCCTCAGCGAGTTCGCCGTGTTCCCACCAACCTCCGCCTCCGAAATCTGCCGGTTGAAGTCCGCCACCGTCTCCAGGAGCTGGTTTGCCCGTGCCACCCCCGCCGAGAGCTGGCTCTCCACCTGCCCCCGCTGGCGGCTCAGATCCCCACGAAGCCTCTTCACGAACGCCGCCAGTTGGTCGCCCCGCTGCACCACCGACGTGTCGCTCTGCGTCTGATTCGCCCGCTCCGACCACGCCGTGAAGAACGACGACATCTGCGACGACAGGTCGTCGTCCCCCAGCTCACCCAGCGCGTCCTCGATCTGCGAGAAGATCCCCGCCTGCACCTGCGCCCCCGCGTTGTCCGCCGTCGCCGACCGCAGCCGGGCCTCGATCGCAGCGTCCACCTGCCTCTGGATCGCGCTCACCTGCACCCCGGCCCCGATCCCCAGCCCGCCCACCGTGTTGTTCGACCTCAGGGGCGTGAGCCTCGCGATCTGGCGGCTGTACCCCGCCGTCGCCGCGTTCGCCATGTTGTTGCCGGCCACCTGCAGGCCGATCTGACCCGCCGCCAGCGCCGACCGACCGATGTTGAACGCCGCTGAGAGTGACACGCGTTGCTCCTTCAGCTCCGAAGGTCCAGCCCCGACACCACCGCCGGCCCGGGCTCCGCAAACCCGCGCCGCCCATACGTCCCGCTATGGCTCACCCGCATGCTCACCTGCCTCAGCACGCCCTCGAAGTGCGTCGCCAGGCTCCGGCTCGCCCGCTCAAGGCTCCCCAGCAGCCCCGACGTCCGCGCCACCAGCGCTCGCAGCCCCGCCGCGCGCGCCGCCAGGTCGCTCCCCGCCCCGGGCAGCGACGCCGCGATCGCACCCAGCGTGATCTGCCCCCTCCCCTTCAGCCCCGGAATCGACTCCGCCGCCGCGTTGATCAGCGCGTCCCGCCGCCGGTCCAGCTCCCCGATCCGGAGCAGCGCCGGCCCCTCCGCGCCCGCCGCCTGCGCCGCACCCGACGTGTCCCCTCGCCGCAACGCGTCCCGGTGCTCCTCCGCCGCACGCTCCAGCGCCACGTACGCCCCCTCATACCCCGTCACCACCGCCTCCAGCTCGGCGGCGAGCGCCCCCAGCGTCCAGCACGCACTCTTCGATTGGCCCGTCGGTCTCGTCATCGCGTGGCACTCCCGCCACCCCGCTGCAGCACCCGCTGTGCCAACGTGTCCACCAGCGGCCAGTGCGCCGATTTCACCAGCCTCTGCGCAAGAACCGCGTCCTGCAGCTCCCGGAACATGCGCTCTCCCTGCCCGGGCGCGAACGGCCCAGCCGCCCCCGTCGACTCCCGAAGCGACTTCAGCACCGGGCTCACCAGGCTCGCCGCCACCAGTTGCTCCGCCGCCTCCCGTGCCTCCGCCTCGCCGGACTTCCCCGCCTCCGCTCGCGCCAGCGCCGCCGAAAACAGCCGCTGATCCTCGCCCCCCCCCCCCCCCCCCCCCCCCCCCCCCCCCCCCGGCGGCGACCACCCGACGCCCCCAACCCCCACAAGCCCTCCGGCGCCCGTGTCCATGCTCAATACTCCTCGATCCGCGCCTGCAGCTTCCCCATCCGGTGCAGCATCTGCAGCACCCCGATCTGCTCCTGCGGCGGAATGTCAAGCTGCTTGAACGCCGCCAGCAGGTCCGCAAGCTTCGCCTTCTCCGACGGCCTCGCCCCAGTCTCCAGCCCCACCCAGCGCTCCCGCTTCACCAGCGGGTTCCGCTCCGTCCCCGTCTGCGGCGGGGTCGTCGTCGTGATCGACAGGTTCCCGTGCGTGATCGCCACAGCGCCGATCTCCACGTCCCCCGCCGCGATGATCGCGCCCGTCCGTGTGTTGTACAGAACCCGCGCCTGCTCGCTCACCTGCGACAGCGACACGTCCGCGCTCAGCACGTCCGCCACGAACCCCGCACGGTCGGGCCGCTCCGCCGCCGGAACCGTCACTCGGATCGTCCGCGCGTCGATCGCCCGCGCCACCGGCGGCCCCCCAGGATTCGCCTTCGCGTTCACCGCCACCGCCACCTGCGTCGCCGCGCCCCACCCCTCGAACGGCCGGTCCAGGATCAGGTCGAACACGTCCCCGATCTCAGGCATCAGCACGTCCTTCACCATCCGCGCGCCGCCCATCACCCGCGCCTGCGTCTCGATCGTCCCCTCCGTCAGGATCGTCCCCTCCGACACCGCAAACACCCCGCTCCCCTTGATCGGGCCAGTCAGCGGCGTCAGAAACAGCCGCCCCCCCTTCAGCGATTTGCACGTGTTCAGCGTGGTCACCTGTACGTCCAGCGTGTCGTCAACCCGCGCTCCCTCCCGCGGTACCGTGCACGAGACGCTCACCAGCGCCACGGACTTGGACTTCTGAAAGTTCTCCGTGCTGTCCACCCCGGCGCCCGTGTTCTTCAGCAGTTCCATCAGCGGGCGGGCCGTCACCAGGTCCTTCGCGTCATCGCCCGTCCCAGGCAGGCCCACCACCAGCCCAACCCCCACCAGCACCGATTCGCCCTGCCCCTTCAGGCGGCACAGATCCTGCACCGTGCCCGCTCCCGCCCCGGGGCACAGCCACGCCGCAGCCCCCAATACGCACGCCAGCACGAGGTGTGAACGCAATGCCATGCCCGGCACTTCGCAAAGCCCGTGCCGCGCCCCGGACGCCCCCCGCGCCCGCCCCCCCCGACTCCGCTCAGGCCAGCAGCCCCGGCACCACCTTCCCGAACACGTCCGTCAGCCGGAAGTTCCGCCCCTGCGAGCGGTACGTCAGCTTCGTGTGGTCCATTCCCAGCAGGTGCAGGATCGTCGCCTGCAGGTCATGCACGTGCACCGGGTCCGTCGCCACGTTGTACCCAAGCTCATCCGTCGAGCCGTACACCGTCCCCCTCTTCACCCCGCCACCCGCCATCCACATCGAGAAGCACTTCGGGTGGTGATCCCTGCCCAGAAACGTGCTCCCGTTCCGTGCCTCGTTCATCGGGGTCCGCCCGAACTCCCCGCCCCAGATCACCAGCGTGTCTTCCAGCAGGCCTCGCTGCTTCAGATCCATCACCAGCGCCGCCGAGGCCCGGTCCGTCTCCACGCACCGCTGCTTCAGCGACGTCACCAGGTCGTCCCCGCTCCCCGTCCCGTGGCTGTCCCAGCCCCAGTGGTAGAGCTGCACGAACCGAACCCCCCGCTCCACCAGCCGCCGCGCCAGCAGGCAGTTGTTCGCGAAGCTCGCCTTGCCCGGCGTCGTCCCGTACATCTCGTGCACCGCCGCCGGCTCACCGCCGATGTCCATCAGCTCCGGAACGCTCGCCTGCATCCGGAACGCCAGTTCGTACTGGCTCATCCGCGTCCGGATCTCCGCGTCCCCCTCGCTCTCCAGCCGCTCCCCGTTCAGGTCCCGCAGTGCGTCGAGGGTCGCCCGTCGCGCCCCGCGGCTCACCCCCGGCGGGTTCGACACATACAGCACCGGGTCACCCGCCGACCTGAACTGTGTCCCCTGGTGCACCGTGGGCAAAAAGCCGCTCGACCACAGCGCCGTGCCCCCGTCCGGGTTGTTGTTCGACACCAGCACCACGAACCCCGGCAGGTCCTGGTTCTCCGTCCCCAGCCCGTACGTCACCCACGACCCCATCGACGGACGCCCCGCGAGCTGCGACCCCGTGTGCACGAACAACTGCGCCGGCGCGTGATTGAAATGGTCCGTGTGCATCGACCGCACCAGGCACAACTCGTCCGCGATCCCCGCCGTGTGGGGCAGCAGCTCCGACAGCTCCATCCCGCACCGTCCGTGCTTCTCAAACCGGTAGGGCGACTTCAGGCACTTGGGCGTCCCGCGGATGAACGCGAACCGCTCCCCCTTGATCAGTTCCTCCGGCGCGGGCTGCCCGTCGTGACGCGCCAGCATCGGCTTCGGATCAAACAGGTCGATCTGCGACGGCGCGCCCGCCATGTGCAGAAAGATCACCCGCTTCGCCCTCGCAGGGAAGTGGGGGGGCTTCGCCGCCAGCGGCCCGTCCGCGGCGACGCGCGCCGCCCCCGAGGCGCCATCCACCCCCAGCATGCTCGCCAGCGCCGCCGCGCCCACCCCCGCGGTGCAACGGCAGAAGAACTGCCGCCTCGTCAGCGCGAGCAACTCCGCCGCGCTCCGCGCCCGGGGAACATGATCCGGCGACCTCGGGCCCGGGGGCCTCCGCTCTTCCACGCCTCACCCTTTCGTCAGCACTTCGTCCAGGTTCAGGATCACGTTCGCCACCAGCGTCCACGCCGCTCGCTCCGGCGTCCGCTCCCCCTCGGGCACCCGCGCCGCTTCCAGCAGGCGCTCCGCCTCGCCCGTGTTCGCGCGGTACCCGGCCAGCGTCTCCTCGTACAGCCTCACCAGCCGCGCCACCTCCGCCCCGCTCGCCCGCCGCCCCGTGCACGCGTGCATCGCCCATCCCGCCCGTGCCGCCGCCCCCTCGCCACCTTCTCGTTCCATCCGTCCCGCCAGGCCCGCCGCCGCTTCCACGTACACCGGGTCGTTCAGCGTCACCAGCGCCTGCAGCGCCGTGTTGGTCCGGGGCCGCCTTGTGCAGCTCACCTGCCGGCTCGGCGCGTCAAACGCCACGAACGACGGGTACGGCGTCGACCGCTTCCAGAACGTGTACAGCCCCCTCCGGTATCGCCCGCTCCCCTCACTCTCCTTCCACTGCTCCCCGCTGTACGCGTGCCCCCACACCCCCGCCGGCTGAGGCGGAAACACGCTCGGCCCGCCTACCTCCCTCGACAGCAGCCCACCCAGCTCCAGCGCCTGGTCGCGGATCACCTCCGCGTCCAGCCTGTGCCGCGGCCCGCGCCCCAGCAGCCGATTCTCCGGATCCCGCTCCCGCGCCCCCTCCCCCGCAGCCGACGACCTCCGATACGCCTCCGTCGTCACGATCAGCCGGTGAACGTGCCGCAGGTCCCACCCGCTCCGCACGAACTCTCCCGCCAGATAGTCCAGCACCTCGGGGTGTGTCGGGGGCGTGCCCCGCGTCCCGAAGTCGTCGTCCGTCTCCACGATCCCCCTCCCGAAGTACCGCGCCCACACCCTGTTCACGATCACGCGCGCCGTCAGCGGGTTCCTCGCGTCCGTCAGCCACGCCGCCAGCCCCAGCCGGTCCGGCCTCGCCCCCTCGCCCATCGAGGGCAGCACCGACGGCGTACCCGGGGTGACCACCTCTCCCGGCGAGAGAAAACTCCCCCGTTCCAGCACCCGCGTGATCCGCGGCGTCTTCATCTCCCTCATCACCTGCGTCGTGACGCCCCGTTCGAGCTTCCCCTTCAGGTCCCGCAGTTCCGCACGCTTCGGGTGGTCCTCCGACACCTCGCCCGCCGCCGCGATCCACTCCTCGATCGCCGCCGCCTCCGCCTTCCAACGCTCCTCCATCGGATGCGCCACCCGCACCTCCGGGCTCACCACCCGCGTCTCACCGGACCCCAGGTCCTCCGTCTCCACCGGCGTCCCGTTGAAGTACGCGAAAAACCGGTAGTAGTCCTTCTGCGTGAACGGGTCGAACTTGTGGTCGTGACACTGGGCGCAGCTCAGCGTCGTCCCCAGCCACACCGTCGCCACCGTGTTCGCGCGATCCACCACCGTGTTCACCCGGAACTCCTCCGGGTCCACGCCCCCCTCCTCGTTGATCATCGAACACCGCGAAAAGCCCGTCGCCACCACCTGTTCCTGCGTCGCCTCCGCCAGCAGGTCCCCCGCGAGCTGCTCCCGCGTGAACCGGTCAAACCCCATCCCCGACGCGAACGCCCCGATCACCCAGTCCCGATAAGGCCACATCGACCACGTCTGGTCCTTCTCATACCCCCGGCTGTCCGCGTACCGCGCCTGGTCCAGCCACCACCCCGCCCAGTGCTCCGCATACGCCGCAGAGCCCACCATCCGCTCCACCGCCGCCGACCATGCCTCATCCGTCGGCGACCGCTCGAACGCCTCAAGCTCCGCCACCGTCGGCGGCAGCCCCGTCAGGTCCAGGCTCAATCGCCTCAGCAGCACTCCGGGTTCCGCTCGCCCCGAGGCGACCATCCCCTCCGCCTTCAGCCGCGCCCCGATCATCCCGTCGATCACTCCGCCCTCCGCCCCCTCGCGCACTCCCGCCACGGGCTGGTACGCCCAATGCCGCTCCTCCACGCCCGTGTCCGTGGCTCCCAACGTCTCCGGCCACACCGCCCCCTGCCGCACCCACCGCTCCAGCACCTCGATCTGCTCCGGCGCCAGCGGGTCCGCGTCCTCCGGCATCGTGGCCTTGCCGTCCAGCCCCTTCACCCGACGGATCACCTGACTCGCGTCCGGATCCCCACGCACCACCCCCGGCCCGCTCTTCCCGCCCTTCAGCGCCGCCGCCAGCGAGTCCAGCCGCAACTGCCCCCGCTTCCGCACATCTCCATGACAGTCGATGCACGCCGCCTCCAGGATCGGCCACACCTCCGCCGCGAAGTCCACCGGCGGGCCCGCATCCTCCCCGGCCGCCGCACCCGCCGGCCGCGCCGCCGGCGCCCGCTCCCATCCCAGCGCCGCCCTCAGAGGCGAAAACAGGTACTCCCCCCCGTACACCATCGACCCGCCCAGGTGACCCGCCGCTCCCATCAGCATCGCCGCCAGCACCACCAGCGCGCGATACACGCGCATCCCAACCTCCGTCGCCCGCCAACTCACCGCCAGCACCGCCACCAGCGCCATCAGCGCCACCGCCCCCGCGGCGATCCCGACCCAGCGGTGACCCTCCATCTCCAGCGCCCCGCCCCCGCCGTGCTCGTACGCCGCGTTCAGCCACCCCGACCACGCCGTGATCCCCGCCGCCGGAGCGCCCACCACCAGGCACCCGCGAGCCAGCACGCTCGGCCCGAGCATCGGCATCCCCGCCCCGCGCGCCCGGCCCCGCCTCCCCATGACCGCGCTCAGCACCTCCGCACCCGCCGCCAAGGCCACCAGCGCGATCGGAAAGTGCACCAGGATCGGGTGCAGCCGCCCACCGGTCTGCCACAGCGCACTCGCCACGTCCCCTTCGCCAAGCACCAGCATCCCGTGCGCATCCAGCATCGCCACGAGTTTACCACACGCCGCGCAGACGGTTCTCCCTCCTTTCTACACTTGCCCCGCGCCACCCCGCGCCGTCACAAGGACTCCCATGCCCACCGACCGCTCCACGCTCCGAGCACTCGCCGCCCAGTTCCCAACCTCCGACGCCGCCATCGCCGAGGCCGCAGCTCTCCGCGCTCGCCTCTCCCTTCCCATGGGCGTCGTCCACGTCATCTCCGACATCCACGGCGAGGACGCCAAGCTCCGCCACGTCATCAACAACGCCTCCGGCCGCCTCCGCGCGCTCGTCGACGACATCCTCGGCCCACGCCTCTCCCCCCAGGACAAGCACGAGTTCCTCGCCGTCCTCTACTACCCCCGAGAGGCCATCAACCGCCTCTCCCACGGCATCGTCGCCAGGGGCGACCGCCCGGGCTGGGTCTTCCGAACCCTCTCCGCACAGTTCGAGATCATCAAGGACCTCCGAAAGACCTACAGACGCGTTCACTTCGAACGCCTCCTCCCCAACTGGTACCGCGAGCTCTTCATCGAGATGGGCAGCGGCCAGCGCCCCCAGTACGTCAAGGAGCTCCTCGCCGAACTCGCCCGCTACGACCGCGACTGGGGCGCCGTCCGCGCCGCCGCCCGCCTCATCCGAAACCTCGCCTGCGATGAGCTCCTCGTCGCAGGAGACCTCGGCGACCGCGGGCCCCGCATGGACCGCGTCATCGACACCCTCCGCCGCCAGCCCAACGTCAACCTCCTCTGGGGCAACCACGACATGATCTGGATCGGCGCCCACCTCGGGCACGAGCCCTGCATGCTCACCACCCTCCGCTTCTCCGCCCGCTACCGCCGCCTCTCTCAGCTCGAAGAGGGCTACGGCGTCATCATGGCGCCCATCGAGCGCCTCGTCCGCCAGGTCTACGCCGACGATCCCGCCGAGCGATTCATGCCAAAGGGTGAGGGCTTCCGAGACGCCCAGGTCGTCGCCCGGATGCAGAAGGCCATCGCCGTCATGCAGTTCAAGTCCGAAGGCCAGATGCTCGCCCGCCACCCCGAGTGGGGCCTCGAGCACCGCCGCCTCCTCCACCGCATCAGCAGGGACCGATCCTCCGTCGATCTCGCCGGTGTCGCCCACCCCATGCTCGATACTCACCTCCCCACCCTGAACCCCGACGACCCCTACGCCTACTCCCCCGACGAGCAGGCCTGCATCGACCGCCTCAAGGAGTCCTTCACCCGCTCCATGCGACTCCGCGAGCACGTCGAATGGATGATCCGCCACGGCGCCATGTGGACCCGCCGCGACGACGTCCTCATCTTCCACGCCTGCGTCCCGGTCGACGACTCCGGTCAGCCCCTCTCCATCACCGTCGACGGCAAGTCCGTCTCGGGCCGCGAACTCTTCGACGCCATGAACACCGTCGTCCGCCGCGCCGTCAGAAAACGCTGGTTCGCGCTCGACTCAGACGCCGATTGGCTCTGGTACCTCTGGGGTGGCCCATGCTCCCCGCTCTTCGGCAAGGACAAGCTCGCCACCTTCGAAACCTACTTCGTCGCCGACAAAAACGCCCACAAAGAGCACAAAAACCCCTACTTCGACCTCATGCACAACGCCGACTTCATGAAACGCATCGGCCGCCTCTTCGGCTGCTCCGATGATGTCCTCGTCGTCAACGGTCACGTCCCCGTCAAGATCGAAAAGGGGGAGCAGCCCGTCAAGCGGGGCGGCAACGCCGTCACCATCGACGGCGCCTTCAGCCAGGCCTACGGCGACCGCGGATACACCCTCGTCCTCCGCCCCGACCGCATCGACCTCTGCGAGCACTCCCCCTTCCGGGGTGTCGCCGCCGTCCTCGAATCCGACGCCGACATCCTCCCGACCGTCACCACCATCCGCTCCTACCCAAAGCCCAGAACCATCGCCGACACCGACAAGGGCGAGGACCTCCGAGGCCGCATCGCAGACCTCGAAGCCCTCGTCAGCGCCTACGAGGTCGGAATCGAGCGCGAGCACGACGCCTCCATGCGCTGGTAGCACGCGTGACCTCCCAGAACCCATCCACGACTTCCATCCAGCCCATGGGCGACTCCGCCCTCCGCATCGCCGCCACGCTCCCCGCCCTCGCCCGCGCCGCCATCCTCGCCGACCCGCCCGACGGGCTCCTCGATCTCGTCTGCGGCCATCACACCCTCGCCGCCATCCTCACCCCGGGCTCAGACCTCGCCGACGCCTCCGCCGCCATCGCCGACGCCCTCGCCCGCGCTCACCTTCTCGCCCCGCCAGCCCCACGCACCATCGAGTTCCCCGTCCTCTACGACGGCCCGGACCTCGCACCCCTCGCCGCCTCTCTCAACCTCGCTCCCGCAACGCTCGCAGACCTCCACGCCGCCGCCACCTACACCGTCCGCTTCATGGGCTTCGCCCCCGGCTTCGCGTACCTCGAAGGCCTCCCGGTCCCGCTCCACGTCCCGCGCCTGGATTCCCCACGCCCGCGAGTCCCCGCGGGTTCCGTCGCCATCGCCGGCCCATACTCCGGCATCTACCCCGCCGAGTCCCCCGGGGGCTGGCGACTCCTGGGCCGAACCTCGCGGACCCTCTTCGATCCCCTCTCTACCTCGCCCACGCTCCTCCAACCCGGCGACCGCGTCCGCTTCATCCCCACCCCCGCCCTGTGACCACCCTCCGCGTCATCTCCCCGGGCCTCCAATCCTCCATCCAGGACCTCGGCCGCCACGGCCTCGCCTTCCTCGGCGTCGCCCCAGCCGGTGCCGCAGACCATCTCGCCCACCGCATCGCCAACCGCCTCGTCGCCAACCCGGACTCCGCCGCCACCATCGAATGCACCCTCTCCGGCGACACCCTGCTCGCACAGGGCCACGCCCGCGTTGCCATCGCCGGCGCCGACGCCTCCCCTCGCATCCTCCGCGCGGGCCGCACCCTCGACGCCCCCGTCTTCCACCCCTTCCAACTCCTCCCGGGCGACGAACTCGCCATCGGCCCCATCCGCACCGGCTGCCGAACCTACCTCGCCATCGCCGGAGGCTTCGACACCCCGCGCATCCTCTCCAGCCGCGCCGCGCACCTCGCCGCCGCCTTCCCCGACCTCAGCGGCAGGGCCCTCCGCGCCGCCGATTCCCTCCCCGTCGCCGCGCCGCCCGCGCCGCCCCACGATTCCCCCGACCCCGCCACGCTCCGACGCTTCTTCTCCGAGCACTCCCTCCGCCCAATCCTCTTCGTCCTCCCCGGCCCGGACGCCGCACTCCTCTCCCCCGATCACGCCGCAGCCATCTTCGACTCCAACCTCACCGTCAGCGCCCGCTCCAGCCGCGTCGGCGTCCGGCTCCATGGCGGCCCGCCCTTCACCCATCCTCCACGCACCAGCG